>JBDRAL010000080.1:0-16256 GCA_039793685.1 Blastocatellia bacterium NZW_1522
GGGGCATCGCAATCTGGAAGTTGACGGGGACGACCTGATTGGGCGTGATCGGTCCGGGGATCGCCTGGGTTGTGCCGACGAGACCGCCGGAGCAGGTCGCGCCGTTGAAGTCGTCGGCGGTGCGGAGACGGAACGGATTGGCCACGACACCGTCGGTCTGCTGGAGTTCGATGACCTGGAAGAAGGGGCTGGTGAAGGTGTTGGTGCCAATGTTCCGTAGGTCAACGTTGAGGCTGTACTGGTTGGTGTAACCGAGGGTGCCGCAGGCGGCGACGCCATTGCCGGTCAGCCCGACGGTGGTGGTAGTGAACGAAACCTGGCTATCGACGTTGACCGGGCCGGTCACCGCCGGGGCGGTCACGAATTCGAAAAACAGCGGGCTGGAAAATCCGGTCGGCGTGGTCGCCCCGGAGCCGCCGCTGGTGGCTGAAACCGCGTCGGCGACATTGTTCCCAAAGTCCGCGGTCGCAAAGAAAATAACGTTCCCGGTGCTGCCCGCGCCGCCGGGCGCGCCGGAATGCCGGATGGTGATCATCAGTTCCTCGCCGGGATTGATGATGTAGGGCGTGGTGAACGCGATGGTCGCACCAAAGGCGTTCGGCGAAGCCGGGGTCGAGGCCGCATTGCCGAGGTAGGAATTCGCCGGGATGGTCAGCGCGCCGCTCCGGGTCGTCACGACGGTCGGGGCGTCCTGATTGTCGGCGAAGGTCGTCGACGAGGAAGGAATTTCCCCGGCGGTCCGGATCGCCGTGCTCGCCCGGCTCAACTGCACGTCGTACTGCGAAAACGTGATGTCGGCGGTCGGGAAGTTGTTCGCGCCTCTGATGTCGATTGACGCGGCGATGATCCGCAGACGCATGCCCGTGATCTGGGTGGGCGCCGTGATTCCGGCCAACTGGCTCTGATGATAGTAGGCCTGATAAACGCGGGCCGTGTCGCGCAGCGGCGTATTGATTCCCGACGTTTCAGTCGTCGAGGGAACGACCACCGACCCGGCCACGTTGCGGATGGGGCCAGCGGGCGCGGGCTTGGCGTCGCGTGAACGAACATAGGGTGTATTGCTGTCGCCGGACTGGTCCGACACCGGCGCGCGACCCTTCTGGGCGAACGCCGGAACGGTGGAAAACAGCATCATCGCCGCGCACCCGGCGGCGAACAGTGACCGCAAAAGGGCGGTCCGACACGGTGTGGTGGATTGATTCATCATCTCTCAATTCCTTTGAAAAGGTTCAAAGTTTGTGGCTTCCGGATGCGGCACGGTTATGGCCACTGGCGATTCGATGTTTTGGAACGTAATCGCGGTGTTTATAGGGCAATTTGCGCGAAAAATACAGTATATTCGCCTGAACTCTTGCAGCGGCGCTTATTTCCCATCCCCAAGTGACCAGCAGTTAGTAGCAGTCAGCAGTTAGCAGTTAGCAGTCAGTGGTCAGTAAAACCGAATCTGATCCCCGACCCCTGATCCCTTCCTGAAGTAGTTAGCAGTCAGTGGCCAGCAGTCAGTAAAACGAAATCTGATCCCTGATGCCTGACCCCTGATGCCTTGGTTTTCACCTGAAACCGGACACCCGAAACCTGACACCTTTTCCCAAGGAAAAAGGGACCAAGGGTTTCTCCCCCTGATCCCTTCTTGAAGTCGCCAGTCGCCAGTCGCCAGTGGTCAGCAGTCAGTGGTTAGTAGTCAGCAGTCAGTAAAGCTGAATCTGATCCCTGATGCCTGATCCCTTGGTTTTCACCTGAAACCCGACACCCGCGACCTGACACCTTTTCTTACCGGGCGGGCGTGGCCTTGATGTTCGCGACGGCGAGCGACGGTTGGCCCTTTTCAGGCGTGAAAGTGGCGGAAACAACCGGTTTGCCGCCTCGGTCGAGGCCGGTGACGGCAAGTTCGCCGAGTTTGACGGTCTTGCCATTGCGGCTGTTCGGACTTCCGACCGTGGCGAAGACACTCACGAGGAAGCGGAAACGGCGCAACTGGGGCATCGCAATCTGGAAATTGACGGGAACGACCTGCGCCGGGGTGATCGGGCCGGGAATGGCCTGCGTCGTACCGACAAGACCGCCGGAGCAGGTCGCGCCGTTGAAATCGTCGGCGGTGCGGAGGCGGAAGGGGTTGGCGGTCGGCGTGCCGTCCGTCTGCTGGAGTTCGATGACCTGGAAGAAGGGATTGGTGAAGGTGTTGGTGCCGATATTCCGGAGGTCAACGTTGAGGTTGTACTGATTGGTGTAACCGAGCGTGCCGCAGGCGGCGACACCGTTGCCGGTCAGCCCGACGGTGGTGGTGGTGAACGAAACCTGGCTGTCCACGTTGGACGGCCCCGCCGCGCAGGTGTCACTAACGAAAAGGTTGAACGACCACGGCAGGGCGCCCGGGGCGGCGGGAACATTGTCGAACGACGTCACGACAATCGTGTAGTTCCCGGCGGCGAGCGGGGTCGTCGTCGTGATCCTCGAAAGCGTGCTGACGGCATCATCGTTTGCGGCGATGGCGTTGGCGCAGGGAGTCGCCGGATTGAATCCGCCCGGACCGTACAGAACCAGATAGGTATCGGCGCCCGCTGGAGTGATTGACGCGCCATCGGCGGGAACCAGGCTGATGGTCACATTGCTCGAACAGTTCAACGTATAGGGAATGGCCTTGTACCGAACCGCCGTGCCGACCCCGGAAAGGGTGCAGGAACCGCCCTGGGTGAAGGACAATGGCCGGTTGAACGTCGGGTCGGTCGCCGTCAGCGTTCCGGCAATGGTCCCGGCGACATTCGTTACTGGGGCCGCTGCCGGCTGAAGGGCGGCGATGCGGTTCAGCAGATCGGTGTATTCGGCCCGTTGTTTCGGGGACATTTTGTCGAAACCGCCCGAACTTTCCTTGAGAAAGCTGGCCCTCTCCTGAAGCGAGAAAAGGTCGGAGTCGGGCCGGGTCTGAACCGGCGCGCGACCTTTCTGGGCAAATGCCGGAACGGTTGAAAACAGCATCATCGCCGCGCAACTGGCGGCAAATAAGGAACGCAAAAGAGAGGCGCGGCGCGGCGCCAAGAAAAAGTTCTGCATCTTTGAACTCCTTGAATCTGGGGCAGTTGAGTAAATGCCGGTGGCTGCTCAGAACAAAGCCCGGCATTTTTGTGTTGAATTTGTACGGCATTTATACGGCGATTTGTTAGAAAAATACAGTGATTTTGCCTGTATTCGCCTTCGTCCATTTTTCTTCTTCCCTTTGAAATTGAGGCCCTTTCACCACCGGTCACCAGCAGTTAGTGGTCAGCAGTCAGCAGTTAGTAGTCAGTGGTCAGTAGTCAGCAACGCGGAATCTGATCCCAGGTCCTGAGTCCCTTTGTGGTTTGAACCTGAAACCGGACACCCGACACCCGATACCTTTTCTTCCGGTTCTGAAAATGACACGCTGAAAACCATCCTTTTCCGCTATCAACCGGCTCGGAACTACCCGCGACTCGACATTCAAGCTCCGAGGCGGGAATCAACTGGAGGTGCGCCAATGGAAGTGATCGGTATGAAATCCGTTCGGGCGGTCGCGTTTTTCGCGATTGGCCTTCTCATGTTCAATGGGACCGGAACCGGTCAGACGCCGGTGGCGAGTTCCGCCGCGAAACCCGTTCCCGCCACGGCCTCCGCGCCGTCGCGTCCGGTCGCGCCGCCCGATTTACTCGAACTGATGCGGCGTATCGAGCAGGCGGAAGCCGCCGCCGTGGCCGCGCGGGATTCGGCGGACGCCGCCAACGCGCGGGCGAAACAGCTTGAACGTGAAATCGAGGCCCTCAAAGGTCGTCTGCTCGTCGCGGAAGGTAAGGCGGTCCGTCCTGTCCAGTCTCCGGCGGCCCCGACGTCGGGCGTGGCCGCGACCGGGCAAGATGACGTCCAGGAACCGGTCAATGAGGATGCCCCGAAGCCGGCGACGCTCGAAACCCTCGCCGAGCGGGTTGAAAAACTGGAAGAAGACGCGGAAGTGACGAAATCCCGGGTCGAGGAACAGAGCCAGTCGCGGGTCGAAACCGGTGAAAAGTTCGCCGTGAAGCTTTCCGGCATCGTGATGTTCAACGCCTACTACAATTCGGCGGGGACGTTCGACGCGCTCAACGGCCTGTGGGTATTACCGCCGAGCAACCGGACCATCGAAAACGGCTCGAATTTCAGCGCGACCGCCCGCCAGACGCAGTTGAACTTCGCCTTCCGCGCGCCCCAGATCGGAAAATGGCGGCTGAGCGGCGACCTGAGCATGGACCTCAACGGCGGCAACGCCCCGGTTTACAACGGGAAAGCCTTTAGTTCATTGAGGTTGCGGACGGCGCGAGTCCGGCTCGAAACCGACCGGCTGGCCTTCGTGGTTGGGCAGGACGACCCGATTATCTCGCCGCTCAATCCGACGTCCTTCGCCCAGCTCGGTTTTTCGGGCCTCTCGGAATCGGGAAATCTCTGGAACTGGGTCCCGCAGGCGAAGGTCGCCTACAAGTTGAAGGAAACCGAAAACGAGCGCTGGACCGTCGAGGGCGGCATCCTCGCGCCGTTCGGCGGGCCGATTCCGGCCAGCCAGACGTTTCTCATTCGTCCGGACAACGGCGAGCGCAGCCGGATGCCGGCGTTTGAAACCCGGATCGCCTACACGCGCGGCAATCTGCGGGAAGCCAATGTCGCGTACGGCCTGCCGGAAAATCCCCCGTTCCAGATCGGTGTCGGCGTTCATTACGGCCGGGCGCTCGCCAATCCCGGCGCGACGATCAACTCGGTCGCCGTCGCGGGCGACATCGTGGTCCCGCTCGGCGGGCGCTTCACGCTCAGCGGGGAAGGGTTCTGGGGGCGGGCGATCAGCGGCCTCGGCGGGGCTATCGGGCAGGGGTTCGTGACGCCCGGCATCGGTCCCCGTTTCATCGGCATCCGGACCCGCGGCGGCTGGGCGCAGCTTCAGTGGCGCCCCCGGACAAATCTCACCTTCAACGCGGCTTTCGGAATCGACGATCCCTACAATGAGGACCTCCGCGGCACGACCTTCACCGGCGGCGGGTCGTTCACCTTCAACCGGACCGGCACGCTGAACGTCATTTACCGCTTCCGCTCGAACTTCATCACGACGTTCGAGTACCGACGGATGGAAACCGGGATCACGTTTGGTCCCTCGCGCCATGCCAATCACTTCAACTTCGGTTTTGGATATGTGTTCTGACGGACGAATCCGTTTCGGGGAAGTCCGTCGTACTTCCCCGAGACAGACAACCCGCCGGAAACATTGACCCTTGCGAAACGATGCCTATATCATCGCGGGACGTTCTACCGAGTCATTTTGGCAACGCGCCGAGCTTTCATCCGGCCTTCGCGGCGGATGAGACGTTCCGGCTTTCGTGTGAATCCATGTCCGGATCGAATCCCCAAGACCTCACCCTCCAGGACGCGGCCTCCACTCCGCCTCCCGATGCCACGAGCGGGTATCAGAACCTGATCGGCTCGACCGTGGACGGGAAGTACCAGATCGAGGATCTGATCGGCTTCGGCGGCATGGGCGCGGTTTTTCGGGCCAAGCACATCTTCATCGGAAACATCGTCGCGCTGAAGGTCATCCTGCCGGGCATCGGGATGGACGCGTCCATCAGCGAACGCTTTCTGCGCGAAGCCCGCGCGGCGGCCGTTATCGACCACCCGAACGCCATCAAGGTCACCGATTTCGGCAAATTCGGCGAACTGCTCTACCTCGTGATGGAATTTGTTCAGGGGGTGAGCCTGAAAAAGCTCATTTCAACCGAGAAAAAGATTGCGCCGATGCGGTCGGTGACGATTCTCGAACAGGCCTGCGCGGCCATCGACGCCGCCAACGAAAACGGCATCATCCACCGCGACATCAAGCCGGACAACATCATGCTCAAGTCGAACGAGCAGGGTCGGCTGACCGTCAAGGTGCTGGATTTCGGCATCGCCAAGATGAACGCCAGCGTCGAGTCGCAACTGACCGGGGCGGGAACAATTCTGGGAACGGCGCAGTACATGTCGCCGGAACAGTGCCGGGGCGATGAAATCATCGACCGCCGGGCGGATGTCTACAGTCTGGGCATCGTGGCCTACGAAATGATCGCCGGTCGGCTGCCGTTCATTTCCTCGACGCTGACCGGCCTGCTCGTCAAGCAGATCAGCGACATCCCGCCCCCGCTACGGACCATCGACGACACCATTCCGGCGTCGGTCGAGGCGGTCGTGGCGAAGTGTCTGGCGAAGAACCCCGAGGCGCGGTATTCGACGGCGGGCGAGTTCGCCGAGGCGTACAAGATGGCCTGGGGCGAGGTCTACGGGTTTTCGCCATCGGAATCGTCCGTCACGCTGACGCCCTTCGCGGTTTCTCAGCCCGACCTGACGAGTTACCGGGATTCGGGCACGCTTCAGATGATGTCCGGCCCGCTGGACACGGGGGTCCGGTCGGGTTCCGGCGGTACCAGTACCGGCGGCGAAACCAAGGAAGCCGAAACCATCATCGCCCGCAGCAAGCCGACCGATGAATCGCCGCAGGCGGTTACGGTCAGCCGGCCTTCCGCGCGGACGCTTTCCGGCGCGGTCGAGGCCCAGGAGCCGGTGACTCCGGCCCCCGTTGCACCGGCTCCGGCCGCGCCGGCGAAATCCGGCGGGCGCGGTTTGGTCTGGGCGGCGGCGGGGCTGGTCGCCATCGCGCTGCTCGGCGGGGGCGGATTTTTCGCCTTCAAACAGTTTGGCGGCGGCGCCACGGGAACGACCAACGGCAAGCCGGTCACGCAAAAGGAAGAAAAGGTTCCGGCGCCTCCGGGCAGCCAGAAACCCGGTCAGGCCGGGATGGTCATCATTCAGGGCGGCTGGTTTCAGATGGGAAGTCAGGAAACCGACCCTGAAAAGCCGGTTCACTGGGTGTATGTGGACACGTTCGCGCTCGACGAGACGGAAGTCACCAACGCGCAGTTTTCAAAGTTTGTCGAGGAAACGCGCTATGTGACGGATGCCGAAAAGGAACACAACGGCATGCCGCCGTCGGATGAAAACTGGCGCAAGTATTCCACCTCCGACCGGGCCGACCATCCGGTGGTGTGCGTGAGCTGGAACGACGCGCGGGCCTACGCCGAGTGGGCGGGCAAGCGGCTGCCGACCGAGGCGGAGTGGGAATACGCCGCGCGCGGCGGCGGGAACACCCGTTTCCCCTGGGGAGACGCCGAGGACCCGGCCCGGAAGGCCAATTTCGCGATGAACAAGGTGGCGCGGGGTCCGGACGACACGATTCCGACCGCGAAAGTGAAAAGTTACACCCCCAACGGCTACGGGTTGTTCGACATGAGCGGCAACGTCAGTGAATGGTGCGGCGACTGGTACGACCCACAGTTTTATGCCGCCTCGCCCGAACGCAATCCGGCCGGTCCGGCCAATCCCACGACCGGCAAGACCCGGGTCCTGCGGGGCGGGTCGTGGTTCAACGAACTCAATCAGGTCCGTGTCTCGGCCCGGTTGAGCGACCTCCCGGAGAATTCTCAATATGACATCGGCTTCCGGTGCGCCAAATCCAAACCTTAAGGCGTGGGTAACGGGCTTTCTGCTCGCCCTCACCCTCGGGTTCCTGCCCTCGCCCCGTTTTTCATCCGTGACGGAAGCCGCTCCGGCGGTGGCGGGAACGGTGAGCGGCACCATCAACCTCGTCAATTCGAAAAAAGGCGATCCGTCGAACGTGGCCGTCTGGCTCGAACCGGTCGGCGGTGGCTATCGTCGGCCCGGTGGGCGTCCGGAACTTCAGCAGCAGGGCAAGCGGTTTTCGCGGCGGGTACTGCCGATTACGGTCGGGCAGGAAGTGACTTTCCCGAATCTCGACCCGTTCCCGCACAACATTTTCTCGAATTCGGCGGCGAAGCGCTTCGACCTCGGGCTGTTTCAGGGTGGGGAAAGCCGGACGGTACAGTTCAACCGGCCTGGAATCGTCCCGGTCTTCTGCAACATCCACCCGCAGATGTCGGCCTATCTGGTGGTCGTTCCGTCGGGCCATTACACCGTCACCGACCGGGCGGGCAATTTCCGCATCGGCGGCGTTCCGAACGGGACCTACCGGCTGAAAATCTGGCACGAACGCGCGGTTGACTCCCGTCTCGCGGCCCTCAGCCGCACCGTCACCGTCAGCGGCGGCGTCAACATCGGCACACTGACCGTGGATGAATCCGGCTACGTCTTCCGCCAGCACAAGAACAAGTACGGACGAGATTACAATTAGCAGTCAGCAGTCAGTGGTCAGCAGTTAGTGATTCGCTGAGTACTGAGTACGCGGAGCGTACGAAAGATCGTTAGCCTATGGCGCGAGCCATAGGCTAAACGGTGCGTCAAACCGTAGTCGTCACATCGCGAGCGTCCGACATTTCGGGGGCCGCCTGATTTTCCTCGAACAGCGGCAGAACGACCGCAAACGTACTTCCAACACCCACCTTGCTCCGGACGGAAACGTTTCCGCCGTGGGCGGCGACGATGCGCTTCACGATGGCGAGGCCGAGGCCGACGCCGACCTGGCGTCCCTTGGCTTTCGACTGGCGGTAGGGGTCAAAAATGTACGGTTGATCCTCCGGGGGAATCCCCGCGCCGGTGTCGGTGACGGTAATCAGCAGCAGTTTGACGCCCTCCTCAATGCCGCTTCCCGAGATGGTGCGTGCTTCGAGCGTCACCGTACCGTCGCGCGGCGTGAATTTCACCGCATTCGACAAAAGATTGGACAAAACCCGCCCGAGCTGGCTCGGATCGGCCTCGATGAGCGGGAGTTCCGGCTGGAAGTCGTAGGCCACCGTGATTCCGTGCGAGAGGCCCGCCGCGTAGGCTTCCCGATAGCACTCCAGCAGCAGTTTTTCCGGCTCCAGCGGAATCATCGTCAGGTCCATTTCCTGCCGTTCCGACCGGAAAACGTCCATCACTTCGTTGATCAGGTTGAGCGTTTTGTCGAGGCCATGTTCGGAGGCCTCGATGAGCGGCAGCAACCCCTCCGCTTCGGCGGTCGGGGAGTCCTTGAGCAGATCCATCGTGCCGCGCACCGCCGTGAGCGGCGACTTCAGATCGTGAACGAGCATCGCGGCGAAATCCTGCTTGATGCGGTCCACCTCGCGCAGCCGTTCGTTGGCTTCCTCAAGTTCCACGTTCTTCTGGGTGAGCAGTTCGTCCTGCTTGGCGAGCAGCCGGTTTTCCCGTTCGAGCGCCCGCGCCTCGGTTTCCGCCGCCTCGGCCAGAATCTGCCGTTCGCGCAACCCGGCCCGCAATCGCAGCCGCTCCATCTGGAACCGATAGAAAAGAAAGATGATGACCGCCACTGCCGCGGCGTAGATGAGATAGGCCCACCACTTCCGCCAGAACGGCGGCCGGACGACAACGCGCACCGTGGCCGGTTTTTCATTCCAGACCCCGTCGTTGTTGGCCGCGATGACTTCAAAGGTGTAGCTGCCCGGCGGCACGCTCGTGTAGTAGGCCGTGCGGCGGGTCCCGGCTTCGATCCATTCCCGGTCGAGACCGACCAGACGATATTTGAACTTCACCCGTTCCGGCGCGAGAAAGCAGAGCGCGGTATAGCTGATTTCAAACGTATTGCGCGGATAAAACAGTTCGAGGTCGGTCGTGGCGAAATCGGACATTTCCTCCCCGTAACCGAACTGCCGGATAAAGACCGGGGCCGGCGTCAGGTTGCGCGCGATGCGTTCCGGCTGAAGTTGAATCACGCCCTGAATGGTCGGAAACCAGAGATCGCCGCTCGCCGTCCGGGTGGCGATGCCGGTTGCGACGCCTTCCTCGCTGATCATGCCGTCAGCCCGGCCATAAGCCGTGCAGGTCACGCTTTTTCTGTTTCCGGCGGCAACTTCGACGAGTTCCAGACGGGGGGCGCTGAAAATGCCGTTATCGCTGCCGAACCAGAAATTTCCGCTTTTATCCTCCAGAATCTGAAAGACGTTGTTGGTCCACAATCCCTGACGCGCCGTGACGGCCGTAATCTTCCCGCCCTCGATTTTGCCGAGTCCGCCGTTGGTCAGCGCCCACAGCAGACCCTCCCGGTCTTCATAAACGCCGAAAATCACATCGCTCGGGAGGCCGTCCTTCATCCTCAGCGCGCCGAACTGGTCGCCTTTTCGAAAGTTCAGCCCGCCCCCGTTGGTGGCAATCCAGAGCGTTCCGGCGCGGTCGAGCGTCAGCCCCATGACGATGTTGCAGTTCAGCCCGTTTGTCGTCGTGAAGGCTTTCGCGCCGGCGGCGTCGAGCCGGGCCAGGCCATACTGGGTGCCGACCCACAGCGCGCCGTCGCGGTCTTCGCACAGCGCGCGGATGCGCTCGGGCGGAAGCCCCCCCAAATCCTTCGGGGTAAAGGTTTTGGCCTTGTCGTCGTACTGAAACAGCCCCTTCTTGTCCGTGCCAACCCAGAGTTTCCCGGTCCGGTCGCGCAGCACGCCCCGGATGATGTTGTCGCCGGTGACATCGGTGCTGGGACGGACGGTCTCGGTAATTTTTCCTCCGGAAAAACGGCTCATCCCGTCGGAGGTGGCGATCCAGAGGTCGGTGCCGTCCGGGTGAATGCCCCAGATGGTGTTTCCGCCGAGACCTTCCTTGGTGGTGAAGGTCAGAAAGCGACCGTTCTGGAGGCGGTTCAAGCCGCCGCGATAGGTCCCGATCCAGAGATTTCCCTGCGAATCCTCCAGCAGCGATTGAATGGCGTTGTTGGAAAGCCCGTCGCGTTCGGTAAAGGTCGAAAATTTGCCGTCATGCAGGCGACACACCCCGCCGTCGCCGCTGCCGATCCAGAGGATCCCGTCGCGGTCGCGACAGAGCGCCCGAACCGTGTTGCCGGGCAGCCCGTCTGCTTTCATGAAGCTTTGTTGCGCGGTCCGGGTGCGCCGGATCAGCCCCTGATTCTGCGTGCCGATCCAGAGCGTTCCGTCCGTGTCGAGCAGCAGTTTCCGGATCGGACCGGTCAGATCGGCCCCGGTAATGACCGGCGGGGTGGCTGCGGGGTTAAGCCGGAACAGCCCTTCCTCGGAAGCGAGGAAAGTGGTTCCGTCAGGTTGAAAGCAGAGGTCGTTGATGCTGCGGGCCGGTGTTTTGCCGTCCGCGTCGCGAATGCGAACGGGTTCGTTCATCCGGCCCGGTTCGAGCAGGTCGAGGCCCGCCCGGGTGCCGACCCAGAGCCGTCCGTCGGTACTCATCTGAAGATGGGTGACGATATTGGAGGAAAGCCGGTCGTTGGCCGGGTAGGGCGTGAATACCCCGCCCCGATGGGAAAGCAGGCCGCCGCCGTTGGTCCCGATCCAGAGCGTCCCGTCGCGGTCCTCGCAGAGCGTCCAGATGCCGTCATGGGTGAATACCTTCGTGTTGACGCTGTTGTAGGTCGTGAAGGTGACGCCGTCGAAGCGGACCAGCCCGTTGTAGGTCCCGAGCCAGAGAAAGCCGTCGCGGGTCTGGAGCATCGTCAGAACCGCGCTCGACGGAAGGCCGGCGTTCTTGTCCCACGTTTTCAGGGCATACTGCGTCACGGCGCGCGCCGGATCGAGCGCCTGCGTCGTTTGGAGCGTGACCGTCGCCCACAGCGACAGACACAACCCGATAAGGATGAGCCGCAGGGGCTTACGGCGGTTCATGGCATCCACGGGGTGAAGGTTTGACCGTGACGAACTGAATGGGTGAGGCTCAGCAAAAATACTATGGATTGGAGAAAGGTACAAATCGCGCCGTTCAGGACGCCCGCCCGGCGCGCCGCGCTCGAATGCCCTTCGGACTGCATATTATTAAGGATCGCGCGCGTACGATGAACCGAGCGCGAAAGTTCCCTTGCTCTACCGCTCCGGAAAATGCCCCGGAAAACGCGCCGAAGTTCACGGCTGCCGGACCGAATGGAAGTTTTCCACCAGCACGATGTCGCCGCCGGAGCGTTCGTCGAAGGCGTAGTAGATTTCGTCCTCGGTCCGCGTCACGGCCAGCCGGACCGGGTTGGGAACTTCATTTCGGTAGACGACCCGCAGCGGCGTCAGTTCGCCGGTTTTCAGATCGTACCGATTGAGTACCCAGCCTTTCCCCGCCATGAACTCAATGTCGTAGATCGCGTCCTTCCCGACCGCCCAGTTACGGTGACGCGGCTGAAGCTGAATCTTCCCGACCGGCGTTTCCGGCCCGCCTTCGACCGAAACGCTCCACAGGCCGAGAATGTCGATGCCTTTCGTGTAGTACAACCGGTCGCCCGTCGGCGAGACGAACGCCTCCCACCCGCCGTATTTCGTCAACTGCACGGCTTCGCCGCCGGTCGCGGGCATTTTCCAGAGTTGCGGCGTGCCGGACCGGTTCGAGCAGAAGAAAATCGTTTTTCCGTCCGCCGACCAGTTCGGAAGGGTGTCGCGAAACGCCCCGGTGGTGAGCCGGGTCGGTTCGCCGCCGTCCGCCGAAATGACGTAGATGTCGGCCAACTGGCCGTTGTGAACGTCAAAGACAAGGCGCTTCCCGTCGGGCGACCAGCGGGGGCTGCCGGCGGGTGGGCCGTGAACGTTGGTGATCCGCCGTTCGTCGGTTCCGTCGGGGTTGATGCCCCAGACTTCCCAGAAACCCGTCCGGTTCGACATGAAGGCGACCCGCTTGCCGTCCGGGGAAACGATCGGGCTGTCGTCGGTCTGGGTCGCGGTCGTGACCCGGACGGGGTCGCCGCCCGAAATCTTCATCCGGAAGATGTTCACGTCGGTTTCCCACCGCTGGTAGGCCAGCCGCGTGCCGTCGGGCGAGACCGTCACGTCGCGGCACTGTCCCTCAAGACCCGATACCGGGACCATCTCGCCGCCCTCAAGGGAAACTTCCCACGCCTGATACTTGCCGCTGCGCGAGGACGAAAAAATCAGCCCGCTTCCGTCCGGCAGCCAGTCGAGGCTGTCCACCCGCCCGGCGTTGGTGGTCACCCGGCGGGTCGGGCCGCCGGTCGCGGGCACGACGTACAGTTCGCTCAGGGCGGGAGAGGTCCGGACGAACGCCACCCACTTGCCGTCCGGCGAAAAACGGGTCCGTCCGTCGGAAAATTCCGGCCCGCCGTCGAAGGCGAGCTGTTTTTTGAACCCGGTTTCGACCGCGAGGGTGAAGACGCGCGGCGGCTGGTCCGACGTGGGGCGGTCCGACACGGCGAGGGTCTTGCCGTCCGGCGACCAGGAAATTCCGTCGGTGACGATGCCGAGCGAGTGTTCCGGTCCGCCGTCGAGACTGGCGATGACGACTTCAAGACCGATTTTCCGATAGCGGAAAAACGCCAGCCGCTTGCCGTCCGGCGACCAGATCGGGCTGGAATCGGTGGCCGGGTCGGTGGTGACGCGGCGGACCGGCCCGCCGTCGAGCGACCGGACGTACACGTCGAGATTGTCCCCGTTCGGACCGTCCCAGGTGTAGGCGAGCGATTTTCCGTCGGGCGAAAAGGCCGGGCGGGTTTCGCGGCCCGGATCGCTCGTGAGGGGAATTACCCGGAGCGGCAGGCGCGGCCCGGTCGGCCCTTTCTTTCCCCAAAACCGCCAGCCAAATCCGACGCCGACGACCACCGCCAGCGACATGCCGAGAATCAGTCCGGTGAGAAACCGGCCCTTTTTCGGTTCGGGGGCGGCGGGGAGCAGCCGGTCGGACGCCACGGGCGCGGCCTCGATGGAGATGGCCGGTTCCGGCTGGACCTCGACTTCGTGGGTGATGATCCGGGTGACGGTCCGGCGTTCGATGACGAGTTCGGGTTCAGGTTCCGGCACGACCGGAGCGAGGGCGCGGCATTCGCCGGAAAAGCGGTAGCCGAAGCGCGGCACGGTCTCGATGTAGCCCCGGTCGCCGAGCGTCTTCCGAAGCAGGCTGACGTTGTTGGCGAGGTTGACTTCCTCGACCGCGGCGTCGGGCCAGAGCGCGTCGAGGAGTTCGGTTTTCGACAGCAGCCGCCCTTCCGCGCGGACCAGCAGCACGAGCAGATCGAAGGCTTTCGGCGTCAGCGAAACCGGCGCGCCATCGCGCAGGAGTCGGCGCTGACCGGTTTCAAGCCGAAACGGTCCGAATTCATAGATTTCCGTATCTCGTTGATCGAGAAGCATTTGCGGGCTGCTGAAAAAACCGTGAAAAAAACCTGAACCGTTCCTGAGACTTTTCGGCGGGCAATTTCTACGTTTCGGCCATTCCGACGAAAGCGGGTTGAAGATGGCGAAAGAGCGAATTGTCCGGACGATTATCGAGACGCACGAGGAAATCCGGGTCCGGCGAACGACGGGGCCGGTCGGGTGTCCGGCGTGCGGCCGGATGATGACCTCGCCCGAGGCGCTGGCGCGGCGAGTCGGCCTCACCGTCCGGGAAGTGTTCCGGCGGATCGAGTCGGGCGAGTTTCACTGCGTTGAACTTCCCGACGGGGGCGTTCGTGTCTGCGACGGGGCGACCATCGAAAAATCCGAAGACGTTCGTAAGTAACCACTTTTACTACACATCCGGATTTCCGGCCAATCGCCCGAAGGCGTTTTTCGGGCGGTTCAGGGAAAGTCTGTCTCAAAAACTGGAATTCCCGGCCAAAGGGCCGAACAAACATATCAAACAGCGCTTTTCGTCCGTGACGGGAAGTGAAACGAAGGAGCAGCCCATGTTTTTTCATCATCGGATATTGAAATCGTTGTGGTCGCGGACCGCCCTCGCGGGGCTGTTCGCGGCGACGGTCATTCTTTTCGGCGCGGTCGGCGTCCGGGCGCAGACGCCGGGCGATACCGACCCGACGTTCGGGGCGGGACTGGCGGGCGCGACGACACGCGAACGGCCGCTTTCGTTTGGAACAGGGGGACAAGTAAGGGTGATTGTGCCGCTCGCCGACGGACGGGTTCTGATCGGCGGAAATTTCATCGAGATCGGCGGCACGCCGCAGATCGGCATCGCCCGGCTCAACGCCGACGGCAGCCTCGATACCACGTTCGGGGCGGGCCAGACGGGGGTGTCCGGCGCGGTTCAGGGCTTGGGGGTGTATGCCATCGCGGTTCAGCCGGATGGAAAAATCATCATCGGCGGCCAATTTTTGGTGGTCAATGGTGTGATCAGAGGCAATCTCGCCCGGTTGAACGCCGACGGCACGCTCGATACGTCATTCGGGAACGGTCTTTCCGGGGTGACGGGAGCGAACAGTTCGGTTGATGCCGTCGCGGTCCAGCCCGACGGTAAAATTCTCATCGGGGGCTTTTTCAGTACCCTGAACGGTGTGGAGCATGGGGCATTCGCGCGGTTGAACGCCGACGGCACGCTCGACGCGGCATTCTCCGACAGTCTTTTCGGAGTCGGGCGGTTGACCACGATTGCCCTTCAGTCGGACGGAAAAATTCTTATCGGAGGAGCTTTTGCAAGCGTGGCCGGAGTGACACGGGGAAGTGTCGCGCGGCTGAACGCCGACGGCACGCTCGACACGACGTTCGGCAACGGTCTGGCCGGGGCGAACGGCGTTGTTCAGGATCTGGCGCTTCAGCCCGACGGCAAGGTGATCATCGGTGGAAACTTCAATCGGGTGAACGGCACGCTTCGGCACGGTGTCGCCCGGGTGAACGCGGACGGAACGCTCGACACGACGTTCGGAATCGCGGTGAACCTTGCCGGTCAAGCGCCCCAGAGCGTGGCGGTACAATCTGACGGGAAGGTCATCGTCGGTGGAAATTTCAATCAGATCGGCGGTGTGACGGCGACCAATCTGGTTCGCCTGACCGCGACCGGCACACTGGACGCCAGTTTCCCTCAAAATCTCTTGAGCCTGAGCGAGGCTGTTAATGCGGTGGCGGTGCAGGATGACGGGCGGGTACTTGTCGGTGGAATTTTCGGGCAAATTGGCGGTGTCGCCCGTGGCCAGATGGCCCGTTTGAGCGCGGTTGGGGTGGTTGACGAGACATTCGTGCCGGGCCTCGGTCGCGCCGGTTTGGTGAATGCCATCGCCCTCCAGTCGGACGGCAAGATGCTCGTCGGCGGGGATTTCGACGTTCTCAACGGTCTGCCGCGGGGCCGCGTCGGGCGGCTCAACCCGGACGGAACCACCGACACGACCTTCGGCGCGGCGCAAACCGGCCCGGAAGGGGCCACCGTGCGTGCGGTGGCGCTTCAGGCGGACGGAAAAATTCTGATCGGCGGGCAGTTCAACCAAATCAATGGCGCGGCGCGGGGAGGCGTGGCGCGGTTGAACGCCGACGGCACACTCGACACTTCATTCGGAAACGGGCTGTCCGGTACTTTTGATACCGCGCGTGGTATCGGCGTTTATACGATCCTGCCGCTGACAAACGGTCAGATTCTCGTCGGGG
>JBDRAL010000009.1:0-18948 GCA_039793685.1 Blastocatellia bacterium NZW_1522
CACGAAGGCTTCGCACGAAGGGATTGCTCCCGACGCACGCTTCGCTAGGATACGAGCGGCGAAACGCTCGGTAATGTCCAAACCTCGGCATTACAAATCATTGCCTAACTACGTGTCGCACTGTTCCATTGCTAGCAGAACCCCAGGTTGCGCTGTTTCCACCGTACGGCGGGTAGGTTCCGGACTTCCGCAATGCCGATCAAATCCCAGTCCGGCTCTCCTTGCTTGAAGCCGAGGAGAAATCGCCGGTGCTCGTCCGGCATTTTCTCGACCATCTCGACGGTGATCGCTTCCCGCGTGGCTTCAAGATCGGCAAGCGCAACCGGCTCTCTCGTCATTCCGGCAAAGCCGCGCTCAAACTCGTTCACCAGCGACTTGCGGGTCGGATTCAGAACTTCGGCCATTGGGCGGTTATGGCTGGCAAGATACACAAGGAAGGCACGGCGCAAGTCATCACCGATGCCTTCGTTCGCCAGCAGGTCGCGCACATCAAAGAGGTCACGGGGATGCTGACGGTCGAGTGCCGCCACAATCTTTCCCGCGTAAAGGTCCGGGAAGGACACGACCTGAATTTCCGCAAAACCGAAGGCGTCTTCGACGGCGTGCACAACACCGGCAAGGACCGGGTCGTAGACGGTACCGCGCAGTACCGGTGTTACCTCGATCTTGATTTGCACATCGCCCGAGCGGACGAGGAGCTTGGTGAAGATTTTCTCGTCAGCCGAGCGGGAGGCATTGACGCGGGCACCCGGGATTCCCTTCTCGATCCTGTCCTTGATGCGTAGAAGGGCGGCGGCAATTGCGGCGAGCGAAGTGGTGCGATCCTCGATGGGAAGATAGGTCAGGTCGATGTCAACCGACAGGCGAGGCAGGTCACGCACGAAAAGGTTGATCGCTGATCCACCCTTCAGGGCAAATGCCTTTTCCTCGGCCACGAAAGGGAGCGTGCGAATGAGCAGGGCGACCTGGTGCCGGTAAGTGTCGAGAAAAGGCATAACGATCAATGCGCCGCAAGTTCGGCGGGAACGGTGATGTTGTAATTGGCGTCCAGCTTGCCGCCTTTCACCAACACGCGCTTACCCGCGCCGAGATTGACCCTGGATGTATTGAGCCGCGCCAGCCACGCATGACGATGGCGGTTGGCGAAGAACAGAAAGAGCCGCTTTACTTTTACGCTCGCGCAAGCTTCAAGGAGCGTTTGCAGACGGCGCGGGCTGAGGTCGCTGAGTCCTTCCATCAGGACATCCGCCTGATGGAAGCTCTCATTTTCGGGAAGTTCATCGAGCAATTCGAGGACCGCGCGCTCTTTGCTGGAATAACGGATGGGCTGGGTCAGGCCGTCGGACCTGACCGTGTCGGTGCTTGGTTCGGGAGGTAAGCTGGCAGTGACGGGAAAAAGCCGCAGGCTGTTGTGCCACCGAAAGGACACGTCGAGCGGAAGGTTATCCAGCCAGGTGGGCGGACGCTTCGGACCATAGAGGTGAACTTCTCGTACCGATTGCGAGAGATAATGCACATAGCCTTGTTGTTCGAGCGCGGTACGCCCGCCAACCGTCAGCGGCAGGTTCAGCACCCTCTGGAGCGAAAGAACGACCTGCTGCCAAGTCAACGGTGTCCGAGAGCGGCGATAGACGCGTCGGGTTGGACTATCGAGCCAACCGGCGCTGACATAGTGGCTCCGCAGGGCAGATGAATAGCCACGGGACTGCATCCACGAGGCATCGGCAAGAAGACCTTCGGGGAGTTCCCGCTGGAGTCGGTTTAACTTGCTTTCAAAACGCACAGCCATACTTGACATTTTGCCTAATTCGTAAACCGTTGTCGAATTCAAAAATGGGGTGGCGCAGAAAAACGCCAGTCCTTTCGAATTTTCGGACGGATCAAATCCCTGAAAGAGAGTCTTGAATGAAACGCCGCCCAAGAATCGCCGACCCCATCGCTTCTCCCGCTGGCGTTCGCCGAGTTCTCGACACCCTTCGGGAAATCAGCCCCGTTCCGATTCCGGCGACGGACCGCAAGGTCTTTACCATACTCAACGCCGTGCGGCATGTCGGTCGGTACCAGGCAACCGACAAAGCGGGTGGGCGTCCGGGGAAATTCGACCGCGAGGACCTGCTTGCGGTTGACCGGGCGCTCCGGACCTCCCTTGAAAAGAACGGTCGCCCCAATCTGTCGGTCGCGTCATTTGTAGGTTTCTACCTGCCGATTTTGCGCTATCCGGCAGATGTTGGCGAAGCTCTCGCCGAAGGAAGAATCAACCTTCTCGAAGCCGCACAACTCGCCCGGCTGACACCCGAAAGGCTTGGAGTCGATACCCGCGAGGCCCGTCGCGTTCGACAGGAAACACTTCTTCTCCACACACGCCTGGCCGCGTCCCAAGCTGATCTTCGGAGACGAGTGACCGCACTGATCAAACCCTTCAATGACGACCTCGAATTCGCGGATGCCGCGGCGGACCAGATGATCGAGGCCGGGGATGGTCGGCATCTGTTCTACGAGCAGTTGAAGCAGCTCCATCTGGCATTGAAGATATTACGGCCTGATGAACTGAGCGACACGGACCTCGACGATATTCTCAACCAGTCCGACCGGTTATTGGGAATCATTCATCGCATCCAGCGAAGACCAGTGGAGCGGATTCGGATTTAAAGGAAACCGTCCCGTCCCCTGGTTAGGAAAAATTTCCGATGATGGAGCCGAAGGGTATTCGGTCCTTGGGTTCATTTATCCCGTGAGTAAGACTTTATCCGGGTCAGAAATTCGTTGATGTCGGTCAGTATTTCTCCGCTGGTATCAAGGGCGAAGAAGTTCAGCTTCAGGGCATTTTCGAGGTGCTGCTGGGCGGTCGCGGATGTCCCAGGCGATTCCTTGGGGAAAAAATCCGACCGCAGGACCGACAAATGGTACGAGTTGTTCTTTTTCCCGGCTTCATTGCCTTCATCGTCTCGCCATCCAAAAAATACATAGCAGGCTTTGTCCCCCTTGATCAGGAGAAACATCTCGACTGCGTCAAAGGTCCCGATGAAACGCGACTCATCCGCCGAAAGTATGTCTTTCGGGTTGACGGCCTGAACCGGCTGGTCTGATTTGACGGTGGCTGCAATCCGTCGGTTCAATCGTTTGTCGGCGGAGATGATCGCGACGGTCTGTAGCTTTTCCGGCGGCGGAATCGTTCCGAAAAGCGCGGAAACCCCGTCGTATTCCCCCTTGGCTTCGAGATAGGTGGAAACCAACGTCTTGTACAGTGGGGATTTGGGATTCGTTCGGTAGACTCGGCCGATTTGTTCGTATCCGGTCGAAAGTTGCCGGTAGAGGTCCTCGATCCTGGATTGGTAGGTTCCGAATGCCGTCCGGTAGCGTTCGAAATCCATGTTGTTGCGGTCGGGCCGTGAAGGGCTGCCGGTCGTGGATTCCACTTCCGCCTTCAACGCGGCGAACTGGTCGCGAAGCGAGCGAAGCGTTTCCAGTAGCTGCGTTTCCGAAACCGTCCCGGTGGCTTGAGCGGAAACCGATTTTTCCAGGAAGGGAGTTGCGATTCCCCAAATCAAACAGACGGCGGCCACGGCAACCCGAATGAGCATGTTCGGTTCTCCGGGGAAAAAATCCGGGGGTTGCCAGCATTTTTCATATTCAGCTTTCGGAAATGTAACATTGCTGAATCCGTCATCTTACATTCCGGACCAGCCTCGCCCTCCGTTGGATTACCGGCGACCAGACGAAATGGCCGTCACGATTTCATCGATGGTCACCGATGCTTCGATTCCTTTCACGCCAAAGGGAGACGGAGGACAAACCGGAAGCGCACCGGGGAAGATGACGCCGCTTTTTCCAAGGACGGGTGGTGACTGGTTGAAAGACCCCGAACCGAAGGATTTTCCCCTTGGATCGTCAGGGAAGCGTGAACCAATCGACTCTTCGACCGAAATGTCCAAAGACCGGGCGACGTTGCGGAGTCGGTCGTCGAACGACAAAAACGGGCAAGCGACCTGAACGGCGCATTGAAGAAAACTGGCTTCGTGAAGCTGGAGATCAAGCCGTCTGGCCAAAGTGAAACTGTGCCCAAAATCGACCGGGATACATTTGACTGGAATCAGGCGAGTCATCGCATACGCCTCTTTGACCTGCTCTGGGGATAACCGCCCCAGGTTGGCCAATGCCAAAAGACTGGTCCCGATTTCGTGGAACACTATTTCCGGCGCAAACAGCCCTGCTCCGGCCGTCACCCGAATGACCTGTTCTCCTTCGGGATTGGTCAGCGCAACCGCAAGAAAAATGGTCGGGTCGGCGACGACATACATAAAGTCGGGTGTGTCGAATGGTTCGTTCGGCGCGACACGCTCCTGGTTCTGGGCATTTGGGAAGAAACTCGGCTCCCAGATTCACCATCACTCCCGATGGGTTTGTTCTTCAAGCCAGCGTTCGGCGTCGATGGCGGCCATGCAGCCCGACCCGGCGGCGGTGACGGCCTGCCGGTAGGTGAAATCCTGGACGTCGCCGGCGGCAAAAACGCCGGGGATGCTTGTGTAGGTCGTGCCGGGGCGGGTGACGAGGTACCCGGCTTCGTTCATTTCGAGCTGGCCGGTGAACAGCGACGTGTTCGGATTGTGTCCGATGGCGACAAACAGTCCGTCGCACTTGAACTCGGCGACTTCGTCGGTCCGGACGTTGCGCAGCTTGAGGCCGGTCACGCCGGAGTCGCGGTCGCCGATGACTTCGGTCACGGCCGTGTCCCAGAGAAATTCGATTTTTGGGTTGGCGAACGCCCGGGACTGCATGATCTTCGAGGCCCGGAGTTCCTTCCGACGGTGAATCAGGGTGACTTTCGAGCAGTATTTGGTGAGAAATGCCGCTTCCTCGACCGCCGTGTCGCCACCGCCCACCACGACGACTTCGCGGTCCTTGAAGAAAAATCCGTCGCAGGTCGCACAGGCCGACACGCCGTAACCCATCAGGGTAGCTTCCGACGGCAGTCCCAGCAGCTTGGCCGAGGCCCCGGTGGTGATGATCACCGCGTCGGCGGTGTATTCGTCATTTTCCGACCACAAACGAAGGGGCTTTCCGCTGAAGTCCACTTTCGTCACATCGCGGGTCAGGATTTCGGTTTCGAACCGGAGCGCCTGTGCCCGCATGTTCATCATCAGTTCGGGACCGAGAATGCCGTGTTCGAAACCGGGGTAGTTATCGACCTCGGTCGTAATCATCAACTGACCACCCGGCAGGTTTATTTGCCCGGTGCCTTGCCCCCCGCCGCTGCCTTCGAACATCAGGGGAGACAGGTTTGCCCGCGCGGCGTAGATGGCGGCGGTGAAGCCGGCCGGGCCGGCTCCAATGATGATGACGCGACGATGTCCGGACGACGTGGCCAAGTGTGAAACCTCCAGTCGGAAGTATCGGATTTTTGTGGGTGTCGGCTTTCAGGCCGAAGATGCCCGTGAATTACGCGCCCGTTTCGCTGAGTTGGCTGAAAAGGCGTTTGACCTTTTCCTCAATGAAGTCGCGAGTCTGGTTGAACTCGTCCTGCGGGAGGTGTTTCGGATCGGGGATCCCCCAGTCTTCGTGAATCGTGCCGTGAAGATGCGGACAGGCGTCGCCGCAGCCCATCGTGATGACGGCGGCGAAATCCACGTTCGGGAGATCGTCGAGCGATTTCGAGGAGTGCTTTCCAAGGTCGTAGTTCAACGCGGCCATCGCCGCGACCGCCTTTTCGTTCACCTTTCCCGACGGTCGCGACCCGGCGCTGTGGATTTCGAAGCCGCCCGGATTGTGGATGTGGCCGAACGCCTCGGCGAGCTGGCTGCGGCAGGAATTCTCGATGCAGACGAAAACGATATGTTTCATGAAGTTCCTCAAAAATCAGGCGGCGCGGGGCAATGGTTTGGCCGCGACGGGTGAAAAACTCGCGCGCCAGCGCAGCGCAACGTGGACGAGTCCGATCATGACTGGCACTTCGACGAGTGGGCCGATGACCGCCGCGAAGGCGGCGCCGGAATTGATGCCGAACATCGCGACGGCGACCGCGATGGCGAGTTCGAAGTTGTTGCTCGCCGCCGTGAACGACAGCGTCGCGGTCTTGCCGTAGGACGTGCCGAACCAGCGGCTCGTCCAGAAACTGACGCCGAACATCACCACGAAATAGATGAGCAGCGGAACGGCGATCCAGAGCACGTCGAGCGGCAGCCGGACGATCAGACTCCCCTTGAGACTGAACATGACGACGATGGTGAACAGCAGGGCGACGAGCGTCAGCGGCGAAATGAACGGGATGAACCGCTCGTGATACCACGTCTTGCCTTTCGCCCGGACCATCACGAACCGCGTGAACATGCCCGCCAGAAACGGAATGCCGAGGTAGATGAAGACACTCTGCGCAATCTGGCCGATGCCGATATTGACCGCAATGCCCTTCAATCCGACGAACGGAAGTGCGATGGTCAGGAAGAACCACGCGAACACGCTGTAGAAGAACACCTGGAACAGGCTATTGAACGCCACCAGCCCGGCGGCGCATTCGGTATCGCCGTCGGCGAGGTCGTTCCAGACGATGACCATCGCGATACAGCGGGCGAGGCCGATGAGAATCAGCCCCGTCATGTACTCCGGCTTGTCGCGCAGAAACAGGATCGCCAACCCGAACATGAGCAGCGGGCCGACAATCCAGTTCTGAATGAGCGACAGTCCGAGCATTTTCCCGTCACGAAAAACGTCGCCGAGTTCCTCGTACCGCACCTTGGCGAGCGGCGGAAACATCATCACGATCAGGCCGACCGCGATTGGGATGTTGGTCGTTCCCACCTGAAAGCGGTCGATGAAGGGCACGACGCCGGGAATGAAGTACCCGAGCGACACGCCGATGGCCATGGCGAGAAAGATCCAGATCGTGAGATAGCGGTCGAGGAACGACAGGCGGGTCAGACGCGGCATGCGGACTCCTTGCGGCCCAGCGAGACGAGCGGCGCGGGCGCGGTGCAACAGGCGGTGTCGGAACTGGTTTCGGCAAGGTTGTCCTCGAGCACGACGAAGTGCTCCCACTCGTTGCCGTCGGGGTCTTGGACCCAGAACTTGTCCTGAATCGCGAAACAGCAGTTGACCTGCATTTCATCGCGGACGGATAGCCCGAGGGCTTCCATTTCGGCGCGCTTCTGAAGAACTTCCTCGCTCGTCGCCAACTGGACGCCCAGATGCGACAACGCCCCCCGTTCACCAAACGGTACCTGGTTAAGCGTCAGATTGAGCGGCGGGTTAGCGACGTCGAACTTGGCGTAGCCGGTGCGGACCTTGCACGGCTCGATGCCGAAGAGCGCCTTGTAGAAAGGAATGCTGTTCTCGACGTTGCGCACATTGAGTGCCAGGTGCGCTTTCAAAGCCTGAACCGGTTGCGTATTCTGGTTTTCCATTGTGTCCGTACTCCATTTGGGGGTGAGTCTTCACATTCGTTCATTCGAATATGAATACCTTATTCCACGAACTCGAATCCGTCAATCCGAATATGAAGGAATCCGGAAAAAGCACGTCCGACACTCTCGAACGCCTTTTCAGCGCGCTCTCCGACCGCACCCGGTTGAGACTTCTCAACCTGATGGCGGAATCGGAAATCTGTGTCTGCTTCTTTGTTGAGGTCCTCGATATTCCCCAGCCGAAAATCTCACGCCACCTGGCCTACCTGAGAAGCTGCGGACTGGTCGCCACCCGCCGGGAGGGGAAATGGGTCCACTACCGGCTGGTCCAACCGGAAGATCCACGGGCCGCCCGAGTTTTCACGGAAGTGCTCGCGTGGCTGACCGATGAAACGCAGATGAAACACGACCGTAAAAGACTGGCGACGCTGTGTTGCGCAACGCTCGTTCCACTCGGACTTCGGGAGGCACCCCGACCGACGGTGAAACGAGTTCGTGAAGAATCTGACCCTGTCCCCGACCACGCCGTGGTGACCGCTTTGTGACCCGACCCTATGAACAGGCCATTGAAGGGCTTCGATACCCAGACCTTTTTTCAGGCGCTCGCCGATCCCACCCGCCTGCGGATCATCAACCTCCTCGGAGACGAGGAAGTCTGCGTGTGCGATCTGGCCACCGCGCTCGGCACCCACAATCCGGGGGTCTCGCGCCATCTGGCCTATCTGCGCAAGGCGGGACTGGTGTCCGCGCGGCGTTCCGGGACCTGGATGCACTACCGACTCACCGAACCCGCCAACCTGCATGCCCGCGTCATCCTCGCGAGTCTCCGGGCCTGGCTCGGCCAGGACGAGTCGATGGTCGAGGAGCGGGCGACCCTGTCCCGAATCTGCGCCGCCGCCGCGCTTGAGGCCGACTGCGCGTCCCCAAATGGGACCGCTCCCTCTCCACCCCGGCCCTGAGTGGCCGGCGATTCCGGGAAAACGCTTTCATCCAACCGAAATTTTGACAACGATTGTCTGTAAGCATATATAGCATGCCTTCAGACGCATCGTTGCCATTCCCGTTTCGGAGTTCCCGATGTCCAAGCGTACCGATCGTTACGACTTCCCACGTTTCTTCCGCGCGTTTTCCGAACGCGCCCGCCTGAGACTGCTCAATCTCATCAACGACCGCGAAGTATGTCTGTGCCAACTGGCCCGAGTCACCGGACTTTCCGAATCGACCGCCTTCAGACACTTGGGTATCGCCCGCCGAAGCGGTCTCGTTTCAGTCAGGCAGGTCAACAAAAATCGCTTTTTCAAACTTGTTTCTCCGGGCGACCCACACGCTCGTGAACTCCTGCGCTCGGTCACCTCCCTGATGGCCGAGGACCATGAACTCCGCGCCGACCTGAAGGCCCTGAACGAAGTCCTCTCAGACCCGGCTTCGGAACTGGCGTGCCCTCCCCCTCACGAATCGGCGGCCTGCTCAAACGGCAACCTCTCCCACCTGAGCCTTTAACCGGCTGGGTCTCGAAAAAAAGATTCCGACCGACATATTTACGTTTACCTGTAATTAACACTTAGAACACAACGGCGTAAACACGAGGTGTCATGGTCGGACGGTACGATCACCCGACCCCGTGTTTCCGGACGCCTTGCCGTTGCCCGAAAACGCGCCACCGGTTCATCCGGCCTGGGACGGGCGGTTGTCCCGATGCCTTCGTTCGCGTGAAGGAAGGCCAACTTCCGGCAAAGCCGCCGCCAACGCTTTCATTTTTTTTCGTGACCCAAGATTGCCCCCGCGGCGATCCGGGGAGACGTGTGTCGCTTTTCACCCTCGGCTCGACCGGCGACCCGCGTCACGTTTTCATTCTTTGAGCCTTGAGGAGAATTTCATGCTGAGACAACGTCTTTTCCAATTCCTGCTGGCCGGCGTGCTGGCGCTCGGCGCGGCGACCGCCGCCCTGGCCCAGGGCGACAACGCGCAGGTGCGGGGGACCGTCACCGACAACACCGGCGCGGTGGTCGGCGGTGCGACCGTCACGATCAAATCGGACGCGACCGGCTTCGAACGGTCCGTCACGACCAACGAAAACGGTCAGTTCACTCTGCCCCAGTTGCGTCCGACAACCTACAAAATCACGGTGACCCAGAACGGATTCACGCCGCAGGAAGCCGTCATCGAGCTTTCCATCGGCCAGACCCGCTCTCTCGACTTCAAGCTCGAAGCCGGCGGCGGCACCGAAGTCATCAACGTCTCGGCCACGGCGGATTCGGCCTCCATCGACGGCTCGTCCAACCGCCTCGGCGTCAACGTCACCGCCCGCGAGGTCAAGGAACTCCCGGTCAACGGCCGCAACTACTCCCAGTTGCAGCTTCTGACGCCCGGGGCCTCCAACATCGGGACCGGAAACTTCAACGAAATTCGCTTCAACGGTCGCTCCAACGAACAGAACCAGACCCGCCTGGACGGCGTCGAAAGCACGGCGATCTTCGATGCGTCACCGGGCTACCTGACCGTTCAAGGGTCGCAGTTCCGCCTTCAGACCTCGCTCGAAAACGTGCAGGAATTCCGCGTCGATTCGTCAAACTACCCCGCCGAATACGGCACCGGGACGGGCGGCCAGATCAACGTTATCGGCAAGAGCGGTTCGAACGACTTTCACGGTTCGGTCTTCGAGTACTTCCGCAACAACGCCCTCGACGCGCGGAACTTCTTTGACGGCGCGCAGAAATCGCCGCTCCGACTGAACCAGTTCGGCGGCAGCTTTGGCGGCCGGATCATCAAGGACCGGCTGTTTTTCTTCGGCAGCTACGAAGGCCTGCGCCAGCGCGCCGGCTTCAACATCATCGAGGCGACGCCTTCAGCCACCTCCCGCCTGTTCGTGACCGGGATCGTGCCGGGGAACGCGGCGAACCAGTCGGCCCAGTGGACGGCCGCCGCGACCGCGCTCGGCTTCAATCCGGCGACCTTCACCCAGGCGCAGTTCGACCAGATCAACGCCCTTCGCTCGCTCGGGGTCATCAATGCCTTCCCCATCGGGACCGGCCCCGAAACTTCCGGCGGCGGCTTCACCGGCACCCAGCCGGCCCTTCAGGAAGTCCGGCGCAGCTTCAACTCCAGCCTTGAGGAAAATGCCCTCAACTTCCGGCTGGACGGCAAAATCAACGACAAATTCACCGGGTACTTCCGCTTCAACTCGGATTACGGCGACATCGTCGCGCCGGACGGAACGTCGGGACGCCGACTGCTCGGGCGTCAGGAATTCATCAACATCGTCGCCTCGCTCACCCAGGTCTACGGCGGCACCATCGTGAACGAGACCAAGTTCGGGGTGAACCGTCCCCGCACCAAGTTGCTGACCAACTTCACCGCCTCCGGCATCAGCGGCCTCGACATTTCGAGCACCCTCTTCAACATCAGCGGCAACATCGTGAACCCCGGCGTCAACGGCGGTTCGCAGACCGGCTTCGTCGCCCCCGGCGGTCTGACCCGGCAATCATCCGCCGGTAACGGCCGCGCCCAGCCCCTCGACCCGATCAGCTACTCGATCATCGACAACCTGTCGCTGACCAAAGGCAACCACAACCTGAAATTCGGCGGCGAAGCTCGAATCATCAGCACGAAATTCGACCAGCTCGGCGGCTTGCAGTTCACCTACGGCAGCCTGCGCGACTTCCTGCTCAACACCAACGCCACCTACAGCTTCATCGGCGATCTGAGCGTTCCGGGCAACTTCAGTATCCAGACCAATCCGATCACGACCTTCACCCGCACCCAGAGCGGGCCGAGCGACGCGAAGCAGTTCTATCTGATCGGCTACGGGCAGGATGAATGGCGGATTCGTCCGAACGTCACCCTCAGCTACGGTCTTCGCTACGAGTACTACTCGCCGATCCGGGAAGCCAACAACCGGGCCATCATCTACGACGTCGCCCGTAGCGGAACCGGCCTCAATCCTTTGCGCGATCCGCGCGAAACCGACCTCTACACGGCGGTCAAGACCAACTTCGCGCCGCGCATCGGCCTGACCTGGTCGCCCGAAATCTTCAAGGGCAAGACCATCATCCGGCTCGGAGGCGGCATCTTCTACGGTCCGGGCCAGCAGGAAGACACCATCCAGCCCATCGAGAGCAACGTCTATCGCGCCACCGGATCGCTTGCGACCGGCATCACCGCCGCCAACGTCCAGTCGGTGACGAGCACCGCCACCCCGGTGGCCAGCTTCACTCCGCGCGTCTACGACACCAAGGGATACCGCGTGCCGGAACGGGTCGGCCAGTACGGCCTCTCGATCCAGCAGGAACTCCCCGGCAAAACCGTTCTGACCATCGGGTACGTCGGCAGCCAGGGCCGCAACCTGTTCCTGCGCAACGTGACCAACACCATCCTGCCGGGCAACGCGACCATCCTCGACGGCGCCCCCATTCCGACCGGCGTCGGCATCGTCAACATCACCAACGCCACGGGGCAGGTCATCGCCGTGCGGACCATCCGCCAGCAGACGCTCATCAATCAACGCTTCGACACGGCGACCAGCACCTTCGTCGCCGCCAACGGCCAGATCGTCAGTCCGTTCGGCGAAATGGACTACAAAACGAGCGGCGGCACCGACAACTACAACGCCCTCCAGATCGGCGTCACCCGCCGGTTCTCACAAGGGTTGACCATCAACGGCCAGTACTCCTGGTCGCACAGCATCGGCAACACCCAGGGGTCGAACGACGCCAACACCGTTCAGAACCCGTTCAACTTTGACGCCGACCGCGGCAACAACACCTTCGACATCCGCCACAACGTGAATCTCTCGGTGCTTTACGAACTTCCGTTCGGACAGGGCCGGACCTTCAAGTTGAGCGGCATCGCCAACGTCCTGCTCGGCGACTGGCAGATCGGCGGCGTCTACAACGGACGTTCCGGCAAGCCGATCTCAGCCTTCATCTCACGCCCCGACGTCGTGATTCAGAACCCGACGACCGGCGAAGTCCGGGCGCTCCCCGGCACCATCAACGGCACGACGCCCCTCCCCGCCGGCTTCATCGCCGTCATCAACACACCCGGCGGCAACGCCAGCCGCGCCACCCGTCGTCCCGACCTCGTGCCGGGCGTCAGTCCGGTCATTTCGAGCAACGGCCTGCTCTACCTCAATCCGGCGGCCTTCACGACGCCGCGCCCCGGAACCTACGGCAACCTGGCCCGCAACGCGATCTTCGGACCGGCGTTCCACCAGTTCGACATGACCTTCCAGAAACGCTTCCGCGTCACCGAACGGGTCAACATCGAATTCCGCGCCGAACTCTACAACCTGTTCAACCACACGAACTTCGACAATCCGCCGGCCAACCTGCCGTCGGTCTTCAACTCCACCTTCCAGCCGGGAACGCCCTTCACGACTTCGACGGCCGGCGCGACCTACGGCGTTCTCAACGCCACCGTCGGTCGCGTGGTCGGACTCGGCACGCAGCGTCAGACGCAGTTCTCCTTGCGCGTCAATTTCTGATTCCGCTGAAGTCTGAACGAATGGCCGGATGCGAATCTCCGCATCCGGCCATTTTCTCCTTGAAACCGACCCGGGACATCCCCCAAGCTCAACATCTCCTTCATTTTGTATCCCCCGCGGGGAATCAAGGGCGAGTCTCGAAACTCGCCTCTTTTATTTCGTAGGGGGCGATTGCTTCCAGGCGAAGCCACCTCGCACGCGACACGGAGTCCATCCGAATGGCAGGAAAATGGTTGTCCCGCGCGGACCGGGATCGATTGTCGGGTTGGCCCAAAATCATCATGGAACCCGACCTGTTTGCCTTTTTCACGCTTTCCGAATTCGACCAGAAACTCTTGTCGGCAAGGCGTCGGGACGGCAACCGTCTTGGGTTTGCCCTTGCCTTGTGCGCCCTTCGGTTTCTCGGTTTCTTTCCCGATGAAACGGCCCGCGTTCCGGACGAGGCGTTAAGTTTTCTGTCGAGCCAAATCGGCGTTTCTCCCGACAGCCGCGACACTTACGGGAAACGCGCCAGAACCCGGACGGATCACCAGATAGAAGCGATGGCGGCCCTCGGATTCAGGCGACAAACCGGGCCCGACCGGCACGCGCTTGTCGAGTGGCTGACCCGGCGCGCGCTCGAACATGACCGCCCCATGGCCCTGTTGCGGATGGCGGCTGAGCGTCTGCGAAGTCAAAAGATCCTCCGCCCCGGTCTCGACTTTCTGGAACGCGACGTCGCCTCGGCCCGCTTCGCCGCGACGGAAATTCTGTGGCGTCATACGGAACGCCTACTCAAGCCGGACCTTCGCCGGACGCTCGATGACCTTTTAATTCCGGGGACGACCAAAACCCTCACCCGTTTTCAATCCCTGAAACAATCCCCGTCCGCCGCCGACCCGGAAGCCATCAACGAGACGCTCGACAAAATCGACTGGTATCAAAAGGTGGGCGTCAATCGGTGGAACGTCGGATTTTTCACGCCCAACCTGCTGAGATACCTCGCCGCCGTCGCCAAACGCGGCGACGCGCAAGCCCTGCGCCGTCTGCGTCCCAACCGTCGCTATCCCATCCTCGTCGCGTTTCTCGCCGAACGGCACGGGGAAACGCTTGACGCCCTGATCGACCAATACGACCGATGTCTCGCCGATATCCAGTCCAAATCCCTCCGGGAATTCGAGCAGCTTCGGGTCGAAGCCGCGCTCTCCTCCGATGACCGACGTCGACTGCTCGCCCAGGTGGGTCGAATTCTGCTCGACGACACCGTTCCCCCCGATCGCGTCCGGGAATCGGTCTTCGGCATCGTCCCACAGAACATTCTCAAACGGGCCGTTTCCGAATGCGACATCGAGGAACGGCCTGAAAACGACTGGCCCGCCGACCGCATCGCCCGGCGTTTCGGAAGGCTGCGTCAATTCTCCATGCGCCTGCTGTCAACGGTTGAATGGAAAGGCGTCAAGGAAACCGAATCCCTCCTGAAAGCCGTTCGCCTGATTGAAAAAATCTGGGGGAAAGGCGGTCGTCGCCTCCCCGAAATCGTCCCGACCGGCTTTGTCCCGACCAAGTGGCGACGATTCGTTTTTCCGGAACCCAAACGGATCGACCCGAAATTCTATGAACTGTGCATTCTGTGGGAACTCAGACTTGCTCTTCGGGCCGGGACGGTCTGGGCGGAGGGCGCTCGCCGGTACACCGATCCCTCCGGATTTTTAATCCGACGTGCCGACTGGCCTAAATTCAAGCCGGAAATCCTGTCCGGTACCGGCAACCCGTCGGTGGCGACGCTGAAATTCTCGGCCTTCGAGGCTGATCTGAAAACCGCGTTGGCGATCCTTGACCGGGAACTCAAATCGGGGATTCACGTTCGCCTCGATGAAAACGGCGAACTCTCGCTTTCCCGCCTCGATGCCGAGGACCGACCTCCCGAACTCGAAGCCTTTCGCGCCGCCCTGACCGACCGGTTGCCGCGGGTCGAACTTTCCGAATTGCTGATCGACATCGACCATCGACTTCGGTTTTCCGACAAACTCATTCATGTCTCCAACCACAAGCGAACACCTGTCGCGTCCCTTTCCGCGCTGTATGCCGCTATTCTCGGAATGGGGGGAAACTTCGGGTTCGCCCGAATGGCGCAGATGACCGGACTGTCCGAACGGAAAATCGCCTATCGGACCTCCAAGAACCTGCGCGGCGACACCCTCACGGCCGCCAACGCCGAACTCGTCAATTTCTGCCACCACCATCCCCTGACCAAAACCTGGGGCGACGGAACCCTTTCTTCCTCCGACGGACAACGCTTTGAAACCCGAGGAAAATCACTTGCGTCTTCCGCCAATCCAAAATATTTCGGGTTTGGCCGCGGCTTGTCCGCCTACACCTGGATTTCGGATCAGTACATGCTGTACGGCACGAAAATCATCCCGACCAACCTCCGGGAAGCCACCTTCATTCTTGACGGAATTCTCGACAATCAATCCGATCTTCCCATTCGCGAACATACCGCCGACACCCACGGCTACACGGAATTGACGTTCGGACTGTTCGCCCTGCTCGGCCTTCAATTCTCGCCACGCATCAAGGACCTCGGATCGCAACGGCTCTACCGACTTGGGAAACTCCCGGCAACCCCGGCCGTGACGCTTCTCGAAGGGAAAATCAATACCCAGCTCATCGAACGACACTGGGACGAACTGCTTCGGTTGGCCGGCTCGCTCAAGCTCGGATTCGTTCCGGCCTCGTCCGTCCTGACCCGGCTGCACAACGCCCCCCGCAAAAATCCCCTCGTCCGGGCGCTCCAGGAGTATGGCCGACTCGCAAAAACGCTTTTCATCGTGCGCTATCTCGGGAGCAAGGAATTCCGACGGCGGATCAATACCCAACTCAACCGAGGCGAGGCCGAGCATGCGCTTTGGGCGTTCATCTTCACCGGACGGGAAGGCAAATTTCACAAGCACACGCTCGACGATCTCAACGATCAGGGAATCTGCGTTTCACTGATCGCCAATGCCGTCCAGGTCTGGAACACGCTTTACTACGAAGAGATCCTGAATCGCTCCAAAGCCGATGGGCAACCGCTTGACCAGTCACTTCTGAAGTACGTTTCGCCCCACATCCACGAACACATCAATCCCTATGGCAAGGTCACCTTTCCCCTGGAAGAAATCACTCGCCGGAAAGGATTGCGGCCACTGCATGATCCTAAAAAGGAGCAACTTGAAATCGAAGAGGATGAGGAAGATTGAGGGGATGGCCGCGTTACTCGCTTAGCGGCTAAAAATGCGCGATTGCTGTAGGGAGGCCGAACCCGCCGACTGGAAACTGGTTGCCTCCGAATACGACGAAATGTTGCGCGTCGCGCTGTCAATCAAGACCGGTCGCATGCTCCCGTCTTCCATTCTTCGGCGTTTCGGCGGCGCCGCGCGAAGCAATCGCCTGGCCCGAGCCGTCCGGGAACTGGGGCGCGTCATCCGGACCACCTTTCTGCTTGAATACCTTGATGACCTTGATCTTCGGGAGACCATCCAGACCGCCATGAACAAAAGCGAACGGTTCAATCAGTTCACCCAGTTCATCACCTTCGGCGGGCATGGGCTGATTGCCGAAAATGACCGTGGTGAACAAAGGAAGCGGGTGAAGTACACCCACCTTGTCGCCAACTGCCTGATCCTCCACAATGCGTGGGCGCTGACCGAGGCGATCCGGAAGCTGCGCCGGGAAGGGATGCGGATTACGCCCGAAGTCATTTCCCGACTGAGCCCGTATCTGACCGAACACATCAACCGTTTCGGGACCTACCGCCTCAAGCCGGGACGCCCCTCGCCTCCGCCCGATTTCGCCGCGCTCGACTGGACATCGTGAAAGAAAAACGACGGTAACGATTTTTCTGTGATTCCAGCTCGGAAATTCTCAATATCGACGCCGTTTTCTTGATTTCACGGAGGGGATTTGGAGAAAATGGCTTGCACAAAGCGAAGTTTTAGCAAACGCATGTGAAGAAACCGCAAATGACGGGAGGGTGTGCATTTGCGCGTTAAATGTCGCGAAATGTTCACGCTCCGGCGGCGCTCGACGACTGTCCCGACGGGGATTCTCAAGGACTGGACAGATGTTTCCGGACATCGGCCATCCGCCACGATGCCAAACAATTTGACCAAAACAATGCCAAATAATTTGAAAAGTGAGCGAAGCCCGGAGATCGACTCCCTGCGTCGGGCCTACGAAGGCCGCAGCGAATCGCCGCGCACCCGGACACTGGTCAAGAGCGTGCTGGCCGCCTACGAACAGTACCTGAACGGACTCGGCGCGGACTTCGCCTCCGCCACCGTCGAGCACGTCCAGAAGTGGCGCGACGCGATGCTCGAAGGCCGCCGGCCCTTTACCCGCAAGCTCGCGCCCGGAACCGTCGCCCTCCGGCTTTCGGTCGTCCGGACCTTCCACCAGCGACTCGTCGAGGCCGGGGCCTGCGCGTCAAATCCGGCGACGACCGAACTGGTCGCCCCGCCGGAACTCCCCGAACAGCACCGGACCGTCGCCCTTTCGGCCAAGCAGATCCGTACCTTGCTGGCCGCGCCCGACCGTGACTCGGTCAGAGGCGCGCGGGACGCCGCCGTCCTGTATCTGCTTGCCTATCTTGGACTTCGCCGGGCCGAGATCTGTTCGCTTCGTATCCGGGACGTCGTTCATCTCAATGCCCGGACACCGGACGGCGCGGCCATCCCGTGGGGCATTCGGGTCAAGGTTAAGGGCGGAAGGGAAAGACTCCTGCCACTCCCCGGCAAGTGCAAGCAGGTCATCGACCGCTACCTCGCCCTCGACGCCGACGACCGCAAAACCTTGCGCGCCAACCTCGCCGATTCACCCCTGATTCAGGCCACCGGCTACGACCGCATGCAGCATCCAGGGAAGCTTTCTTCCGAAACCATCCGCCTGATCGTCAAGCGATACGCCGAGTACTGCGGGTTTATTCAGCCCAAAACGAAGGGAAAGAAGAAAACGGCGGCCGCTGAAAAGTCCGAAATCCGGATCAGCCCCCACGTTTTCCGGCACACGGCCATCACCAGGGCGCTCGACAAGGGGATTTCATACCGCGACATCCAGGCCATGACCGGCCACCGCAACATCTCGACCGTCCAGCGCTATGACTCGAACAAGTTCTCCGTCGAACATAACGCCGTCAACCGCCTCGATTACGAAGACTGAACGCCCCGCCTGCGACAAATATCGTGGAAAATCCGCAAGCCGTGAATGCCACGAAGTGATGGTTCAGCAAGGTAATTCCACGAAAATGGGGTTTGCGGAGCTCTATTGTGGAAGCAACGGCAAGTCTGTTACTTGCAGGGGGATACAGGAAAAACAGATCGGACCATGCCAATCAAGATATGACCAGATGTGGCCCTAAAAACCGTCCGGGATTGCCATGGGTCGCATTCAGGCCCGGGTCGGAGAATATTATTGGGAACGCTGCGGGAGCATCGCCGAGGCGGTCGAATTTCATCGCCAACTGATTCGCGACCACAATCGGCTGCCCCATTTCGCGCACCGAAAGCGGACCGACCGACACCAGACGCCGCTGGGCGTTCTCGGGCAGCGGCGGGGCAAGGAGGTCTCGTCCGCCGAGTTAAATCAGGCGTTCAGCCAGAAATTCTGGCGTCGGAAAACCGACGAGAATGGTTTTGTCCGCGTCGGACGGTGGAAAATCTATGTCGAGGAAGGCTTGCCGCGCTCCGATGTCCAGCTTTCCTACTGGGACGGCACGCTCCGCGCCGAGCGGGACGGCTATCCGCTGGTTGAATACCCGGCCAAATGGGACCGAAATGCCGAACGACCGGTCAAACTCGGAGCACCGCTCCCGTTGGTTTCGCCCTTCAATTCAAAACAGATGACCTTGTTTGATCCGGAATGGATTCGCCTTCCGGTCGATCTCGGCCCCGTGGAAATGAAAAAGCGAACCATCCCCAAAATCCATCAGCCGAAATTCAACTTCGGGACATAAGCGAAAAAAAGAGGCGGGCGAGGATTGACAACACAACTCATCGTGGCCGCCCGCTGGCGCGAAATTCCCCACTGCTGTCCATCATGTCTGCGGCCACAGCA
>JBDRAL010000081.1:0-134867 GCA_039793685.1 Blastocatellia bacterium NZW_1522
CGGACAGTCCCGCTTATTTCGGTAGATTTTAGTCTGGTCCGTCTTATTTTGGTACGAGTCCCGCCTATTTTGGTACGAAAATCGGCGTTTTTAGCCCCTCCAGTCCCGTTTATTTTGAGAGTTCACACCTTGATAATTTGTTTCGGTGTCCGGAAACAAGACGGGGCGACCAGGTCGCCCCGAAAGGCAATGAGGATGTTTTCGAATATTTTCGAGTTTTCGATGGTTTTCGAAAGCAGGCCGGTTTTATGAAGGAAGCTGTCGGCGATGGTTTTCGAGGTGGATGGTGACGAATCGGAGGCCCGTTTCGGCGTCGAACGAGCCGAACAGATGGTGGCTGACGCAGGGCTGACCGGTCCCGCTGCGCCCGGCGAGCGTCTTTTCAAAGCGTTCGGCGTCCTCCCGCAGGCGGGCGAGCGCGCGATTCCGGTCACGCTCGAAATTCAAGGGGACGATCTCTTTGGGCGCGCGTACTTTCCGGGCGATGCGTCCGCTTTTGAGAATCCGGGGAAGGAAAACGCGGCGGAAAATCGCCCGCAGGAAGCCCCCGACCCGTGGCGCGAGGCCCTCGCCGCCGGTCAGTTCGCGATGGAGCACTTCGTACACCAGACGGACATGTTCGGTAATCTCCGCTGGAGACCATTTCCCCTCATCGGTCGGGGCGAGCCAGCGGGCATCGTTGATTGCGGACGCCTGTTGAATAAAGGATTCGAGTGCGGCGGCGTGGCCTTGTGCGACCGCAGGCCATTGGTTTTCAAGTGGTTGCATGGAATTTTCGATTGAAGATTGAAGATTTTCGATTGGGGCGGATGGTGAAAAGCGGGCAGCGAAGGGAACTACGACAGGGAGCGGGGGATGGTTTTACCGTCGGTCCGCGTTTGCAAGCGGGCTTTGCTCCGGCATCATGGGGTGATGCACATTCTGATTGTCAAACTGAGCAGCATCGGGGACGTGGTTCATGCGATGCCCGCCGCCGCCGCGTTGCGTCGCGCCTTTCCGGAGGCCCGGCTGACGTGGGTGGTCGAAAAGGTTGCGGCCCCGCTGCTTGTGGGGGCGCCGGTGCTGGATGAAGTGGTCGTCCTCGATACGCGCGGCTGGCGGAAGTCGCTGCGCCGGGCGGAAACGCGCGCGGCCATCGCGGACCGCTACCGGGCGGTTCGCCGGAATCGGCCGGATGTGGCGCTCGATTTTCAGGGGCTGTTGAAATCGGCGGCGGTGGCGCGGCTTTCGGGGGCGCGCGAGCGAATCGGGTTTTCGACCGACGCGCTGCGCGAGCGGGCGAGCCGGTTCGGCTACACCCGGCAGATTCCGGTGGATGACGCCAAGCATGTGATTTTCAACAACTTGAAGCTGGCAGAGGCCATCGGCGCGGTGATGCCCGAGCGGTACGAATTTCCGTTCCCGCCGTTTGACGAACCCGCCGCCCTCGTCGCCGAGCGGCTGGCGGTTCAGGGAATCGAGCGGTTCGTCATTCTGAATCCCGGCGGGGGGTGGGTGACAAAGTTGTGGCCGCCGCGGGATTTCGCCGCGCTGGTGGATCACGTCTGGGAGGAATTCGGGCTTGCCAGCGTCGTGACCTGCGGACCGGGCGAGGAGCGGATGGCGGAAGCCATCGTCGGCGGGGCGAAATCGGGGAAGGCGGCGTTCATCCCGACGACATTGCCGGAGCTGATTGCGCTCATCCGGCAGGCGGAGCTGTTTGTCGGCGGCGATACCGGGCCGCTGCACCTCGCCGCCGCCGCCGGAACGCCGATTGTCGGAATTTACGGACCGACCATGCCGGAGCGCAACGGGCCGTTTAATCCGGCGGACGTGACGGTCGGCCGTGACATCCCCTGTCGGGTCAATTGTCACCGGCGGACCTGCGACCACCACATCTGCATGGACATTCCGGTCGAACGGGTGGCGGAAGCAATAAGGCAAAGGATGAAGGCGGAAGGATGAAGGATGAGGGATGAAAAGCTTGGAGTTGCGAGTTCGGACTTTTCATCCTTCATCCTTCCGCCTTCATACTTGATTTTTTTCCGTCCCGCCCGGAAATGGCTGTGTTAAGATGCCGCCCGTTCCAATTTCACAACCGTTTACAACAAAAACCGAAGGAATCAACGCATGTCAGAATCGGACAACATTTTTTTGAAAATCGCGCGCGGCGAGCTTGCCGCCGACATTGTTTACGAGGACGAACAGTGCGTTGCGTTCCGGGACATCCATCCCCAGGCCCCGGTCCACATCCTGATCATTCCGCGGACGCCGATGGAGTCATTGAATGACGCTTCGCAGAGCGACGAGCAGGTTCTCGGGCATCTTCTGCGGATGGCTTCCAAGATCGCCAACAAGGTCGGCATCGCGGAAAGCGGCTATCGGACGGTCATCAATACCGGGGCGGATGCCGGCCAATCGGTGTTCCAGTTGCACGTTCATCTGCTTGGCGGACGGGCACTTGCGTGGCCTCCCGGCTGACGGGGACCTTCGTTCGGCGAATTTTTCGGGTCGAGCCTCCTGAATTTCCTGTTTTTCTCAATACGGCGTAGGAATTGGTTCAATGAAGACGTGTCCGATGTGCGGTCGAAAATGGACTGCGACCATGCGGTTTTGCCCGATGGATGGGGCTCGTCTTCCGGAATCCTCCGCGCCGCCGACACTGGATCCGTTTGACGCTCCGACGGAAATCTCCGAGCCGAAACAGCGTGGCGACAGCCTGCTCGGTCAGATTTTCGAAGGGAAGTACCTGATTCTCTCGAAAATCGGGCAGGGTGCGACCGGTGCGATTTACCGGGCGGAGCGCAAAAACATCGGCGATCAGGTTGCCATCAAGGTTTTGAAGCCCGAATTCGTGGCCGATTACGCCGCGACCGAGCGTTTCCGCCGGGAAGCCCTCGCGCTTGGGCGGATTCACCATCCGAACGCCATTTCCATCTACGATTTCGGGATTTCCTCCGACGGGCAGGCGTTTCTGGTCATGGAACTGCTGTCCGGGCGGACGATGCGGACGATTCTCCAGGAAGAACAGATGCTGGAAGTGCGGCGGGCGGTGAACCTCATCACCCAGGTCTGCGCCGCGCTCAACGCTGCCCACCGGAGCAAGATCATTCACCGCGACCTCAAGCCGGAAAACATCATGGTCGAGCGGTACGAGGGGCAGGGCGAAGTCGCGAAAGTCATCGACTTCGGGCTGGCGCGGTTGAAGCTGACCGGGAAGCTCGTCCAGACGCTGACCGAGCAGGGACGGGTCGCGGGTACTCCTTATTACATGTCGCCGGAGCAGTGGATGGACAAGCCGCTCGATTCCCGAACGGACATTTACGGGCTGGGTGTCATTCTTTATGAAATGCTCACCGGTTGCGTGCCGTTCAACGCGGCGACGGTGATGCAACTCGCCAGCAAGCACGTCAAAACGCCGCCGCAACCGCCGCACACCCTGCGGCGCGACCTGCCGATTCCGGTTTCCGAGGTTGTCCTGAAGGCGCTTTCAAAGAGTCCGGACGACCGTCCGGCGACGACGCTCGAATTCGCCGAACTGCTCAATGCGGCACTGACGAGTTCACTGCCGACGATGCGGTGAGGTGCAAATGGACAATTGACAGTGGACAATTGACAATGAAAACGGCAGTTCCGATTTCAAAATTGTCAATTGTCCATTTTCAACTGTCCATTCCTCCCAAGTCCTTTGCTTCCAATTGCTTCCAGCAGATTGAGGATGCCTTTCGGATCTGAGGAAGGTCCGGCGGGGCCGCCATCGAGTCCGGCGGAAATCGGGACGACCTCGGCGCGTTTCAACTTATCTCCTTCAAAATGAACTAGTAACAGGATGGCCTCGGATTCCTTCGTGCAGTCGCAGGCGAAGGCGACGTTGCCGAGTCCCCAGGCGATGACGGTCGGGCCACGGCGTTCGACCGGGCCGACGACGTGCGTCCCGTGGGCGATGACGAGCGCGGCCCCGGCGCGGACGGCGATTTCGACGGCGGTTTTGAGTTCCGGTCGCGGCAGGTAGGACGCCGGTCCCGTGACGTGAAACTGGCAAACGAGGACCTCCCCGCGTGCGCGGGTCGCGGTCAGTTCCGTTTCGAGATTGGCCGGGACGCCGTCCGAAAGATCGTGGGCGGTGAACACGAAGCGCGTTTCGCCGATTTTCAGTATCGCCGCTCCTGTCGGACCGCCCGCCGCGAGCAATCCGGCGGCCTCCACGGCGTGCGCCGTTCCGGCTCGTCCATCGGGACCGGCGTCTCCGGCGTGGTTGTTGGCGACGCCGACGACGCGGATGTTGAGGTTTGAAAGTTCAGGGAGGGCGGCGGGGGCGTTCAAAAGCGACAGTTTTGACGGGTCGGCGGCTTTTTCGGCGACCGCGCCTTCGAGATTCACCACGCCGACGGCGTCACTGACGAGCGGTTTGAGCTTCGCCAGGACGTTTTTCCCGCCTTTTCCCAGATGTACGTCACCGCCGAACCAGAATGCGACGGGTTTGACCGGCGTGACGGGCGGCGGCGCGGGGGGGCGTCCGCAGCCAGCGAGGAGGGCGACCAGCGGAACCCATATATAAAGATGATGAAAGCGGTTCATCGGCTTCGCCGGAGTGAACGAAGACTCATCCGCAGGCGGTCTGGGCCTGCTGGCAGGCGTCGTCGGGAAATTCGTCCGGGACGGTTTCCTCGACTTCGGGCAGGTCGCCGACGGATTCGCGTTCGGCCATCATCGTGAAGTAGTTCGTGATACGGTCGCTCAGTTCTTCCTTTTCCTGCGAATGAAAAACCTGGGTCCGGAAAATCGCGCCGCCGGGCAGTCCCTTGGTGAACTGCGCGCAGAGCTGCTTGACCTTGCCCATCGCGGCGGTCGTGGTCGCGCATTCTTTCAGCATCACGTCGAAGTAACCGAGCAGCAGGTCCCGCTTGTCGATGAGCGTGGGCCGGAAGGGCGTTTCGCCGCGCATTGCCTCGGCGGTCTGGCGGAAAACCCACGGGTTCGCCATCGCGCCGCGTCCGATCATGACGCCGTCCACGCCGGTTTCCTTGAACCGCCGGATGGCGTCGTGGTGGTTGCGAACGTCGCCGCAGCCGATGACCGGAATCGAGATGGCCTGCTTGACGGCGGCGATGACGTCCCAGTCGGCGAATCCGCTGTAGCCCTGCGCGCGCGTCCGCCCGTGAATCGCGATGGATTCGACGCCGCAATCCTCGGCCAGCTTTCCGACTTCGACGGCGACGATGGAGTTGTCGTCCCAACCGGTGCGGATTTTGATCGTGAGCGGAATGGAAATCCGCTTCCGCATCGCCCGCAGGATGCTTTCGAGGTGCGGCAGGTCGCGCAGCAGGGAAGAACCCGCGCCGCGTCCGACCACCTTTTTCGCCGGACACCCGCAATTGACGTCAACCATGTCGGCCCCGGCTTCCTGCGCGATTTCCGCCGCGTCGGCCATCCGCTGGGGATCGACCCCGAAGTACTGAATCGACAACGGACGCTCGAACTGCTCGAATTTCATCAACTTGTGGGTTTTGAGATTTCCCCGCGTGAGACCTTCGACGCTGATGAACTCGGTCACAATGAGGCCGACCCCGCCGAGGTTTTTAATCAGTCCGCGAAAGGCGGAATCGGTCACGCCCGCCATCGGGGCGAGTACGAGGTTCGGAGCAATCTTGACGTCGCGGATGAAAAATTCCTGCTTCATGGGGAGTGGTCAGTCGTCAGTGGTCAGTCGTCAGCAGTTAGCAGTTAGCAGTTTGCAGTTAGCAGTTAGCAGTTTGCAGTTTGCAGTTTGCAAAAAGGTTGGGGATTGTAGAACAGAGTGGCGGCCAGCGGCTATCGGGGCGACCGTGTTCGGATTTCAATCGGAAAAGTCGAAATGGAGCAGCCAGAACCCGGTTTCGGACGCGAAGGCATATTCCTCCCAGATACAGCCATACCAGAACGAATCCGGCGGGTGGGTTTGAAGCTGGAATCCGGCGGCGCCTTTTCCGATCAGCGGGAGAAAAAGATCGAGAAAACCGGCCACTGTGTTTTTGTGGGAAAACCGGGACACATCTTCGGGGGAGTATTCCTGTTCGAAAAACCAGTGATGAAGCCGTGGGGTGAGATCATCTTTTAAGTTATTCAAAAGAGACAGCTTAAAGCTCCACGCTTCCGATGGGTGAGGCCCGGAGTTGCTGGTTTTGATCCTTGAAAAATATCGGGAGAGCGCTGTATCGAGAGAATCCGCTTCGGGTAACTTTTCCAGAGAATAGGAGCAGACGTGGTTGCACCCATCGTTGAGCGCTTCCATCGCTTTCAGAAAACCGTTGCAGGCGTCGAGGCTCATGGTCACGCTCCGAAATTTTTACCCTTGCTGAAACAAACTCGCGGCAAGTTCTTCGGGTGAAACCGTGGCCGTGCCGGGCTTCATCACGGCGAGTCCGGCGGCGTGGTTGGCGAGGCGCATCGCTTCCGCGAGCGTTCCGCCGGCGGCGAGGGAAGCGATGAAAGTCGCGATGACGGTGTCGCCCGCGCCGGTCACGTCCACCGGGGAGCGGCTGCCGACGACGGGGACGACCAGCGTCGAGTCGCCCTTCCGACTTAAAACCATTCCTTCCGAGCCGCGCGTGAGCAGGAGCGCGTCGAGCGCGAGCCGTTCGCGGAGGGCGTTCGCGCCCGCCACGGCTTCGCCTTCATTTATAAATGATTGACCGACGGCGATTTCCGCTTCTTCCTGATTCGGCGTGGCGGCGGTGAAACCGTGAAAAACATTCAACCGGTAGCGCGAATCCACCACGACCGGTTTCCCGGTGGCGGATTTCCACGCGCGTAAAACTTCAATTGTCGCGGGGGAAACCGTCCCGTAGCCGTAATCCGAGACGATGACGCCGTCCGCTGTCGGGAGCAGGTCGGCGAGCCGTTTTTGAAGTTTTTCCTCGATTGCGGCGTCGGGCGGGCCGTCGGGTTCGCGGTCGATGCGGATCACCTGCTGGCGCGGCGCGTGGGACGACCCGGCGAGGATGCGCGTTTTGGTCGGGGTAGTGCGTCCGGTGACCGAGACGACACCGAGCGTGTCCACGCCGAACTCACGCAGGGAAAGGGTCAGCCCGCGTCCGGACCGGTCGCGTCCGACGACGCCGACGCAGGCGGTGTTGACGCCGAGCGCGGCCAGGTTCGCCGCCGCGTTTCCGGCGCCGCCCGGTACGGTCGAGGTTTTTTCATGACGCAGGATGAGAACCGGGGCCTCGCGCGACACCCGCGCGATTTCGCCGTGGACGAATTCGTCCGCGATGAAGTCGCCGATGACGAGAATTCGCCGGGAGGAAAAGTTTTCCAGCAGACGTTTCAACCCGCCGGTGGAGGGAAATTCATCCTTCATCCTTCATCCTTTTGAGACAGAATCCACGCGACCGCTTCATCGGCGTTTTCGGCGATGTGGTCGGGTTCGCCGTCCCAGTCCTGCCGCTGGTATTCGTATTCGCCGCGTCCGTAGCCCGTCAGTACCAGCGCGCCCTTCGCCCCGACCCGGTGGGCGAACTTCACGTCGCTGTAGCGGTCGCCAACCACCCAGCACTTCGTCAAGTCGAGGCCGAACGCCTCCGCGCCGCGTAAAAGCATTCCCGTCTTGGGTTTACGGCAATCGCAGTCGAGCCGGTAGGGCGGTTTGCCGAGCGTCGGATGGTGCGCGCAGAAGTAGATGTCGTCGAGAAACGCGCCCCCGGCGGCGAGTTCGTCGCGGAGTTTCTGATGAACGGCGTGAATCAGCCATTCCTCGAAATAGCCACGCGCGACGCCCGCCTGATTGGTCGTGACGATGGCGCGCCAGCCGGCTTCGTTCACCCGCCGGATGGCGGGCACGGTCGAGGGCAGCAGCGCGAAGCGGGACAGGTGGTTGACGTAGCCAACTTCGTGACTGAGCGTGCCGTCGCGGTCGAAAAAGATGGCCCGATGGGCGTTTGAAGGTTCGGTCATGAGTTCGGATGGAGAAAAAGGTTGTCCCGACACCATACCCGCCCTGCCCTCAAGGACAGGGCTGTCGGTTCACAAGCCCCGCAAACGGGGCTGAAAACCGAAAAACAGCCGATGAAAGCCTCGTTCACGAGGCTTGTTCCGGTGAATAGCCCGGTCCTTGAGGGCCGGGCAAGGCGGCAACGGTGGAACGATTCCTGAAAAACGGACGATTTCAAACGGCGTAATCTGACAGAACCGGCGGGATCGGCTCAAGTTCAATGTACAAATCCCTTTCCGCACCGGATTTTTCCCGCGTTTGACAACCGGATTGGGCGGACGGTAGCATCGCCGCCTGTTTCACCGCTTTTCAAGAGAATAAAAGAATGACGCTCTACGACGTTACCGTCCCCATTACGCCCCGGATGCATGTGTACCCTGGCGATCCGCCGCCGGTTCTCGAACCCCGCTGCCGTATCGTGGACGGCGACCCCGCCAACGTCTGTTTTTGCGGAATGGGCACGCATACCGGCACGCATATCGACGCGCCGTACCATTTCATCGAAACCGGACGGAAACTCCACGACATTCCGCTCAATCTGATGATCGGGAAGGTCCGGGTGGTCGAAGTGACGTCGAAGGTCATCGACGCCGAGACGCTGTCACGGCTCGACATCGGCGAACACATCCGGGTCATTTTCAAGACGCGCAACTCGCAACTCTGGGCACAGGAAGGATTTGCCGAGGATTACGTCTACATCGCGCCGGACGCGGCCCGCGTGCTGGTTGAAAACGGTGTGAAGCTGGTCGGCATCGACTACCTGTCGGTCGAGCAGTACGGCAGCACCGGTTTCCCGACCCACCTGGAACTGCTTTCCAACAACGTGGTCATCGTCGAAGGTCTTGATTTACGCGAAGTGGACGCTGGCGATTACGAATTGTTCTGCCTGCCGCTGAAGCTGATGGACAGCGACGGCGCGCCCGCGCGGGTGATTCTTCGGGGGTAGGCGGATTTTCGATTGAAGATTGAAGATTTTCGATTTTCCCGTTGATCCGCTTTCGCATTCCTCGACGTTGGCACAAACTCCAATCGAAGTGGATTTTCGATTGAAGATTTTTGATTTTTCCATTTCTCTCCATTCAAACTCCTTGCCGCTTCCTTGAGCGCCAATCGAAAATCTTCAATCTTCAATCTTCAATCGGAAATCTTCAATAATTCAGCCGTGAACGACATTCTCTCCAGATTCTGCGCGCATCGGGTCATCGCCAGCATTCGGGCGACGACGGCGGACATGGCATTCCGGGCGGCGGAGGCGGTCGTCGCGGGGGGCATTCTTCTCCTGGAAGTGCCCTACAGTACGCCGGGCGCGGCGCGGGTCATCAGCGACCTGCGGCGAACGTTCGGAACGAAAGTTCTCGTCGGAGCCGGGGATGTGACCACCATCGAGGCCGCCGACCGGGCGGTAAAGGCCAACGCGCAGTTCGTGACATTGCCGTTCAATCAGGCGATGGTGGTGGATTTCTGTCGGCGGCAGAGCGTGTTCGCCGTGCCGGGCGTGGCGACGCCGAACGAAATCGCCGCGCTCACCCCTTCCAATCCGCCGTTGTTGCGCGTTTTTCCGGCGGCGTGCTTTGGCGGACCGGTCTACCTCGGGCATCTCCGTCGTGCCTTTCCCGACCAGCACCTCATGGCGGCGGGCGGCATTCCCGCCGAGCAGGCGGCGGATTATCTCAAGGCCGGGACCTCGGTCGTGACGGTCGGGAGCGGTCTTTTCTCCCCCGACATCGTTTCGGCGGCGGATTTCGCCCAGTTGACCGAACGCGCCCGCCGACTGGCCGAGAAGACTGCGAAGCCGCTTGCCTAAAATTGTCTGTAAAGGCATGGTTTGAAATCGGTTTTGCGCATCTCCCGGAGGGATTTTTCCGGGAGCCGGTGCAACGCCCGGTACGGGGGCGTCACCGAAGTCCAGCCTATGAAAACAATCCGGAAACGGAAGATTCGACAGGAGATATTTCACGATATGACTTCACGGTTGCGCCTTGCGGCCCGCTCCTCGCTGACGATGTGGATCGTCGCGGTGCTCTTCGCAATGCAATTTACGCCCGCCGCTTTCGCTCAGAAACGGAAACCCGCCGCCCGTCCCGCCGCGGCCCCCGCCATGCCCGCGCCGACGAGCCTCCCCGGCTATCTCACGACAAACACGCTTCTTTATATCGAGGCCGAAAACGTGACCGGGGCGATAGATGAAATTCTCAATGTCGAAAGCGTCAAGAAGTTTCTGGCTTCTCCCGACGCGAATATCCCGTTCGATCCGACCAAGTATGAAACACTGCTCAAGATTTTCGGCTTTCCCGAAAAATCCGTCCTGAGCGCAACCAAAATCGGCGTCTCCGTCTCGCTCCCGCCGCCGCCGCCCGGAAAGAAGAAGACCGCATTTCCCGAACCGGAATTCGTGGTGATTATCGAGGCGCCTACCGAGGACGCGGCCAATCAGTACGTCGCGGCCGCCCGCAAACTGCTCGGAGAAGCCTCCGGAAAGAGCGATGTCGAGTATTCCGCCACTGACGACCCGAAAAAGGCTCAGAAGAAAGTAAAACCCGCCCCCGGCGCGAAAAAGCCGATAGTGGCGCGGGTCGGTCGGTTTGAAATGACGACGTTTCCCGGCGCGAAAAAGAACGAGAGTTTTTCCTACACGCGGGAAGGCCGTTACGTCCTCGGGTCGCAGTCCGTGGCGCTGAAGCGGTTGCTGACCGACATCAGCACGAAATATGACGCGCTGGCCGCTTCCGACGATTTCGTGAAGACTCGCGCCCGGATGAACGTTCCCCGGACTTTTTCGGTCTACTTCAACACCAAGGCCATCGGCGTGGCAGTGCGAGACGGCGTGGCCGAAATTGTTGCCTCCGAGAAGAAACGGGACAAGAAGACCGATCCCAAGGCCCGTGAGAAGGAAGCGCAGTTCGCGGCCATGGCTGACAAGCTGTTTGAACTGTCCGGACTGGGCCAGCTCGGCGGCGTCGGGACGTCCGTCGGCGTGAAGGAAAACACCTATTATCAACAGTTTGTGGTCGGATTGCCGCACGCCCAGCCGGGGCTGCTCCCCGCCGTGGCGGATGGCCCGGTGGTGTCGCTGCGCGCGGCGGATTCGCTGCCGGAAAACACGCAGATTTTCGCCACGACGACGCTCAACGCGGGAAGGATTTTCGACACGGCGCTTGAAATGTACACCGTGGTCGATCCGAAGGTCCGCGAGCGTCTCGCCAAATCCGAGGACAAACTCGGGGTGGCGCTCCGCAATGAAATCATCGCCGGTCTGACCGGGGAATTTTCGTTTGGTGTCGAGGGAATTGACTTCGACAAGGCCGTCAAGGCGGAAACGCCCGACACCGACAAGCTCCACGCGGCGGCGTTCGCGGGCGTGAGCAATGCCTCGCTGTTGCGGAATTCCTTTTCGAAGCTGTTTGCCTGGGGATTGCAGGACTACAACAAAAAGACCGCGAAGGCGGGTGATGTTGCGGCGACCCGCCCCGCGCCCCGGCTCGAAACCTACAACGGTGCGGAACTGATGATCGCGGACGAGTTCGCGATGACGATTTTCGATGACGTGCTGGCGGTCGGTCGCGTGAACGATGTGAAGTGGGTGGTCGATTCCCGCAAATCCGGGCGGACGCTCGGCCGGTCGGGGACGTTCACGGCGGCGATGGCGAATCGTCCGGCCGAGACGATTGCTTCTTCCTACGCTTCCGAATACCTCTACCAGGCGCTTATTGATTCACTGAAGAAGGAAACCCCGAAGGCGTATCAGGTGTTTCTCGAAGGTCTGAGCGCGATGCCGTTCGCCACCCATCTCGGGCGCGACGGCGACACGGTCAGCAATACGTTCCAGTATCCGCTGCCGATCATCGTCGGGTTCGCGGGCGCGGCGTTCGGCGCGAACGAGGCCGACCGGATGCGCCGCGACAACGAGTCCGCCGTCCGCACTTCCTTGCGCGAGATCTTCGAAGCCCAGCGGGCCTATTTCAAGGGGGCCGGAAAGGGCAATTACAGCGACAGTCTGAAGATGATTGCCCGCAAGGCCGACGAATCCCGGTTTTTCGATGAAGAAGTTGAAAACATGCAGGAGACGCCCCGGAGCGGTTACGTTCTGACGGCGATCACCCTGCGTTCGGGTGGTTTTTCCATCATGGCCAGGCCGGTGGCCCGCGTCGGTACGGACCGGACCGGCAACCACTCGTTCTATCTGGATGAAACCGGGAAAATCCGCCAGTCGAAGTCGGCGGACGCTGAAGCAAGCGCCGATGACGAAGTGGTCGAGGAAATTTTCACGGAAGAACCCGCGACCGCCGCGCCGGTGGTCACGGAAGAAAAGAAGCCGGGGATTCGGTGATGGCGGTACGCGGCGAAGTCAGATTCGAGGAACGGCTCGCGTCGTTCGGGGCGTTGGTGAGACGCCCCGAACCGCTCATCGACGTCGCGGTGGCGGCTTCCCATCTGACCTGTCTGAAAAATCCCGAATGGCGACCCGACGACATCGTCCCCCGGCTTGATGCCCTCGCCTGGGAAACCCAACTGGCGATTCCGCGCGAGACCTCGACGACCCGCCGGGCTGCCGCGATTGCCCGTCATCTCTTTGAAGAACAAGGCTTTCGTGGAAATTCCGACGGCTACTACGACCCTCGCAACAGCTTTTTGAACGAAGTGCTCGACCGTCGCCTCGGGATTCCGATTTCGCTCTCGATGATTTTCATCGAAGTGGCAAAACGGCTCGACGTGGCGTGCGAGGGCGTCGGTTTTCCCGGTCATTTCCTGGTCCGGCACGTCAGCGCGAGCGGCGTGGCGCTGTTCGACCCGTTCAACGGCGGGCGGATGCTCTCCGAACCCGACTGCGCCGGTCTGCTGAAGCAGGTTTATGGGGCCGCCGCGCCCCTCCGCCCGGAATTTCTGCGGCCGTCCGGTCCGGTCGCCGTCCTGACCCGGATGCTCAACAACCTCAAGAACATCGCGGTGAAAGCCCCCGACTGGCCGCTCGCGGCGCGGGTGACGCGGATGCTGCTTCAGCTTGCGCCCGGCGATCCCGACCTGACCCGTGACGGCGGCCTCTATCACGCCCAGATCGAAGACTGGTCGCGCGCGCTGGATTTGCTCACCGACTACCAGACCTCCAATCCCGACAACGATCACCGGGCCGTCATCGACGAGGAAATCGGACGCGCCCGAACCAAACTGGCCCGCTGGAATTGAGGAAAAACCGATGAAAGTCGCGATGTTCCACCTGCATGGGCGGACGCGGCCCGGCGTCATCGTCGGCGACCGCATCGTCGATTTCGGAGACGATTTTCAAACCGTTCTCGACATTCTCAAACTGGACGACTGGCAGCGCCGCGAGGTGCTGGGCCGGGCCGAATCGCGGATGGTGTCCGCGCCGGAGATGGTCCTGCCGCTCGCCGACGTCGTTTTCGAAGCGCCGATCCAGCGTCCGGGAAAAATCATGTGCGTCGGACTGAACTACCGCGACCACGCCGCCGAGCAGGGCAAGGAACCGCCCGCGACGCCGATGATTTTCGCCAAGTACGCCACGGCCATCACCCATCACAAGGCTGAAATCGTCCTCCCGCCGAACAGCGTCGAGGTAGATTACGAGGCCGAACTCTGCGTCGTCGTCGGACGGACCGGGCGTTCGATTCCGGTCGGCGAGGCGTATGACTACATCGGCGGTTACACGATCATCAACGACGTGAGCGCCCGCGACATGCAGCGGCAGGACAAGCAGTTCACCCGCGCCAAGTCGTGCGACACCTTCGCGCCGCTCGGACCGTGGGTGGTGACGAAGGATGAAATTCCCGATCCGCACCATCTTTCCATCTCGCTGACACTCAACGGGGAAGTGATGCAGTCGTCGAATACGAATCAGCTCATCTTCGACATCCCGCACCTGATTTCGTATTTGTCGCAGTCAATGACGCTGGAAACCGGCGATCTCATCGCGACCGGCACACCGGGCGGCGTCGGCGTGTTCCGCCGCCCGCCGGTGTTTCTCCGGGGCGGCGACGATGTGGCCGTGACCATCGAAGGCATCGGAACGCTCCGCAACCATGTGGTCGAGTGGGGGCAGTAGTCAGTCGTTCGTGGCCAGTCGTCAGCAGCTTGGGAAAACTTCTTGAAGTTCTTCCGGCGACAGGTTCTGCTGCTTTCACCCAGCACCCAGCACCCAGCACCCAGCACTCAGGCCGCCGCCTCCGCGTCGGTCTGCCGCTTGCGCCCGAAAAAGAAGGCAATCCCGACGCTCAGGAAGTAGAGCAGGATCATCGGAACGGCGAAAACCATCATGTTCGGAATGTCGGACGTGGGGGAGATGACTGCCGCAATGACCAGAATCACGATCATTGCCAGCCGCCAGATGCGGAGCAGGAATCCTGCCGTCACGAGGCCGAGCCGGGCCAGCACGAACACCACCGTCGGCAGTTCGAAGACCGCGCCGAGTCCCAAAACGATGGCGATGATGAGGTCGAAGTAGTCGTTGACCTCGATCATCGGCTGGAAGTCCTTGCCGACGTCGAGCAGGAACGCGCAGGCACGGGGGAAGGCGATGTAGTAACCAAAGGACGCGCCGAGTACGAAAAAGAACGTGCCGAGAATCAGGACCGGCCAGATGTAGCCCCGTTCGTGCGGGTAGAGGCCGGGAGCGATAAACGCGTACAACTGATAGATGGTAAAGGGGATGGAGAAGAAAATCGCGGCGTAGAACGCGACTTTGAGATAGAGGTTGAACGCTCCCTGAACCGTATGGACGACGAGTTGGCCGGTCGGGTCGATGACGTTGTTGAAGACATCGCCAGACGGGAGGACGAACTTTTCGGGAATCACCCGGTCGCCGATGACCGTGGTCTGGGTGGTTTCAAGGAAACGCTTGCCCTTCTCATCCTTCGCGATGCGTGCCGGAAGGGCCGTCCCGGGGGGAATGACCGCGCCCTGCACCGTCACGCCGCTCCCGAAAATGTAGGTTACGGTCGCCCCGTCGGGGAGTTCGCTCGCCGTTTTCAGGCGTGTGGCCGACTTGACGTTGGTGAGCCGGGCTGCGACGAGGGCTTCCGAAACGGGTTTCGAGAGGAAGCGGTAGAGGGTATTCGAGAATCCCCAGCAGATGATGAAGGCGAGGCCGAGAAAACCGACGATGTAGAAGATGCGGCGGCGGAGTTCGTCGAGGTGGTCGAGAAACCCCATCGCGCCTTCTTCTTCGGGTTCTTCGGCGGCGGGGCGTGAAATGACGGCTTCGGGCATGGGGATTTTCGATTGAAGATTGAAGATTTTCGATTGGGAACCGGAATTGTCGGAAGGCGTTAACCTTCGAAGCCTTCAATTTCGGCGGGGGCGGATTTGGCCGGTTTCGAGAAGAATCCGTTGTTGAGCGCGGCGGCGACGACTTCGGCGGGCGGTTCGTAGGCCGGTTCCGGGGTCTTTTCAAACTGCCCGGCCTTGAAGGGCGACCGGGACATGGTGAATTCCGGCTCGGGTTGCGCGGGCGGCGTCTCGATGAGCGGGGCCTGGATGGACTGCTCGATGGAGGGCAGATCGACCGCTTCGGCGATGCGCGCCTTCTCGCTTTCGACCTCGGCTTCCCACGTCTGCTTGAATTCTTCCGAGGCGTTTCGCAGATGGCCCATGATCTGCCCGAGCTTGCGGCCGATTTCGGGCAACTGCCGCGGGCCGAACACCAGCAGCCCGATAACGAAGATGAAGATGAGTTCGGGCATTCCCATTCCGAACATAAGTTTTAAACCTCCCGTGCCGTCAGTTCCTGTATGACGCGCAGAATGTCGTCGCGGTTTGCGGAAACGCGCACCGGGCGGTTGGCGAAGTTCGAAGCCAGCTTGCCTTCGGCGCGGACCGTCCGGGTTTCCCGCTCGGCGTCGGTGAAAAGTTCGTCCGCGTGGTACTGGACGGTGTAATCCGGGTCTTTGAGAACGTTTCCGGTCAGGACGGCAATCACATCTTCGTCCCGATCGAGCGAATCGGATTCAATCATTTTTCGGATTCCGGCAAGCGTCGTCGCGCTGGCCGGCTCACAGCCGAGACCGTCGCGGCCGATCATGGCCTTGGCGTCGGCGATTTCCTGTTCGGAAACCGTGACCACGTTGCCGTTCATCCATTCAAGCGCGCGCAACGCCTTCGGCCACGACACGGGTTTCCCGATTTTAATCGCGGTGGCGAGCGTTTTCGGATGTTCGACCGGAACGAAGTCGCCTTTCCGGTCGCCGTTCCAGTAGGCCGCGAGCGGCGCGGCGCCCTCCGCCTGCACCACCGTCAGCTTCGGCATCCGGTCGATCAGGCCGTGGTCGAGCATTTCCTTGAATCCCTTGCCGAGCGCCGAGCAGTTGCCGAGATTACCGCCCGGAACCACGACCCGGTCCGGCGCTTTCCAGCCCCGCTGCTGCATCATCTCGATGCCGATGGCTTTCTGCCCTTCGAGGCGGAAAGGATTTACCGAGTTCAGAAGGTAAATGTCGGTCGCGGCGGCGATTTCGCGCACAATCCGCATGGCATCGTCGAAATTTCCGTCAATCTGGAGCGTCGCCGCGCCGTAGTCGAGGCTCTGGGAGAGTTTCCCGTAGGCAATCTGACCGCCCGGAATGAACACGAACCCCCGCATCCCGGCCCGCGCGGCATAGGCCGCCATCGACGCCGACGTGTTGCCGGTGCTGGCGCAGGCGACCGCCCGCGCGCCGAGCCGCCGCCCCTGCGTGACCCCGGTCGTCATGCCGTTGTCCTTGAACGAGCCGGTCGGGTTCATCCCCTGATGCTTGAACTGGAGGCGTTTGAGTCCGGCGTAGGCCGCGCTGCGCGGGGCATCCCAGAGATGGGTGTTGCCTTCCTGGAGCGTCACGATCTGATCGGTGGCGGTAAAAAAAGGAAGCAGTTCCCGGAACCGCCAGACCCCGCTCACGTTTAACGGGTTATTTGAGTTTCTTCGCTCGTCGAACACCCTTCTGAAGCCGTCGAGCATCCCGGATTTCCAGTGATAGTTCACGTCGAGCAACCCGCCGCACCGCTCGCAGGTGTACATCCGGTCGCCCGCATCGTAAACCGCGCCGCAGGTCGGCTCGATACATTCAAGATAGGCGAGGCCGCGCAGGGCGGTGGCTTCGGTGAAAGGGGAAGTATGGACGGCGAAGGACATGGAAAGACTTTGACAGACCTCGCGAGCGAGGGAACGTGGTTTCTGAACCGGCTACTATGGTTGAAATCCGCCGGAAGGCGCAAGCCGGGGCAGGTTCGCGAATGATTTCATCGCTTCCAAAACATGGTTTTTTCTGTACAATGCGCCGCTTGTGCAAACTCGCCACACTTTCCGCGATTCCCTTTGAAACGGTGACCTCACCCCGCATGCGATCGATTCTGATTTTCTGCCTGCTGCTTCTCGCGCCCGTTTTTTCGCAACCTGCCGATGCCCAGTGCCGCATGCGTGTGATGGATGCCCGTGAATTGACGCTCGGCTCCGACGTCATCGCGCGGGTGCGCGTTCGCGAAGTGAAAAAAATCCGCCATCCCGTCTACAGCCAACTGGCGACGCTGGAACTGACCGAAGTCATTTTCGGCGATCCCCGGCAAAAGGAACTGAAAGTCTGGGCGGGCAGCAATATCTACTGCGCGACCGACAAATACGAGCCGCAGCAGGAAATGCTGGTCTTCCTCGTCCGCGACCAGACGCTTTTCCGGACCAACAACTGGCAGTACGGCCAGTTCGCCATCTCCGCCGACCTGGTCGAAGGCTGGCGTTCCGTTTCCCAAACGGGTACGGCCGTTTCCGGTCCCAAGTCGGTCGAAGAGGTCCGGAAGGAGATTTTCGGGTATTTCGAGGCAAACCACGGGAAAACCCAGCCGTAAAAACTTTTTTCGGGATGGACGGCAACCTGTGGCCCGGAACCGACATCGCCCACTTTGTTTGTCTGAAAAAACTCGACTCGAGAGGAGCATCCGACATGAAGAAGATCATGGCCTTCGTCGCCGGTTTTTCACTGATGGTTCTGTGTGCACTCGCGCCCGTTGACGCCGCCGCCCAGGGACGTGGCAATGGCCGCGGCAACAATCCCGGCAAGGGGGCGGGTCGTGCGCCGGTGATGGGCGTTTCGAAGCCCGGCAATCCGAATCCGGGGAGCAATCCCAAGCGCGACTGGAAGAAATCGCGCAAGTTCGTGAACGGGCACGACGCCCGTGACGGCAAGTGGGGCAAGCCCGGACGTGGTCGGGGGCGTGGTAATGGCAGCCATGGTCGCGGACACCACAAGGGACACCACCGTCACTGAGGTTTGTGGCGACGAGAAAAGCAAAAAGGCGCGGGATGTGATTCCCGCGCCTTTCTTCTTTCGAGGCAGGTTTTTTTACTTGAGTGCCGCCTCGACCGCCGCCGTCACCGCCGGTCCCATCGGTTCGTCGCCCGACTTGAAGACCGCGACCAGCTTGCCTTCCTTGTTGATGAGGTACTTCTGGAAATTCCAGCGCACTTCACCCGCCAGCGCGGCGTCGCCGCCGCCCGACGTGAGGTACTGATAGAGCGGATGCTTGCCCGCGCCCTTGACCGTGATTTTCGAGAACATGTCGAACGTCACGTTGTAATTCGTCGTGCAGAAAGTCTTGATTTCGGAATCGCTGCCCGGCTCCTGCGCGCCGAAGTCGTTGGCCGGGAAGCCGAGAATCCGCAGACCCTGGTCGTGGTACTTCTTGTTGAGTTCCTCAAGTCCTTTGTATTGAGGCGTATAACCGCACTTGGACGCGACATTGACGATCAGGACCACCTTGCCCTTGTAGTCGCACAGGCTGACGTCCTTGCCGTCGATGTTCTTGACCTTGAAGTCGAGGGCCGCCGGGCAGCCCGGCGTGGGATTGGCATTGACGGGTTCCATCGGTTTCGGTCCTCCGGCTGAAGCGGTGCAGCCCACGCCGACGAGTCCGGCGAGCGCGAGCGTGAGAATGATCGTGCGTTTCATGGCAACCTCTGGGGATTGAAGATTTCAGATTGAAGATTTTCGATTGATTCGGTCTGAAGTTGCTGTTCGGATTCATCCAGTCACCGAATCAGCATTCCAAAATCGAAAATCTTCAATCAAAAATCGAAAATTGAATCACTGGCGGGCCTTTTTCACTTCGTCCGCCGTCGGCGGCTCGACGTTCCAGGCTTTGATCGTCTTTCCGTTTTTCACAAGTACGACACGCGGCGTATCGCCTTCGGCGAGCAGGCGCTTGAAGTCGTCCTTTGAAATTTCCCCGATGGGAAACTTCGCGCCGTAGCGCTGGACGAAGAATTTGCGCCGCCATTCTTCGTTCGAGCAGAGCGCGACCAGCGGAGGAAGGCCCCCACCGATGAGATTATTGATTTTCGGCGCGTTTTCCTGGCAGTGCGAACATTCGGTATCCATCAGGACGACCAGATGCTCGCCTTTCGTCAGATCAACGCTCAGACCTTGAATTTTGACGTTTTGAAATTCATTCCCGCCCGAAACGGGGAAACCGAACGCGAGCGGCGTGAACAGTCCGACGGCGGCGAACAGCCCGACGACGCCCGCGCGCCATTTCCCGCCCATGTTCCCCATCGCGGAACGGCCGATCAGGAAAAGGGCACCGACGGCGGCGGCGAGCATCAGGCCGTCCTCGACGAGCGCGGCGGTCGGGCTGCGCTTCACCTGCGATCCGAAGCAGCCGCAGTCTTCGACCGGAATTCCCCTGAGCTTCACATATCCGAGCGCGCCCATGAACACGAGCGTAAGCGCGGCGGAGGCGATGAGCGTCCAGCGAAGTTTGTACCCGATGACGAGCGCCGCGCCGATGGCGCATTCCACGACGAGGAAAAACCACGCCGCCGGGATGTGCAGCGACTTCGGCAGCATTTGAAAACTCGCGATCTGACGGACGAAGTCGAACGGCTCGACGACTTTCAACACGCCCGCGACGAGCAGGACCGCGCCGAGCAGCGCGGCGAGTCCCCAGGCGACGCGACCGGCGGTCGATTTTCCCGCGGTTGAAGGGGAAGAGGAGGAAGAGGCAACGATTTCCGAAACGGCACTGGACATGACGGCTCCACAATCATTCGAAGATTTGGCTCACCGGCAGGGCGAGGGTCGGGAAGACGCGGGAAACGACGGTTTCGGTTTCGGAAAAGACTTCCCGTTCGCCGAAGCCGCCGCCGGTTTGATAGCGAATTTCAATGGTTTGCGCGACCCCGTCCACCAGCCAGAGTTCCCGGACGCCGAGCGCGCCGTAGGTGTCGGCTTTCGTGTTCCGGTCGTAAAGCGCGGTTCCCGGCGAAAGAATTTCGATGGCCAGATCGGCGGATGTGCGGCGGTTGTTTTCAAACGTTTCGCGAAGTTCCGAGGACACGTAGAAAAGGTCCGGCTCCAGATAATTATTGGGGGATGTCCAGATGGCGGCACGGGCGATATAAAGATCGCCCCGATCCCCAATTGAGAAAAGGTGTCTCATGAGAAGCCTGTTCAACTTTGCGGCGATTGAATCGTGTCGGTATTCGGGCGGCGGGGCCATGTAAAGGACTCCGGAGATGAGTTCGTACTTTGAATGATCGGCGGGTTCCGGCAATTCCCAGAATTCTTCGAGGGTGTAGGTTTTCACGAGCGGCGAGGTTGAGACGATAAGGGAAGCAGCGGCGGGCATGGCGTGAATCCTCCGGAGGCGACCTTCTCGAAAGGGGAAATCGAATCGTCGGCGAGCCTACCATACGACCCGCGTTTCTTGACACTCAGGACGACGCTTGTTAGCTTCCGGGGCGTTTTTTCTCGTTCCATCCACGCTACGTTTCATCAGTTTCCAATCATTCATGGCACTTCGTCTCCAAAAGCGCGACGCCTTTTTCATCGTTGTCATCGTGGTCGTCATCGTGGGGTTGATCGCCCTGTCCCGCACCGGGCGCCACCCCAAACCGGTTTCTCCGGCCTGCAACATCGCCAAGGAGAAGCCCGACACGCCGGTCAAGGACCGCCGCGCTTCCTGTCTTTCCTGTCACGATCCCAAAACCGGTGCCATCGAGGCCCAGCGCCTCAAGCCGAATCATCCCCAGAAGTGGATGGACGAAAAGTTTCCCTGCACGGGCTGTCACAACCTGCCGCCGAAGCCGCAAACGCCGGTGCCGGGGCTGACCCTGCCCGCCGCGCGTCGCTGACCGCGTCGCAATCGTTCTTTGTTCGTACTTCATACCCTTTCTTTCTTTTATCGAGGACTCATGGCGAAACCCAAGGCTACCCCCAAGAAATCGGCGGCGAAGGCTGCCAAGACCGTCAAACCCACCGTTTACAAGAACTACATCAACGGCAAATGGGTCGCTTCCGCAAGCGGCAAGACCTTTGAAAACCGCAACCCCGCCGACACGCGCGACGTGGTGGGCATCTTCCAGGATTCGAATTCCGAGGACGTGGACGCGGCGGTGGCCGCCGCCCGCGCGGCCTATCCGGAATGGCGGCTCGTGCCCGCGCCGAAACGCGCCGATTACGTTTTGCGCGTGGCCGAAATTCTGGCCCGTCGCAAGGAGGAAATCTCCCGCGACATGACGCGCGAAATGGGCAAGATGCTCAAGGAAACGCGCGGCGACACGCAGGAAGCCATCGACATGGCGCATTTCGTGGCGGGCGAGGGCCGACGGCTCTACGGGCACACGACGACGTCGGAACTCAAGAACAAGTTTGCGATGTCGGTCCGTGACTCGGTCGGCGTCTGCGGTCTGATCACGCCGTGGAATTTCCCGATTGCGATTCCGTCGTGGAAGATTCTCCCGGCCATCCTGAGCGGCAACACGGTCGTCATCAAACCGGCGGAAGACACCCCGCTGTCGGTCGTCAATTTCATCAAGGCGTTTGAAGAAGCCGGACTTCCAGCGGGCGTCGTCAACATGGTGACCGGCTACGGCGCGACCGCCGGTTCGCCGCTCGTGACGCACCCGACGGTGCGCGTCGTTTCATTTACCGGCTCGACCCAGACCGGACGCGCGATTTCGACGCAGGCCGCCGCCGAAGGCAAGCGGTGCAGCCTCGAAATGGGCGGCAAGAACTGCATCATCGTCATGGAAGACGCCGACCTCGAACTCGCCGTGGACGGCGCGCTCTGGGGCGCGTTCGGTACGTCGGGACAGCGCTGCACAGCGTCGTCGCGGCTGATCGTCCACAAGAAGGTGGTCAAGAAATTCACCGCCATGCTCGTCGAACGGGCGAAGACGCTGAAAGTCGGTCCCGGCCTCGATGAAAAGAATGAAGTCGGGCCGGTCATCAACGAAAAGCAGATGCAGAAGATTCTCGGTTACATCGAAATCGGCAAGACGAAGGACAAGGCCAAACTGCTCTGCGGCGGCGAACGGCTGACCGAAGGCAATCTCAAACACGGCTTCTTCATCGCTCCGACCGTGTTCGGCGACGTTTCGCCCAACGCGACCATCGCGCAGGAAGAAATCTTCGGACCGGTGACGGCGATCATCGCCGCCAACGACTTCGCCAACGCCATCGATATTGCTAACAACGTCGGATACGGCCTGTCGGCCTCGATTTACACGGCCGACGTCAACCGGGCGTTCACGGCGATGCGCGATCTCCAGACCGGCATCTGCTACGTCAACGCGCCGACCATCGGCGCGGAAGTGCATCTGCCGTTCGGCGGCACAAAGGGCACCGGGAACGGTCACCGCGAAGGCGGCATCGAATCCTTCGACATTTTCACCGAGTGGAAATCGCTCTACATCGACTACAGCGGAAAGCTTCAGAAGGCTCAAATTGATGTTTAGTTTTTTCTTTGAACGCAATGGCGCCAAGGCGCAAGGTCGCAAAGAGTTCGAGCAGAGAATTTCGTCTCTGCGCCTTTGTGCCTTTGTGTCCTTGCGTTTGATGTTTTTCCTGGGAGTTCTGACGATGGCGGCGAACGCGGCTGAACCGGTCGGCTATACGTTGACGCCCGGCGTGCCCAACTCGCACCTCATCGAGGTGACGGTTGACTACGCGCCGGACGCCAAAGACAACAAAACCGTGGATTTCGCGATTCCGGCGTGGCGGCCGGGCCGCTATCTCATCCAGAACTACGCCCGGAACATCCAGGAATTCGCTGCCTTCGACGAGGCTGGCGGACGACTCGATTCCGAAAAAATCGACAAGAACACCTGGCGGGTGACGCGCGGCAAGGCGAAGCGGATTTCGGTGAAGTACAAGTACTACGCCAACGTCCTCGACGCCGGTTCGACGTTGCTCAACGAAGACGAGCTGTACTGGAACGGTACGAACCTCCTGATGTACGTCGTGGGCCGGAAAGATCTTCCGGCCCGGATTTCCATCAAGGTTCCGGCGGATTGGAAGTACGGCTACGGTTTGAAGAAGGTCGCCGATCCGTTCGTGTTCGAAGCGCCCGACTACGACACGCTGGCCGACGCGCCGGGCATCGTCAGCCCGACGCTCGATGTGGTCACGTTCGAGCATAACGGCTCGAAGTACCATCTGGCGTTCCAGGGGCCGATCGAATACCCGATGGAGAAGATCGTCGAGAACACCCGCAAGATCGTCGCCGAGGCGGTGAAGATGTTCGGCGACAAGGCCCCGTTCGACGATTACTGGTTCGTGTACCACTCGATTCCCGGTGGTCGCTATCACGGGGTCGAGCATCTCAATTCCACCTCGATTACGTTCCCGGCGGCGACCTTCGACGACGCGGCGGCGCTCAACCGGTACTATTCGCTGTCGTCGCACGAGTTTTTCCACGTCTGGAACGTCAAGCGCATTCGTCCGCAGGCGCTCGGGCCGTTCGACTACAGCCGGGAAGTTTTTACCCGGAATCTGTGGGTCGCCGAGGGAATCACGAGTTACTACGACGATCTGCTCTGCAAACGGGCGGGCGTCTACAGCCAGAAGGATTACCTGACCGCGCTGTCGAACAGCATCAACGGCCAGCAGCGGACGCCGGGCCGGAAGATCACCTCCGTCGCGCAGGCGAGTTTCGACGGCTGGCTCACGCCGGACGACAGCCGCAACGTGGTGACCGATTTCTACACCAAGGGATCGCTCATCGGGCTGATGCTCGACATGGACATCCGGCGGAAAACCAACAACGCCAAAACGCTCGACGACGTGATGCGCTACCTGAACGACACCTACGCCAAGAAGGGCGTGGGCTATCCGGAAAACGGCGTTCAGATGGCGGTTGAGACGATTACCGGCGCGGATTACAAGGATTTCTTCAACCGGTACGTTTACGGGCTGGATGAACTGCCCTACGCCGACTATCTCACGGTGGTCGGGCTGGAACTGGTGGAAGTCCGGACGCCTGGCAAGCCCGCCGCGACGCTCGGCGTGGAACTTTCCGGCGACGAAAAGCAGACGATCCTTTCAAACGTCATCCCCGGCGAAGCCGCTTTCAAGGCCGGACTCGACAAGGGCGACATTCTTGTGGCCATCGACGGGGAACAGGCCAACACGGCCACGCTTCCGCGTCTGATGCGCAACCGCAAGCCGGGCGAAACGGTCAAGGTTCACGTCCTGCGACGCGGCAAGCTCCGCGAGTTTCCGGTCACGCTTCAGGACGGCGGCAACCTCGAACTTCAGGTCCGCCCGCTCAAGGACATGCCCGAACCGGCCAAGACGGTCTTCCGGTCGTGGGTGAATGAAAACTAAAAGGTGTCGGGTTTCGGGTTTCGGGTGTCAGGTCAAACAAAAGGTTTCAGGTGTCGGATATCGGGTTTCAGGTAAAGCACCTGGAATTCCAACTTTGTAACCGATGCCGGGTTGAGTCTTAGTCGGTTCGAAGTTTTGAACCTGACACCCGAAACCCGACACCTTCTCCTTGACCTGAAACCCGACACCCGAAACCCGACACCTTTTTCCAATGAAGAACATCATCGTCGGCACGGCGGGGCACATCGATCACGGGAAAACGTCGCTCGTGAAGGCTCTGACGGGCGTTGACGCCGACCGGCTCAAGGAAGAAAAGCAGCGCGGCATCACGATCGACATCGGGTTCGCCAGTCTCGCCACCGACGACTGCCGGTTCGGGTTCGTGGACGTTCCCGGCCACGAACGCTTCATTAAAAACATGCTTGCCGGGGCGCACGGCCTCGACCTCGTGATGCTCGTCATCGCCGCCGACGAAGGCGTAATGCCGCAGACGCGCGAGCATCTCGACATTTGCCGACTTTTGAAGATTCCAACGGGTTTTACCGTCCTGACGAAGGCCGATCTGGTCGAACCCGACTGGCTCGAACTGGTGACGGGCGACGTCGAGGAATTTCTCGACGGTTCGTTTCTCGAAGGAAAACCGATTGTGCCGGTGAGCGTCCGGACCGGCGACGGTCTGACCGATGTTTTAAAGGCACTGGCCGAGGCGGCGGCGTCCGCGACGGGGAAAAATACCGGCCTGCCGCCGCGCCTGCCGGTGGACCGGGTCTTCACCGTACGCGGGTTTGGAACCGTCGTCACCGGGACGATGATCGCCGGGCAGTTTCGCGTCGGCGACGAGGTTGAAATTCTCCCCGCCGGGCATCGGACGCGCGTGCGCGGCATCGAGGCGCACGGCAGCGCACGCGACACGGCGGTGGCGGGCCAGCGAACCGCCCTCAACCTCGCCGGACTTGAAATTTCCGACATCGAGCGCGGTCAGGTGGTCATTCCGGCGGGCCGTTTCGGGGCGACCTCGATGCTCGACGTCCGGCTTGAACTTTTGCCCTCCGCCGAAAAGCCGCTGCGCGACCGCGCGCGCGTCCGGCTGCACCACGGGACGAGCGAAGTGATGGCCCGCGCGGCCCTGCTCGGCGGACGCGACCAGCTCGCGCCGGGTGAAGCCGCGCTGGTTCAACTTCGGCTCGAAGCGCCGGTGCTGGCGTTGCCGGGCGACCGGTTCATCATCCGCAGCTATTCGCCGCAGACGACCATCGCGGGCGGCGCGATTCTCGACGCCCACCCGGCGCGGCATCGTCGTTCGGATACAAAAATTCTCGATTTTCTCGCCGCGCTCGAATCTTCAAACATTTCCGACCGGATCGAGGCGTTCCTGCAACGCGCCGACCAGCCCGGCGCGACCTTCGCCGAACTGGCGATGCTGACGGGAGAATCGGATGCGGAAATCGAAGCCTGCGTCGAGGGACTGAAAAAGGCGGGGAAAGCGATTGTGCTGGACGCCGTGTCGCCGAAACGGGTCATCCGGCGGACGGCCTTCGCGACCGTTCAGGAGCGGATCAAAAGTTTTCTTCACAAATTTCATCAGCGCGAACCGATGCGCCCCGGCGCGCCGCGCGAGGAAGTCCGCGAACATCTCGGTTCGCGGTTGCCGGTCGAGGTTTTTCGGGCCGCCGTCGAAGCCGCCGTCGCCGAAAAGCGCGTCACGGCGGACGGCGAGGTGTTGCGGCTGGCGAGTTTCTGGCCCGAAGCCGCCGGCGAGGCCGCCGCGCTCAAGGCGAAAATCGAAACCGCCGTCAAAAACGCCGGACTGGTCGCCCTGACCGCCGCCGAGCTTTACGAAACCCTGAAAACAAAGGAAGCGCAGGCGAAACCGGTGCTTTTTCTTTTAATCAATGAAAAGAAAATCGTCCGGGCGGGCGATTTTCTGCTGCACGCCGACGTGGTCGAAAAACTCGTCGCCGACCTGCGCGCGCTCAAACCGGCCAACCCGACGCTTGACGTGGCCCTGTTCAAGGAAAAATTCGGGCTGTCACGCAAATACGCCATTCCGATTCTGGAATACCTCGACGGCGAGCGCGTCACCCGCCGCGTCGGAAACGCGCGGGAGATTCTTTAGGGCAGCTTTTGTACGACCCTCCCGCCGAGACGTGAATGGCGAACATATTGGATTTAGCCCACGTCCGGAGCGCTTTGGCGAGGACGTGGGAAATTGTGTGAAACCATTGGTTTAATTTCATTTCGGGCCGAAACATGTTTCCCGTAGCCTCGCAAAAAACGCTGCGGCTACGGGCTATGTCCAATATTCAACCCACCCGCGCGGCGGTGAATTGGTCGCACGCAAACGAAAACCGCTTTAACGCACCACACGCGACAGTGACCGCCACGACTCGTGGAGCAACCGGTCGATTTCTCTCCAGTCTTCCTCAGAAACGCCGCCGGATTCGGCTTTTTCATCCCGGATGAGCATCGCCTGCGCCCGCAGCCGCGCGTGTTCGCCGAACGCATCGGCCGGTTGCTGGTACACCTCTCCGGCGGTGGCGGCGAGCGCCCGGTCGAGGTCGCGCGGTGGGCGCGTTTTCCGTTCGCGATGGACAATCCACCATTCGAGTTCCAGTTTTGCCGCGCGCTCGATGTCGAAGTCGATGTTGCCGACCTTCCGCAAATCCGAATAGAACGCCACCAGATCGGGCAGCGCCTTTTCGTAGTCCGCCCGCTGTTTGCCGTCCTTAAACACGAAGGCGGCGCGGGCCGCGTGGTATGCCGTGACCTGAGAGCGCAGGAAGGGCAGCCGGTACTGTGTTCGCAGCAGCTCGCCGAGTTGAAGAAAGAGCGTGAGGCGTTCCTTCGCGTAGTACGACCGCCACATGGCCGTGTCGAGCCGGGCGACCTCGTCGGCGTCAAACGCGCGCATGTCGGTGTGGCGCGGCCACCAGAGATCCCAGGCGCCCCAGCCGCAGATGGCGAGAAACAGTCCCAGACAGGCATAACGGATTTTTTTCGGAATGCGAAGCAGAAGCCGAATCGGGTTCATAAGTGCTACCATTTGACGGATTTCAAAACCGGTTACGATAGTTTTCGATTTTTTGGATTGGCCGAAGAGTCAGGTACGACCGTTTCTCAGCCTATCCGCTTTCCAATCATCGGGAAACCGCTTCGAACGTTTTCGAGGTATCGAATGAACGACACGTCGCCCGAAATCGAAGCTTTGTATTATGAAATGCTCATGGCCCGGTCGGGCGGTGAGCGGATGATGATGGCCAGCCGGATGTTCGACGCCGCACGGGACATGATTTTGGCGTCGATTCCGCCCGGACTTTCCGACATTGAAATCAAACGCGCCCTTTGCGAGCGGTTGTACGGCGACGAAGTGGACGTGGATGCCTTCATCGCCGCCTGCGAAGCCCGGCAGAATCAGGAAACTTCCAGAAAACAGAATTGAAACGAGGTCAGCCCCCATGAATTCCACCACTTTTTTAAAGCATTCCATTCTGGCCGTGTTCTGTTGCGGCGCGGTCGGTTGCGCCACCTTCGGCCTGTTCCGGACGAACGTAAGCGCACCACCTGAAACGGCAAAGCCGTCGCAGACCGCGCAGGCCGCGCCACCACCGCCGACCGTCGAATTTCTCGAATACAAACGCTGGACGCGCGTCAACAAGCAGCCCCATCGCGTTTTGTCGCGCATCATTACGCTCTGCGCCTCGCCGACCGACGCCCAGATCGCCCGCGAGAAAAACAATCCGCACACCGACAAGTTTGTGGTGGTCTACGTCAATGAAACCGGACGCAAGGCGATGCTCGAACAGCCCGACCCGCGTTTCCCGGTCGGAACGGTCATCGTGAAGGAAAAACTCACGACCGAGAAAAGTAAAACGCCCGAACTTCTGACCGTGATGATCAAGCGCGACAAGGGATTCAACCCGGAAGGCGGCGACTGGGAATATCTCGTGTCGGACGGCACGGCGAGCGAGGTGAGCGATCGCGGCAAGCTGGCGACCTGCATGGCCTGCCACGAGGAACGCAAGGCAAAGGATTATGTCTTCCGGCCGTACGTTCGGTTCGGCAATAAAATGACGTTGCAGTAAAGGAGTGGGTTGAATGACCACCGCCGTCAAACCGTTTTCCACCTTCGAGGATTACCTCGCTTTCGAGGACACCTCGGAAACAAAGCACGAATACGTGAACGGGGAAATCCGTGCCATGAGCGGCGCGCGGGATGAACACGTCACGGTCTCATTGAATGTCGCCTCTTTGTTGAAAACCTTTGTTCGCGGCGGTCCATGCCGGGTTTATCAATCCGATATGAAGGTCAAAGTCATGGCGACAGGGAACGTGTTTTACCCGGATGTCGTCGTGACCTGCGACCCTGCCGACCACGCTTCCAAGCTGTTCAAAACCTCGCCGAAACTCATCGTCGAAGTGTTGTCGGACTCGACGGCGGCCTATGACCGGGGCGACAAGTTCGCGGAATATCAAAAACTGCCGAGTCTGGAGGAGTACGTCCTCATCGAGCCGTTGCGCCGTCGCGTCGAATGTTTTCGCCGCCAGCCGGACGGTTCATGGAACTACGTTTCGTTTGATGAAACCGCCGCCCGCGTCATGTTTTCAAGTCTGGCGTTCGACGCCGCGATGGACGACATTTATGAAGACGTGGAAATCAGTGGTCAGCAGCCAGTAGCAAGTAGTTAGTGGATAGCAGTTAGCAGTTAGCCGGAGGTGGTTGGTTTGCGTCGGCTTGTTTTTGTCGGATTGGCGGGGTTGCGCGTTCCGCTTTTGGTTCAAACTGGACGTTCCGCTTGACTGCCCTGATCCCTGATACCCAATCCCTTTTTCATCCTTCATCCCTCATCCTTCATCCCTTCCCTGAGGAGTCTTCCCCCGATGTACTACACCAAAGGCAAATACACGAAGCAGGCGCACGTCGATCTGCCCGCCGGGACGTACGAAGAGCAACATGGCCGCGACGGATTTTTCGGTCCGGTGTCGCACCTCTACCACAACCATCCGCCGACCGGCTGGACGCGCATCGAAGGCGAATGTCGTCCGCGCGCCTTCTACACCGACCGGGTCGAAAATCCCGCGAGCGATGCGCCGACGACGCTGCTTTACAACAACGATGTGTCGCTCGGCGTGGTGCGTCGGCTGGGGGCCACGCCGTATTTCGAGCGCAACGCCGACGGCGATGAAATGTGGTTCGCGCACACGGGCGGCGGCACGCTCGAAACGGATTACGGATTTCTGCCCTTTTCGAAAGGCGATTACCTCGTGATTCCGCGCGGCGTGACCTATCGCTTCAACTGTACGTCGGAGACGTTTCTGCTCGTCATCGAAAGCAACGGCACGCCGCTGCGTCAGCCCGACCGCGGCATGGTCGGTCAGTATTCGCTCTACGACGTGACGGCCATCCGGACGCCCGACATTGTCGAGGTGGATTCCTCAAAGGGCGAGTACGAAGTGCGCGTCAAGCGCGAAGGTGAAATCACGAAGATTTTCTATCCCTTCAATCCGCTCGACATCGCGGGCTGGAAGGGCAACCTGTTTCCGTGGGCGTTGAGTATCCAGGATTTCTGCCCGGTCATCAGCCATCGCGCGCACCTGCCCCCGAGCGTGCATACGACGCTGGTCGGTTCGGGCTTCGTGGTGTGTTCGTTCGTGCCGCGTCCGCTGGAGGAAACGCCGGGCGCGATGCGGGTGCCGTTCTACCACCGCAACATCGACTTCGACGAAGTGCTGTTTTACCACGACGGCGATTTCTTCAGCCGCGACAACATCAAGGCGGGAATGATCACGTTCCATCCGACGGGCATTCACCACGGGCCGCATCCGAAGGCGATGGAGAAAAGCTGGGCGCCGGGCAAGACGCACACCGACGAATACGCGGTGATGCTCGACACACGCCGTCCGCTGAAGATGACCGACGCGGCGAAGGGCGTCGAGTGGGCGGGCTACGCCGATTCCTGGAAGTAGTACGAGGGAGCGCGATGGAGCGCGCGCATCCTTGCGCGCAAACAGTTTTAAAGAATTTCACGGGCGCGGACGAGCAGATCGTCCACGCCCAATTCTTTTGCCCAGTGTTCAAGGTAGGAAACGTCGAGCGTGCCTTCGCCGGAAAGCAGAATCCCCGCGATGTCGCGCCACTGCTGTTCCGAAACTTCGCCGCCGGAGCGGTACCATTCGAGTTTGGCGAGTAAAACATCCTCGGCGGTGGCGAAACGCAGGTCGTAGCGCCGTCCGTCCTGTTCAATCGGGACGATGACGGCGCGTTCGTGCGCCTGACGGTCGAAAGCGCGCGGTTTCAGCGGAAAAATGTCGATTTTGAACACCGAATCGATGTGGAGCGCGTTGATGCTCCGGCCCCGGGTGATGGCATCTCTGAGGCTGTCGGCGTAAATGATGTATTCATCGCCGAGCGCCGCGACGAACGGTTTCGCGTCTGCGGGCCGGAGGGCAATGACGATGTCGGCGTCGTTGGTCGCGCGCGGTTCGCCGTGAAGGGAACTGGCGAGCGATCCGCCGATGCGGTAGGCAAGGCCGAGCGTTTCGCAGGCGCTGACGACGGGCAGCAGGGCGGCGGGGACTTCGACGTTCGGCATGGCGGTGACGGCCTCGTTTTCGAACATTCGCGGGTAAACGCGGCGCAAAAACTCACGGGTCAGCCGGCTCTGGTCGAAACCCGCGTGTTTGTTTTGAAGTCCCCGCCAAGTCAGCGAACGGACGCTCCTCGTGAGCGCGGCGATTCTCCGCAGTTTTTTCTCCGGCGAGAGTTCCCGCCAGAGTTTCCGCTGCGCCGCCGCGATTTCGGGAGCGGTGTCCGTCGGCATGAGGTCACCCCTGCGTGAAATTCCGAAGCGCCTGATGAATCGCCGAATCCGCCGGATGGGCATCCGGGCCTCGGGCGATGAGCCAGAGAAGGTCGGTGAAGGATTCGGCGACGACGGTTGCCGAGGTTTCGAAGTCGGGACCGTGACCGGCCACCACCGATCCGGCGGCTTCCCCTCGCGTGACGAGGGCAAAGTACGCCGACTCGCCGTTCGGCGCGTGTCCGATGGGAAGATGAAGGTCCCAGAACGCGCGGACCTCCGTTTCAGGTTTCCCGGCGTCGAGCGAGGCGCGTTCATGGGCGTTCCACGGCGGCACGCCGGTCGCGACGCCGTAAAACACTTCGTTGGTGAAAATCCGGGCGTCGTTTTTCGGGTTGAAGCAGGACCCGCACATTCCCAGAAACAGCCGGTAGTCCTTCGGAATTTCCGGATAGCGTTTCGCGATGACCGGCGGCGGCTGATCGGTCGCCAGTTCGGGAAACGTGACCGCCCAGCCGTCGTTGTGCATGGCGAGCAGCGCCGAGGCGATTCTGGTCTGTGACGATTCAGTCAGCATGGTTTGTCACCTGACAGGCTCGGGTGAATCAATGCCTTGTTTTGAAAGCCGGACTTACCACGCGACTTTCTCGACAAGGTCATTGACCGTCCCATAAATGTCTCCGTTGTCGCTGACGACCAGTGCCTTTTCCTCGATGGGAATCGGCATCTGGTCAAGTCCGGAGAGAAGTTGCCGGATGGCGGCGGAATCTTCAGCCAAAAGCTCCGGCCAGCAGTATACGACGATCAACTGATGTTCAAATCGTCGGGCGACCCGGCCGCGAAGAAACCCGCCATAATTGCGCTTATCGTCGAGAATATGTTCGAAGCCTTTGGGCGGATTGGCTTTATGGCCCTTTTTCGCGTCAATCAGTTCACCCTCCGGCGATACCCAGAAAACAAACTCGGGGTCGGTATGGGTAAATTCCCGGACTGCCTTCCGCCGCCCGCGGAACTCGGTCGCCAGAAACTCGAAAACTTCGGTCGCGAGTTCACGCGAAACTGAACCGACGGTAATCATGCGTTGAATGTCGATTGGCGGACCTTCAAGCCTTGCAGAAATTCGAAATCGCGTCGTTGTCGCCCTGCCCGTGCGCCGTCCGGGCGACGATTCCGAGAAATTCGGTAAAGGTTTCGGCAATCGGTTGCTTTTGCGCGTCGTTGCGTCCCAGCACGACCGTCCCGGCGGCTTCGCCCTCGGCGACAATCGAGAAAACGGTTTCTCCGGCCAGAGCGACGGGGCAGTGGGTTTTCCAGAACGCCTCGTCGTATTCGCCGGTCACGAACGGCCACGCGCCGTCGTCGTCGGTGAAATCGCTTTCGGTCAGGACCCGTCCGCCGCCGTTCGGGCTGGCGCACGCGGTCGCCATCGCCAGAAAGAGCGCGAAATCCTCCGGAAGCGCGGCGTAGCGTTTTTGAAGGCTCGCCGGAAAATCCGTGCTGGCAATGGTTTTGAAGCCGATGTTCCACCCGGCGTTCTGAAGCGCGAGCAGCGTGCCCGCGATGCGTGTTTGAGAAGTATCGGTCAGCATTGAAGTTTCACTCTTTGAATTTCTGCCGCGAAAGAAATCAGCAGGTTCAATCGGTTCAAGAATTACAGAGTACAAGTGAGGCCAACTTGGGAAGAAAACGGCACAATACGTTCAATTCGTCAGGTTTGAAAACACTTCCGATTTGGGTTCGGTCGGGCAAAAGCAGTTTCACCAACATACTTCCGTTGGTCTGCTTTTCGATTTCCAGTTTCTCTGCTCGTCGGGCAGAAAGAATAAACTGATCCAGCCTCGGATTTCCCGTCGCCGACTGAATATGAAGCCGGAATGGAATCCTGCGAGTTGTCGAAAGAGTTGAAAGTTCCAACTCCGTTTCGATGATTTGGTCCAGCCGTTCAAAAAGGTCGCCCGATGTACGTTCCTCAATATCCCAGTCAATTTCATTCACCGGGAAGGACGAAATCTCGGTCGGGGTCACGTCAAGTGCGTGACTGGAAATTTTCAGCCGGGAATTCGTTCCATCGAGATGAAATTCATACATCCTTATCAGGGAGTTCAAGGCTTTACTCAGTTGAAGAGCCAACTCCTGTTTTTCGTAAAAAGTACCTTCCACGAATAGAAACGTAGCGGAATCGGAGTACTCCCGAAGAATCAATCGGATACCTTCTCCCCCGCGATCCTCTTGAACCGAGAACCCATCCGTCAGCATTTCGAGAGCCTCGGTAATCTTTTCAGCCGATGGCTCCTCGAAATGAAAAACCAATTGTGACAGGTGCCCTTTCATTCTTCGTTCTGAATTTCTTCCACCTGTGCGCCGATAGCCCGGAATTTCCCGATCAGATTGCTGTAACCCCGTTTGACGAACTCCGTCCCGTAAATTCGGCTTTCGCCGTTCGCGATGAGGGCCGCCATGATGTAGGCGAACCCCGCGCGCAGGTCGGGAATGTGGAGCGTCCCCGCCCGGAGCGGCGTCACCCCGGCGATCAGGGCGCTGTGTTTGTAGTTCTTGTTCGTAAACCGGCATTCGCGGCTGCCGAGGCAGTCGGTCGTGAGCTGAATCCGCGCGCCCATCGACACCAGCGTCTCGACGTAGCCGAAACGGCTTTCATACACCGTTTCGTGAATGACGGAAATCCCGTTTGCCTGCGTCAGCAATGCTCCGAACGGCGGATGCCAGTCGGTCATGAACCCCGGATGCACGTCGGTTTCCATGTTGACCGGCTTGAGTTCGTTCTCGAAATAGAATCGGATGCCGTGCGGTTTGATGTCGAATGACCCGCCGACTTTCCGCAACCAGTCGAGAAACGTCGCCATGTCGCGCTGAATCGCCCCTTCGACGAACACGTCGCCTCTGGTCGCAAGGGCGCAGGCGGCGAAGGACGCGGCTTCGATACGATCGTACATCACGTCGTATTCGACCGCCCGGAACTTCTTCGTTCCCTCGATGATCCAGACGCGGTTCACATCCTGATAGATAATCGCGCCCATCGCCTGAAGCATTCCGACGAGGTTCAGAATTTCCGGCTCGATGGCGGCGTTCTGGATCACCGTCCGCCCTTCGGCCGCGACGGCGGCCATGATGAGGTTTTCGGTCGCGCCGACGCTGGGGTATTCGAGCGTGATGATATTTCCGGTCAGCTTGTCGGCCTGAAAACAATAGGCCGTTTTGCCCGTCATATCGACGTTGACGCCAAGCTGTTTCAAACCCTCGATGTGGTAGTTGATCGGGCGCGGACCGATGCTGCATCCGCCGATGGTGGCGACTTCGGCCTTTCCGAGCCGGTGCAGAAGCGGGGAAACGAACAGGATGGGCGTACGGGTGGAGCCGCTGTATTTGACCGGAATGACGTGGTTGTTGACGTTGCGCGCGTCGATTTCGACGGTCGTTTCGTCGGTCCAGCGGTAGGGCGCGCCGAGTTCCTCGCACAGTTTCAGCGTGATTTCGACATCGGTGATGTTCGGGACGTTGCGGAGGGTGGTCACGCCGTCCGCGATGAGGGCGGCGACGATCATTTTCAGCGCGGCGTTCTTCGCGCCGGACACTTTTAACGAACCGTTCAGCGGACGACCGCCGCCGACGGTGTAATAACCGGGCATACTGACTCCAAAAAGCGGGAATTCCATTGGGCAGGCTAAAATCGTCTACCCGTTTTCCATTGATAGAACCAAAGAAACACCAACAGGGCCGGGAAAGCCAGTGAAAGACCCAAGCCGGACTTGAGGGCATATTCGCGGAAACGGCGATGTTGCGCGGAATTCAGCCACCTTGCAACCATCGTTTCGCAAATCCAGCTCCCGGTGTAGCAGACATTGAAGAGCACCATCGGTCCGAGGATCGTGAACAGGGTGTATTCGGGGAGTTCGGTGACGGATTTTCCGGGATGCGGCGTACGAGCGTCGAATTGGGCCATGAGCCAGACGGATGGAATCCAAAACGCGCAGACCAAAAGATTACAGACAGGTCTTCGTATTTCCCACCATAAAAAAATCCGTGGGAACGACAACCGTTCTTGTCTCGAAGTGTAACTCCAGCCTTCCGCGACCTGAAAAAAGCGGCGAATCGGTGGGAAGAGAGGGGATGTCATGTCACTTCACCCGCATCGGTCGGTCGGTGTCGGCCACCGCCGGGACGACGGCCGCCGTCGCCACGCCCGCGTTGCGGTGGGAAATGGCGAGCAGTCCGCCGAGCATCGCGAACGACGTGAGCAGCGACCATCCGCCGTGGCTCACGAAAGGCAGCGTGATGCCGGTCATCGGCAGCAGCCGGATCACCCCGCCGATGTTGACGATGGCCTGGAAAGCGATGAACCCCGTAAAACCGGCGGCGAGCAGCTTGGTGAACATGTCGGGCGCGCCGCGGGCGGTTTCGATGCCGGCGATGACGAGCGCGGAAAGCAGTAAAACAATGAGCAGACCGCCCGCGAGGCCGAATTCCTCGCCCAGCGCGGCGTAAACGAAGTCCGAATCGGCGACCGGCACGACTTCCGGATAACCGAGGCCGAGGCCGCGTCCGGCGAGGTTGCCGTCGCTCAGGCCGAACAGCCCCTGCGCGAGTTGCGACGACTGTTCGAACCACGCATCGTCGTTGGTCACCCGGTCGCGGACCTGTTCGGGATACTGTTCGCGGATGTTCTCGGCGTAGGGCTTCCACCACTTCGCGTCCGGCGCGGGGGCCGTCCAGGTGTCGAGCCAAAGATGGAAGCGGACGAACACGCGGTTCGGCACGCCAATGCCGAGCGTGAAAATCGGCGCGAACAGCAAGGCCGCGAGCGTCAGGGCGTAGACCGCCTGCATCCACTTTCGCGTCGCCAGAAAATAGAGCAGGGCATAGACGCCGCCGAATACCAGCAACTGCCCGAAGTCGCTCAGTAAAAAGAACGGCGCGATGGCGAGCAGCGCCGCGACCGCGACCGGCAGGAAAAACCGCAGCGGCGGCAGGCCCCAGCGCGTTTTGCCGAGTTTGACGTAGCTTTCCGCCAGCAATCCGCCGAACGTCACCAGAAACAGCGGCTTCACGATTTCCCACGGCGTCGTTTCGCCCAGAAACTTCCCGCGACTGCTCAGGGCGACCATCCCGAGAAAAACCACCGCCGTCCCGCCGCCGATGAGTAAAGCGTTTCGTTGCAACAGATCGAGTGTGTCGTCCCGTTTCAATCCGAGAAACGCCGCGAGCATGAGGGCCAGGGATAACAGCGGAACGACGGTGTTTCCGGAAGTAATTGCGTCCATCAGGCCGAACTTGCTCGCAATCGGCGCGGGCGCGGGCGGAACCTGCGTTGTTCCGAACAGAAGTTTCTTCTTCTCGTCGTCGTACCCTGTGTTGATGTTCAACCGAAGTTGCGTCTGAAGTTTCGCTTCCCGCGCCTCGCGCCGCTTTTCGCCCCGCGTGCCGTATTCCGGATCGGTAAACAGGCGGTACTGCGCGAGTTGTCCCAATCCGAACAGGCACACGGCCGCAGTCAGCAGCGTCAGATTCCCGCGAAATTTCTGCGTCCGGACGAGCCACATCGCCGCGCCCGCCATCGGGACGAAAATCAGCAGGTCGCGCACCGCCGCGATGATTCCGGGATGAAACCCGCGAAACTCGCCCGAAACGATGAGCGCGACGTGTCCGACGGCGACCAGTACCGTGACTGCGAGAAGAATCAGAAGATGGACGGAAGGTTTCATAGGCAGGTGTCGGGTGTCGGGTTCGGAAAAGGTGTCGGGTTTCAGGTCTGAATCGGGTTTTGGGTTTTAGGTTCTGGGTTTGGGGTTTTCGGGGCGGTTCGGACGGGCCGCCGGATTTTGAACGGGTTTCATTGGAGATGGAAGATGGGATACCTTCCTTCATCCAATTTCAAAAGCTCAACAACCTTGAACTCAGGCGGCCACCGGGTTGAATATTTTCCGCCGGCAATTCGGTTTTACCTGAAACCCGACACCCGAAACCCGACACCTTTCTTATGGAACAACGTCAACAAACGCTCGTGCTCACTCACTCGGTTCTGGTGGGGCTTTCACCCCTGATTCCGATTCCGTTTCTGGACGACTTCGTGATGAGTTACTTCCAGCGACGATGTGTACGAAAACTGGCCGAGGATTATCGCATTTTTCTTTCGGACGCCGATGTGGCGATTCTGGCGGACGGCGAGGACGGGAGTTTCTGGAAGGGGATTGCGAAAAAGGTGGCCCTGCTGCCGATCAAGCTGTTGTCGCGGACGGTCCGGAAACTGTTGATGGTGCTGGAGTACAAGCGGATGGCCGATGTGGCGAGCCTCTCGTTTCATCAGGGCTATCTGCTGGAGTACATCCTGCAAACCCACTGGAGCGCTCCCGAGGCGGTGATTGACGCGAAAGCGGCGCGGGCAGCCATCGACGCGGCCTGCGCGAAAGTCGGGGTCAAGGTGGTCGGAATGACGTTCCGGACGATTTTCGGCCAGTCGAAGGCCGCCCTTGCATCCGGAATCGACATTCTGACCGGGTCGCTTCGGACCATCGTGGGGCGTCCGGAGCGAAAAGATGTTGAAGCCGCCGTCGAGCAGGTCGAGGCCGCCGAGGAGAAGGTGGTTCAGGGCGTGGTCGAACGGTTGCGAACGGCGATGGGGCAGGTTCCGGCTGATCATTTCCGGAAATTGTGCGACGCGGTGGACGCTGAACTGAAGCCGCCGCCGTTGAAATCTTCTTCCGCCTTGCCAGCCGGAAACCCGCTGTAGATAATCGGCGACAGGTATCCGCAACTAACGCTCGTAATCAAAACAATGAACGGAAGTGAACAAAGCCTTCGCGAGGAGATCGTCGAGGTCGGACGGCGTCTTTACGAAGCCCGGCTCATCGTTGCCGGTGATGGAAACATCAGCGTCCGGCTTGCCGATGGCAACTTTCTGGTGACGCCGACCGGCGTGAATAAAGGGTTCCTGAAGCCGGAAATGCTGGTTGTGACCGATGCGAAGGGGGCCGGCTTACCTGGCCAGAAATACCGTGCGTCGTCGGAAGTCGCGATGCATGTGGTGATTTACGCCGAACGGCCCGATGTGAAAGCCGTCGTTCACGCGCATCCCCCGGTGGGGACCGGATTCGCGGCGGCGGGAATGCCGCTCGATCGTGCGCTGGTTTCGGAAGTGGTGCTGACGCTCGGATGTATTCCGCTCGCGCAATACGGCACGCCTTCGACTGCCGAACTTCCCGAGGCGATTCGTCCGTTGTGCCGCAAGCACGATGCGATTCTGCTGGCGAATCACGGGGCGGTGACGAGCGGCGGGGATTTGATGACCGCCTTCGACCGGATGGAGATTCTGGAGCATTTCGCGCGCATCAGCCTGGTCGCGCATACCCTCGGCGGCGGGCGCGACATTCCCGCGCCGTTGATTTCGAAATTGATGGACGTTCGTGAAAAGGCCGGCTTTATGGCCCCTGACCGGCGCGATCAGGACTGCCGGTTCTGCGCTCCGGAAATTCCCGAGTGCGGGGAGGCGGCGGAACCGGTCTACACCATGACCCGGCGGGAACTGATTGAACTGGTCACCCGCGTGGCCCGTCTCGGGACGGATCGTCCGGTCTGAAGATTTTTTATTTGCGGTTTTTCGGTTGGTTCGGGATAAGCTAGCCGAACCTTTGACTCTGTCTTCACGGGAGAATGGAAATGGAAGCGCTTGGGCTTGTCGAAACAAGAGGATTGATCGCCGTGATCGAGGCCTCCGATGCAATGGTGAAAGCGGCGAACGTGACGCTCGTCGGCTATGAAAAGATCGGTGCGGCATTCATGACCGCCGTTGTCCGGGGCGATGTGGCCGCCGTGAAGGCTGCTACCGATGCCGGGGCCGCCGCCGCCCGCCGGGTCGGCGAACTGGTCAGCGTTCACGTCATTCCGCGTCCGCATCCGAGCGTCAACGAAACGCTGCCGGTCTCTCCGAAGGGATGAAGGATGAGGGATGAAGGATGAAAAGCGATTTTGAGTGAGGAATGATGCGTTTGGGGTAGCAGACTTCTGACCCGCGTCCATTCCCGGCGCCTTTGCTTTCCGATACTCAAAGCCGGAAATTCAAAAGGATCTTTTTTTCATCCTTCATCCTTCATCCCTCATCCTTTTTCTTGGGGGGTGCGCGATGGTCAAGACCCAGATTAGCGGCATTACGTCGTATCAGGACGCCTCGATGGCGCTCGACGCCGGCGTGGACGTGCTTGCCTTCGACTTCAATTCGCGGAGCGAGTATCACGTCGCCCCGGCAGCGGTGCGCGAGATAGTGGACAAACTTCCGCCGTTTGTTCCCGTCGTCGGCGTGTTCTTCAACGAATTCAACTTCGAGGCGTTGCGCTCGATGGCCGAGGCGGCCAAGGTGACGGCGGTGCAACTCGACGGGAACGAAAGCCCGGAGTACTGCCAGCATCTGCGCGAGTACCGCCTGATCAAGAAGATGCGCGTCGGCGAGGAATTCGACTATACGCGCGCCGGGGCCTACCCGGTGGGCGCGGTGCTGCTCGAAGGCGAAAGCCCGGACGGGCAGGGCAACCGCCTGTTCGACTGGCGGTATGCCGCCGCCGCCAAGCAGTTCAACCGGGTCATCGTTTCCGGCGGATTGACGGCGGAAAACGTCGCGGCGGCGATCCGGACGGTGAAGCCCTACGGCGTGAGCGTCCGCGAGTCAATCGAATCCGCGCCTGGACGCAAGGACCGGGTCAAGTTGCAGACGTTCATGCAGGAAGTTGAACGCGGTCGTCAGGAAGCGATGAAGACAACCACCAGCCGTCTGCCGCGCCTGCCCGATCTGGGATGAAAATTCCTCGTCAACGAATTTTTCGGTTGACAAAAAAGGGTTCGACGACGATACTCGGCGACTCGTTTGCGGATGTGGCGGAATGGCAGACGCGCATGGCTCAGGACCATGTGGGAGAAATCCCGTGAAGGTTCAAGTCCTTTCATCCGCACCAAGAGACTTGATACGCACCCGTAGCTCAGCTGGATAGAGCGTCTGACTACGAATCAGAAGGTCATAGGTTCGAATCCTGTCGGGTGCACCACTTCGAAACGAAAGCCCGGTCGCAAGGCCGGGCTTTCGTGCGTTTCAACCCTGAAACTCATGCGATACGGTTTTGCATTCGCCGTGATTTCCCTGGCCACCGGGTTTGCATCTTGGCGGGCGGATTGCTGGCCGTGGGGCTGCTTCGGAATCTGGGTGGCGGTTTCTTTTGGCGGACTTTCGGGGTTGTACTTCTTCCGGCCGTCCCTGACGTGGTTCAAGCGAACCTCCGGCCGGATGAGTCCAGCCGGCTTTTTCATTTTCTGGCCGTATTTTCTTCCGGCTCGGGGAATTCTCTGGCTCCGGTCTCGGGTGGGGGATCCCTTCACCGAAATCGTGCCGGGACTTTTTCTGGGACGCCGACCTTTCGATTTTGACCGGGAATCCCTCGATGAACTGAACATCGGAGACGTTCTGGACCTGACGTGGGAGTTCGGGGCAAGTCGTCGCGTGATGAGTGGACGGTCGTACCGGTCGCTTCCGGTTCTCGACGGAACGGCACCGACGATGGAACAGTTCGCCGAGGCGGTCAAATGGCTCACGGAACGGAACGGCCGGTCCGTGCTGGTTCATTGCGCGCTCGGAAACAGCCGGAGCGCTTCCGTTGTTTGCGCGTTTCTGGTGGCTCGGGGGATGGTCCCCGAGGAGGCTATCCGGCTGGTCAGGGCGAAGCGACCCTCCGTCGAATTGAACCGTGAGCAGGCGGCGGCCCTGTCCGAGTACCTCGCGCAAAAGCCTATATAATAAGGATCGCGCGCGCGTACGATTGAAAAACCGCGAAAGTTCCGTGAATCGGAAGCCGTTTAACGCGGATCTCCTTGCAGGGTGAAGGCGGCCCAGTAGAACGGATGGGCGTGCTTCGGGTCGGCCATCATCTTCAACTGTGCGGCGCGCAGGGCGGCGGCGGGCCGCAGTTTCCGATTCAACATTCCGGCGTAGGTATCGGCCATGAGGGTGGACGTGGCGGAATCCTCAACTGCCCAGAGGGAGACGAGCACCCGTTCGGCCCCGGCGTAAAGAAAGGCGCGGGTCAGTCCGATCATGCCTTCGCCGCGGATTTCCTTCCCGAGTCCGGTCCGGCAGCCGCTCAACACCACCATTTCGACCGGAAGTTTCAGGTTGAAGACTTCATAGGCGTGAACGAAACCGTCGGTCGGTTTCCCGGATTTGTCCACCATTGAAAGGACAACCCCGGAAAGGTCGGGGGTGGCGCTGTTGAGGAGTCCATGGGTGGCGAAGTGAACGAACCGGTATCCGGAAAGGTCCTGATTGAAGACCGACTCGCGACTGGCTTTGAAGTCGAGCGAGATCCGGCGCCGGTTGGCGGGAACGAGTTTTCCGATGGCGTCGGCCTCGGCGCGGGTGAAGGGGAGACGGACGAGTGCGCCGTCGCGATCCGCGCCGTCAATCTCGGCGGCGGCGCGGGTGACGTCGTCGCGTACGGGAGACGGTGACGCCGGGGCGGATGCCTTCGTTTTTTTGGTTCGAACGCGGGGATCACCGGTTTCAAAGACGGGATCGGCGAAGACGGCGACGGTCCGGGCGGCGGGTTTGCGTCCGGCGGCGTCCTGGCGAAGGACGGAGAGGGTGGAAATGGAAGGAAGTTGCGTTACTTTGCAGGCCGCGACGAGCGGTTTGCCGGTCGTCGGCAGGGGCAGGGCGGCGAAGGGCAGGTAAAGCAGCGCGCCGTCGCCGACCACAAGGACGTTTTTCCCGGCGAGGTCCCCCGCGACCGGTCCGAGCAGCAATTGTCCAAGTTCATTTGAAAGAGTCCGGTATTCCCCATCGGCTTCCGCAATCCGTGCGGCCTGTTGCCTTTCTTCCTCAAATCTGACCTTGCGGGCGCGGGCAGTCAGGGCGTCGTAGGTCTTGCGCGTCAGATCCTCGATTGTCGCGCGCCCGGGGAGTTCGTAGCTTTTCAACCCGGTTTTGGTGACGGCCCAGAGGTAACTTTTCTCCGTTCCGAGAGCGTATTCGAGCAGTACCGAGTCGTCGAGCTGATTGCGGATTTCCGCGAGGTCGAGGGCGACCGGTTCGGTGAGCCGGACAAACTTCGGATTGAGTTTTTGAAGCTGGGTCGTGAGGTCGCGGTATTCCTCGACGGCGGCGGCGAGTTCCTTTTCGAGTTCGGCGCGGCGCTTGACGTCTTCGGGGGAGTTGGAAAGGCCGTACAGGGTACGGTTGCCCTCGTTGATGCGCGACTGGAGTTTGCGTCGTTTGAGGATGACGGCTTGATCGGCGTTGGTGCTGATACTTTTGGTGCGGAGAATGTCGATCAGGGTGCGGGCCTTGGCGCGTTCGCTGACCAGAAAGGCTTTGGCGTCATTCCCCGCGGTCGGCTGGCGGCGATGAAGTTCCATCAGCAGGGTGTAGAAAAGCTCGTACCGCGACTGGACCGAACCCAGATAGGTCGTGCGGAGTTGTTCGTCTTCGAGTCCGCCGCGGATGGCTTCCGTCCGGTCGATGGCTTCCGTCACCAGTTTCAGGGCTTCATCGAAGTTCCCGAGACCGTATTCGGTCCGCGCCAGCCCTGTCATGGCGTCGATTTCAACGGAATGGAAACCGCTTGATTTGGCCAGGTTGATGGAACGGCGTAGGCGCCTGGCCGATTCCTCGGGGTTGCCGGTGTCGAAATAAAGCAGGCCGGCCACAAATTGAATCTGCGCTTCGAGTCCCGACGTCTGAAATCCACTGGTTCGGGCGAGGATTTTTTCCGTTTTTTCCAGATTCGAAAAAGCCTTGTTCCAATTCTTCTGGCGACTGTAGAGGTCGATGAGATTCACCTGGACTCCGAGGAGAGTAGGCGTGTCATCGGCCTTGCTGTCGGTCAGTTCGAGGCTGGCCGCTTCAAGCTTTTCAATCGCTCGGGGCAGGTTGCCGGTCCGTGCCAGAGCGCCGCCAAGCAGCATGTCGATGACAAGGAGGTAGGTTGAGGCATTGAGTTTCTCAAAGATGGCCCTGGCCTGTTCGTAGTATTCGATGGCGGCCCGGTCGTCCCCGATCATGGTGTAAATGGTTCCCAGATTCTTGAGGGAGTCCGCCAGCGCGAATTCATTTTTGACGGCACGGGTGATTGAAATGGCTTCCTTGATGTATTCGAGGGCCTTGTAATATTCCCCAATCTGAGTGAGTGCCGTTCCGAGAACATTGAGAATCCGGGTCTGGCGGCGTTTTTCCGGAAGCTCCCGAAAAAGGGCGAGTGACTGCGTCCCGCTGATGACGGAGGCTTCGAGATCGTCGGCATACAACTGGGCCCGGCTTACCTGGAGCAGTGATTCGGCTTCACCTTCACGGTCCCCCAGTTTTCGGTAAATGGCGGCGGCCTCCTGAGCAAGCAGGATGGCCGGGCGAGTGTCGGGTTCGGTGGTGACGATCGCCCTTGCCTGCCAGGCCAGAAAATAACCCCGATCCTTCTCCGTAGCCGGTTTCCGGGTTTTGATGAGGAGTGTGTATTGATGGGGGGTGGTCCGAAGCTGTTCGGACGGATTCGTGGATTTCACGGAAAACCGGTAAGTACCGGTTTCCGGGGCAATGAGGACGATTTCCTGAAGTGCATTGACCCCACCCGGGTTGAAGAAGCTGGAGAGAGTTTCTCCCTTGGCGTTGAACACCTTCAATCCCACCTCAAGGGCCGACTGGCGGACATTGATTTCGACGAACTCGTCCTTTGCCAGTTCCAGTTCAAAAACCTGCTCACCATCCACCGTGATGTGACGGGTGACGGTTACACCGACCGCCGGTGCTGAAAAAACTTCGACTTGGGCCTGGGGAGCGGACTGTCCGAACACGGTCAGACTCGTGATACCGGCGGCCAGGAAGAAAAAAATGAACCGGGAAATGAAACGAAGGGGCATGGGGAGGCTCCGGGGGAGGTCAATCAGAGCGAGGTCGCTTCGGGATGGCTTTTCAAGGGCCGTTCCATAATGAGCGCGTCCTCGACCGGGAATGAATAGTAAGCCCGTTTCCGGAAGGTCACTTCGAACCCAAGCGAAGCGTAAAGTTCCTGCGCGGGGAGATTCGACAGGCGGACTTCGAGCATGGCCGAGGCCGCGCCGTACATCAGGCCGGTGCTTAAAGCCTCCCGAATCAGCCGTTTGGCAATGCCCATCCGGCGGAATCCGGGGTGGATGGCGACGTTGGCGATGTGCAGTTCATTGGCGGCGTCGCGGGGGGACGGCTGGACCCGTCCGACGACGAAGCCGAGGATGCGGCGCAGGTTGTACGGCGGGGCCTCCCCCCGCGCGACGAGCATCACGGCGAGCGGGTTGTGGAGCAGGTCCGAGCGGTAGCCGTCATAGCCCCAGCGGCTCAGTTTCGTCATGTCTTCGAGTTCGACGACCTCGATGAGATCGCCTTCGTTCATCTGGGCGATGTAGTAGGCCATCGGCGGTCAAATCCGGCTGAAATCGAGGTGTCCGAGGAGTTCCTTCCCGTGGCCGACCCTGAGCGTCCGGCTCATGGCGGTCCGGACGTAGGCTTTGGCGGCGGCGACCGCTTCGACGATGTCCATCCCCTCTCCGAGTCGGGAAGCCAGTGCCGCCGACATGGTGCAGCCGGTGCCGTGGGTGTGAACGTCGAGCCGCGTTCCGGGAAACCGGTGAAAATTTTTCCCGTCGAAAAGCAGGTCCGTCGCGTCAGAGGGAAGGTGACCGCCTTTGACGAGGACAAACTTCGGTCCCATCGCGTGAAGCAAACGGGCCGCTGCCTCCATTTCCTCCGGCGTTTCGACCCTGGAGCCGGTCAGTTCGGCGGCTTCGGGCAGGTTCGGCGTGATGAGGGTCGCGTGGGGAAAGAGTTTTTCCCGCATCGTGGCGATGGCGTCGCGTTCGAACAGCAGGTGACCGCTGCTCGCGACAAGGACCGGATCGACCACGAGCGGCGCGCGCCACTCGGCGGCAAGCCAGTCAGCGAGCGCGGCGACGATTTCGCCCGTGCCGAGCATGCCGGTTTTGGCGGCGGCGATTGAGAGGTCTTCGTGCAGCGCGGCAAGCTGGTTGACGACAGCGTCCGGCGGCAGCGGATAAAAGCTTTTGACGCCGACGGTGTTCTGGGCGGTTGTGGCGGTCAGGGCACCGACGCCGTGGTGACCGTGGGCCGCGACGGTTTTGAGGTCGGCGAGGAGGCCCGCCCCGCCAGCGGGGTCGAGTCCCGCGATGGTGAGAATGGTTTTCATCGGGATTCTGAAAAAATCGGAATTTCGGGGTTGCGGGAAAGATAGGGCGAACCGCGAATTTTGGCTACCGCGACAGCGGGGAAGACAGGCACGGAAAAACCGGCATATTCGGAGAAACTGTTTGTGCAGCTTAAAATTCTGTCTTTTCCAAACCCCCGGTGCTACAAGCGAGACGGTAACTCCAGCCAAATTCAGTCGAATTGCAACCGGTTCCGTTTCGGAACGGTTTTATACAAAGAAATGGTAGAGCGGTTTTGGGTTGAGTAAGACCTCGCCTCCAGCCCCGCCTCCCGCTCCTGAAGCGAGAGGCGGAGCTGGGTGGAGGGAGAGGCCACACGAAATTGAAAACTGCTTTGGCCAGCTTTAGGAGGATGATCATGAAAAACTATTCCATGATGACGCGACGAGGTGTGTTCATGTTCGCGTTGTTGTTTGCCCTTGTCTCGGCATTTCCTTTTCAACTGACCGCTTTTGCCCAGAAGGGACGCGTGCCGGTGGCGCAGTCTCCTGATCAGATCGAACGGCAAAAAAAGATTAATTACCAGCGGTCGAATCCGAAAAAGGCGCAAGCCCCGGTCACTGGGACGGCCAAAAGCGCGGTCGGGACCAACGCCGCGCCGAACACGACCTACAACATTACCTTCGACGCGGGCGACGCGATCGGCGGTCTGGCGGCCGGGGCAGTCCTCGGCACGCAGTATCAGGCCACGACCGGCGCGGTGTTCACGGCCAACGGCTTCACTGGCGCGGGCGGTCCGACCGGCGACTGGGCAACCAACACCGACACCACGATCGTTGACAGCGCGGGCACCGACGTTGGCGGCCTCGGCACGCCGACGCTGGTGAGCGGCAACGTCCTGCGTTCCTTCAACGGCTGGCTCAATGAAGATGGAGATTCGAGTATCCGGGTAACGTTCGACGTTCCGGTTTCGACCTTCTCGGCGACCTTCTGCGGAATCGCCACGACGGCCAGCACGCGCGTTTTCGCTTTCGACGCGTCGAACAACCTCCTGACCACCTCGACCGCCGCCGGAACGGGGCAGCAGGTGGTGACGGTCGCGAACGCCACGCCGATCAAGAGCGTCGTGATGACGGCCGGAGACTTTTTCGACTGGGTGGGCGTGGACAACATCACGTTCACGACGGTCAACGCGGGCGGTCCGCAGAACGTGGACAGCCAGGTTTCGTTCACGACCACGACGCAGGGGCTGACCGGCATCGCGGGCGCGTGCGCGACGCAGGGCTACACCAACCAGTACAACATCAACGTCGATCTGCGGAACATCGGGACGAACACCCTGACCAGCCCCTTCTTCCAGGTCACCGAACTCCGCCAGACGGACGGCACGCCGACGGCAAATCCGTTCCGGCTGCGGACGGCGGATGACTTTGTCGCCGCCACCTGCACGGGCGGTCTGACCGGCTCGACGCAGGCGATTCCCGGCCCGATTACCCCGGCGCAGGTGATTCCGGTCAACTTCCAGATTGCGATGCCGCAGCTTCGTCGCTTCCGCTTCTTCGTGAGCGTGTTTGCGACGGTGTCGGGCGGTGTCTCCCGGAACGCCCGGACCGTGAAACTCGGCCGGATCGCGGTTGAAGCGACCGGCTTCGACAAGGCGGGCAATCCGATTCTGGCGGCGACGTTCGTGCCTGAAAAGGGCGCGCCGACCGCGTTCCGGACCGGAGCGGTCAAGGCCACCCTCATCAAGTAAGCGACGGGCGGCAACCTATCGAAGGGACCGGATTCGTCCGGTCCCTTTTGTATTCCGGATGTTTTTTGAAGTCGTCCGCGCCCGTCGCGGGAAACACTCTTGCCGTCATGCCGATACGTTTCCGGAACGGCGTTGCGGACGGTTTTTCAGGTCCGGTGGCCGGAGTCCCGAAGCGGGCAGGATTTTTTGAGGCAAGAAGGGGCATCTCTTTTTCCTGCAATGGTTTCGGAAATGTTTCCGGAGGCCGGACAACGGCAATACTCCTGTCGAAGGTCTTTTTTTTTCCGGTGGCTTGGGGTAGTGTAGCCCGGCTGTATTTCCATGTTGAAATTGGGTGAATCCGATGGGGCGGCTCCGGTCGTACCGCCCACAACGGCCATCATCCGAAACCGACGGGTACGGGGAATTCCAATCTCTCGTGGCCCGAGGTGTGACTCGGCTTCCATTTCAAAATAATTATTCGCCGTCGCGCGGCAATTCCATGCCTCCCGATGTGGTGAAGACTGAAACCCACAACTTTCACGACCTTCAGAAAGGATATTCCATGAACGGATTTTCGAAGATTGGCTCCCTCGTGCGTACCGCCGCCGTCGGATTTGCCATCGGTGCGTTCTGTCTGACTGGTGGCGCGTTGTCCGCCAAGGCTCAGTCGCTTTCGACTGAAGTGGCCTACGCCGCCATCAATGGTCAGCTTTATCGAGTGAATCTGAGCACCGGTGCCGCGACACTGGTCGGGAACATCGGATCGACCGCTCCGGTCCAGTCCATCGCCATCGCACCGACCCCCGATACGGTTTTCGGTCTCACCAGCGTGAACACGCTGGTTTCCTTCAAGGCACTGACCCCCGGCCAGATTGAAACGTCGGTCAGCATCACCGGCCTCCAGCCGGGCGAGCAGATCGTGGGTATGGACTTCCGTCCGTCGGTGTTCCCGACGGCCACGCTTTACGCTGTCGGCTCGTCGAACCGTCTTTACATCATCAACACCTCGACCGGCGCGGCCACTCAGGTCGGTTCCGGAACGTTCTCGACGCCCCTCAGCGGGACCCGGTTCGGCGTGAACTTCAACCCGCGCGCGAATGCCAACAACAACCTGCTCCGCATCGTCAGCGATACCGGTCAGAACTATCGGGTCAATCCCGACACCGGTGCGGTTGCCGGCGTTGATACGGCCCTGAATCCGGGAACCCCGGCGGTTGTCGCAACGGCTTATGCCGAAAGCTTCCCCGGCGCGAACTCGACCCCGAACCCGACGCCTCCTCCGGCGACCAACACCACCACCCAGTATGACCTCGATGCGGCCACCAACAGCCTCGTCACCCAGGGTGGCGTCAACGGCCAGGTCGGCGGCGGTCCCAACGGCGGTGTGCTGACCACGGTCGGTCCGCTGGGCGTGACCATCAACGGGCGGGCCAGCCTCGACATTTCGAACCGTTTCGTCTTCCCGAACGGAATCGTCGGTCGTGCTTACAACCACGACATCTTCGTGTTCCAGGGTACCGGCGCCTACACCTTCGCGGTGACGGCGGGCGCATTGCCGACCGGTCTCTCGCTGTCTTCGGGAGGAAACCTGACCGGAACGCCGTCAGCGGCGGGCAGCTTTGCCTTCGACATCACGGCGACCGGCACGGGTGGTCCCTTCACCCGTTCCTACACAATCACCGTCGGTGCGGCGACGCCCACCAACGTCAGCGATCAGGTGACCTTCACCACCACCACGCAGGGCGTGACGGGTATCGCGGGCGGTTGCGCCACGGCTGGTTACACCAACCAGTACAACATCAACGTCGATCTGCGGAACATCGGCACGAACACGCTGACCAGCCCGTTCTTCCAGACGCTGGAACTCCAGCAGACGGACGGCACGATCGGCGCGAATCCGTTCCGTCTCCGCACGGCCGATGACTTCGTCAACGCGACCTGCACCGGCGGTCTCGTCGGTTCGGCGCAGGCGATCCCCGGCCCGATCACCCCGGCTCAGGTGATTCCGGTCAACTTCCAGATTGCGATGCCGCAACTGCGTCGCTTCCGCTTCTTCGTGGGTGTCTATGCAACGGTCAATGCCCAGCAGATTCCCTCGTCGGTCGAACCGACCGAAGCACCGGTCAACCGCAAGGGCCGCGCGCCGATGACCCGCCAGATCGGGAAGCTGAAAGTCGAAGTCACCAGCTTCGACAAGGCCGGTAATCCGATCGTGACGGCGACCTTCATCCCCGAAGCCGGTTCGCCGGTCAACCTCGGCGTGGTGAATGCCAAGGCCACGTTGGCTCGCTAGTCGGGATCAGACGCGCCGCAAGGCACGTCGCAAAGAAATCGGGCGGTGTCCTTCGGGATGCCGCCCTTTTTTCGTGGTCAGTAGCCAGTCGTCAGCAGTCAGTCGTCAGTTGCTTGTGGCAAGTTGGTCGATGACTCCCGGTTGTATTTGAAGAAAAAAGCTGACGGCTGACCACTGACTGCTGGCCACTGACGACTGACCACTGGCTGCTGGCCCGGACGCACGAAAGCCGGACAACGTAAACGCCGTCCGGCTTTCAAGAGTGGCTATTCATAATGGTTCTCTACGCGGCGAGGCGTCTATCCCCCTCGTCGGCGACTTCCCGGACAACCAGCCGACCCGCGAGGGTGGCAGTGGCAACCGAAAGGTGGCGATTGCGAAGTGAACGCTTCTGTTCGGCCTTGCCGGACAGTTCGCGAAGACGTTCGCGCATTTCGTTACGCATTTCCGGAGTGATTCCGGAGGTTTCGATGCGGATGAGGCGAGCCGGACCGGCGCTCGCGCGACGACGGAAAAAACCGAAGAGTTTCATTGGTTTCATACCTCCTTTTTTTGTTTTTGACTTGCCGAAACCCGCTCCGGACGATGCCGGGGCGGACAACAAACAAAAAGCGAACGGGCCAACCTGTGTCTGATGCACAGGCTGGCCCGTGGAGGCCGAGGTCAGGGCGGCTTTACCGCACCAGGACCCGTGAAACCCTGTGCTTCAGACGAAAACCTTCCACGCGCAATGCATGTGGAGGTTTCGATGATGTCTGGGAACTACTACTTCCTGCTGACATAAACGCCGAAGCGAAAACTCCTGTCGAGATTGGTAGAGCAAGTGCGCGATTATCCACGCCGACCTCGGGGTGTCAATGAAAAAGTCGTGGACAAGCACGGTTTTTTGTGGTTCGGGCGAAACGCCTTCGCCAGGTGAACCCTCAAGCGTGAATCCGCGCCGGGGAGGCCCCCACCGGCGCGGATCGAGCGTCACGAATCGCCCACAGATGGCGCGGACGTCACCCGTCCGCGTTTTGGGAAATCGGTTACGACGTGGTTTCGGGCGGGAGAATCTTGGGCAGGGTGAGTGTGAGAATGCCATCGGCATGGGTCGTCTTGACGGCGGCGGGATTGACTTCGGCGTTCAGCGGAATTGCCCGGAAGAAATTCTTTTCGGAGCGTTCGGTCCAGACCACCTGGCCTTCGTCTTCCTTCCGGTCGGCCGTTTGCCTCCGGCCGCGCAGGATGAGCCGGTGCGGTTCGACACTGATCTGCACTTCTTTTTCGGTAAAGCCCGGAACTTCGGCTTTCACCATGTAGGCGGTGTCGGTTTCGGTGATTTCGACCGGCAACGGCCGCAGGAATTCCGCTTCCGCCGCGAACCAGTCGTCAAGTTCATGGCCGAGCGATTTTCCACGTTCGTTGAAAAGGTCGAAGGCCCGACGATTGATCGCTTCGTGGAGTTGTTCGAACTCGCCGAGCAGGCGGTCGGCTTCCACGAAAAACGGCGTCGGTGTGACGGTTTCGAGTTGGGGTTGGGGTTTCATAGGGACGCCTCCTTGAACAGGTGGTGCTTCGTCCGGCGGGGCTGCCGGGACGGTTCGACAGAGGGAGAGCGATTCGTGACGCTCAATACCAATGTACTTTGTTCGAAGCCGGATAGAGCATTTTTTTAGCAGTTAGCAGTTAGCAGTTAGCAAGTTGGCAGTTGGAAGTTGGCAGTTCGTGTTGAAGGTGTGTCCCATCAAATTCCTGAAATGAATGGCGAACCACGAACTGCTATCCGCTAACTGCTTCTAGCTGTCACCCGCCGTTTCACCATTTCCGCCAAGCCCAGGTAAATCAGGAGGATAAGCCCGATTGCGCCGAGCAGGGCGGGCGACGGCGCGGTGAAACCCAGCCATTTCGCGAGCGGCGTGAAGGGAATCGCGATACCCGCGCCGACGCAGGCCGCGGTACTGATGACGAGTCCCCGGCTCGGTCGGCTGCGCCACGGCGCGCCCTGCGTCCGGATGACGAGGATCACGAGCGTCTGGGTGGCGAGCGATTCGATGAACCAGCCGGTCCGGAACAGTGCGGCGTCCGCCTTGAACACGAACAACAACAGGCCGAAGGTCAGAAAATCGAACAGCGAACTGAGCAGGCCCATCCACAGCATGTAGCCCTGAATCAGCGAAATGTCCCACTTTTTCGGCCTCCGGAGAAATTCCCGGTCCACCGAATCGCCCGGAATGGTGATCTGGGCGGTTTCATAAAGCAGGTTGTTGAGGAGAATCTGCGACGGCAGCATCGGCAGGAAGGGAAGCACCGCGGCGGCCCCGGCCATGCTGAAGGTGTTGCCGAAGTTCGACGACGTTCCCATCAGTACATATTTCATGATGTTGCCGAAGGTCCGGCGGCCCTCGCGGATGCCTTCCAGCACGACCCGGAGCGATTTGTTGAGCAGAACGAGGTCGGCGGCTTCGCGGGCCACGTCCACCGCGCCGTCAACCGAAATTCCGCAGTCGGCCACGCGCAGGCTCGGCGCGTCGTTGATGCCGTCGCCGAGGTAGCCCACGCCGTGTCCGGCGCGTTTGAGGGCTTCGATGATTCGCCGTTTCTGATCGGGCGAAACGCGGGCGAACACGGTGTTTTTCAACGCGACGGCGGGCAGGGCCGCGTCGCTGACCTGTTCAAGTTCGGTCCCCGTGATGAGACCTTTCAGCGGCAGGCCGACTTCGCGGCAGATATGGGCCGTGACGGTTTCGTTGTCGCCGGTCAGGACCTTGACCTCGACGCCTTCCCGCCGGAGCGCGGCGAGGGTGTCGCCCGCCGACGCGCGGGGCGGGTCGAGAAAGGCGGCGAACCCGACGAACGCCAGGTCGCATTCGTCGGCGTTGGTGAATTCGGATTGCTTCCCGTTTGAAAGTTCGCGAGTCCCGATTCCGAGAACCCGAAAACCTTCCTCGCCGAGCGCGGTAAAGGTTTGGTCGAAACGGGCGCGGGCCGCGTCGGTGAAGGGAAGCCGCGCGCCGTCCTTTTCATAGTCGGTTGAAACCGCCAGCACGGCTTCCGGCGCGCCCTTGGTGACGAGAAAACGTTGACCGGATTCATTTTCCACAATGACCGACAGCCGCCGACGCTGAAAATCGAAGGGCAGTTCCTCGATTTTGGCGAATTTCGGGAGTTGCGGATGGTCGTGGCGCAGAATCGCCTCGTCGAGCGGGCTGCGAAGACCGGTCTGGAACGTGGCGTTGAGCAGCGCCAACAGAAAAACACGGTCGTTCGGTTCGCCTTCGAGATCGACGTGGCGTTCGAGCGTAATCGCGCCTTCGGTAAGCGTTCCGGTCTTGTCGGTACAGAAAATGTCCATGCTGCCGAGGTTCACGATGGCTCCGAGTCGCCGGACGATGACCTTCTGACGTGAAAGTCGAAGCGCGCCGCGCGCGAGCGTGACCGAGACGATCATCGGAAGGAGTTCCGGGGTCAGTCCGACCGCGAGCGCCACGGCGAACAGCAGCGATTCGAGCGTCCCCCGGTGAACGGCCAGATTGACCACGAACACGAAGGCGACAAGGCCGAGTACGGCCTTGGTAATCAGCGTGCTGAACCCGGCGATGCCGCGTTCAAACTCGGTCGGCGGCGGCGCGGCCGTCAGTTTTCCGGCGAGATGGGCGAATTCCGTCGCGCGCCCGGTCGCCGTGACGATGCCCTCGCCTTCGCCGCCGGTGACGGTCGTGCCGAGATAGACCGTGCCGAGCCGGGTGTCCGCCGTGTTTTCCGGCGGGACGGTTTTTTCAACCGGAAAGGATTCGCCGGTGAACGCCGCCTGATCCACGAACAGGTCCTTGACCTTGTACAAACGGATGTCCGCCGGGACGAGGTCGCCAACCGTCAGCCGGACGAGGTCGCCGGGGACGAGTTCACGGGCGTCAATCACCCTCGGCGAGCCGTCGCGCACGACCGTGGCCCGTGGCGCGATGGTGGCGCGGAGCTTTTCGACCGCGCTTCCCGATCGTCGTTCCTGGATGAAGTCCAGCAAAACGCTCAAAAGTACGATCACCCCGATGATGACGGCGTTGGTCGGCTCGCCCACGAAAAACGAGACGGTCCCGGCGGCTAAAAGAATGATGACGAGCGGGCTGGCGAAAAAACCGAGCAAGGCGAGAAACGGATGGCGACCCGTTTCGGCGGCGAGTTCGTTACGCCCGAACGTGCGAAGCAGGGCGGAGGCGATTTCCGAGGTCAGACCCGTAGTGGAGGAGACAGACGGAACAACGTCGGCCATTGGGGACCTCCCTGGACGCACCCGAAAAAGGCGGGCGTCCTGCTTCCAGTGTACATCGAAATTACCCTCAAAAATCGTTTGGGTTCCTTTTGCTTCCGTTCCTTCCATGAACGACATTGGAAATAGAGAAACTTGTCGGATGGAAAGGGGGTAAGGTTATGGAACTCAACCACCGAATCCGTTTCTCGAAGATTTTCTGCCCCATCGATCCCGCCCACGAATGCGATGCCGCCCTTCGCTACGCCATCACGCTCGCGACGATGTTCGAGGCGGAACTTCATCTCTGTCACTGTTTTGAAAAGGAATGTGCCGAAGGCGACGAATTGTGTCTCCTCCGCAACCGTGAACTTGAAGAAGCGGTGTTGCGGAATCTCCGGACGGCGGCGCCATCGGAATTGAAATGGTCGGCGACGTTCGTGAACGGGACGCCGCGCGACGCGCTCGCGCGCGAAGCCCGACGCGTCGGGGCCGATTTGCTGGTGATTCAGACCCGCGCGCGCGGGATTCCGGCCGTTTTTCTGGGTTCGACGGCGGAATCATTGTGCCATCTCGCGGGGTGTCCGGTGCTGGTCATCCGTGACGCCGAACGCGAATGGGTCGGCCAGACCGTCAATGAGGCTGCGTTGGCCAGAGTGACGGTGGCGTTCGACTTCACGCGCGACGGCGAACGCGCCCTCGCCTACGGGTTGTCGCTCGCGCAGGAATTCGAGGCCCGGCTGGATGTCCTGCATGTTCTTCCGAAATCGAAACTCGACAACGTGCCCGGCTACGTCGAATCCGATTCGCCGGCCAATTTGCTCGAACGCGAGACGATCGGCCGCATCCGGCAGGCGGTCCCGCCCGAGGCCGACGACTGGTGCGACCTTCATCCGGTCATCCGGTTCGGGAATCCGGCGGAGAAAATCGTGGAGTACGCCGAAGCCAACAAGGTCGAACTGCTCGTTCTGGGCGTTCGGGGCATCCACAACCTGAAGGAAGCGCTGTTCGGCTCGACGGTGGACAAGGTTCTGCCAAAAGTCCATTGCCCGGTGCTGGTGGCGCGACCGCTGAAGGAGTAGTGGCCAGCCGTCAGTGGTCAGTCGCCAGCAATCAGTCAGCGGATTGAAAATGAGAAGTGGCCCGTCGTCGGAACACACTGACGACGGGCCACTAACTGCTAACTGCTAACTGCTAAAAGGTTTGAATAGAAGGGGTTAATCGTAAACCACGACGTCCAGTCCGATGTCGGCCAGCTTGTAGAATTCTTCGGCGGCGGACATTGGAATCCGGGCGCAGCCGTGGCTTGCCGGATAGACCGGAACGGATGGGGCTCCGTGGACTGCCGTTCCGTTGTAGAAGTAGCAGGGAAAGTAAAGCATTCCGAGGGTGCTCTTTCGCCAGCCTTTTATCTTGCGGATGATTTTGAAGCGTCCGGTCGGGGTGATTGCCTGCTCACGCCGACCTTCGTCTTCGTACCATTTTCCGCTTCCGGATGAAATCGGGAGGACGCGCATCGGCTGTCCGCCCACATCAACCATCATCAGAACCTGTCGTTTCAGGTCGATTTCGACGTGGGGCGAACCGCTTTCACGCGGTTTGGGGATGGTGGCGAGCCTGATTGCCTGAACTTCTTCCGATGTGAGAACGCCGGTGCGTTTACGCCCTTCGACTTTCTGGAAGGCAATGAGCGCATGACGGAGCGTCTGATCGAATCCGGTCGCTTTCGGATCAAGCCAGTAACCCAGAGCCGAGAGCTGGATGCGGGTCATCTGAATTTCTTCAGGCGTTGCGCGGGGAGTGACTACCCGGGGTTTACGCGCTCGTTTTTTCTTCGGAGCGGCGGCGGGAGCCTGGGGTTGAGGTGCGGCGGGAGCCGGGGTCTGGGCGGCAAGGACAGGGGAAAAAAGTCCGAACGCCCACAAAAACGTCAAGGCCAGAGGCAGCGGCCAAAGTCGTGGAGGTTTTTTCACGGGAGTTGCGTGGCGGCCGGTCCGGACGGGGGCTGGAATCCGACAGCCGCGTCATCCTTTCGGGGACTGAAAATTCAACGAACTGAACTACCGGAAATGTAGATGCTCGTGGGCGAATTTTCGAGTTTTTCCTTTTCCCCGAAACGTGGGTAGCCTCACTGGTCGGAGGTGGCCCCCTTCGGCATCCCCCCCGTGGCGCGGTACTCCCAGTGCCACGGTTCATAAAAGTAGGGATAGAACCCATACTTTTCCGCGTTTTTCACCAGCCACAGGTACGCGGGCATCCGGATTTGGAGCATCCGGTTTTCGTCCTTCGTGCTGACCGGGTCGCCGCCAACGTAGATGTCGAGCGCCCGACCGGTCAGATGCGGGCTGACCTTCGCCAGTCCGGCGGTCCCGGAGTTCGGGGACGCCTTCCTCAACTGTTCCTGATACGCCTGCGAGCGAAATGCCGAGACGATTTTGAAAAATGATTCGTCGGGGGCCGGTTCGCCCGCCGCCGTCTTCTTCAGTTTGAGGGATTTGTCGGCGAGCGCCGCCTTGTACATCTTCAAATACGCCGCGTAGGTTTCCTTTTCGACGTAACGGAGTTCCGGCGCGCGCGTCCGGTCGTAGAGGTAGGTTTCGTCAATCACCGTCAGCGTGTCCGGCGCGGCTTCCCGGGGATTCTTCACCGGGCGCGTCCGCTGCCAGTACCCAATCATCCCCATCAGCGTGGATTCATCGAGGATGCCCGTCGGCGTCAATCCCGCCTTCGACTGCCATTTGCCGAGCTTCATCGAAAATTCCGGACTACCCGCCGCCGCTTCCGTATTCAGCAGCTTCCGCATCAGCGGGACGTAAATCCCCCAACCCTTCTGGTTCTTCCCGCCGAACAGCCAGTCGAGTTCGGTGCTGAGGCGCTCGTTTTCCGCGCCCGCCTTCACATTTCCGGCGGACGGCCCCGACGCATCGGAATCCGCCCGACGCGAACCGGCCAGTACGCCTGCGCCAAGCAGGCTCACCACCAACGTCAAAATCAAAAACGGACGAAGCGGCAAGGGAGCCTCCGGAGAAGGTGTCAGGTTTCGGGTTTCGGGTATCAGGTTCAAACCCGGAGCAGGTGTCAGGTTTCGGGTGTCGGGTTTCAGGTTCAAAAACGCCCTTTTGGACGTTAGCCGAAACGCCAAATGAAAATTTGTGTGGATTCTTCCAGTTCCGATGTTGGCAATTTCGTCCTGATGCGTCAAGCGCGACAACGTTGCCACTGTTCAAAAACCTGAAACCCGACACCCGAAACCCGCCACCTTTTCAACTAGCGGCCACCGTCTCCGGCGCGCGTTCGGCGGAAAGCAGTTCCGCCTTGGCGCGGGCCACCGTTTCGAAGTCGATGCGGCCCGATTCCGCCAGTTTGTAAAGCGTGGCGTAGACGATGGATTCGGCGTCCACGCGGAAGTGACGGCGCAGGCGTTCGCGGGTGTCGCTCATGCCGAAACCGTCGGTGCCGAGCGCGAGGAACGGCTGGTTGACCCAGCGGGAAATCGAATCCGCCCACGACTTCATGAAGTCGCTCGCCGCGATGACCGGGCCGGACGTGGTTTCGAGCGCTCGCGTGATGTAGGGCACGCGCCGCGCCGCGCCGGGATTGTCGATGTTCCACCGCTCGCATTCGAGCGCGTCGTCGCGTAGCGCGCGGTAGCTCGTCGCCGACCAGACGTCGGCGGCCACGTCGTACTGCTCGGCCAGAATCTGCTGCGCCCGCAGCACCTGCTGCATGATCGCGCCGCTTCCGAACAGTTGCGCCGTGTGGGTTTTCGGTTCGAGGAACGGCTTGAACAGGTACAACCCGCGCAGAATGCCGTCCTCCACGCCCTTCGGCATCGCGGGCATGGCGTAGTTTTCGTTGTGGACCGTCAGATAGTAGAAGACGTCTTCCTTGTCTTCGTACATCCGCTTCAGCCCGTCGCGGACGATGGTCGCGATTTCAAAGTGAAACGCCGGGTCATACTGCACGCAGCACGGCACGGTCGAGGCGAGGATGTGGCTGTGGCCGTCTTCGTGCTGCAACCCTTCGCCGTTGAGCGTCGTGCGGCCTGAAGTCGCGCCGACGAGGAATCCCTTGCCGCGCGCGTCGCCGAACGCCCAGATCTGGTCGCCCGTCCGCTGGAAGCCGAACATTGAATAAAAGATGTAGAAGGGAATCGTCGGCTCGTCGTGTGTGGCATACGCCGTGCCCGCTGCCGTGAACGACCCCATCGCGCCCGCTTCCGTGATGCCTTCTTCGAGCAGTTGCCCGTCCTTGGCTTCGCGGTAGCTGAACAGCAGGTTGGAATCGACCGGATCGTACAACTGGCCGTTCGCGGCGTAGATGCCGACCTTCTTGAACAGGAAGTCCATCCCGAAAGTCCGCGCCTCGTCGGGGATGATCGGCACGATGCGGTCGCCGATCTCCTTGTCGTCCAGCAGTTTGCGGAGCAGCCGGACAAACGCCATGGTCGTCGAAACTTCCTGGGTGTTGGCTTCCGCGAACTCGTCGTAGGTCGTCCCGGCGGGCAGCGCGAGCGGTTTGGACACCGTCCGGCGCTTCGGCAGCGTGCCGTTGAGCGCGTTGCGGCGTTCCTTGAGATATTGAACTTCCGGCGCGTTCGGTCCCGGATGGTAGTAGGGCGCGTCGCCGAGTTCAGAATCCGGAATCGGCAGCGCCATCTGGTCGCGGAAGTAGCCGAGTTCCTTCGCGGTCAGCTTCTTCATCTGGTGCGAGGCGTTGCGCGCCATCGCGCCGTCGCCGAGCGTCCAGCCCTTGACCGTCTTGACGAGAATGACCGTCGGCTGGCCCTTGTGTTCGGTCGCCGCCTTGTACGCCGCGTAGAGTTTCAGATAGTCGTGACCGCCGCGCCGAAGCCGCGTCAGGTCGTGGTCGCTGATGTGCGACACCAGGTCGAGCGTGCGCGGATCCTTGCCGAAGAAGTGCTTGCGGATGTACGCCCCGGATTCCACCGAGTATTTCTGGAATTCGCCGTCGAGCGTCGTATTCATGATGTGGACGAGCGCGCCGTCATTGTCGCGGGCGAGGAGCGGGTCCCAGCGGCGGCTCCAGACGACCTTGATGACGTTCCAGCCCGAGCCGCGGAACACGGCTTCAAGTTCCTGAATGATCTTGCCGTTGCCGCGCACCGGTCCGTCGAGCCGCTGGAGGTTGCAGTTGATGACGAACGTGAGGTTGTCGAGGCCCTCGCGCGAGGCGAGATGCAGCGCGCCGAGCGATTCCGGCTCGTCGGTTTCGCCGTCGCCGAGAAAGGCCCAGACGCGGGAGTTCGACGTATCCTTGATGCCGCGATTGTGCAGGTAGCGGTTAAACCGCGCCTGGTAGATCGCGTTGATCGGCCCCAGACCCATCGACACCGTCGGAAATTCCCAGAAGTCCGGCATGAGGCGCGGGTGCGGGTAACTTGAAAGCCCTTTTCCGAGCGATTCGCGGCGGAAATGTTCAAGCTGGTCTTCCGTCATCCGGCCTTCGAGAAAGGCCCGCGAGTAGACGCCCGGCGCGGCGTGTCCCTGATAGAAAATCTGGTCGCCGTTGCCGCCGTCCTTGCCTTGAAAGAAGTGGTTGAAGCCCACTTCATACAGGCTCGCCGACGAGGCGTAGGTCGCGAGGTGTCCCCCGATGCCGGGATAGTGGTGATTGGCGCGGACGACCATCGCCACCGCGTTCCACCGGACGATCCGGCGAATCCGCAGTTCCATTTCCTCGTCGCCGGGGAACGGCGGCTCCTGTTCGGGCGAAATCGTGTTGATGTAGGGCGTCTGCACCAGTTCGGGCAGACCGACCTGCATCATGCGCGATTTCTTCAACAGCTTGCGCAGCACGAACTGGGCGCGCTCCTTGCCGTCGTCGTTGACGACCTGCTCCAGCGCGTCAATCCACTCGCCCGTCTCCTGCGGATCCGGGTCGGGAAGTTGGCGTTTGAATTCGTCGAGGTACATGGACCGGGGACTCCTCCGAAAAAGTCTTTGGGGTGAAAGAGTCTTTGTACGACAACGCACAAACTTCCCGCAAGCCACCCGCCGTGTTTGGAACTTTGGGAACAGTTGAAATCCGCCTTGAAACCGACCACATTCAGGGTTCTGAAACGGTCGGATTTCGTTGGAAAGGTCAAAGTTCAAAATGAGTGAAGCCGAGTACCAGGAACTCGTCGAACGGGTTCTCCGCAACGTCGCCAACCCGACGATTTCGACCGACACCGGTGTCGAGGCGGTCCGGCGGGCGGCGGAAATCGCCGACCGTGAGGACATTGTATGGGCCGTCGCGGGCGGACTCGCCATGCACTTTTACGGCAGCCCCCGGCTGACGAAGGATGTCGATGTCATCGCTTCGAAATTACTGTCACTGGCGTTTGAGCATCCGCTGACGTTCGGGGGCGGGAGTTACACGCTTCAGGTCGGAAAATACGATGTGCAGGTGGACTGGATTGTCCGCGATGACGGCTATGAAAAGTACTACCGGGCGGCGCTGGCGGCGGCTATCGCCCTTCCGAACGGCCTGCGGGTCGTTTCGCCGGAGTGGCTGGTCATCCTCAAGCTCAACGCCGGACGGCAAAAAGACCTCGACGACATCGTGTTTCTGCTCAAACAGGAAAAACTGGTGGACCGCCCGACGGTTCGGCGCAACGTGGTCGAACTCACCGGCGAAGACGTCTGGCTGGCGATGCTGCCGAGCTTCCGCCGGCTCTGCGATCTGGCCGACGGGCGGACGACCGAGCCGGGGAAGTACTACGAAAAAGAGTGAACCTTTTTCCGCCGGAAAGGAGTCTCGCCTTCCGGGAAGCCACGCAAACTGCTTGTTTATATGGATTTGAAGAAATGGCCGAGACAAAAGAACAGTTACGAACCGAACTGGCGGCAGTTCTGGAAGCCAACTCAGGCCGATTGAAACTCTCTATCCAAGAGGAATTACAGCGGCCCAAGCGGAACGAGGACCGCTTCGAGTACCGTTTTGAAATTGATCCGTTCAGTTTTCGAATTTCATCCTGTTCATCCGAAGAAACGTTTCTTCCAGACGACTGGTTGATAGAAGCTCTTGGTGATTGCTGGTTCGATTGCGCGGACGAATTGGGAATCAACTGGGACGCCCTGATTGCCGACGAACTGTTCCCGTGGTTTTCCGAAACGTGGCGGAACGCCAGCAGCAATTTGCAGTCCGGCCGAGCCTTTCTATTTTTTCATGGCTATCACGCCCGCCAATTTAACTTGGGAAGCCAGACGTGGTGCCCCCTTGGCGATTTTTGAATTGAGAGGGTTTATGGCTGACTTTGACCAAGTGTTTGACCTCAAGCAGGAAAGCAATCATTTAGACCCCTTCGATCTTGAAGACCTTCTGGCTGGTATTACCGGATCAAATCTTCACCACGCCGTCGAAACGGGAATTCCGATGGGAAATGAAACGTGGTGATTGTCGTACTGCCCGGCCCTCAACGACCGGGCTACTCTTTGGCAAGCCCCTTTGACGGGGCTAAATAATTCAAAAAGCAAAGCTTAGCTCCGTTACGGTCTTTGAAAAATTGTTTCGGTAATACGTTCAAGGTGTTGGACGACCAACGAACGCCCCAGCGGGGCGGCGCTACGATAGCCGAGGGCGAGCGCAGCGAAGCCCTCGGAACGGTCGAGGCCAATTTCCCGAGCCGCGTCAGCGGTGAGGGCGTGGGCATCAGTTCAACAACCCCATATCCTCGTCGCCGTTGCGCGGCGTGCCGTCCGGTTTGACGACGGTGACGCGGAAGACGCTTTCGGAAAAGAGATTCGAGTCGAGGAGGGTCTGGATGGTGTACTCGCCGGGCTGGTTGAAGGTCAAACCCATGAAGAAATTGACGTTGTTGGCGTAGCCGTCCGCCGGAATCTCGATGGGCGCGGGCGTCGAAGCGGCCACAACCTGTTTTTTGCCCGGGGCGAGGATGCGGACTTCCGACAGAAACTGGCCATCGCCGCGCCAGTGGTTGCAGATGGCGAGCCGGGCGAGGCCGACGGGGAGTTGTTCGATGAAGATGTCCTGGAACACGCCCATGAAACTGAGTTTGTTGCCGACTTCGAGCCGGACGTCCTCGCAGAGCAGTTGGTAGATGAGTTCAGCTTTTTTCATATGGATGTGAAGCCCTCCCTCACGGTCGGGCTGCTGTTTCGATCGGTCTACTGTTTCAAATCTGACGCGACGAGTTCCGCCGCGATTTTTCCGGAGAGTAGCACGAGCGGGATGCCGCCGCCCGGATGGGTACTGCCGCCCGCGAAATAAAGTCCCTTCGCGTCGCGCGAGCGGATGGGCGGACGCAGGAACGCGCTCGTCAGACTGTTCGACGACAGGCCGTAAATCGCGCCGCGCCACGCATTGAACCAGCCCGTAAACCCTTTCGGCGTAATGATTTCCTCGACCTCGACGCTGTCGTTCAATCCGTCGAGGCCGAAGTGTTCGAGTTTGTTCACGATCAGATTTCGATAGTCGCTGGAAATGTCGTCCCAGTCGAAATCCGGTGTCGTCGCGGGGGCATTGACCATCACGAACAGGTTTTCGCAGCCGGGCGGGGCGGTGTTCGGGTCGGTTCGGCTCGTCGAGCAGACGTAAATCGTCGGGTCGTCCGCCGGGCGCAGGCGGTCGAACAGGTCCGTGAACTCCTTCGGGTAATCCGCCGAGAAGAAAATGTTGTGGTGCGCCAGCCGGTCGAACTTTTTGCGCGTCCCGAGCAGGACGATGAATCCCGAACAGGACGGCTCGATTTTTCCGATCTTCTTGTCGGTAAAGCGTTTGCGGTGTTCGCGTCCGATCAGTGACGAATAGGTGTAGAGCGAATCGGAATTGGCGACGACGGCGTCCGCCGCGATGGTTTCGCCGGTGGCCAGCCGGACGCCCCGCGTTTTTCCGTCCGAAATCACGATTTCGGTCACTTCCACGCCGGTTTGAAGGTTGACGCCCTTTTCGCGGGCGAGCGCGTCGAGGCTTTCGGCGATTTTGTACATCCCACCCTTCGGATACCACCCGCCGATGGCGAACTCGACATAGGAAATCAGGCAGAAGGTCGCCTGGGCGCGGTAGGGCGACGACCCGTTGTAGGTCGCGAACCGGTTGAAAAGCTGCCGCAGGTGCGGACTTTTAAAGAACTCGTTGACCCGGTCGGCGACGGTTTTGGTCGTCGCCATGCGGGGCAACTGGCGCAGGAGGTGCGGCGTGATGCTTTTTCGAAGTTTTCCGAAATCCCGGAAATCATTGAAAAGAAAGGCGTCCGCCGTCGCCGTGTAGAGGTCCGCGCCGTAGCTCAGAAAACGGAAGAACCCGGCGATGTCCTGTGGCGCGACCCGTTCGAGTTCGCGGACCATCAGCGGCAGGTTGCTCGACGCGTCGAGGTGCGTGCCGTCGGGCCAGTCATACCGGCAGAGAGGTTCGAGCGGCGTGAATGAAAGCCGTTCCTCCATCCGTTCGCCGACGCAGGCGAACAGGTCGGCCAGAACGTCCGGCAGGGTCATCAGCGACGGGCCGGTGTCGAAGCGATATCCGTCGCGGTCGATGAGGTTGAGTTTTCCGCCGACCCGGTCGTTTTTTTCGAGCAGGGTGACGTCGAATCCGTGCGCGCGCAGACGCAGGGCCGCCGCGAGGCCGCCGAGTCCCGCGCCGACGATGACGACATGTCCGGTTTTCAAGGGAGGAAGGAGTTGAACTTCAAGATTTCGCCGGTAAAACCTGACGAACCGGGGGAATTTACTTTTTTTCAAACGCTTTCGCGGGCGTTCAGGCGTCCTGTCGCTTCCGGCAGTAGTGGGGCAATTCGCCGGTTTTGGTGTGGTGCGCGGTGCAGACGCCGAAAATGCGGTGGCTGTGATCGGTGATGACGAAACCGAACTTTTTGGCGATTTCTTCCTGAAGCCGTTCGATTTCCGGGCTGACGAACTCGATCAGGGCGTCGCACTCGGTACAAATCAGGTGATCGTGGTGTTCGTGCTTGTATTCGTGCTCGTAGCGCGTCCGGCCGTCGTTGAAATTCACCTCGCGGGCCAGTTTCGCCTCGACGAGCAGACGCATCGTCCGGTAAACCGTCGTGAATCCCACCGATGAATCGCGCCGTTTGACCAGGTCGTAGAGTTCCTCGACGCTCAGATGTTCTTCCGTTTCGAGAAATACTTCCAGAATCAGGTCGCGTTGCGAGGTGCGTTTCAGGCGTTCCTTCACCAGATGGCGATGAAAAACTTCAAATTCTTCTTTCATTTGGATTTCCGCTCCGGGTGGGGTGGCTTTACCTCTCTTTATCATTCTCCCACGCCGAATGGCACGGTTCAACCGAATAGTCTGGAGTCTGAAGTCTGGAGTCTGGAGTCGGGAGTCTTGAGTCTGGAGTCCAAAGCCCAAAGTCCCCAATCAGAAATCTAAAATCAGAAATCTAAAATCTAAAATCAAAAATTGCCCTTTGACTCCCGACTCCCGACTCCGGACTCAAGACTTCCTGCTTGACTTCGCGCGTCGGGCTGAACATCTTTGGGAAAGCCCTGTATTGTTCGTGAAACAGCCTGCACAGACAGACGAATACGACTCCCGGTTTTGGAGCTGACTTGCCCATGAAATTTTCGGTTTCGGGATTCGGCCTGAGCGCGATTCTGGCGATTTTCATGCTGATCTCCGGCGTGGCCCTGGCCCAAAGCGGGACATTCACCATTCAAACCTCGTCGGTGAATGACGAGGCCGTGGCGAGGGAGACCGTCGCCAGATTTCAGGCGAAGGGGCTGTCCGCGTACTACGTCAAGGCCAACGTGCCGAACAAGGGCATTTACTACCGGGTTCGGGTCGGCCGTTTTCCATCCAGTGCCGAGGCAAACCGTGCCGCGCGCCAACTGGGCATTCGGGACGCCTTCATTACGGTTTTCGACGGGCCGGCCGGGACGGCGATCATTCGCAATCTCCCGCCGGGGGCCGCTCCGCCGCCCCGTCGCCCCGATGATCCGCCTCCACCCATTGTCATTGACCATGAAAAGAAGCCGGATGGAGCGGGAACGCTGGGAAATTCCGAAAAGCCGGTCGCTCCCGGAGGGAATGAGGTGAAACCCGACGGCCGCCCGACGGTCATTGGGCCGGGAAACGACGGCGGAAAGCCTCCGGTCACGCCTGCGGGGCCACCCGCACCCGTACTCCGGATTCCTGACCGTTCTGGTGAACATCCGATTTTTTCCACGGCTGTGCCCCTGCCACCGGTAAATCCGAATTTTACGCTCGACAATTCACCGTGGACCCGACAGTCCTCTCCGACCCGGACCGATTTGCGGACCGTCTTTTTCGTCAACACCCTCTGTGGCTGGATTGGCGGCGGGCGGGGAACGATTCTTCATACCGTCAATGGCGGACTGACGTGGTTCGAACAGGTGACGGGAACCCGCGCGCCAGTCACTTCGGTCTTTTTCCTCGATGAAAATCGTGGGTGGGCGGTTGTGGGCGGTTCGCTCGGCGTCGATCCGCTTGGCGGTGAAGCTGATCCCGGCCTGCTGGCCACCACCGACGGCGGGACGACGTGGAAACGCATCGCCGACCTCGATGCTCAGGCGATCTGCTTCGCCAACGCCAACGTTGGTTTCGCGGCCGGGAATTACAGTTCGGTCTTTCGGACCGATGATGGCGGGAAAACCTGGAGCAAGTGCGACGCCTTGGCGCGTGCCGTTGAGCGTCCGACGTCATTGGCCGACGCTCTCCTGACCTTCACCGGTGTGCAATTTACCGACGAAAAGCACGGTTGGGTTTCCGGTAACTTCTACGGGAAGGGGCTTTTACGGCCCGCCGGGCTTTTTCTGACCGATGATGGGGGGGCAACGTGGATCAAATGCCCGATCCCCTTTGCCGTCACGACCGCGGAAGTGATGAAGTTCCGGTTTCAGGATGCCCAGCGCGGTTATGTCGTCTCGGAGGTGTATCGGGGGGATGCCCGGTTCGTGACCGTTTTCCGGACCTCCGATGGCGGCGCAACCTGGGTCGAACGACGGACGACCGTCCCCGGCTATCATCTGACCCACTTCGTCAACGATCGGGTCGGGTGGACGATGGGAGCGGTCATGGCGCGGGAAAACGCCCCGCCTCTGGAAATCGGCATCTGGAACACCATGGACGGCGGCGCAAGCTGGCGTGAGGAGAAGACGCTTGCCGGGACCGTCCTTTATGATTCGTTTTTTGTGAGTGACTCCCTCGGCTGGGCTGTCGGCCAGGGGGGAACGATTTTGCGCTACCGCCCTCAGTAGGTGTCGGGTTTCGGGTGTCGGGTTTCAGGTTTCCCGAAGTTTTGGCCCGGTCCGGTGCCTTCGATACCTTCCATTTCCGGGTTGAACCTGAAACCCGACACCCGAAACCTGAAACCTTTGATGCACTCTTCCGACGTACAAACCCTCCTGACCGAAACCGGTGCGTTGTTGACCGGTCATTTTTTACTGAGTTCCGGACTGCACAGCCCGAATTACGTCCAGTGCGCCCGGTTGCTTCAATTCCCGAGTGTTGCCGAGCAGATCGGCAAGGCACTGGCGGAAAAGCTTCTGGCTGTTGCACCTGCCCCGGATTTCGTGGCCGCGCCGGCCATCGGCGGCATCGTAATCGCGCATGAGGTTGCCCGGGCACTGGGCGTCCGATGCATTTTCACCGAGCGCGAGCAGGGGGAAATGACCCTGCGGCGAGGGTTTGCGGTCGATACCGGTGAACGGGCCTTTGTCGTCGAGGATGTCGTGACGACCGGAGGCTCGACCCGCGAGACGATGACGGCCCTTGAAAAAGCCGGGGCGACGGTGATCGGTGTCGGTTCGATTATTGACCGGAGTTCAGCGCCGGTTGAACTCGGCGTTCCGAGGGAAAGCCTGATCCAGCTTCAAATCCCGACCTATTCACCCGATGATTGCCCGCTGTGCGCGGCCGGAATCCCAGCGGTCAAACCCGGTAGCCGGACGGTAAAACCCGCCTGACGTTGTCGCCATTGGCTGAATCGGTTTCCCGTCGGGAAAGAAAAAAAGCCTCCGGAAAGTTTCGGAGGCTTTTGCGTATCGGAGAAAGGGAAGCGACTCAGGCGAACTCTTCTTCCAGTGAGAGTTGCGCCTTTCGGAGTTCGAACCGGGCACGGCCGAGATTTCCGTCCGGTTCGAGGGCGAGGATCACGAAGTACTCGCGGTTGATGAGCTTGATGACCAGCGTCATCTCGCTTGAGATCAGGGTCAGCTCGTTCAATGAACCGACGCCGACGTCCGAAGACATTCTCATCGAGTTTCGCAGCAGCGTCGCATGCGAGGTTGCCACAAGGGTGAGCTTTTCGGTCGATTCGGGATCGACGGAATTCTGAATATGTTCAATCGGAATTCCGTCGAGACCCATAATCAGGGCTCCGAGACTTCCCTCGACTCGCGAGACGATGCCTTTCAGGACCTCGGAAAACGTCACGGCTGGCCTCCGGTGGTCGTGGCGGGCGCCGGGTTGACCGGTTCACCACCCGTCGTGAGGTTTTCACCGCGGTAAATGCGCGGAGTGATGAAGAAGAGCAGTTCGCCAGTGGTCCGGCTGAGTTCCCGCCGCTTGAAGAGGTTCCCAAGCAGTGGAAGGCTCGAAATGCCGGGCGTGCGGAAAACGGTGTTGCTTTCCTGGTCGTTCATCACGCCCCCGATGATGGTCGTGCCGCCATCCGGAACGAGAACCCGGGTCTGGGCGGTACGGGTGTTGACGCTGGTAAACCCGTTGATGGCCTGGCTGGGCGCGTCGTTCGTCACCGTGATGGTCAGCATGATGGTGCCTTCACTCGTAATCTGGGGAATGATTTCCAGACTGGTGTTGGCTTCCTGGAACGTAACCGTCTGGGCCACGCCGTTTCCGACGGCCGTCGCGGTCACGAAGGGAATCTTGGTACCGGAAACAATTCGTGCCGTCTGGTTGTTCTGAACCGTGACACGGGGAGAGGCGATGGATTTGGCGACGCCTTTCTGTTCGTTGGCCGTGATGGCGGACGAGAGGAAGGCTGTTCCAATCGGGCCCGTCGTCAGTGAAAGAACCGAACTGCCGCCGCCACCGATGCCGCCAGCGGCAACCGGCCCGATGAGGAACGTATCGGGAGCGATTCCACCCGAGGAGCCGCTACCGCCGTTACCAGGGGCCGAGGTATCGAGGAACGTTCCGGGCGACGTCGAAAAGACGGCCCCGCGTCCGCGACGGGAAAGCACTCCGGTGAACAACTGGACACCGATATCACGGGCAAAGTTGCGGGACGCAAAGACGATGCGGGCTTCGATTTCAACCTGCGGCTCGGGAACGTCGAGCTTCGTGATCAGGTCGCGTGCCCGTTCGAGGAACGACGGGATATCGGTGATGATCAGGGTATTGGTCCGGGGGTTGATGGCAATCCGGCCCGAAGCGGAAAGCGTCTGCTGGATGATGCCGACCAGACCAATCCCGGCGAACGAACCACCCAGACCCTGCTCGGCGGCGCGGCCCGTGGTGGTGGTGGTGGCCGTTTGTTGCTGGACCGAATTCGCGTCAATCCGTTCGTACTTGATTTTGAAGTACTCGGTAATCGTCGGACTGTTCAGGATTTCTTCGAGCTTCTGAAGCCGCTTGGCCTGTTCTTCCTTCGTCAGCGCTTCCACGGTCGCGACGCGAACAATCATTCCTTCGCGGCGATAGGCGAGCTGGTTGGCGCGGAAGATGGACTCGATAACCTGCGTCCACGGCACCTGATTCACCTTGATGGTAACCGGTACTTTCTGGACCGACTTGTCGAGAACGAAGTTCACGTCGTAGTTGTCGGAAACAAACCGCAGGATATCGGAGAGGTCGATCCCGGTAATGTCGAGGCTGATCGGGTCGCCCTGGAAGTTCGGGTCTCCGAACTGGGCGCCACCCGCCTGCGAACGGCGGCGGCGGCTGGCATTCGAGCCACTGCCCGATTCCGTCCGGGCCGCCGGAACGGTCAGCGAGGCCGGCTGGACCTGGGGCTTCACCGAACGGGCTTCTTCCGTCGCGGCCGGGGTTTCCGTCGCGACCGATTTCACCGCCTTCGGTTCGGGCTGTTCCTTGACGACCGGTTTGGCGTTCGTTTCAGGCTGGGAAACCGGAGCCGCGGCGATCATTTTCGGCGTTTGGGTCGCGGGCGCCTCGGTTTCAGCCGCCTTGGCGACCTCGGCCGGTCGGCTTTCGGCGATGCGAACCGTCAGCTTCCCACCCGCTTCCGATACTTCGTACTTGGCTTCCCCGTTCAGATCGAACACCACGCGGGTGGTATTCGCGTCCGGATTCCCGACCCGGACCTGCTTGACCATCGGAGAACCGACTTCAACGGTCCGCTTGGCCACCAGATTGCGGGCATTTTCAAGGTTCAGCACGAGTCGTTCCGGACCATGAAGCAGGAAGTGCGAATATTTGAGATCGCCCGAAGCCGCAATGGTCGCCACCGTGTCTTCGGGGCCGCGCTTGACGGTCACCGATTTGACCGACGAAACGCCTTCCGTGGGCGGCGGTGCCACCGCTTTCACCGCGACGGGCTTGACGGCCGGCTTGGTGGAGACTGGAACGGCAGCCGCTTTCGGCGCGGGTGGTTCGGACGCGGGAGCACTCGTGGGTGCGGACGCGGGAAGGGAAGCGCTCGTCGAGGCGGATTCCGTGAACTCGATGAACAGCGCATTCGCCGCCCCCGTCGCATAGGTGCGGATTTCACAGACCTTACTGAGCGTAATCTCGATCCGGGAGGCGGCCCGTCCGGCCAACCCCGACTTCACTTGAACGCCCTGAATCAGCCCGCTGTTGACGGCATAGGCGGCCTGAAGGCGGGAGGTGTCCACGCCGTACAGGTCAATCGAGACCAGCCGCGGTTCGGGCTTGAGGACGTTGTAGTCAAGCCGGGACGTACTCTCCAGCACGAGCCGGTTGACCGAAGGCGATTCGGATTGGACTTTGAGCGCCGAGACAACGACTGCGTCGGTCCCGCTCTGGGTGACCGAAAAGGCCGGGGCGGCGCTCATGCAGGTCATCAGGCAACTCAACGCCAAAGCCAAACCTGTGCGATGGCAACTTGGCATAAGGTTCATATCTCCTCCGAGAATACGCAAAATTTCTTACCTGGAAGAAAATCATTTCCAAGCGGAACCGGACTCATCCCAACTATCTCGGGTCCTTTGGGACGTAGTACAGAACCTTGGGTTTGATCTTGATCTTGCCGTTGTTGAGAACGACGATTTCGGTGCAGACAACCTGCCCGACGACCTGCGTGTCGAGTCCGACGGTCCGGGTCGCGCGGTCGATCTTGTTGACGGAGCCGTTCCAGAATTTCGAACCCTCACGGACAAAAATCGTGACCCCGGTCGACTTGGCCGTCAGCAACGCGCCAAGTCCGCGACCGGTGGAGTAAATGCCCTTCACGATGAATTCTTCCACAAGGTACTTCTCGGAATCGGACGGGGCGGGGAGGCCCTGTTCGAGCCGCCGGTCGCGAATCTGCCGCCATTTGAGTTCCCGCTCCGCGAACGAGGGGTATTCCAGTTCGGTCGGCGGGGGAGTCCGTGGGTCGCGGACCTTGGTCGAATCGAAGAAGGGATCGTTGCTCGACGGGCGGTACTGCGGAGAAACGTTGTTCACGTTCGGTCCGGCCGTTCCGGGGACGGTCACGGGAGCGGGACCGCCCGTCGGCGGAGGCGTCGTCTGCGGTTGGGCCGCCTTCTGGGCGGCGGACATCGGCGACTGCGCAATGATGGCGGTCGTCCCGAGCAGGCCCGAAAGAAGGGCCGCTCCGGTCACCGCCAGCGTTTTTGAAAAGCGACTGTGTGTGAAGTTCATGAACGTAAGACCTCGCTTTCCCTGCGTGGGATCATTTCTTGGGCGCGGCGCCGGTGTCGGTCGACGAAGACCCGGAAGTATTGAGAATGTCCTGTTCGGACGCATAGTAGGTGGTCAACGTATAGGAAGCCTCGATCGTCAGATTCGGGGTCTGCTTGTCGGCCTGACGGATTTCGACGTCCGAAATGCTGACGATGCGCGGGAACCCGGCGATGTGCTCGAAAAACTTCCCGAGGCGCGAATAGGTCGTCCCGACCTTCATCTTGACCGACTTTTCCTTGTAGAAATCCTTGCTGACGACCGGTGACGGGGTGAATTCACGAATGACCGTCAGGTCGCCGCGCGCCTGATTCTGGAGATCGCCGAGGGTGGCCGAAATCCGGACCTCCTCGGGAATCCGCTCGCGATAGGAACGCAGGTCCTGAAGCATCTGGTCGATGGCTTTCTTGTATTCGTTCAACTGAACGCGAACGACTTCAAGCTTCTGGTTCTCGGCCTCGATCTGGAGGGCCTGCTTTTCGGTTTTTTCGGCATTCGTCCGGGTTTCCTGAAAGAGCAGGAGGTCCATCAGGAAGATAAGGACGCCAACCCCAACGAGAACGATCAGAATCTGTGCCCACAGCGGGACGCGGGAAAGAAAAGTGCCTTCTGCCATACAAACCTCTCTTCGAAGTCGATGTTCCGGTTCGGTACCGAAAGTGCGAAGCTTCCGGCGACCGCCTTACTTGGCGGCGGTTTGGGCTTCGCCTGCGGGTGCCGCCGGCTGGGGCGGGTTGTACACGCAGTTGATGGTGAATTTGAGGACCTGCATTTCCGTGGCGTCCGGGAGCGGGGTCCCACCTTCGACGAACTTGGGATCGACGTTGGTGAACAATCCGTTCGAACGCAGTTCAAGTTGCTGGGCGAACTGCGTCACCAGGTCGCGGTTCTTTTCGGCGATTCCCTCGATGACGACCGAATTTCCGCGGAGGGCGATCTTCTCGAGTTTGACGCCGGTCGGAATCCGCTCGTTGATGAGCGACATCAGCGCGACCGGTCCCCGCCGCTCGGCGTCGAGTTTCCGGATGATGTTCAGGCGGCCTTCGACCAGATCCTTTTTCTTCTTGTACTCGTCGGCTTCCTTCTTGACCTTCTCAAGCTCGGCCTTGGCCGTCTGAGCTTTCTGAAGTCGCGCCTTCGCCGCTTCGAGTTTCTGGTTCGACAACACGCTGTCGATGATGTACGCCGTGACCACCGCAAGCAGGGCGAGGACGACCAGAATGATTTGCCCGGTCAGTCGCGCTGGCGCTGGACTCGGCGCGGCTTTTTCGGCAACCGCATTCGAAAGCAGGTTAATCGTCGGCATATGGTCGAATCAGCCCGACGCGCGGACCTGTCAACAGTCACGCGGCGGACCGCCTTTCATTCGTCTGGGTTTTTGCGGACTCACCCTTGCAAAAACGGTTCACATAACTCGGCTGGCCAACCCGACCGCCACGGCCATGTTGGGCGACAGCTCGCGAATGTATTCTTCGTCGAACTTCTTGCTGTTGAACCGGATGTTCCGGAACGAATCGAATTTTTCCACCGGAATGCCGAAACGTTCGGAAAACGACGAGGTCAGCGAACGGATTTTCGAACTGCCGCCCGCCACCAGCACCCGGTCGATCTGAGCCGCGTCACCCATCTGACTGGTGGCGCGCCAGAAATCGAGCGTCTTCTGGACTTCCATCGCCAGAATGTCCGTCACCGAGTCGATCAGGGGCTGGGCGTCGTCCGGCTGGAGACCGTTTTCGGTCGGAACGCCGCGCTTGAGCGCCTCCGCCTGTTCAAACGTCAGGTTGAGTTCTTTCTGGAGCAGGTCGGTGTACTGGTTGCCACCCGCCGAAATGTCGCGAGTGAACAGGGAAGAGTCACCCCGGACGATGTTCACGCTCGTCACGCTCGCGCCCACGTCGAGCAGGGCGACCGTCGTCGTCGGCATCGGCTGGTAGTTGATGTTGTAGGCGTTCTGGATGGCGAACGAGTCAACATCCATGAAAACCGGAATGCGTCCGGCCTGGGAAATGACCGTCGTGTACTGCGCGATCTTGTCGCGTTTGCACGCCACCAGCAGGACCTGCATGCTCCCGCTCGCCGGGTCGCGGTTCAGCACCGTGAAGTCGAGGTTGACATCCTGAATGTCAAACGGAATGTGCTGCTCGGCTTCCCAGTTGATGCGCTCGGCGATTTCCTCGTCCGACATGTAGGGAACATCGATCTTCTTGATGATGACCGAGTGGCCGGAAACGGAGGTCCCCACCTCGCGGGTCTTGATGCCCTGCTCGGTGAAGATGCGACTGATGACGTCGCTGACGTGGTTGAGGTCAATGATGTGGCCGTCGACGATGGTATCGGAAAGCAGCGGAACGTGCCCGATGGAAACCAGCTCGAATCCGCCTTTGCCCACCGGTTTCATTTCAACGGCTTTGATGGCGCTCGAACCGATGTCGACGCCGACGAGACTTTTGCTCCCCCCAAAAAGGCCCATAGTGCTTGCGATCTCCGTTCCTGAAAGCTGTCCGGTCCGGCCAATCCGGGACACCGCCGGGCAGGGTTGGAAAGACCTCCGGCCGGAGGGCAACAAACCAGTGGTTTGTGTCCGTGGTTTTCAGGATTGGTGCGAATCGGGGTTCGGGACTTCGGAGGCGGTGACGTTTCACCGATTGGTGGAGAGTGCGGGAGTGCGCTCACCCGGCCTGTAGATTCGTGATGCAATCCAAAAAACTGAGAACTGCCCTACCAGTATCGTGTCTTTTTTTCGCTACCCTGGCTCGGTGAACGCCCTTGAACAGTGCGGAAGGGGCTGAATGCACCCGGTGAGATTGACCGCCGGAAACCCTAGATGAAAAAACCTTTATGTACTTGAGTGCCACATAATTACCACCCCCCCCATAGGCCGTCAACCTTTTTTTGGGTGCTCTCACAAACCGGACTGGAAAAACACTGAAGAGGTACAAGCTTTTCCAGTCGGCCCGAAATTTTTTGCCCGGATTGTCAGGTTGCGGCCAAAACGGATAGAGTCGGCGTCGTGAATTTTCGACTTTCTTCTCCTTCTCTCAGGCTGACCGTCATCGGCGGACTGCTGCTTCTGGTCGGTGTCGGGCTGTACGTCGCCTACGGTCGGAAGCCCGTTCGCGTGGACATGGCCCGCTACGCCCCCGCCGACGTGCTGCTCTTTGCGGAAACCGGCGATCTGCCGGACACCGCCGCCCGGCTGACCGACACCGTCTTCTGGAAGGAACTCCGCCCGGCCGTCGGTTTTCCAGACCAGTTGCTTTATCTGGGAACCGGCGCGGGCGTCGTCAAACAACTCGATCTCGGACCGGATGAGGCCCGCCTGCTCGGACGCGCCCAGTGGGCGGTCGTGGTCACGGGCGTCACGACCGAGGGCAAACCGGTCGTCAACCCGGCTTCGCCGACAGCCGGTTCCACGCCGAAACCTGAGAAAAAGGATGAGCCGTCGGCCAATCCGGCGAAGAAAAGGCCGGACGGCAAGGAAGGCCCCAAAACGGATTCACCGAAGCCGAACGAACCGGAAGGAACGATCGGCGTCGAACTGAGCGTCACCCCTCGTCTGGCGGTCATCGTCAAATCCAACATTTCCGCCGGCGCGGTCGAACGCCTCGCCGCCGCCCGTCTGCCGCTTCTCGCCAGGAAGCTTTTCGGGGCCGAACCCGTCCGCGACGACACGAATTATCAGCAGGTCCCGATCCTCCGCTTTCGCGCGCCCGGAAGTTCGAAGGCGCTCGTCGCCGCGGTTTTGGGTGACATCCTCTTTGTTTCCAATGACGAACCGACCCTGCAAGGGTGTCTCGACGTGGCCGCCGCCCGCAAACCCGCGCTGGCTGACCTTCCCGCGCTCGCCCCCGCCCGGACCGCCGTCAAGGGGAATGACGCTGCGTTATTTGCCTTTGTCAGCCCCGCCGGAATCGCCCGGCTCGGACAGTTCGGATTCGGCTTCTTGCCCGAATCGGTCATGACGAATCCCGCCGCGCAGTCGCTCGTTGAAACCGCCGTCAAGGGAATGACCGACGGACTGGCCTACAGCGCGAATGTCGAGGACGGCCGCGTCGCCGACCGCTACCTTTTCACCCTCCATCCGGAAGCCGCCGCCTCGCTGCGCGCCAACGCCGGAACCCTCCCGCGTCCGCCGCGCGCCATCGAGCTTTTACCCGGCGACGGGGTCGCCGCCTGCTCGGTGACGGCGATAAAACGCCCCTTCGACGCGCTCGACCGGACGCAGCAGGCGATTTCGGCCCGCAGCAACGTCGCCGTGGCCTTTCTTTTAAGAGAGGTGTCCAACGCCCTGCGCGCAAAGTACGGCCTCGGCCCCCGCGAATCGCTCGACGACGCGCTCGGCGAGGAAATCGCCCACGTCACCTTTTCCGATAAGGCTTCGGTCTGGATGTTTCAGGTCCGGGATCGCGTCCGTGTACTGCCGGTCCTCGACCGCTATCTGCGCGCCGACGCCGCCACGATTGCCAACGAAACCGTCAGCGGCGTGGAACTCGTCGTTTCGTCCCACCGGGACGGCCGCGCCGCCGGATTTCTCGGCGACTTTCTGGTCGTCGGCCCGAAACCCGCACTTCAAAAGCTGATTCAGGAACGCGGCAAGGGTGCTTCCGGTCTGATGGCCCTGTTTCGCGAAAAACTGACCGCCGACAACGCCCCGATCAGCTCCTTTTCACTGAAATCCGACCGCGAGGAACTGGAAGCTCTCTCGCTCGCTATTGTAAAGCTGTCGCATTCCGGCGACGCCACGCCCGCCCGGCTGAATGACCCCGCGCTCCGCAAGGTCATCGACGCCCAGCCGCCGGCGGTCGGCAAAACCGAGTTGCGAAACGACGGCCTCTACACCGAAACTCGCTCCGCCGCCGGAAACTTCGCCCTTTTCGCCGCCCTTGTCGGCCCGGATGAAGCCGTGAAACCGAGCAGTTAGTGGCTAGTAGTCAGCAGTTAGTAAACTTTCAGGCTTTTGCCTTGACTGCCCCTTCTCTAAAAGATGACTACTGCCGGCTTTCTGCTAACTGCTAACTACTAGCCGCTAACTGCTTACCGCTAACCGCTTCCTATGCCTAACGCCGAAATCATCGCCATCGGATCGGAACTGCTGACGCCGTTCCGGACGGACACCAACTCGCTCTGGCTGACCGGGGAACTCAACGCGCTCGGGATCACGGTCCGGCAGAAAAGCATCGTCGGCGACGACGAACAGTGCCTTGAGGAATCGCTGCGCGACGCGCTCAAGCGGTCGCCCATCATTATTAGTACCGGCGGACTTGGGCCGACCGAGGACGACATCACCCGCAAGGTGTTCGCGCGGGTGTTGAAGCGTCCGTTGGTCCTCCACCACGACATTCTCGACCGCATCCGGCATCTGTTCGAAAGTCGCGGCCTGAAAATGTCGCCGAACAACGAACGTCAGGCGCTCATTCCGCGCGACGCCGAACCTTTAACGAACAATCACGGCACCGCGCCGGGCATTCTCATTCGGGAAGGGGAGCAGATCATCGCGATGCTGCCCGGACCGCCGCGCGAGATGAAGCCGATGTTCACCAGCTTTGTCCGCCCGGTTCTCGAACCGCTCGCGGGCAACCAGCGCATGCGGACGCGCATGCTCCGCGTGTCGGGCATGGGCGAGTCGCAGGTGGACAGCCTGATTTCGCCGATTTACACGCGCTACACGAATCCGGTCACGACCATCCTCTTTAATAACACGGAGGTCGAACTGCACTTCACGGCGTCGGCCCCGACCGATGGCGAGGCCGAAAGCCTGCTCGACGAACTCAGTTTCAAGGTCGAGGAAGCGCTCGGCGAGAACGTCTTTTCGCATCGCGGCGAAACGCTCGAACAGATCGTCGGTCTCCGGCTGACGGTGAAGGGCTACACCATCGCCACGGCGGAAAGCTGCACCGGCGGACTCGTCGCCAAGCGGCTCACCGACGTACCGGGCAGCTCGAAGTACTTCCTCGAAGGCGTGGTCTCATACTCAAACGAAGCGAAAACGCGGCTCCTCGGCGTCCCCCCGGAACTCATCGCCACTCACGGCGCGGTCAGCGCGGAAGTCGCCGAAGCGATGGCGCGAGGGATCAAGGAGCGGACGGGCGCGACCTTCGGCGTGAGCATCACGGGCATTGCCGGTCCCGACGGCGGCTCGGATGAAAAACCGGTCGGCCTTGTCTACATCGGACTGGCGAGCGATTTTCACGTCAAGCACCGGAAGTTCATCTTCCCCGGCGACCGCGAACGCATCCGCTTCCTCACCTCGCAGGCCGCGCTCGACCTCGTCCGTAGAAACTATCTTTTGTAATGGAGCGCGTTGGAGCGCGCGCATCCTTGCGCGCTTGTTTTTCCTCGAAAACGAAAATGCCCGCGTCACGCGGGCATTCCTATTTGAAGCGGCTGACTCGTTTCACCCACCGCCCGCGGACTTTTTTCAAATGAGTCCGTAACCGATACCCGTCATTCAACATTTCGACGGTGGTTTTCTCGATCAGTACCGGTCGGTCATTCACGAGCCGGTAGCACTCCTCCCCGATCAGGTTGTTCCCTCTGAAATCGGCAATCACCTGGTGGCCTTTCGGAAAACGCCGAAACAGGCCGATGTATTTGCCGGTCGTCAGGCGCGACAGTGCCGGATGATGGATGAACCGTCCGGCTTTCCTGTTGAAAAGAAAGACCTTGTACGAGGTTGATTCATTCCAGGCGTGGAAGCCGTCGCAAATCGCCAGATCTTCCTCGCCATCGAAGTTGAAGTCGTCAACCATAAAGCTGTATTCCGTGTCGTACATCACATGCAATCGAGCCTGGATCGCCTGATTCCATTGAAGAAAGTTGGCATTGATCTGAATGGACTCAAGTGTCAGAACCTGAAAGGGTTTTTCCTCGCCTTTTCGGGAGATTGAAACGGTCCCCGGCGCGTTGACTCTGGGCCGTTCCAGATACCGATCTTCCGGCGGGAGCGAGAGGTCAACCCGGAGGGTGTATTTTTTGAAGATTGAGTCCAGGACAAGCGGGTTCTGCCCGAAAACCGGAGCGGTACAGAAAAGAAGAAAGGCCAACAGTCCAAGGATTCGCATGATGTCCCTCCAATAGCAGGTACAAACCGGTATGGAACCCTGAGCATCAGCGAGGGGTGGGGTAAAAAGTCACCGATTTGAAGAAATGCGGGAGGCGTGCCAAGTTTTGTGACCGGGCGAGCTTCATCGCCATATTTCAACTGTTTCCGCGCGTCACCTTTTATACAAATCAAATTCCCGAGACAGGAAGGCCAAAAAGGATTCAATGACAAAAGTATCAATAGAAAAATTTTTGAGAACCGGGGAATTCGGTCCAGTCCGACTCGGCGATAGTCGAGAACAGATATTGGGTCATTTGGGAGAGCCAAGCCATCGGGGGAAACCAAAAAAACTGCCGGAAATATTTTGGTACGGTGTTTTTGAATTCTACTTTTTGGGCGAGGCGGAAACCCTGAACTGCATTTATTGCGACGAATTTGAACTCCTTTCCGGTAGTCCGTCCATTGAACTTGATGCTTGGGGGTTAACGGGAAAGGTAGAAAAATCAGTTGTTGAGGAATTTCTTGTTGCGGCCCGGATTGAATATTGTCCTGCTCATACTGGGGATGTACGGCTTTCCGGTTTTCGAACAATGGGAGGTGTTGAGCTTCTCTTTTTTCAGCCCGCAATTAGTGGCTTCGCTGGCCTATACAGCATTGGTTTAGAAAAACCATTCGAGACCACACCAAAAGCCATGAAGCAGGTTTCCGTGACGATTCCAATGGAAATTTACGAAGTCATTCGACTTGAAGCGCTGCGGACGGGCGTGAAGATTGGGAAAATCTGTAGTCAGTGGATTACAGAAAGAGCAATTACTGGGAAAGAAACCCCTCGCTGAAGCTCGGGGTTTCATACCGGTGGTGGAACGTTACCATCCAGCCAGCGGTATGGAACCCCGAGCTTCAGCGAGGGCCGGTCACCGATTTGAAGATATGCGGGCAGCGTGCCACGCGAGGACGCCCAGGGCAGCGATTAAAAACAGCCAGCCGATGGGTGTGTACTCCCGTTCGAGCGCGACGGCTTTCGACCAGTTGCCCCACGTCCCGCGGGTGGCGGTTGAAAGGTCGGATTCGTCTTTCGCCAGCGCGTTGACCGCCACGCGGTAGGTTTCCGTCCCGGCGCGCAGGTCGTACACCCCGATTTTCTCCGCGTTGACCGTCGCCCGGCCGTTCGGCCCGGCCAGTTTGCGCGTTTGTCCTTCCGGATTTTTCACTTCGATTTCGGAAACACCGACCGGCAGATTGACGGCGAGTTCCATTCCGAGCCGGGCGTTGATCGGACGCGCCCCCGGCGCGGTCCCGCCGCGCCACGCCACGAGATTCGCGAGCAGAATCGGGAAATTCGGCGTGTTTTGAAGCGTTGAAAGTTCGGGGCGAAACTTGAACGTCACGAGGTGGCGTCCGTCGGGGCGTTCCGTGTCAGTGACGATGGGCGTGTTGCCCGCGAGGACGACCGGCGTGCCCCCGACGGGGCCGTTGCCCGCGCCCCAGACCGTACCGGTCAGTGACAGTCCTTCCGTCAGCGGGTGCGTCCGGTTGAGGACGAACGGTCCCACGAAACTCGCCGCCGACGGTTCGTTCTGGACAACCACGGTCCAGCCGGTCGCCGATTCGCCCGCCGGGTTGTCGGTGATGACGAGTTCGGGCGCGGCAGCGTCGAGGCGTACGTTGTCGGTCGCCTGCAATCCCTTTTCAAAGAGGGTGCGCGTCGGTTCAGTTGCAATCGACAGGGAAACGCGGACCGGGCGCGCGTCGAGCGGCAGCAGCGTCGCCGTGTCGTCGAGCGCGAGCTGGTCGGGCGAGAGTTTCGCCGAAAATACGTCTTTCGCGGGCACGGCGTAGGTCACGCGCCGGATTTCCTTGGCGTCCAGCCGGATGGGTTGTCCCGCGCCGCCGCCCACCGCGAGCGCGGTCGTACCGGCCTCGGCGGAAAGATTCGCGATTTCAAGTAAAACCCGGTCCTTGCCGTCGAGTCCGGCGCTGCGGGCGGCGGTGACGATGGCGAAATTGGGGTGGGGCACGCCGTACGCCCGCCATTCCAGCGCCGACGCCTCGAATTCCTTCGCCATTTCCGTCGGCGGCGCGTGGTCGGTCACGACGAGGACGCGGCATTTGTTGGCTTCCAGCGCAAAGGCGAACGACACCGCCTCGGCGAGATTCGATGTGGCCGCGCCGCAGGTCCACGCGGTTTTATAGTTTTCAAGATCGGTCGTGTTCGGCGCGGCCCCGGCCAAAACAAACCGGACCGACTTGAACCCGCCCTTTTCAACTTCGGATTCGACCGCCGCGAGCGCCTTCGGGCGTACATCGCCTGCGAGCATCGAGAAGGAATCGTCCAGCACGATCACGAGCGGTAGCCGGTTGCTGTTGGTCGGAAGTTTCGGCTGGGCGAGCGCAAGACAGAGCAGGGCAAGGGCCAGCGCCTCGATGTAGAAGGAGAGCGGAAACGGCGATTTTTTGACTTGTCGTCCCCCGCCGCGATCCTCGCGTTCGTGCATCCAGAGCATGAGGCTGGAGACGACGAGCGGCTTCGACCGGCTCCGCAGCCAGTAAATGGCGGCGAGCGCCGGTACGGCGAGCAGTCCGAAAAGGGCGAATGGCGCGGAAAAAATCGGAAGCATGCTTTATGTACCCGGTTGAGCCGGAAGACCGAGAATTTTCTGCTCGACGATGAAGCGGATGTCGGCGGGGATGCGTTTGGTCAACCCGATGCGATCAATCAGGAAGTTGATGAAATACGTCTTTCCAAGGGATTCACGGGGGTGGGCGTTCTTTATGAAATCGCGGTGAAGATGGTGGACGAGAGACTTTCCCCGAATGAACGTATGAAGCGACGCGGTTTCCGAGAGGCTGGTTTCGATGTGAGCTTCTTTCGCGGCAAGGTTGGCTTCGGCTTCTTCCGGCGCGCAGGCCAGCATTTTGAAGAGCCGTCCGAGGATGGCTTCCCGTTCAACCTCGTGTTCAACGCTCAATCGTTCTTCTTCCTCGACCTTCCCGGTTTCCCACAGCAGCCAGTTTGCGGCGGCGAGTGTTTTCAGCCGGTGGCACAGCTCCACGATTTCTCCTTGCATCGCTTCCGGAGTCGGGACCTCGAATCGTTCCCGAAAAACTTTCGACAGGGTTTCCCAGACGACCGGGGCGTCCAAAAAGTAATTCTCGATTTCATAACGGGAAAGGATGAAGCGACGGCTGTTCGGGTCGTTCAATGATGCTTCAACCTCCTCCGCCGTTCTGAAATCCCGATCAATGACGGCGAAAACCGGAACGCCGAGTTGGGCGAGTTCCTCAAGCCAGTTGTCGATTCGTCCGCCGCCGCCGACCTGAGAGAAGAAAAGGCTTTTCAGATGTTCGGGAAACCAGTCATCGAAGACGTACTGGTCCGTTTCGCCCTCAACCAGAACCACCGTTCTTCCGGCCCGACTGAAAAGAAGTTCAGTCAAATCTTGTGGAAGTTTTGTTTTCGCCTGCTTGGTCATTTTTAGAAATCAGTGAGGATAACCACGGAGTCCCAGCCGAAAATCTTGGCGATGGTTTTGGAATGCGTCGTCACGATGAGTTGAAAGGGAATATCCCGCTGAATTTTCAACAGTGCCTGCGCGAGCATGTGCTGGTATGCCTCGTGCAGGCTGCTTTCAATCTCGTCAATCAGGACGATGCTTCCGGGCAGCAGCCGACGGCGAAGTTCGAGCAGCATGATGAGGATGTTTTGCTCGCCCGCGCTCAGTTCTTCAAGAAAATGGGTATGGCCTTCGCGGGTGGTGACGGTCGCTTTCAGTTTCGTGCGTTTGAGATTGAACTTTTTCCCGTCGAAGTCGAGGGAATCGAGAAATTCGGTGACTTCGGTGAACACGCCGGGACGTTCGGGTTCGATAAACGCCAGCCAGCAAAGATAGGCGTCGAGCGAACCTTTGAAGTCTTGCGCGTTTTCGTATCGGTAAACCCAGTGGTAGCGGGTTTCTTCGTCGGTAAGTTGAGTACCGCTAACTGGGAAAATCTTTCGGGGATGAGGAAAATAAAGAATGGAGGGCGAAATAATTTTGTTTGGATAAAGGGAAGTGAGGGAAGTGATGTTTTGACCTGCTTGCCACCTAATCATTGCGGCTAAACCATTTATTTCTTCGGAGGCCAATTGAAGACGGCCCTGTTTTCTTTCTAAAGACCAATAATTTAAATGTCGTTCTTCATTTTTAGAAAAATTAAGGAGTAGTCCGTTTATTTGATGAAAACCGCCATCTGATACTGTCCAGTCTATCTTTATTTGTTTTGCTTCCTGAAGAACTCGAGAATAAGGAATGGCAGTTGGCAAATCAGGGAGGTTACGGAAAAAAGTATTATTCAAATTGTTGAATTCATTTGATTGCAGCATTTCTGCGAGGCCAACAATTGATTCCAGTACCGTCGTTTTCCCGCTTCCGTTCGCGCCCGCGATGACCGTCACCGGACGCGGTTTGCCCTCCGCGTCGGTGAAGTCGATGGTGACGTCTTCGAGCGGCCCGCACCCTTTGACGTGAAGCGAGCGCAATTCGATTTTCATCGGTCGTGTGTCTCCGCAAAAAAACAGGTTGAAAAAGGAAAACCGCGCCAATCCTAAAACGACGGGCGCGGGAAGGAAACTTCTTTTCCGGCAATCACTTCCGATGGAATGACGCGCTGGAAATTTTTCCGGACGGACGGATTTTGAATTCAGGATACGGTTCGCCGCCGACTATCCCGAATTTGTTCCACGGTTTCAACCAGTTGCGTAATCGAAAAGGGTTTTTGAAGCACCGGCAGGCCGGTTTCGATGAGTTCCGGCGCGGCGTACCCCGTGACGAACAGGACGCCGAGATCGGGAAAACATTTGCGTAGCCGGTCGGCCAGCGCGCAGCCGCTGATGGTCGGCAGTACGATGTCGGTCACCAGAACGTCGATCTGATGGCCATGCGATTCGCACAGCAGCAGCGCTTCGTCGCCGTTGTCGGTTTCGAGAACGGTAAAACCTTCGAGTTCAAAGGTTTCAACCAGGATTTCGCGGACCGATTCCTCGTCTTCCACGATCAGGACGGTCGGTTGCGGCGCGGCGGCGCGGGCGTTGCCGGAAAGGGCCGGAAATTCGGTCCGGGACGCGAACTCCATCGGAAACAGGATGGTGAAGCGCGTTCCTTCGCCGGGACGGCTTTCGGCGCGAATCTCGCCGCCCGCCTGCGCGACGATGCCGTAGGCGGTGGAGAGGCCGAGGCCGTTTCCTTTGTCGCCCTTGGTGGTGAAAAACGGGTCGAAAATCCGTTCGAGAACGTCCTCGGTCATGCCGCACCCGGTGTCGGTGACGGTGAGTTCGACGAACACGCCGGTCGGGGAAGGCGCGAGGTTGGGGGCGTCGGTCCGGTTGCGGGTGGCGAGCGTCAGCGTTCCGCCGTCGGGCATGGCGTCGCGGGCGTTCAGGCAGAGGTTCATCAGAAGCTGCTCGATGCCGGTCCGGTCGGCGATGATGGTGTCGGGAAAGGCCGAGAGGTCAAGGCGCAGGGTGATTCCGTTCCCGATGACCTGGTCGAGCAGGGCATGGACGGTCCGCACCTCGTCGTTGAGGGCGACTGATTGAAGCTCGGTGCGCGGCTTGCGGGTGAAGGTGAGGAGTTGTTCGGTCAGTTCGCGCGCGCGCTCGACGGCGTCCTCGATGAGTTGAACCCGCCGTTTCAGGGCATTTTCGGCGGGGAGGGCGAGGTCCATCAGTTCGCAATGACCGCCGATGACCATGAGGAAGTTGTTGAAATCGTGGGCGATCCCGCTGGCGAGGCGTCCGACGGCTTCCATGCGCTGCGCCTGTCGCAAATCGGCCTGAAGTTTTCGCTGGTCGGAAACGTCGCGGGCGACGACCAGAACCGCGCGGCGTCCCCTGAAGTTGATGGTGTGGGAGGCGATTTCGACGTGGATGATGTCGCCGTTCGCCAGGCGGTGTCTCCAGTCGCCCGAGTATTCGTGTCCCTTCCGGCGGCGGTTCACGGTTTCGAGCATGCGCGGAACGTCTTCCGGCGGACGGATGTCCGCGAGGCTCATCGCGAGAAACTGCTCGCGGGAATAGCCGTATTTCTGAATGGCCGTTTGGTTGACTTCCAGAAAGGCGAGGGTTTCCAGGTCGTAGACCCACATCGGCAGCGGGTTGTCGAGAAAGAGCTTCTCCGTTTCGCGTTCCGCTTCGCCCAGGCGGTCGAACAACATCTCGTTTTCCGCGCGTAACCGTTTGGTTTCCGCCCGGAGACGGTCCAGTTCACGCGCTTCATCATCGGAATTCAGCGCGGTGTCCTGGATGGGTGGCAGTCCATGAAATGGCGTCGGAATCGGACGAAACATGAGCAAACCCCTTGTCGAGAAAAGCGGTCGGATCGAGGTGGTACCGCGTCCGCAAGCCCATCGGTGTCGAACTCGGGTGTTTGGAACGGGAACCGGCGAACGGGTTGTTTGGAGGCAATGAAAATTAAAACCTTTTCACGTTTGGATTTCGTGAGAAGTTTCACCTTTTTCAGGTATTTTTGACGATTTGGTTCACCTTTCGACAAAATCGAGGTCTTTCCCGTGGGTTTCCTCAAGTAAAAACAGCGCGATGTAGGCCAGGACGCCTGAACCGATGCCCACCGCGTAGGCGCTCCACAACAGGGGAACCCCCATTTTCTGGTTCAGAAACTGCATGCCCATCGTCAGCGGCACGACCGACGCGCGGACGAAATTCGGCACGCTCGTCGCCACCGTCGCGCGCAGGTTCGTGCCGAACTGCTCCGCCGCGACCGTCACGAATACTGCCCAGTAACCCGACGCGCAACCGATGAGGAAACACAGTCCGTAAAACATTCCCGGTGAAATGCCGTGGGCCAAGACGTAGACCGTGGCCAGCAGCAGCGTCGCCGTCTGAAAGGAAAACACGACCTTTTTCCGACTTTGAAAATATTGGCTGAGAAAGCCGCTGCCGAGATCGCCCACGACGAGGCCCATGTAGCAGTACTTGATGGATTCCCCGGCCAGAATCTTGCCCGTCACGCCAAGTTGCGCGGAGAGTTCGGGCGACAGCGTCACCAGAATCCCGATGGCGAACCACAACGGCACGCCGATGAGAATCGCCCCGGCAAAACGTTTGAACCGGTCAGCATTCGTAAAAAGTTGAAAGAAGTTGCCGCGCGACACTTCCGACGACTGGTGGAGAGATTTGTACATTCCCGACTCCAGCATCGTCATCCGCGTGGCGAGCAGTAAAAGTCCAAGACCTCCACCGGTGAGGTAGGCGATTTTCCACGCAAAGAATTTCCCGATCAGCGCCGCCACGACCGCGCCCGACACGCCGACACCCGCGACGATGGCCGTGCCGTAGCCGCGCAGCTCCTTCGGCAGACTTTCGCTCACGAGTGTAATTGCCGCGCCGAGTTCGCCCGCCAGCCCGACGCCCGCGATGAAGCGCAGTACGCGGTACAACTGAATCGGCGTCGTGCCGGGAATGACCCCGGAGAGTTCGACCATGAAGGCGTTGGCGATGTTGGCGACGGAATACAGGAGGATCGAGCCGAACAGGACCGACAATCGGCCCTTGCGGTCGCCGAGAACGCCCCAGAGAATGCCGCCGACAAGCAGGCCGATCATCTGGCAGTTGAGCAGGGTGATGCCTTCGTCGAGCAGCGGCTGGCCGGTGAAACCGAGCGATTTCAGGCTTTCCACGCGGACGATGCCGAACAGCAGCAGGTCGTAGATGTCCACGAAGTAGCCGAGCGCCGAAACGAGTACGGTGGAGGAAAGCAGAGCGGACTTTTTGTTCATCGGAAGAGCAGTTAGTGGTTAGCAGTTAGTAGTCAGTAGTTAGCAGTGAGTAGTCAGTGGTTTGTCTTTGTTCGCGGCCAGCCGAAAGCACAAAGAAGAAGTGGGCCGGAATTTGCCTGGAGGGGCTTTCGGGGTTACTCCGGTGAATCACTAACTACTGACTGCTAACCGCTAACTGCTCAGTTGGTGGCTTTTCAACATCTTTTATCCGAAATAAGCTGGCCGGGAAACCCGCCGGGAGTCCGAAAGGCATACTTTTTCATGACGATTGACGAACAAACGCGCGGACACCGTCCGACGTGGGCCGAAATTTCGCTTTCAAACATTGCCTGGAACGCCCGGCTGGTTGGCGAGCAGACCGGCGCGGCGGTGATGGCGATGGTCAAGGCCGATGCGTACGGTCACGGGGCGGTCCCGGTCGCGAAATATCTGGAAGAACATAAAGCCGCCGACTGGTTCGGCGTGGCCACGGTCGAGGAAGGCGTCGAACTCCGCCGGGCGGGCGTCACCCGTCCGATTCTCGTGATGAGCGGGTTCTGGACCAGGCAGGAAGTTGAACTACTGGAATTCAACCTGACCGCGACGATTCAGAATCTCGAATCCCTGCGAGCGCTTGACCGCGCGGCGCGTGAAGCAGGGAAGACCGCGCCGGTCCATCTTGAAATCGACACCGGCATCGGGCGGATGGGAATTCTGCCCGACGCGCTTCCGGCATTTCTGGAAGGTCTTTCAACCGCGAAAAACCTTCATCTCGACGGCCTGATGACGCATTTTTCGTCCGCCGACATGCCGGAGCGGGCCGACTTTACGGAAAGCCAGATCGCGCGCCACGCCACCGCGTGGGATGCGGTCACGGCGGCGGGTTTTGCGCCGAAGTGGCGACATCTCGCCAACAGCGCCGGGACGCACGCCTTTCCGGCTTCTTTCGGAAATATGGTCCGAATCGGCGGAATGCTCTACGGCATCGCGGGCGACATCATCCGGCCCGACGTACAAATGATGGCGGCGCGTCCAGGGCTGGCACTGCGGTCACAGATCATTCTTTTAAAGACGGTGCCGCCGGGAACGCCGCTCGGCTACGGCGGGACGTTCGTCGCGAAACGCGAAACGCGCGTGGCGACGCTGCCCATCGGGTACGCCGATGGCTACCTGCGCCGTCATTCGAACAACGGAAAAGCAATTGTAAAAGGGAACTTCGCGCCGGTCGTCGGGCGGGTCAGCATGGACCTGACGATGCTCGATGTGACGGACGTGCCCGGCGTCGAACTCGGCGATCTGGCAACACTTATCGGCGAACAGGACGGGCTGACAATTCCGGCGGAGGAATACGCCGCCTCAATTGGGACCATCGCGCTCGAAGCGGCGACGACGATTTCGCGGCGAGTGCCGAGGAAATACCGATAGGTTTTGGGGGTTGGGTTTTGGGGGTTGGAGCAGGCTGGTAGGTCGGGAAAGGGGTTTTACACCCAAGACCCAACCCCCAGAACCTGTTTTTTGAATCAGCCCGCGGCCTGCGCGGCTTCTTCTTCCGGCTTTTCGGCCCGGTAGTAGAGGATTCGTCCGCAGTTGTCGCAGTTGTGGATGCCCTGATTCTGGCGGATCTGGCTGTACATATGCGGGCGGAGGCGCATCCGGCAGGCGGAACACGCGCCGTTGACGACTTCGGCCATGACCTGACCGCTTTTCTGCTTGGCAATCCGGTTGTAGCTGTTGAGCCACTGCTTGGAAAGTCGGCTTTCGACTTCTCCGCGTTGGGCGCGGATGGCGGCGACGGTCGCTTCGTAGGCTTCTTCTTCCCGCCGGTTGGCGGCAAGCGCCGTATCGGCTTCGGTGCGACGATTTTCGATATCGGGGGCGTAGGACGCGACTTCGGCTTCGAACTGCTTGACCTCTTCCATCGCTTCCAGAATTTTGGTTTCCAGTTGCGTCGCGTTCTTTTTGGTGAGGTCGATTTCCCGCAGGACCGTCTCGTATTCCTTCTGATTGCGGACTTTCTGGAGATCCTGCTTGTACTTTTCGTGGTTTAGGTTGGTGTCTTCGAGTTCCTGTTGCAGTTCGCGGCAGTTGTTCCGAGCGGCTTCAAGGTTAACTCCGGCATCGTTGAATGCTTTTGCGAATGCCTGATATTCGGCTTCGATGCGGGCGCGTTCCTTCGCGAAATGCTGGGTCTTGGCACGGTGTTCGTTGAGTTTCAGGTCGGTTTCATGGAGTGCGATAAGGAATTCCAAATCCTGACTCACTGGGGCCTCCTTCCGGCTGGGGCACTAAAATGGACTTGGGCCAGACTACTACAGCCACCCTTATCCGACAAGGCAACCGGACTTTTTGAAGTCTGGCGTCGTGAGTCTGGAGTCTGGAGTCGCGAGTCTGGAGTCCCAAACCGGAGGTGTCTGGTTTTCGGTTGCTGGCCACTGGCGGCTGGCAACTGTCTACTGGTTCGGGACTCCAGACTCCAGACTGTCTTCTTGACAGTTCGCGCGTCCGGCTTTATCTTTGGCGGTCTGAAAAAGCCTTATGGCGGTGTAGCTCAGTTGGTTAGAGCGACGGATTCATAACCCGTAGGTCCCCGGTTCAAGTCCGGGCGCCGCTACCAGAACAGGCGAAAAGGGCGATCGGCATCCCGGTCGCCCTTCGCGTTTTCCGCCGGAACCGGCATCCCCCGACCGGGGCGGAACGACACCCGCGCGACCCTCGCGGTTGCGCCACCGGGTTGAATGACTCAAAATCGAATCAAGGGACTCTGTTTCCCGACCGCCCGGTCAAAAAAGATTTTTCCTTACGTTCGGATTTTCAATGAAGCCTTTCCGCGAATTGCTGGCCGAAAACGGCGTTCACGTCTTCGACGGCGCGATGGGGACGATGCTCTATGCCAAGGGCATCTATGTGAATCGCTGCTACGATGAAATCAACCTTTCGAACCCGGCGCTGGTTCAGGAAGTCCACCGCGAGTACGTCAAGGCGGGGGCGGAAATCGTCCAGTCGAACACGTTCGGCGCGAACCGGCCCAAGCTGGAACACCACGGGTTCGGCGCGCAGGTGCAGGAAATCAACTACAAGGCGGCCAAGCTCGCCCGCGAGGCGGTGGGGTCGAAGGTGTACGTCGCGGGCGCGATGGGGCCGCTCGGCATCCGCATCGAGCCGTGGGGGCCGACGTCGTTCGATGAAGCGCGCGTCTTTTTCCGCGAACAGGCCGAAGCGCTGCTCGACGGCGGCGTGGATCTCATCGTGCTGGAAACCTTTACCGACCTGACGGAAATCCGGCAGGCGATGCTGGCGGTGCGCGAGCTGACGTTCGACGTGCCCATCGTGGCCCAGATGACCATCGGCGAGGACGCGGCGACCGGCTACGGCACGGAGCCGGAGGTCTACATCCGGCGACTTGAAGAATGGGGCGCGGAAGTCATCGGACTGAATTGCAGCATCGGACCGAAACCGATGCTCGAAGCCTTCGAGCGCATCACGCAGATTACCGACCGTCCGCTTTCCGCGCAGCCGAATGCGGGCATGCCGCAGGACCTCGGCGGGCGGAAAATCTACCTTTGTTCGCCGGATTACATGGCGAAATACGCCCGGCGACTGCTCCAGGTCGGCGTACGGTTCATCGGCGGCTGCTGCGGGACGACCCCCGAACACATCAAGACCATCACCGACGCGGTGCGCGCGGTCGCGCCGTCCAAGCGGCTGGAGCCGGTCGTTCAGGTGGCGGAAACCAAGCTGCCCGACATCCGCATCACGCCGCAGGAAGAAAAATCGAAGTTTGCCCGCAAGGTGGCGCACGGAGAATTCGTCACGAGCGTGGAAATCGTCCCGCCGCGCGGCTGCGACGCGACCAAGATGCTCGAAGGCGTCCGGCTGCTGAAGGAAGCGGGCGTGGACGCCGTCAACGTACCCGACGGCCCCCGCGCGCAGTCGCGCATGGGCGCGATCGCGACCTCGCTCATCATTGAACAACAGGTCGGCATCGAGGCGGTCACGCACTATTGCTGTCGCGACCGGAACATTCTGGGGATGACCTCCGACCTGCTCGGCGCGGCGGGCCTCGGTTTGCGAAACATCCTGCTCATTACCGGCGATCCGCCGAAAATGGGACCGTATCCCGACGCGACCGCCGTGTTCGACATTGACGCCATCGGTCTGACGAACATGGTCAAGCGGCTCAATCTCGGCCTCGACCTCGGCGGCAACGCCATCGGGCAGCCCACGTCGTACTTCATCGGCGTCGGGGTGAATCCCTGCGCCATCGACCTCGACTACGAAATTCGCCGGTTTGAGTACAAAGTGGAAGCCGGGGCGGAATACGCCATCACGCAGCCGATTTTCGACGTGAAAATGCTGCGCGCCTTTCTCAAACGGATTGAACACTGCCGGATTCCGATTATCGCGGGCATCTGGCCGCTGACGAGCTACCGCAACGCCGAGTTTTTGAGCAATGAAGTGCCCGGCGTCGTCGTGTCGCCCGAAATTCTCGACCGGATGCGCGCCGCCAACGGTTCGCCGGAAGCCGGGCAGCGCGAGGGCCTTGCGATTGCGCGCGAGATGCTCGCCGAGGTACGCGACGTGGTGCAGGGCGTGCAGGTGAGCGCGCCGTTCGGGCGCGTACCCTACGCCCTGGAAGTTTTTGAAGCGTTGAAATGAACCTGTTGAACGATTTCCGGAATTGGTTTGAGCGACGTCTGGCGGCGGTTCGGGGCGAAACCCCGGATCGCCCGCGAATTTTCTCCGACCGGGACGGATTCGGCATTTTCGGGAATCAGGGGAATGAGGTCGCGGTCAGATGGGATGAAGTGAAAAACATCCTCCTTTTTCAGAAGGACTGTTTTGCGGTCGATCAGGTCCGGATGACGGTTTTGCTCGAAAACGGGATCGTTTTCGGCGATTTGAACGAAGACATGCCGGGCTGGAAGGAATTGACAGCGACGCTGCCCAACGTTTTGCCCGGTTGCCTCACCGTAGAGGAATGGTTTCCGAAGGTTTGCCGCACCGCCTTCGAGCCGAATCCGACGACGATTTTCCGTCGTACAACCCGGCGGAGCGCCGAAGTCGTCGGGACAGGGCGTGATTGAACTTTATGTACGACCGTGTCATTCGCCTGCGCGGGAGCGAAAAATTTGAACTGGCCGCGCGCACACCACTCGGCTACGAACTCGATCCCGAACGGAATTTCGGTTTCGCGCTCGAAATTCGTGGATACCTCGTCGCGGAGGATTACAGCATCGAGGAATTCGCGGCGCTGGTGAAATCCGAAAAGGAGCAAAAGGAGGAGGCCGCGCGTTTCCGGGCCGTCTTCTCGCTCGACAGCCGCGATCTCGAAAAGGAAGAGTAGCGGCGGCTGTTCACTCTGACTTTTTCCGACGACCGGCCGGTTTTCTTTTGGAATCCGCGCCGGTCATTCCTTTTTCCACAGGCTGAACCCGGAACGACCGTCGGTTCGCCTTGAGCGCATCACGGGCGCAGTGGCAATGTAGCGCGACTGACGGAAACCCCTCTGTTTGAGGAATGTTCAATGGCCCAACCGGTACAGGAACCAATTCGTGACCACCGCTACGTTCCGTCCGACGGCGATTTCCGATGGCGCGGCGTCGGGGTGACGGAATACAAGAACACGCCCGCCACCGCGGCGGATTTTTCCCGGATCACCCGCCAGACGTTGTTCGGGCACGCGGGCGAGGCCATCGGGTTTGAAGTCCGGTATTTTGAAATCGCGCCCGGCGGCTGGTCGTCGCTCGAATGTCACGCCCACGCGCACGCGGTCATCGGCCTGCGCGGAAAAGGCCGGGTTCTACTGGGCGATGAAGTTCGGGAACTCAATTTTCTTGATATGGCGTACATCGGTCCGGACTGCGTCCACCGGCTGACCAATGACGCCGACGAGCCGTTCGGTTTTCTCTGCGTCGTGGACGCCGTCCGCGACCGCCCGAAACGGTTGAGCGCCGCCGACGTGCCGCACCTGCTCGAAAACCCTGAAACCGCCGACATCATTCATCGGAAACCAGATGCCGAAATTTTCTCCCAAGAAGGCGATTAGCCATCTCAGCGCCGCCGACCCGGTCATGGGCGGCATCATCGGACGGGTGGGGGCATTTTCGCCGCGTCCGCCGCACGGGACGCCCTTCGACGCGTTGCTCCGGGCGATCATTTACCAGCAGCTTTCGGGAAAGGCGGCGGGGACCATCCACGGACGGCTTGAAAACCTCTACGGCGGACGCCCGCCGCGTCCCGCCGAAATTCTCGACACGCCCGACGAAGACCTGCGAAGCGTCGGTCTTTCGCGGCAGAAATTGTCCTACTTGAAGGATCTGGCGGAGAAAGCCGAATCCCGGACGGTCAATTTCGACGGACTTGAAAACCTCGGCGACGAGGAAATCATCGCCTCGCTGACGCAGGTGAAGGGAATCGGCCGCTGGACGGTCCAGATGTTCCTGATGTTCACCCTTCAGCGTCCGGACGTCCTGCCGGAACTCGACCTCGGCATTCAGAAGGCGGTCAAACTGGCCTACGACCTGCCCGAAATGCCGAAACCAAAGGAACTCATCGTCATCGGCGAACGGTGGAAGCCCTACCGGACGGTGGCGAGTTGGTATTTGTGGCGCAGCCTGGAATAAAAGGTGTCGGGTGTCGGGTCAAACCGGGTTTTAGGTTCTGGGTGTTGGGTTTTTGAAAAGGCTTGACACCCAAACCGACCGGACAAACGCTCACCCAAAACCCAAAACCCAAAACCCAAAACCCAAAACCCAAAACCCAAAACCCAAAACCCAAAACCCAAAACCCAAAACCCAAAACCCAAAACCCAAAACCCTTTTCGCCTGAAACCCGACCCCTGACCCCTTCCATGAACGACATCGCACACATTCTCTCCACCTGCCGACGGATCGCCGTCGTCGGGATTTCGTCCAAGCCGGACCGCGCGAGCAACGGCGTCAGCCGGTACATGCTGCGAAGCGGTTATGAAATCATCCCGGTCAATCCGATGGAGACCGAAGTTTTGGGGCTGACGTGCTACCCTGATCTGGCGTCGGTTCCGGGCGAAATCGACATGGTGAACATTTTTCGCAAGTCGGAAGACGTACCGCCGGTCGTCGAGGAAGCCATCGCGAGGGGCGCGAAGGCGATCTGGATGCAACTCGGCGTCGTCAACGAATCGGCGGCTGAACGCGCCCGCGCCGCCGGACTCGCGGTCGTGATGGACCGCTGCCTGATGGTGGAACATATGAATCAAGGATGAAGGATGAAATATGAAGGATGAAAAAAGCTCCGTCCGGTTTCTTTTTCCCTTCATCCTTCATCCTTCATCCTTCATCCTTTAAAACATGCGTCTCGATTCCGAACTCATCGTTGAAACTCCGGAACACGTCGAACTGCGGTTCGCGCTCGCAAGCGTGGGCACGCGGTTTCTCGCCGCCCTCATCGACCACGCCATTCAGATGACGGTGATCGTGGCGGTCCTGCTCATTCTGGGACAGATTTCGAGTCTGTTTCAGGGCATCGCGCCGGGGAAAAGCGTCTCGATGTGGGCGCTCGCCGTTTTCGGGATCGTCGTGTTCGTGGTGTATTTCGGCTATTTCTCGTTTTTCGAGACCATGTGGAACGGCCAGACGCCCGGCAAGCGGTGGATGCGCCTGCGGGTAATTCGCGAGGACGGTCGGCCGATTACCTTTTTCGAGGCGTTTGTCCGGAATATTCTGCGGACGATGGATTTCGCCCCCTCGGGATACGCCATCGGCGTCGTCACGGTGATTCTGAGTCCGGAAGCGCGGCGCATCGGGGATTACGTCGCCGGGACGGTCGTCATCAAGGAGCGCGCCTCCGAAACGCCGTCGCTCGATCAGGTACTCGACATTCACGCGCAGGAGGTTCGGCGCGGGGCCTACAACAACCCCGGCGCGGTCAAACTCGACGTCCGCAAGCTGACCCGCGACGAAATCGCCGCCGTCGAGCGGTTTCTTTCCCGGCGCGAGGAACTCCCCGTCATGGCGCGTCCGTGGATGGCCGCCCGGATTTCCGCCACCGTGGCGCACAAATTGAACATTCCCGCCGTCTATAATCACGAAGCGTTCCTTGAGGACGTGGATCGCCAGTATCGCGCACAGGCGAAATACTTCGTGGATTGAGTTGTAGTTTTTCCGATGAACGATTCACCCCAGTTTGAAAATCGAAGCCGGGTTTGCCCCGCCTGCGGGCTTTTGACCCCGGCGGCCATTCCGCGCTGCCTCGAATGCGGTCACCTGCCGCCCGAAATCGAAGCCGAACAGCGCGAACAGCGCCGCGCGGCCTACTTCGTTGACGAACTCCTCCGTCGAAAATCGCCCTTCACCTTTATTTTTATCGGGGTGAATGTCGCCATGTTCGTGCTGACGGCCTTCGCGGGCGGGGCCGCCGACCCGGACGTGCTGCGCTTTTTCGGCGCGGCGCAAAACGACCTCATCCGGGGCGGGGAATGGTGGCGGCTGGTCGTGCCGATGTTTCTCCACGTCGGCGGTATCCACCTTGCCTTCAACATGTACGCCCTTTGGATAATCGGGCCACAGCTCGAAGTCATTTATGGATCGGCCCGTTACGTGTTTTTGTATCTTGCTTCCGGAATCGGCGGTTTCATCGCGAGTTACTTCTTTGCCGCGCCGAACGTGGTCGGGGCCGGGGCGTCCGGGGCGCTGTTCGGCCTGATGGGGGTGCTTTTCGTCTACACCCGTCGGTACAAGTCGGAGATCCCCCCGCTTTTGCTTAGCGGGATGCAGCGAGGGATCAGGTGGACTCTGCTTATCAATCTGGCAATCACGTTTTTGATTCCTTTCATCAGCCGACCGGGGCATCTTGGGGGCCTGGCGACCGGGATGCTGTTGGCCCTGGTGGTGCCCCGTTCGCCGCTGCGGGAAAAGAATACGCCGGTGGGCTGGGTCATCGGCCAGATTGCGTCGCTGCTGCTGGTGGGGGTGGCCTTCGTGGCGATGTTCGCCCATTACGCCGGTCCAAGGCCGAGCTGGCGCAAACTCGGGATTGTGCAAAACCTTCTTCCCCAAGGCGGGGATGCCCTTACCGCTTTCGTGGAAAACGGCAACGCCGCCGAGAAAACGTTTCTTGAAATTCAGAAAAAGCTCGAAACGACCCCGGCGGGAACGCCCTTGCCACCGGATTTGAAAACGTCGAACTTGAAAGCTCAGGAAAAACTCGCCAAAGTTCCGAAATGGAATCCCGGCGCGGACCAGTTGATCCTGCGATTGCGCGATTTGCTCAGGGATCAGGAAGCCGTTCTCGACAAGCCCGACCCGAAAGCGGTCGAGGCGTTGCGTCGGAAGTTCAAGGAATACGAACAGGCCCAGCGTGAATGGCTCGAAAAAGAGGGCGTCAACTACGGTCTCTCTTTTGAGGAAAGCCAAGTCAAATAGCCTGAATCCAAAGGTTTACGGAGAGGGGAACACGTCATGGCGACTCGTCCGACGGGTGGACGCAAACGAACCAAGCTGACCGCGGTCGAACCGAAACCGGAAACGCCCGCGCCAATCGGCACGAAGAAGAAAACCCTCGCGATTCGTCGCGTGGACGCGGCCCCCAAGCCGGTTCCGGCCATCCGGCTGCTGCCGACCGTCGAGGCCCCGCCCGAGGACACCGAATTCGAGCCGGAAAAGCCGAAAAGCCGTTCGAAACGGAAACCGATTCGGCGACGCGACCACCGGACGACCCTCATTCCCTCAAGCTGGCTTTCCGAAGCGGCGGGGCTGATGGTGGACCCCGAGGTTGAGGAAAAAATTCGGCAGGTCCCGACGTCGATCAATGAGTACGGCTTCGATTCCTGGGGACTCAACCCCCGCACGGCGCGATATGGATACTCGGTATTCGCGTGGTTTTATCGAAACTACTGGCGGGTGCAGACCCACGGCATCGAAAACGTTCCGCCGGGGCGCGTCCTGCTTATCGGCAACCACAGCGGCCAGCTTCCGATTGACGGGATGATGGTGTCGGTCGCGATGCTGCTCGAAGCCAAGCCGCCGCGTTTGTGCCGCGCGATGGTGGAGCGGTGGTTCACGACCGCGCCGGTGGTCGGCAAGTTCATCCAGCGCCACGGCGCGATCGTCGGCGATCCGCTCAACTGCGAACGCCTGCTGGAACGCGGCGAGGCCATCGTCGTGTTTCCCGAAGGCGCACGCGGATCGGGCAAGGTCTGGCGCGACCGCTACAAACTGGTCCGTTTCGGACTCGGTTTCATGCGGCTCGCCATCGCGACCAACACCCCGATCGTGCCGTTCGGTGTCATCGGCGGGGAAGAACAGGCCCCGAGCTTCGTGGATTTCAAACCCGCGGCCAAACTCCTCGGCATGCCCTATTTTCCGATTACGCCGACGTTTCCGTGGCTCGGACTACTCGGCGCGATTCCATATCCGACGAAGTACCGCATCCATTTCGGCAAGCCGATGTCGTTCCGGGGCAATCCCGACGACCGCGACGAGGTCATCCAGCGCAAGGTGGACACGGTGAAACGGTCCATCCGCCAGCTCATCGACCACGGCCTCGAAGAACGCGAAGGCATTTTCTTTTAAAGGCGCGAATGCGCCGTCAGATACGGATTGTCGGCGGGCGGGTCATCCCCTTTTCAAGTAGGATGCCCGCCCGTTTCGCCTTTTTCGGAACGACACTGGAGGAATTTTCGAATGGGTCTGTTTTCTTTTTTCGGGAAAAAGGAAGGGAAGGCGGCGAAAGTTCGCCCGCTGGCGGAACTGAGTCCCGGCGATACGGTGATTTTCATCGAGGATTCGCCACTTCCCGGCAAGTGGAAGGTCGAAAAGGCGCACCGGTTCGTCGATCCGGGCGCGCAGACGCTCGTCTTCCGGCAGCTTGAAATGCTCGAAAACAACCGACGCGGCTTCATTGAAATTCACGAACCGACCGCCGACGAACCTTCTGCCCGCGTGGTCGCCTCGTTTCCGCTGGAACCGACTGAATACAAGGCGGTACACGCGCTGGAACTCGACCCCGACAGCCCGCCAAGTCACCTCGCGTGGCGCGGACGTGACTATGTCTGCGTGAGCGCGCGCGAACTGCGCTTTTTCCGCAACACTGGCGAGCATCCGCGCGACATGGTCCACCTCGAATACCTGGATGAATCGGGTGAACATTCGCTGTCGTTCGAGTTCTGGTCGAGTACCGGAACGCCGGTCACTTCCGAGGGAATCCGGCTGACGCAGGACGCGGTTGAGCGGATGACGGCATAGGCCGCCCCGGCGGACACGCGCAACACGCATATATAATAGGATCGCGCGCGCGTACGATGAACGGATCTTCAAAGTTCCGTCACTCGGAACCACTTTTTCCGGCCTGAAAATCTCCCTTTATGCCTTCAAAAATCCGTTCGTGTCTGCTCGCCGCGCTTCCGGCGCTGGCGGCGGGATGGTTCATCCTTTTTCTCGCCGGGGTCGGGACCGGAATCCTGACGGTGCAGGCGGTGGCCACCGGGTTGATGGTGGCGCTCGCATTTTCGGGAAATTTCCTCCACGGCGACCTTGGAAAAAAACGCTGGATTCCGCTCGCTTGCGTGGTCGGCGCGGCGACGATCTGCGCCCTGCCGCTGTTGTTTCCGGGGAGCGGGCCGAAGCGGTGGGTGAGTCTGGGGCCGGTCCGGTTGTACGTTGCGCCGGTGGTCCTTCCGCTCGCGCTGGCGGTGTCCGGCCATCTTTTTCAAAGGAAATCGAAGGACGGAATTGCCGCCCTGACCGCCGTCGGGCTGGTTCTGGCCCTTCAGCCGGATTTTTCGCAGCTTCTGGCCTTTTCAACGGGCTTTCTGCTCATTCTTTTCAACTCGCCGACCGCCATTCCGGTCCGGTTGATCTCGGCCGGGGTAGCGGCGGCGATGTGCGTCGCCGCGTACCTCCAGCCGGACCCGCTGAAATCGGTGTCCTATGTCGAAGGCGTGTTTGAACTCGCCTTCGGGCACTCGATTGTTGCGGGGGTGATCGTTCTGGCGTGTGCGACGGCGTTTCTCGGACTGCTCGCGCGCGGGTTGCGGACCATCAATCCCGGCTTTCTCGGAATTCCGGCCTATTACGCGGTTCTGTTCGGATGTTCGGTGGCTGGACTGACGCCCGCGCCGCTCATCGGGTTCGGCGCGGGACCGTTGATCGGGTTCGGAATCCTGGTCGGAGGCACGACCGCCCTTTCGCAACCCCGGCCACCCGAAACGCCGTTTGCTTCAAATTGAAGAATGTTTTCTTGAGGATGGAAACGGCGGGGGTGAGCGCGCGGCGACGGAGTGTGCCGCATCTTCGATGCTCTGGGGTTTTGAAAACGGCCACCCCACCCTCACGGGTGGGGCTACCATCTTCCGGCGCATCCGCGCCTCATTTTCAATTCAAATTCTGACCACTGACCACTGACTGCTGGCCACTGACTGCTGACGACTAGCTCCGGCGGATCGTTTCCACCGTTTCGCCGCGCGCAACGAGCGCGAAAGCGGCTTCCGTCAGAAACAGGCCGTGTTCGATGAGGCCGGGGATGCAGGCGAGGTCGGCGGCGAGTTTTTCGGGGTCTTCGATTTTGCCGAACGGGCAATCCAGGATGTAGTTGTGCTGGTTGGTTTCATAGACCGAACCGTCCGGCCGCTTGCGGAGAATCGGTTCGACGCCGAGTTTTCTGACCCGGTCGAACACGGCCCACAACGCGAAGGGTAAAACTTCAACCGGAAGCGGAAATTTGCCGAGATGATCCACGGTTTTGGTGGAATCGGCGATGACGATGAACTGCGTCGCCGCCGTCGCGACGACCTTTTCCCGCAAAAGCGCGCCGCCGCCGCCCTTGAGCAGCCGGAGTTGCGGGTCCATTTCGTCGGCCCCGTCGATGGCGATGTCGAAATGGGGATGTTGTTCAAAACCGGTGATTTCGATGCCGAGACTTCGCGCCAGATTTTCGGTTTCAATCGCGGCCGGTACGATTTTGACCTTCAAGCCTCCGGCGACCCGTTCGCCGAGCGCCCGGACGGCATGATTTACGGTACTTCCAGCCCCGATTCCGACCACCGAACCATCCGGAATGAGGTCCACGGCGGCTTTGGCCGCAACTTGTTTTTCGCGATCAATGGAATCCATCGGTTTCGCTCCCGCTGTGAAATTGTCGTTGTGAAGTGCGGGACGGTTTTTGACATTCCCGGACTTCCAATACAAGTCTGGAAAAAAAGTCTGGAGTCGAGAGTCTTGAGTCAAAGCCAAAAGCAAGACAAGGAGACTCGGAGACCGGGAGACAAGGAGAAAAAGGCTTGACCGGAAGACTGTCCGACTGAACGCTCCCGGTCTCCCGGTCTCCCGGTCTCCCGGTCTCCCGGTCTCCCGGTCTCCCGGTCTCCCGGTCTCCCGGTCTCCCGGTCTCCCGGTCTCCCGGTCTCCCGGTCTCCCGGTCTCCCGGTCTCCCGGTCTCCTTGTCTTTGAGTCTTGAAGTCCGGTTTTGACTCCCGACTCTCGACTCCCGACTTTCAGACTACTTCGGCGTATCCGGCGGGTTGCGCCGTGAACGTGCCTTCGCCGCGGGTCAACGAACGAAGCGTGCCCGCGTAGCTGAAGGTTTCGGCCACCGGCACGACGGCGAGGACGAACTTCGCCGCCCCGCGCTGGCCGATTTCTTCAACTCTGGCCCGCCGCGACGAAAGATCGCCGAGAACGAGGCCGAAGGCTTCTTCCGGCGTTTCGACGTCGAAGGCCGCCAGCGGTTCGAGCCGTTGCAGTCCGGCCCGTTGCGCCGCGTCGAGGAACGCGAGCCGACCGGCGGCGCGAAACGCCGGTTCGTTCGAATCCTTGACGTGGTACGCGCCGCCGATGATCTCGACCGCGAGGTCGATGACTTCGACGCCGTCCCGAAGTCCCGCGCGCATGGTGTCGCGGACACCCTGCTCGATGGACTTCATGAACTGCTTCGGAATCACGCCGCCGACGGTTTTGTCCGCGAACGTGAATCCGCCGCCGCGCGGCAGTGGACGAATGACGAGTTCGACCTCGCCGAACATCCCGCTTCCGCCGTTCTGCTGCTTGAACCGTCCGTGACCCGTCGCCTCGCGGCGAATCGTGTCGCGGTAGGCCACGCAGGGCTGTCCGACGCGGACTTCCACGCCGTATTCCCGCGTCAGTCGCTGGAGCGTCACTTCAAGATGAAGTTCGCCCATCCCGCCGAGGATCGGGCGACCCGTTTCGGGGTCGGTTCCGAGCCGCAGCGACGGATCGCACTGGGCGAGCTTCGCCAAGGCGGGCGACAGTTTCGCGAGGTCGGCCCGCGTCGCGGGTTCGACCGCCACCGTCACGACCGGTTCCGGCGCGTGGACGGCTTCGAGCAGCAACGCATGACCTTCATCGCACAGCGTGTCGCCGGTGACGGCATGTTTCAAACCGGTCAGCGCCACGATGTCGCCCGCGCGGGCAACATCGACGGATTCGCGCCGGTCGGCATGAATCGCCAGCACCTGACTGACCCGCTCGCGCCGGTCGCGGCCCGCGTTCAGAGTCACCGCGCCCGGTTCGAGCGTGCCCGAGTACACCCGGACAAACGCTACCGATCCGGCGTGCCGGTCGGTTTCCGTCTTGAACACCAGCCCGAAGAACGGCGCGTTTTCGGAAACGTCGAGCGTTTCCGCGTCGCCGGTTTCCGGGTGCGTGCCGACCGGGGCCGCGACGTCGAGCGGCGACGGCAGATACCGCGCCACCGCGTCGAGAACCGGCTGGACGCCCGCGTTCCGGTAGGCCGATCCGCACAGAACCGGCACGAGTCGTCCGGCGATGGTCGCGCGCCGGATGGCCGCGTGAAGACGGCTTTCCGAAATCGCTTCCTCGGCCAGAAAGGCGTGCGCGATGTCGTCGTCGGCGTCCGCGAGGGCTTCGATGAGCCGTTCGCGGGCGGCCAATGCTTCAAAACGCAGTTCTTCGGGCACGTCGCCGATTTCCGGACGGTGCGTTTCGTCGTCATCGTTCCAGCGCAAGGCCCGCATCGTGACGAGGTCAACCACGCCGACGAAGGTGTCCGCCGCGCCGATGGGGAGATGCAGCGCGAGCGGACGCGCTCCGAGGCGTTTCCGCATGGATTCGACCGCCGCCGCGAAATTCGCGCCGGGGCGGTCCATCTTGTTGACGAACGCAATGCGCGGAACGCCGTGCCGGTCGGCCTGCCGCCAGACAGTCAGCGTTTGCGACTGGACGCCCGCGACCGCGTCAAAAACCGCGATCGCGCCGTCGAGAACGCGCAGCGAACGCTCGACTTCGCCGGTGAAATCCATGTGGCCGGGCGTGTCGATGAGCGTGAACCGGAACGATTCGCCGCCGTCTTCGACGCGCCAGAAACAGGTCGTCGCCGCCGAGGCGATGGTGATGCCGCGCGTTTTTTCCTCGGGCAGGGAATCCATCGTGGCCTGGCCGTCGTGGACTTCGCCCATCGAACGGTTGACGCCCGTGAAGAACAGAACCCGTTCGGCGAGCGTGGTTTTTCCGGCGTCGACGTGCGCCATGATTCCGAAGTTTCGTAAGTGAGACAGGTTGAACCGCATACAATCCTCGCGTACAGACGCGCGCCGGTCCGCGCATGGGCGCGGGCGGGGAGGCGTCCCGAAACTGGTCGCCAGTAAAAAATTTCAGGCGGCCGGGTTTCAAGTGTGGCGGCATCCGGGGCGTTCACGCGCGTGCGCGCATGACGCGGCCGGCGGTTGTTTTGAAACCGCTTCGATGCCCGCTGTTTCCGGAGTGTCGGGATTACGCGAGAAGTGCGATGCGGTTCGAGGCCGAGACGCAAAGCGTCGTGACGAGTCGGCTGCGAAAATCGACGATGGTGAATGTCGTGAACCGCATAAAAATTCGTCTTTTGACGGAGTTGGTCGAACAAGGGGGCGATGGTGCGCTCCGACATCGCAAACTGTCAACCGTTTTTTTCAGGCTTTTTGACGTTCAAACGCGTCAAACCGAGCCGTGGCGAAAATGAACGGAGGGAAAAACGATGATCGGCGGCGATTTCCGGCGGGCCGGACGGCTCGCGGCGGCGATTGTGTTCGGACTTTTTTTCGGCGTGGCGGCTTTCGCGCAAGGCGGGACGTTCACGGTGTCGGTGACACGGGGAAGCGGCGACGGAACATACCCGGCGACCGGCGCGCGTCCGGTGTTCATCTGGGCCGACCCGCCGGACAACGGCATGGTGTTCGACCGCTGGACGGGTGACGTGGACGCGCTGGAAGACCCGTTTTCGGCGCGGACGCAACTCGTCGCGCGCGGGGCCAACGTTACCGTGACCGCGACCTACCGAACTTCGGCGGAATGGAACTCGACGGCGGAAACGATCAACGGGGTCAACGCGCGGTACTATTTCCCGGCCAATCCGTTCGGCGTCATCCTCCGGTTTCACGGGACGGGCGGCGGGGCGAACAACACACTGCTCGATGGCGAAAAGAACATTTTCAACCGCGACGCGGTGGCGCGCGGATTCGCCATCGTCGCCCTCGACAGCTTCAATCGCGTGGACAAACAGTGGGATAACGCCAATCTCACGCTCGAAACCAACCGCGACGCCCAGAACGTCAAGGCCGCGCTTGACCTGTTTCTGGCGCGCGGCTGGATGACGTCGGCGACACCGGTGTTCACGAGCGGCATTTCCAACGGTGGAGCCTTTGCGCCGCGCGCGGCGTTCATTCTCGGCGCGCAGTACAACATTCGCGCCGTGTCGATTTTTATCGCTTCCGGTCCCGATCCCTTCTACCAGACGACAACCTTGCCGCATGTCTGGGCGGTGGCGAACGCGGATTCCACAATCGGGGAATCGGGAAACGCCCGGGCGAGGGCCAATTTCGAAACCCTCGCGGGGCGGGGCATCCGGGCGAAATTCCGGCAAAACGGGGCCTCGCCGGTATATCCGTTGCGGTTCTGGCAGATTCCGGGCCTGAGCGCGGCGGACTCGGTCGCCATCCAGACGGCGTTCAAGAACGGGGGCGTCCTCGACGCGGAAAACTATCTGACGGTCAATCCGCTCGAAAACGACCTGCGTCCGCTCATTCCGCCTGGGTACGGTGCGTTCGAGAGCGACATTCAGGGACATTTGAAAATGTGTTTCGGCGAGCATGAGTTTTTCAGTGACGCCGACAGCCTCGTGTTGAACCTGTTCGCGACAACGATTTCGCCGATCCAGGTCGGGGCGGAAACGGTTTCCGTGCCGCCGGGCGGCGGGACGTTCACGCTCGACGTGACGGCGATTCCGCAGGCGACCTGGACGGCCCGCGCCAACTCGGGCTGGCTCGCCGTCACAGGTGGAAAGACTGGAAACGGCAACGGACAGGTGACGTTCACGGTCGCGGGGGCCGCCGCGCCGCGCATCGGTACGCTGACCGTGGCGGAACGGACCGTGCGGGTCGTGCAGGGGACGTTGCGGGGGGCGACGCCCGGTGCTTTCCGTCCGACCAACGGCTTCGTCTACCAGCGGGATACCAACGACACGGGATTCGCCGACCGGGAATTTTTCTACGGGACGGCCAATGATCTGCCCGTCGCGGGGGACTGGGACGGCGACGGCGTGGATTCCGTCGGGATTTACCGGGACGGCGTGTTTTTTCTTCGAAACGCGAATTCCACCGGGTTCGCCGACCTCCAGTTTTCCTTCGGGCAGGCGGGCGACCTGCCGATTGCGGGCGACTGGGACGGCGACGGGGTGGACACGGTCGGAATTGTCCGGGGAGCGCAGGTTTTTCTCAAAAATTCGAATGTGGAAGGATTCGCGGACCTTCAGTTTACCTACGGCACGGCGGGTGACGTGATTCTCGCCGGTGACTGGGATGGCGACGGGGTGGATACGGTCGGCGCGTTTCGTCCGTCGAACGGTTTCGTGTACCTGCGGAACACGAACTCGACCGGCATTGCCGACATCGCGTTTTTCTACGGTCAGGCCGGGGACCGCCCGGTTGCGGGTGACTGGAACGCGGACGGAATCGACACCATCGGTGTGGTGCGCGGTAACCAGTGGCTTTTGCGAAATTCAAACTCCACCGGATTCGCGGATTTCGGGTTCTTCTACGGGACGGAAACCGATCTCCCGATTACGGGCGACTGGAACGGGCTGCCGTGAGGTCGTCCGGCGCATTGAGGTTGGCGAGAAAACGGTCTGAGCCGGGAAGGGTCGCGAATTCGGCGAATTGAACGAAATCGACCGTGATTGAAGAAAAAAGACGGTCGAGGCGGCGTTCGTCGGCGTCGAGGTGGTTTGAAACGTGGGGCAGGATGTCCCGGCCGTAGACCGCGCAGACGCCGCAGGGGCGTCCGGCGGCGTCGACGGGAACGACCGCGCGATCCTTTCCGCCTTTTGAAGTGAAAAGTTTGAGAAAATCCACCGTCACGAAGGGCATGTCGCAGGCCAGAACGATGACGGTGTCGGTTTTCGCGACGGAAAGGGCGGTTTCGATACCCGCGAGCGGCCCGCAGTCGGGGCGCAGGTCGGCGATGACCGGAAAACCGGGGTAGGCCGTCCGGGCGATGACGGTCGTTTTCACGGCGACGGCGGAAACGGTTGCGAAGGCGCGCGCGAGGAGCGTCGTACCTTCAAACTCGATGAGCGCCTTGTCGCGTCCCATCCGGCGGCTGCGTCCGCCCGCGAGGATAAAACCTTCAACCGTCGGCGCGGATGATCCGGGTTTTTCGATTCGATTCGAGGACATAGGTGATTCCCCGCCAGGTAATCCGGTTTCGGAACAGCGAAACCAGCGTGTTGAAACCGTAAAGCATCGCCGTCGGCGCGTGGAGCAGGCAGAAAAGTGTTCTTTGGGCGAAACCGCCCACGGGACCCTCGCCAAGAACGACCTTTATCGCATCCAGCAGCAATTTTTCTTTGAGAAAACCGAGGGCGACGATTCCGGCCAGTGCAAGATGAGCGGTCGAAGGGTGTCCGGCGGCGGCTTCGGTGATGCTTCGGGTTACAAGTACAAGAAAAACAAGGAAATAGAAGGCGTACCACGCGCAGGCGACGGTCCACATCGTCCGGTGGTAGACCTTCGTGATGACGATCTGGCGGTTGGTGAACTCGATCAGGTCGCGAAAGCCGATGGGGTCGGGTGAGACGACCATGCAGGTCGGAACGAGGACCATCCGCCGTTTCGCCTCGCGCAGCGTTTCGCTTAAAACGTAATCGTCGCTCAACGTGCCGCGCCAGCGGTCGGAAACATTCAAATCTTCAAAATCGCGGCGGCGCAGGGCCATCGAGCCGCCCCAGACGAAGCTGCTCGCGGAGGGTTTGAGCGTCCCGACGATGACGCCGTTCCAGCAGGAGCGGAAGACGGTGGGGAAGTCGGCGTCGGCGAGCGAGTACCACCGCATGCCGGTGGTTGCCCCGATGGCGGCATCGGCGAGCGGGGCGACGAGTTCGGAGAGCCAGTCGCGGCGCAACTCAACGTCGGAATCAAGAAAAACAAAGATTTCCGAGGCCGGGTCGGCGTTTTTGACCCCCGCGAGCAGGTTGTGGACTTTCTGGCCCGATTCGTCGGCTTTCCCGGCGACGACCACGCGGGCGCGATCGGGGTGGCGATCCTGAAAATCCTTCAAAAGGAGAAATGCACCGTCGCGTTCGTCTTCCACGATGAAGACGATTTCGTAATCCGGGTAATCAAGTTCCCCGAGGATGTTCAGGCTCGCGCGGAGTCCCGCCTCGTCGCCCTTGCACGGGGCGAAGACGCTCACACGCCCGGCCGCCGGTTTTTTGACGGCGCGGACCGCCTGAAAACGTTCGAAGGCGCGTTTGAAAACGTGTCCTTCCCACAAAATGAGCAGGCCGCGCCCGAGAATGGGCAGCGCCAGCGCGTCGAGCCAGTGTGCGTTCATAAGCGGTCATTATGACGGACGCCCGCGACGGGCGGCAATTTCCCGCTGCCACTTTTTTCCGTTTTGGGGAATGCGCGGATGCCGATTGGGTTGAAGTCGGCTAAGGTTTGGACATCCAAATAATTTCAAGACGGGTGAAGGCAAAATGGCCAGATGGTGCGTTGTGGTGTCCGGCGCGACCCACGAACTCGAATGGGACGAATTGAAGGAGTGGGCAAGGACGGGGCGGCTCACCCTGACTGACCGGGCGCGCTGGGTCACGGAAGACGATTGGCGCACGGTCGGGCAGATCCCCGAATTGGTTCGATTGTTTCCGCCGCCCTCGCCTGAGACCCTGAGCCAGTCTCCGCTTCCGGAGCGTGTGAAACAGGATCAATCCGATGGCCGGAGTCCTTTCCCGGCTTCGACGCCCCTCTCGACCAAAATTTTAGTGGCGGTTGTCATTGCCGTCCCTTTGGTTTTGGCGCTGGTCTCGGCTGGAATGGTGGCCTTTTCGGCACGCCGGGGGAACCAACCGAACGCCAGAACCGAAAAGGAAGTCCCGACCGTTGCCACGGCGATTGATCGTTCCTGCCAAATCACCCTGCCTCCCGGTTGGACAAAAACGGATCTGACTCCGGGGGCGGTCATTCAGGCCGGAAATCCCGAAGATGAAATTTACATCTCGATTGTTTCTGGAGATATGGAGGGGTATTGGGCACGGGATAGTGAGTCACTGAGCCGGGAGCTATTCGACTATTTCGTTCGAAACAACGTCAATGCGATGGTCTATCCGGCACTCCCTTTTGAGATTTCCGGATGTCGGGTGGTGAATCGGGAAGTCACCTTTACCAACGGAAAGACCAAAATGAGGGGATTTTTTATCGTCGCCCTTGCCAAAAATCGCTTCTTTCAAATTCTTGTCTGCTCAAGTGCAAAGCAGTTTGAAGCCAACCTGAAGTCGATAAGGGAATTGCCCTTGTCGTTTCGCCCCATTGGGGAGGGGGAACTTTTCAAGAAGACTTCCGACCTCACTCTGGACGTAACGGACGAGGGAGGACACAAAATCGCCAGCTACCGTTTCTTGAACGACGGCCGTCCGATTTTGCTCGATTCCCCCTTGAAAACACCTGAAGGTACGAAAGGAACGGAAACCGTGGTCATCCCGAGGATGACGCTCCCGTTGGAAGTAACCGTCAACGGACGAAAATTCCGTTTGACCGAGGGGCGGCTGCGTGAAGGCGGTTTTCAGTGGAACGCCGAGGGGGAAACCCCTGTTCCGGTTTTTCTTTCCAGGCCGAGTGAAATTGTCGAAAGTCCGCCGGTCAACGTTAAAACAAGGCCACCGAAACAGTAGGAAAATCAATAGACCCAAGACTGAACGGGCACGCTGGCCTTCTCGCCGCTGTTTTTTCATGCGTTTTCGGGAATGCGCGGATGCCGATTGAGTTGAAGTCGGCTAAGGTTTGGACATCCAAACAACTTCAGGACGGGTGAAGGCGAAATGGCCAAGTGGTATGTGGTGGTGTCCGGCGCGACCCACGAACTCGGATGGGACGAATTGAAACAGTGGGCGGCGATGGGACGGCTAAAACCGACCGATCCGGCGCGTTCGGAGACGGAAACCGACTGGCGGACAGTCGGGCAGGTTCCGGAACTGGTCCGGCTGATGCCGCCGCAGCCGGTCAGCCCCGGCGCGGGGTCGTTTCAACCGCCGCAGCCGGTCTGGGCGAATCCCGCCCAGCCGTCCGGCTGGACGCCTCCGCCTCCGCCGCCGAAGTCGTCCCGCGGACTGGCCATCGGCATCATCGTCGGTTCGCTTTTGCTGGTGGTCATTGGAATTGGCGTGGTCGCCGTTTTCGTTGTCCAGTTGGAAAAGCGGAATCGTCGCGGGACAAACGTCATTGCCGAAAAGGGAAACGCGACGGTTCTGACTGCGACCGACCGGTCGTGCCAGATTACCCTGCCGGTTGGCTGGGAGTCCGTTTCCGGGCTGAACAAGGACGCGGTTCTTCAGGCATTGAACCGCCGGGAAGACCTCTATCTGATCATCATTCAGGAAGAAATTCCCGAAGGAGCGGAAATCGACCTCGAACGCGGGAGCGAGGCGATGACGGCGAATTTCAGGAAGATGTACACGGACGCCAAACTCGGCGGCCCGGTCCCGATTACGGTCAACGGGCGGCAGGCGATCAGTCGCGACATTTCGTACACCGAGAGCGGCGTCAAACTGCGCGGCGTTCATGTTTTGACGGCGACGGAAACCCGCGCGTTTCAGTTGTTCATGTGGTCTTCCGAAAGCGGATTTGCCCGCAACAACCAGTTTTTGAGGGAGATGCCGACGACGTTTCGGCCAATTCAGGGTGATGAACTCGACCCGAAAATGCCCGGTCTGACCGTCGAGGTGACCGGTGACGGCGGAAAACGGGTCGGCGGGTACCGGTTTTTGAACGAAAGCCGTCCGATTTCGCTCGATTCAACGGTCAAGACGCTCGACAAGACGGCGGGCGTGGAAACCGTTACGGTCCCGAAGGCGTCGCTGCCGCTCGATCTGACGGTCAACGGGCGCAAATTCCGGCTGACCGAAGCGCGGCTGCTCGAAGCCGGCTGTCAGTGGAACGCCGAGGGCGAAACCACCGTGCCGGTGTTTCTTTCCACATCGAGCGGGATGGTTCCAAAGCCGCCGGTCAATTCCAAAACCCGTACCAAAAAGTAGCTGGCGTCACGGACCTGGCGAAAAATAAAATTCCCGTTTCAGAAATGCCGAACGCGGAATATCGAGTGCGGAATCAGAAAACGACGTTTTTCGTTCCACACTCGATATTCCGCGTTCCGCATGTTCTCCCTCAGTTGACCCGGCACTGAATCCGCCGGATGGCTTTCTGGGCGGCGGCGTAGTTGTGGTTGTAGTCGAGCGCCGCCTGATAGTGTTCCAGGGCTTCGAGCAGTTTGCCCTGTCTTTCGAGGACCCGTCCGTAGTTGAAATGCGGATAGAAGTAGCACTCGTAGCGTGTGGCCGTCATTGCCTTCTTAAGCCACGGAACGGCCGACTGCGGGTCGCCGCGCTCGATCAGGTAGGCCCCGATGTCGTTGTAGGGATTGCCGAAATCGGGATCGACCTCGATGGCCCGGTGGCATTCGGAAATGGCCCGGTCAATGTCGCCCTTGAAGCTGTAAGTCCAGCCCAGAAACGTGTGGGCCTCGGCGGTCGGGCGCAGGGCAATGGATCGTTCGTAGAGTTCGATGGCCTCGTCGAGTTTTCCGGCCATCTGCAACCGGTAGGCTTCCTGAAAGGCGAAGGCGGCTTCACGCTCGGCGGGATCGTCGGTCGCCTCGCCGAAGTTTCCGAAATTGCTCAACGGTTCGCTCATCGTCGTTCATCCTCAACGCTCAGGTGGAAGGTCGCTTTCGCGGACGGCGGAGCTTTTGCGCCGCCTCGACGGTGGTGATGGACCGCTCCGCGAGCAGTTCCAACAATCGCAAGAAAACCCGCGCGGTGGCAAGCGCGTCTCCCGCAGCCCGGTGGCGGGCGCGGATGCCCACGCCGAAATGGTCGGCGACAGTGTCGAGCCGGTAGTTTTCAAGGCCCGGGACGAGCTGGCGTGACAGATGCACCGTACAGAGCGACGAATTGGCGAACTCGAAAGACGGGTCGTGCCGGGAAAATTCGAGTTCCAGAAAGCCGGTATCGAACCGCGCGTTGTGCGCGACCACCACGCTGTCGCCGATGAAGTTTTGAACCTGCGCCGCGAGCCGGGTGAAGGTCGGCGCGTTGCGGACCATCTCGTTGGTGATGCCGGTCAGCGAGGTGATGAACGGCGGGACGCTCTGGAGCGGATTGACGAGGCTCGTGAATTCGTCGGTGATGACGCCGTTTTCGAGGGCGTACAGCGCGATTTCCGTCATGCGCGCGCCCCGCGCGGCCATGCCGGTGGTTTCAACGTCAACGACGACAAAGCGCGCGCCGGCAAGTGGGCGACCGACGCACAGCGGCGCGCCGGTCCAGCCGATGTGGTCGCCTTCAAGCACGACGGCTTCGGGAATCTGCGTCAGAAACGGTTTCAGCAGTTTCAGGACGAGGTCCGGGGCGGCGGTCGGAGCGAAAAAGATTTCCCGCCCGAGTTCCCGCAGCGGAACGGGGGCATCGGCCGAGGCGAGCCGTTTCCGCAGGCGCGGCACGATGGCGGAGAGGTCGGAGTGGTCCTTGGCGGTCGGCATGAAGAAAGAAAATGCGGAATGCGGAATATCGAATGCGGAATGAACGGAAGTTATCCAGAGATTGGGCGGGGAATGCAACCACCACCCTGGAAACGCGAATTACCGAGAACATGCGAAATGCCGGGAATGCGAAATACTGCGGAATACGAAATACCGAACGTTGAATGAACAACCCGGCTTTGAATTCCGCATTCCGCATTCTTTATTCGTCAAGCGGGGGGAAGTCGAAGGGATGGTTGGCGAGAACCGCGCGCATGTTGATCTGGCCGAGGAGGGTTTCGAGAAACGTTGAGAGAACGTGGACGATTTTCAGCAACTCCTCGATGTTGCGGGCCGAAATGGCGTCTTCGAGGAAGTGTTCGTATTCGTCCCAGTCCTTGTACATCAAATAACGAAGCGATGTGTCGCGGAACAGGGTGATCTGATCGAGCAGCGGCGCGACGTAGTTCTTTTCCGGGCGCGATTCGAATTTCCGCAGGTGGCAGAGCAGCCGCCAGATGTCGTTGCGCAGGTGGAGCGACTGTTCGAGCTTGGTCTGGAAGCCGTCGAAGGCTGCCGAGCCGTCGAACGTCGGGTCGAACGCCTGAGCGAGCGAGACGAGCGATTGCTGGAAGCAGTCGCGCAGCAGTCCGTGGGCGTTTTCGACCTTGGCGTAGATCGGCGGGGCCTGCCGGAGATGGATGAAGCCGATCAGTTCGCGGCCGAACACCTTCCGCAATTCCATCTGAAGGGCGTAGATGGTGGCGTCCACCGTGTCGGAAACGTCCGGGGCGAGGTCGGGAACGCGCAGCAGGCGGGTTTCGAGAAATTCCAGCAACGACTCCGTTTCCGACCGGATGAGCGTGAAGATGAGGAGCGACCCCTTGAGCGGGCGGTCCTGTCGGAGATCGTCCTGAATGTAGTCGAGATACTGAAGGAGACGGAAAAACTCGGTGAGCGTCCGTTCGACGTCCTGCCGGAGCGCTTCGTTTGAAATGTTGCGCAGCAGCATCTGAATCCGGTCCACCCGGACGCCGAAGTGGTTCGGCCGGGCGTGGCGACGGCGGAGGGCTTCGCGGAACCGGCTGTGGGGAACGGCGCGGGTGAGGATTCTCCCGATACTGGCGAACGTCTGGAAGCCGGTCGGGGTGGTCCGGACGAGGTCCTCGATGACCACCCGGATGTCGAAGAGGCTTTCGGACAGGGTGAGGAGCGCCGTTTCGAGCGATGGCGGGGCCAGCAGGCGGTCGGCGAGCCGGGGCATCGGCAGGCGGTCGGCGTCGCCGAGCTGCGTCGAAATTTCGGTGCAGAGAAAGTTCATTCGCAGCGTGGCGTTGCGGATGATCCGGAGTTCCTCGCTGAAGTCGTGGTGGATCAGCTCGTCGCGTTCGAGTTCGGAGAACGGATGGTTTTCGATGCGGAAGAAGCACCCGAAACAACTGACCCACATTTCGAGTTCGAAAAGCAGGCGCATGGTCACATCGCCGAAAACCCCGGTGGTCTTTCGGAGGGGTCGGCGGGGTGCTTCCGGTTGTGACGGAATGGAGATGGGGGTGCTCGTCGCGCTCGGCGACTGCGGTTCATTCATTCTGAGTTTGAAATAAAGGTTTGAAAATAGGGCTGTTCGGTCGCGTCGAAGGTGGCTTTTATACTGCACTGGTCGCCCGAAACACAAGAAACGCCATTTGGAATTCCATCCCTTCGGCTGGAAGTTCCGGTTGGCGGCGCGGACCCGCGCTTTTTTTCGTCGGGGAACAAACTTTGGCGGGCGGCGTGACGTAGGAAAGCCGGCAAACGCTTGACGCCCAATGGTCATCGGCTAAGATGACGCCCGGTCCGGCGAATGCGGGCAATTTCAAACATCGCGGGAACTTCTGAATGACCAATCATCTTCGCACCTTACCGCATCGACGCGCGGTTCGGCTTACGCTTTTCGTGTGCGCCGTATTGCTGCTCAACAACGCGCTGTTCGTCCGCGCCCAGGATCAGGGATTCGATTTCGGTCTCGATCAGGGCGATACCCAGAAAGGAAAAGCGGTCGCCTCCGCCTACATCGAGGCGCTCGCGCTCGTCGAGGACAAATACGCCGGGGAAATCGACCCCGAGCGTCTGTGCGAAGGTGCGGCGACCGGGATGCTTCATACCCTCGACCCGCATTCGAGCTTCTTCACCCGCGAGGAATTTCTCGACTTTCGGAGTCAGCAGCAGGCCCAGTATTCGGGGGTCGGCGCGCTGATTCTGCAAAACGGCGAAAAGGTGTACATCTGGTCGCCCTTCGAGGATACCCCGGCCTTCCGCGCGGGGCTGCGTTACGGCGACGAAATCACCGCCATCGACGGTGAATCCACTACCGGATGGGATTCCGCCAAGGTTCGCGGCCACCTCCGCGGCCTGCGCGGCACGCCCGTGATGGTGACGGTTCAGCGTCCCGGCGAGGCCCAGCCGATGACGGTCCGGATCGTCCGCGATTCGGTCGGCCAGCCGACGGTGTCCAACATCTTCATGATTAAGCCGGGTGTCGGCTACATGGCGTTTCGGCGCGGTTTCGGCCAGGCGAGCGGCGAGGAAATCGCGGCGGCGGTCCGGAAGCTCAAATCGCTCGGGGCCACCTCGGTCATCATCGACATTCGCGACAATCCCGGCGGTCTGGTGGATGCCGCCCGTCAAATCGCCGATCAGTTCCTTGCCCGGGGCCAGAAAATCGTGACCATCAAGGGCCGCAGCAAGAGCGGGAACGTTTTTGAAAATCCGCTGACGTCAAATAATTCCTCCCCCGAGGACATGGCGCTGGTCATGCTCATCAATGGCGGGAGCGCGAGCGCGTCGGAAATTCTGGCGGGCGCGATTCAGGACCACGACCGGGGCCTTCTCGTCGGAGAAACCTCTTTCGGCAAGGGACTCGTCCAGTCCATTCATCCCCTGCCGGACGGCTACGGGCTGACGCTTACTTCGGCGAAGTACTACACGCCGAGCGGACGCCTGATTCAGCGGCAATACGACCATGCTTCGCTGTATGAGTATCAGCGGCGCAAATCCACGACCGAAGTTTCCAGCGGGAACGGCGAAAACCGCTTCCTGACCGACGCCAAGCGTCCGGTTCTCGGCGGCGTCGGCATCGACCCGGATGTCAAGGTCAAGCCGGATACGCTGACCATCGCGCAAATCCGGCTGACGACGGCCACCTTCGCGTTCGGTCGCCTGCTCGTCAACGGCCAGATTCCCGGTTTTCCGGAATACCGCGTCTCATCGGTGGATTTCCAGCACACGCTGGCCGACAGTGACTTTGCCATCAATGACAAGCTGCTCGACGCCTTCAAGAAGTTTGTCGCCGAAAAGGGCAAGGAATACGGCGTGACAACCGCCATGCTGACCGGAAACGACACTTTCCTCCGTCAGCAGCTTCGTCGGGAAGTGGTGACGGCGGCCTTCGGATACGACACATCGGTTGAAATCACCATCGCCAACGATACGCAGGTGATCAAGGGCATTGGTGAAGTCGAGAACGCCCGGCGGCTGGCGCAGAGCGTTCGCAAATCTGAAAACGGCAATACGAACCGGCGTCAGGCCGGCTCGGACAACATCATCAAGAACTGACGGCTTGTCCGTCCGCGTTTCGCGAGGCACGCGAGGAGGCGTTTCGGCGCTCACTCGCGTGCTTCGTTCATCCCAAACCCAAACACGCAACCATCATGGCGAAAGAAAATACCTTCGACATCGTTTCGAAAATCGATCTCAACGAAGTCACCAACGCAATCAACCAGACGATGAAGGAAGTCGGTCAGCGGTTCGACTTCAAAGGCAGCAAGAGCGACGTCACCCTTGAGGAAAACGACATCGTTCTGGTTTCCGACGACGACTTCAAACTCAAGAGTCTGACCGAAATCCTCGAATCGAAACTGATCAAGCGCAACGTTCCGCTCAAGGGACTCAGTTTCGGCAAGGTCGAACCGGCGGCCGGCAGCACCGTGCGCCAGCATGTGACGCTCCAGCAGGGGATTCCGACCGAAAAGGCCAAGGAAATCGTCAAATTCATCAAGGACAGCAAGCTGAAGGTCCAGCCTTCGATTCAGGGCGACTCGGTCCGCGTTTCGGGCAAGGACCGCGATGTTCTTCAGGACGTCATCGCCAAGCTGAAGGGCAAGGATTTCGGCATCGACATGCAGTTCACCAACTACCGGTCGAACTGATTTCCGGAGGTTCCCCATGAGCGAAGGGGGCGGTTGTCCGTTCAAGCACTATCCGAAACTGGCATTTTTCTTCGCCGCCGTCGTGGCGGGGTTTTTTGCGCTCAAATTCTTCGGCTGGCTATAGGAAAATGCGGAATGCGGAATATCGAATGCGGAATAAGCCAGTTCACCGGTTATTCCGCATTCGATATTCCGCATTCCGCATTTGCTACCCGGCGAACCGCCGCTTCTCGATCCGGTTGACGCCGCTGGTCGTTCCCACGAATACCGTCTCTCCCCGTACGACAATCGCCGTCACGTTGGGGGATGTCAGCCCGGCCCGCCAGACCCGCCAGGTTCTCCTCGCCGAATCAAACACCAGCAGGCCCCGGTCGAGCGTCCCGACGTAGAGCCGGTCGCCGTCGGTTGCCATCGCGTTCAGGTTGACTTCGATTCCGGCCATATCCTCGAACCGTTCGACTTCTCCGTTCGGTTTGAGGGCACAGACGCCTCCGCCGTAAGTTCCGACAAACAGCGTACCGTTGAGGTTGGCCAGCGCGTTGATCCAGTTGGCGGGAAGCTGCGAGTTGTCGGTCTTCCAGGTTCGGGAGACTTTCAACCCGTCGAATTCCATCAGCCCGCCGAGGCTCCCGACGTACAATTTCCCTCCAACCATTTCGGAACAATAGAGATAGTTGCTCGCCAGCCCGTGAAACGCGGTCAGGCTGCGGCTGACGCCGGACTGCATCACCGTCAAACCTTTCGAGGTGGAAAGAACGAGCGGCGGCTCCGTGTTGGTCGTGGCGGTTTGAAAACGTGGACCGGACACGGCGTAGCCCGCGAGCGGAAGTACATGCGAGACGCTGTTGCCCACGAGGGCGGCCGATTTTTCGTCGTAAACCTTCGATTTCAGAGCGGCGTCGAACCTGATCATGCCCGCCGACGTGGCCGCGAGAACCTCCCCGGTACTCGGATTGGCCGTCAGAAAATTGATTTCGCGGATTTTTTCGTCGCGCAGGTTTCGTTCAACTTCGCCTGTGGTGGGTGAAACCACCGAAATGCCGTTTTCAAAGGTTCCGATCCAGAGCCGTCCGCGCTGGTCGAAAGTGAGACAGGTCGTATGGGCGGCGAGCAGTTCCGGACCTGCCCCGCCTCGCGCGCTCCACCTCTGCCACTCCGGCGGACGCCCCGGTTTGACCGTCAGTTTCTGGATGCCGTCGTCGGTCGCGGCCCAGAGCGCATCGTCGAGGGTTGCAAGGACGACCCGGCGCGGTTTTCCGGCCTCGGTGGTTCCGATCGGGGCGAACCGGTTTGCGCGCGGTTCGGTCGTGGGGAGGCCGGTTCGGGGGATTTCGACTACACCCCCAATGACCAGTCCGGCGAAAATTCGTCCCTCGAATTCCGCCAGTGAAGTGACGTAGGGCTGGCGGGACAACATCATCGGCGGCTGGTCGCCGTTGAGTTTGACCACGCCCGAGTCGGTCGCGACGATGATGTCCCCGCCCGTCTTCAAAAGCGCGGTGACATTCGCCGAAGGCAGGTTTTCACGCGCCGTCGCCGGGGAGAGTTCGCCCTCGCGCCAGAGGAACAGGCCGTCGGCGCGGGTCCCGATGTAAAGCCGGGTTTCGACCGCGAGCAGGGAAGTGACGTCCTTGATGACCGCGCCGCGGGCCGGCTGGAAGCGGCGGGAAAAACTGTTTCCGTCGAAGTCGAAAAGGCCGCCATCCTGCGTGCCGACCAGCAGAAAATTGTTCGTCGCGGCCAGGGTTGTGATGTGCAACGCCTTCGGTTTGTTGAAGTTGTGACGCGTGAAGGTCTGGCCGTCGAATTCAAGGAGGCCGGAGGTTCGCGTTCCGATGAACAGCCGGTCGCGAAAAACCGCCAGCGCGGTCAGATCATTTTCGGGCAGCCCGTCGGCGGTTGTGTATCGCGCGGCTTCGCCGCCGGTCTTCGTGAAGGCGACCAGCCCCCCGCCGGAGGCGGCGTAGTAGCGGTCGCGAAACACGATAAATGCTCTGGATTCAGATGTTTTGAGCCAGGTGGAAACGCCGTCCATATTGGGCGGGGCGAGTTTGTTCGAAACGACTTCAACCTTGCCCGCCGATTCGGCGTCGAGGCGTTCCTGTTCGATGTTCCGACGCGCCGTCTGACGCGCTTTCCAGAGAAAAAGGCCACCTGAGAAAAGGATTAAAATGGCGACAAAGATGGCGAAAATGCGTTTGTTTCTTTGGGTCATTGATAATTTTTAGGCGGTTGCTTTCTTCAAATTCCCGTAATACATTCTTAACACTCCTTCCGACGCGCGGATTTCGATTTCAGATTCTCGATTTCCCGAAGCTCAGGCCAATCGTCAATCCCAAATCGAAATTCCGGGTTCCCACCGGACGGCCACCGGATTGTACACACGTCACGCTTCCACAATTCTCGAATTGGCTACGAATCACCAGACATGGAGGTGTCTGCCCATGAGCGAAAACACTTTGGAATCTCTCAAGCAGCATTTGTACCAGACCAACTCCGAGTATCGAGAACTTGCCCGCGAACACCAGCGTTCCGAGTCACGCCTCAACGAACTTCTTGCCCAGCAGCATCCCCGCCCTGATGAACTTGAAGAGGCCGCCGTTCTCAAGCGTCGAAAACTGACGCTCAAGGATCGAATGCAGGAAATTCTGAAACAGAACGCCAAGCTCGCGCATGTGTGAGCGCGAATACGCGACCCTCGGACCGAAAGGAGCGCCGGACTTGCGGCGCTCCTTTTGTTTATGGTGAGATGCGCCCGTTATGGCAAAAGAAGCATACCCGTACCTGATCGGTTGTCTGATACCCGCCGTTCTCGCAACACTTTGCGGCCTGTGGTTTCCGCTGGCGTTCATACTTTCCGGTCTTTTCGTTTTTCTCGCACTGTTCGTGGTTTATTTTTTCCGCGACCCCGAACGGACCATCCCGCAGGGGGACGACCTCGTGGTTTCCCCCGCCGACGGCAAAATCACCCATGTGACGCCGGTCGAGCCGGGCAACCCGAACTCTCCGACGCTGGTCAGCATTTTTCTGTCGCCGCTCGATGTTCACATCAACCGGTCGCCCATTCCCGGAACCATCCGGGAAGTGATTCACAAGCCCGGCAAATACATCAACGCAATGAGTGAAAACGCGGCGCTGGTCAATGAACAGTTCGTCGTGACGCTCGAAGGCGAACGCATCACCGTTGTCCTGAAGCAGATTGCGGGCTTTATCGCGCGGCGGTGCGTTCTGTGGAAGAAACCGGGGGATGCGGTGACTCGCGGCGAGCGCGTCGGCCTGATCAAATTCAGTTCCCGGACCGACCTGATCGTGCCGCCGGAAGTGACCGTTCTGGTCAAACCCGGGGAACGGGTGGTCGGCGGGACCACCGTCATCGGGAGGATTCGTCAATGAACCGTGACACCGCCAGTCGAGAAGCCGAAGCAAAGCAGCGCCTTGCCCGTCGTCGGATGAAAAAAGGCGTCTACATCCTGCCGAGTTTCATCACCTGCATCAATATCTACATGGGTTTTTACGCGGTGGTGGAAAGCCTGAAGGGATACCGGTTCGTCTCGATTGGGGATCAGGCGCTGGCGACGAATCACTTCAACATTGCCTCCATGTGCATCGGCTGGGCGGTTCTGTGCGACTTCATGGACGGCCGCATTGCCCGGCTTGTGAAAGCGACCAGCGAATTCGGCGTCCAGCTCGACAGTCTCGCCGACGTTTTGAGTTTCGGCATTGCCCCGGCGGTCCTGATGTATACCTGGGGATTCGCGATGATCCCGGAATTTCAGAAACTGTCGTGGGGCGCGTCCTTCATTTTTCTGATCTGCTGCGCCCTGCGGCTGGCGCGGTTCAACGTTCAGGCGTCGAAACCGGCCCCGCCGGAAGTCAACGCCAAGACGGCCAAGCGGTTTTTCGTCGGTCTGCCGACGCCCGCCGCGGCCGGCCTCCTCGCGGCCATCGTCCATTTCACGCCGATTCCGATGTTTTTCAAGTCGATTGACACGCACCTGTTCGGCCAGCGGGTTTATTTGAACTCACTGACCCTTGCCGGAGCGATGTTCGCCCTGATCGTCTCGCTGGCGCTGTTGATGGTCAGTACGCTTCGGTTCAACAGCTTCAAGGGCGTCGGACCGCACACCCGACATCCGCAGATGGTTCTGCCGATGCTCGGGCTGCTGATTTTCATGATCTACAACTACTCGGAGTGGACGCTGCTCGTGATCGGGATTGTCTACGCCGGACAAGGCCCGGCCGGAAAGGTCATCGGGCTATTCCGCCGCAAATCGAATACCGTCACTCCGGAATCCGTACTGCTGGAAAACGATTGAAACTGAAAGTAGTTAGCGGATAGCAGTTAGTAGTTAGTCAAAGACACCTGACTGCCGATTGCAATTTTCTAACTACTAACTGCTATCCGCTAACTACTATGTTCAGACTCGATGGAAAGGTCGCCGTCATCACCGGCGGCTCGACCGGCATCGGCCGGGGGATTGCGGAACTGTTCTGCGAAGTGGGCGCCCGCGTCGCCATTTTTTCACGGCGGCTGGCCGAAGGTGAGGAAGCCGTTTCCCGCCTCACACTTATGGGCGGGCAGGCGATCCACATTCAGGGCGACGTTTCGAACGAAGACGACGTGAAACGGCTCGTCAACGCCGTGACCGACCGCTTCGGCTGGGTGGATATCCTCGTCAATAACGCGGCCATCAACCGGCGCGGCGCGCTTGTCGATACCGATGTGGAAGACTGGGACGCCGTCATGAACGTCAACGTTCGCGGGGCGTTTCTGGCGGCGAAATACTTCATTCCCGTCATGCAGGCGCGCGAAACCGGAGCGATCATCAACATCGCCGGACTGCTCGGCGTGAAGGGCGGGGCCGGTACGCAGGCTGCCTTTTCGGCTTCGAAGGGCGCGCTGGTGACGTTGACCAAGTCGCTGGCGGTCCGGCACGGACGCGACGGCATTCGCGTGAACTGCATTTCGCCGGGATTCGTCCCGACGGACCAGAACCGCTACCTGATTGACGATGCCGAAGATCCGGAAGCCCGGCGGAGGGAGTACGAGGCGGGCTACCCGATGCGGCGGCTCGGACGCCCCGAAGACATCGCCTATGCCGCGCTTTATCTTGCTTCCGGCGAGGCCGGGTGGGTGACCGGCGTCAACCTCGTGGTGGATGGCGGATTGCTCGCGAAATAATCCAATGGAAGTCTGCTTTTGGGGCGACTTTCTTTATGCTGGCAGGGGATTCAAATCTGTAAATCCCACCCGAACCGCCAGATTCAGTTCAAGGGGAGAAACTCGATGTTCGGGGTTTTCGCAGCGGCAGGCCTGTTTTTATCAAGTTACTTTCTAATGAAAATCTTTGACCTTCGCGGCCTTGTGGAGAAGTCGCTTGGGTCTTTCTGTCTTGCCTGTGGAAATGTGATCGTTTGGGGAAATATCTTATCGTCTTTCAATTGCCTTGGTAACTTGAAAATCTGGTCGTTGCTCAGCCTGGGGAATTCATTTCTTTTGGCTTTTCTTTTTTATAAGAAAAAAAGGCCGGTGTCCGGGGAGTTTTTTCAGGAACTTCGTCAATCGTTCTTTAAATATCGAGATTTGGTAACTGTTTCTTTTTCAGAGCTTGTTCTTTTTGAAAAGCTGATTCTTTTCCCGTTGGTTTTTACTTTTATTGCGCTCAGCCTCGTGAACCTGTTCGTGGTTTTCTTTACCGCTCCAAGTAACTGGGACAGCCTGGCCTATCACCTCCCCCGAATCGCCTATTTTCTTCAAAACAACAACGCCAGCTCTTTTGAATCAAACTACTGGGCACAGGTCGTTCATCCCAAAAATTCCTCATTCCTTTTTCTGTTTACGTTTTTGGTTACCGGGAGAAATGAAAACCTGATTCAGTTCGTACAGTATGTTTCATATCTTGCTTCAGTTGTCAGTATTTACGGAATTTCAAGAAAGCTTGAACATACTCGGGTCCAAAGTATTTTTTCAGCCATGATCGGGGGGCTTTTGACGGAATGGCTGATGGAGGCAACGACTACCCAAAACGATTTGATCATAACGGCTTTCATTGGTACCTCGGTCTTTTTTCTTTTGGTGTTCAACAAGACTCGAAATAAAAAGCACCTGTTTTTGTTTTTTATGTCCCTGAGTCTTGCAATCGGGACAAAATCGTCTGCTTTTCTTGTCCTCCCGTCGGTTGCATTGATTGCCGTTTTCCTGCTTCTGCGGTCCTGGCCCGGGGCGGATCATCGGCCTCAGGTTGCTATTTCCTGGGCCGGAATCGGGGTTTTATCGTTTTGCATCTTCGTACTCCCATCGGGATATTTCGAAAACCTTCAAAAATTCGGACACCCACTGGGGCCTGTTTCCGTGAGAACCAGTCACTCTTTTGAAGGGCAGCCCCCGGGCTATGTCTTCAAGCAGGGAACAAAAAATCTGGCTCGATACGGATTTGAATTTTTTTCCCTTGACGGGACTCCGGCAGTCAGGCCGTTTGACAAGATTCAGGTTTTCTTTAAGAACACCGCGTATGAAGTCGTAAGCCTGGCCGGCGTGGATTTGAAGGAATCCGACAATGCGAAGAAGGGAAAATTCAGGCCGGAAAAACTGCCCCATTCTCATGAAGATCACTCTTATTGGGGCATTTTTGGCTTTGGACTGATTCTTGTCGTTATCCTTCAGGCAGTATTCGGCGTGTTCAAATCGGCTGAAGTACGTCTTTTTTCGGCAGCCACGATTTTGTTTTTCTTCTGCCAGGCCTATTCAAGTCCGTTTGATATCTGGAGGGGGAGATATTTCATCTGTATGGCAATATTTTCCGCCCCCATCGTTGGAAACGTTTTGCACACCGGAAAAACAGCCTTTAAGGTTTATCTGGTTTTTATTGTATGGTTTGGATGCCTTTCCGCGTTTACCGCTGTTTTTCTGAGAAATAATGGCAGCATTCTTCCTCTTGAGGGGTATGTGAAAGGCTGCACGAAATCAACTTTTTTCATGAACAGATTTGAGCATTTCTCCAGGAATACGGGCTATCTTGGACCGCTCAAAGCGTTTGACCGTTTGACTCCCGCCACCGCCCGGGTTGCAATCTTTCTTCCTCCGGATTCGATTGAATTTCCCCTGTTCGGAGAGAAGTGCACCCGGACGATCATTCCGATTAACTCGTTTGAAAAAGGCCCCCGACAAATACCGTCCAATGCCGATTTTTTGCTTTACAGCTCCAAAATTTTTCCTTGCCCTCAACCGGGTGACATCGCTCTCGGTCTGGATTGGTTCCTGAGACCATTGACTCCTGAGAATGGAAAATGTCCGGAGATCGGGAAAACGACGGTCCCATCAACGTAAATCAGGGGATTTCACACGAGGTGAAATCCCCTGATTGGGTTTGGTCGCTTTTCGGAAGTGGACGCTATCCCTTTTTTCCGAAGATTCCCTGCGGGCGCACGATCATCAGCACAATCAGCAGCAGCGAGTAGATGACCATCCGGTAGTCCGGCAGGTTGGCGAGGGCGGGGTATTGGGTCGTGACCGATTCCGGGAGGATGCGCGTCACGTCGCGCAGGACTTCCGGCAAAATCGTGAGCAACGTCGCGCCGATGACCGCGCCGCGAATGCTGCCCAGTCCGCCGAGGACGATCATCATCACGATTTCCACCGAACGCAGAAATGTGAAGGAATTCGGGTTGAGGTAGTTGTCGAAGTGGGCGAACAGTCCGCCCGCGACGCCGGTCAGGGCCGCGCTGATGACGAAGGCCGTCACCTTGCCGCGCGTCGTGTCGATGCCCATCGCCTCGGCGGCGATTTCATTTTCGCGGATGGCCGCGAGCGAGCGTCCGAAACTTGATGTGGCGAGGTTGCGGACGACGACAATCGTGATCGCCACAAACAGAAACACCCAGAAAAAGATGCTGTCGGCGAGGAAGGTGGCGAACCGCTGGTCCGGGACCACCCCTTCCACGTCCGGTCCCTGCGCGATGTTGGTGAACCCGAGCGCGCCGCCGAAGCCTTTGATGTTCAGAATGACGACGCGGATGATTTCGCCGAACCCGAGCGTCACGATGGCGAGGTAATCGCCCTTCAGACGCAGTGATGGAATCCCGACGAGGCAGCCCGCGAGTCCGGCCACGACCGCGCCGACGGCGAGCGACACCAGCAGCCGGATTGAAAAGACCGACCACGCGGGCAGGGAAGCCAGCGCGCCGAGAAACGGCCCGGCGAAGTAGTGCGTGACGGCCGCCGCCGCGTACCCGCCGATGGCCATGAATCCGGCGTGACCGATGGAGAACTGACCGGCGTACCCGTTGATCAGATTCAGACTCACCGCGAGGATGATGCTGATTCCGACCAGCGTGATGATGCGGACGTAGTACTCAAGCAGCCCGTACCCGCCGATTCCATTCACGAGAACGAAGTTGACCGCCAGCAGAACGCCGACGGTCAGCCCCGAAAACGCAAGTTTTTTCATGAGGGTAGGCATTTAAAGCGTTTTCGCCGCCCGCTCCTGCACCCGGCTGTTGCGGATGCCGTAGAAGAAGTAGATCGCCATTCCCAGCGCCAGCCAGATGACCAGACGAATCCAGGTTCCGACCGGCAGTGAAATCATCTGAAGCCCACAGGCAAGCATTCCCAGAATCGGGACCACCGGGACCAGCGGCGTACGGAACGGACGCGGCGTCTTGGGGTCGGTGTAGCGAAGGATGATGACCGCCAGACAGACGAGCGTGAAGGCGAGCAGCGTCCCGATGGAAACCAGTTCGCTGAGAATGTCGAGCGGCAGGAAACCGCCCGCGATCATGGCCACGAAGCCGGTGAGAATGCTCGAAATGTATGGTGTTTTGAACTTCGGATGCACCTTGGCGAACATCGGCGGGAGCAGGCCGTCCTTGGCCATCGTGAAGAAGATGCGCGGCTGGCCGAGCAGCATCACGAGCATGACCGAACTGAGTCCGGCGATGGCCCCGATCTTGATCCACGGCGCGAGCCACTTGAGGTTCGGAACGGCGTCGAGCGCGACCGCCATCGGGTCCGGCACGTTGAGCTGTTTGTAGCTGACGATGCCGGTCAGGACGAGTGATACCACGATGTAGAGGATGGTGCAGACCGTCAGCGAGCCGAGGATGCCGATGGGCAGGTCGCGCTGGGGATTCTTGGCTTCCTGCGCCGCCGTCGAGACCGCGTCGAACCCGATGTAGGCGAAGAAGATCACCGCGGCGCCCTGGGTGATTCCGCTCCACCCGAATTCGCCGAATTTGCCGGTGTTTTCCGGAATGAACGGCTGCCAGTTGGCCGTGTTGACGTAGGAAATCCCGAAGATGATGAACAACAGCACCACGGTGACTTTCACCGCCACGATGATGTTGTTGAACCGGGCGGATTCCTGCACGCCCCAGATCAGAAGCAACGTGATGACGAAGATCACGAGCATCGCGGGCAGGTTGCAGATCGCGCCGGTGCTGACGAACGACCCGAAATGCGACCCTGGCGTCTCGACGAATTTTATCGGCGACTGCGAGAGCGCGGCGGGGAAATTCAGGTGGAGGGTTTTGTTGAGAAAACTCACGACGTAGCCGGACCAGCCCACGGATACGGTTGAAGCCGCGAACAGATACTCGATGATCAAGTCCCAGCCGATGATCCAGGCGAACAGTTCGCCGACCGTGGCGTACGAGTAGGTGTAGGCGCTCCCCGCGATCGGAATCATCGAGGCGAACTCGGCGTAGCACAGGCCCGCGAACGCGCAGGCGAGGCCGGAGATGATGAATGAAATCACCAGCGCCGGACCGGCGTTCTGCGCGGCGACCTTGCCGGTGAGGACGAAAATCCCGGTCCCGATGATGGCCCCGATGCCGAGGTTGATGAGGTTGAGCGCGCCGAGCGTGCGTTTGAAACTGTGTTCGCTGGCCCCAGCTTCTTCCTTGAGCTGCGCGAGCGACTTTCTGGCCCAGATATTTGCCATGAGTGAATGTCTCCAGAAGGACGTGAAACGGATGGCGCGCGGTCGCGGCGGGATGAGCCGGGACGACCGCGTCAGACTTTTTCGGTGGCGGTCGTCCCCAGAATTCCGGTCGGCTTGAACAGCAACACCAGAATGAGGATGGCGAACGCAACCGCGTCTTTATATGGATTAAAGTCCGCGGGAAGATACCCGGCGGCCAGCGTTTCGGCAATACCGATGACGAAACCGCCGACCACCGCGCCGGTGATGTTGCCGATGCCGCCCAGTACCGCCGCGATGAAGGCCTTGAGTCCGGTCAGGACGCCGATCAGCGGGTCGAACTTCGGATAGCGCAGCGAAACCAGAATCCCCGCCGCCGCCGCCAGCGCCGAGCCGACGGCAAACGTCACCGCGATGATCCGGTCGGTATTGATGCCCATCAGCTTGGCCGCTTCCTGATTGAACGACACGGCCCGCATCGCCTTGCCGAATTTGGTGTTCTGCACGACGTATTGCAGGCCGATCATCAGCCCGAACGAAACCACGAAAATCACCGCGTCCTGCAACGTGATGGTCGCTGCGCCGTACACGCCGTAGGTCTTCGGCGCGACCAGCCGCGGGAAGAACTTCGGATTCGCGCCGAACACGAGCTGTCCGGCGTTTTCCAGAAACAACGAAACGCCGATGGCCGTAATGAGCGAGGTCAGGCGCGGGTGCTTGCGGACGGGTCGGTAGGCGAGCCGCTCGATGAGCATCCCCACGCCCGCGCACACGAGCATGGCGATGAGCATCACGACGAGGGCCCGCGCGAGCGACGGATTGCTTTCGGTAAACCCAAGGCGGGCGGCGGCGTAGTAGCCGACGAACGTCCCGACCATGTAGATGTCGCCGTGCGCGAAGTTGATGAGCCGCAGGACGCCGTAGACCATCGTGTAGCCCAGCGCGATCAGCGCGTAGATGCTTCCGAGCGAGAGTCCGTTGATGAGTTGTTGAATGAAAGTTTCCATCAGTGGTCAGTCGTTAGTGGCCAGTCGTCGTTCGGCGCGACGGGCTGTGTGGAGTTACCTGTTCGTCGTGAAGGAAAACGTGATTTCACCCGTGGTCGTGGCCGGCATCCCTTCGGAAAGCGTCGGGTTGAACTTCCACGAAAACGCCGCTGCGCGCGCGGACTGGATCAGGGGTTGATATTCATTGATGCGCTGGCGATCGAACCGCACCGGCTCGCCGAAGGCAAACATCGTGCGTCCGGTTTCCGACACCTTGAGGGCGGTCAGAATGTAGCCTGAAAGACCTGCGTTTTTGGACTGGGGCGGGTAATCGGGAACCCGGCGATCATAGGCGCGGCCCCGAAGGGAAAACTTCAACGCTTTCGACTCGATGAAATCTCCGAAGCGATCCTTCGCGGTTTTTTCGGTGGGTGCTTCATTCCCGTAAACAATGGTCCGATAGGTCGTTTCAAAGGGAACGAAAACTTCTCCGCTCTTTGTCGGAACAGCCAGTTCGATACGGCGAGTGGTCCAGTTGCCGTCGGCATCGAATTCGTACAGGTGACGTTCGTGGCTGGTCACATCGCCGTAGCTTAAAAACTCCTCGACGGGGACGCCCTGCGGACCGAACGTGGTCTGTTCAATCAGGCCCGGATAGAGCGCGCCGGATTTGTCTTCCTTGTCGAGTCGGTGAAGTTGTTGAACGATGGCCAGCCGGCCCTCGGCGTCGAATTTGTAGCCGTGCGTGGATTTTGAAATTCCTTTTTCATCGAATTCACGCGCTTCGATGACGGATTCGGCGTCGCGGTAGAGGTAGGCCGTCCGTTCGGACGTTTTCTCCTTCAGATCGTTTTCAACAATTTCGGCGATTCTTCCGGAGGCTTCGCGCTTGATGACGATTTTGAACTTTTCATCTTTCCACGCGAGGTTGGACAGGATTTCCGAGACTCGTCCCTCGGCGTCGTAGGCGTACGTTCGTTTGCCCGCCTGCTTCCCATTGGCTTCAAAGTAGGCGTCTTCAAGTTTTTTTCCGTCCGCGTCACGTTTCGCGACATACCGCAGGAAAAGGTCAGTTTTCGGGAAAAAGATTTTCGACTCGACCACGTTTCCCTTGGCGTCGAACGTCGCCTCGGCGAATTTTCGGCGCGGCATCTCGACGGCTTTTCCGTCCTTTTCCTCGAAAATCGCTTTTTCGATCACCATCGAGGAAATGACGCGCTTCGGTTTCGAACCGGCCTGCGTTGCGTGAACATTTCCCATTGAACCCGGCCACGCCGGGGCGAAAAGCAGAATCAGCACCATCAAAATCGGAAGACGTCGCATCGGGGCAGGGGTTTTCCTTTCCGGAATTCGTTAGCTGGTCTGAAAGCTGAAAGTAATGGAAGCCAGCACTTCGGTCGGTTCTCCATCCGCGAGGGAAGGCTCGAATTTCCACTTGAAGGCCGTGAAGCGCGCACTTTCCACGAGCGGTTGAAAATCGAGAAATCGCTGGCGGCCCGGCTGGACCGGCGTGCCGAAGGTAAACAGAATCCGGCCAGAGTCAGAAATCTTGACCGGGACCAGAATATCTCCCATGACCTTGGTCTGTTTTGCTCGCGTCGGGTACCCCGGAAAAGGCCGTTCGCGCGCGGACCCTCGATGAACGAACCGCAGAATGAGCGAATCAACGTAATTCCCGAGTGGGTCAGCCGGTGGCGCGAGTTCAACGTTCTCCGCGCGGTAGGCGATGGTTCGGTACGTCGCCTCGAAGGGAACGAACCCGGTCCCCGCGCTGGTCTGGGAAAGTCGTTCGATGCGGCGGCTGGTCCAGTTTCCTTCCGGGTCGAATTCATAAACGCTGTGTTCGCCGCCAAGAATATCCCCGTAGGTCAGCGATTCCTCCGTGACGGTACCCTCATCGCCATAAGACTTTTCCTGAGTGAAGCCTTGGAAAAGATTGCCCGAGCGGTCTTTGGGATCGAGCCGGTGTCGTTGCTGGTAGCCGACCAGGTCGCCGTTCAGGTTCAAAATGTACGTTTCAACTGATTGCGGAATGTTCTTTTCGTCGAAGGCGCGTACTTCAACGGTCCGTTCCGCGTCACGGTAGGCATAGGTCGCGCGCTCGGTCGTCTTTTCCTTCAGGTCTTCTTCAATGCGCTCGACGGCTCGCCCGGCGGCATCGCGCCGGATGGCGATTTTCAACACCGGTTCCTTTTTCTCGCCGTACGAAAGGATTTCCGTCACCCGGCCGTTCGCATCGTAGGAATACGTCCGCTTGTCGATCTGTTTCCCGTTGCCGCCGAAATAGGCGTCTTCAATTTTTTTCCCGCCGGCGTCGCGTTTGGCGGCATAGCGAACGAGCAGGTCATTTTTTGGAAAGAAAATCTTCGATTCGGTCACAAATCCCGTCGCGTCGAACGTGATTTCGGCCAGCCGTTGACGCGGCGATTCAACGAGTTTTCCACCCTGTTCGTTAAAAACCGTTTTTTCAATCCGGATGGACGCGATGGCCCGCTTCGGTGGCCGAACACCCGCCGCCCGAACCCTTTGCGACTGAACCGGAAGGGCAATCAACGACAGAAGGAAAAGAAGGCACAGCGCCGAAATCCGGTTCATGCGGGTTGCATCACTCCTTTCCTGTACGGTTGTCGTGGTTGATTCAACGTTCGATGACGTAAACGAGATGTCGCAATGAGGCGCGGACGGTTTCTCGTTCGACGGTCATCCCGACCCGTTCAGCGACGCGTTGCGAAGGAACATTTTCCGGGCGAACGAGCGAAATCAGCCGCGTTTTTCCGAGTTCCGAAAAGGCGAAGTCGCGACAGGCGAGCGCCGCTTCGGTAGCGAATCCGTTTCCCCACCGGTCACGGCGCAGATGGTAGGCGATTTCCAGTTCGGCCTGTCCGTCCACGTCCTGCACCAGCAATCCCGCGTCGCCGATGACCGCGCCGGTTTCCTTGAGTTCAAGCGCCCACAAACCCGTGCCATGGGCTGCGTATCGTTGAAGCTGTTTTTCAATCAGCGCCACGACTTCTTCGCGAAGATATGGCGCGGGATAAAACTTCATCGTTTCGGCGTCGCCCCAGATTCCAAAAAGCGCGTCGGTGTCGTTGATTGTCAGCGGGCGAAGGCGAAGACGGGGCGTTTCGAGCATCATTTCTGGCTTGGCGGAATGGTCGTCCGGTAGACGTACTTCCCGTCCTTCAATTCAAGAATGATCGCCGGTTTCACCGCGTTGCGCTGGGCGTTGATGCTGATGCTGCCGGTGACGCCGGGGTATTCGCGGGTGGCGGCGAGCGCGTCGCGGATCTTCGCGCCGTCGGTCGTGTTGGCCCGTCCGATGGCGTCGAATAAAACCTTCGCCCCGTCGTAGGCCAGCGCCGCGAGCGCGTTGGGGATGTCACCGTTGAGTTGTTTGAATTCCTTGATGAAGTTCTGGACGCGCGGATCGGGGTTGTCCACCGAGTAGTGATTCGTGATGAAGCAGCCGTTGAGCGCGCTTCCGCCGCCGGTCCAGAGGTCGGGGGAATCCCAGCCGTCGCCGCCGATGAATGGCTGCGTCATGCCGAGTTCGCGGGCCTGCTTGATGATCTGGCTCGCCTCGGTGTAGTAGCCGGGCAGATAAATGAAATCCACCTTGCGGTCGCGGATGGTCGTGAGCTGGGCGTTGAAGTTGGTGTCGCCGCCCTGATAGTTCATCTCGACCGCCGTCTCGCCGCCGAGTTTCTGAAAACTGGCCTTGAACGACTGCGTCAGTCCGCGACTGTAATCGCTTTTCAAATCCGTCAGGATGGCGGCCTTCTTCATTTTCAAGTCGGTCGAGGCGAAAGTTGCCGCGGCCTCGCCCTGAAACGGGTCGATGAAGCAGACCCGGAAAATGTAGTCGCCCTTTTTCGTCACCCGTTCGTTGGTCGAAGACGGCGACAGCATCGGTACGCCGTGCTGCTGACAGACCGGCGCGGCGACGATGCTGCAATTCGAGGCGACTTCGCCCATCACCGCCGTCACTTTTTCCTTTGAAATCAGGCGCGTCACGACCGTCTTGGCTTCCTCGGGCTGGCCCCGGTCATCTTCAAGCAAAATCGTGACTTTTGAACCGTTGATGCCGCCCGCCTCGTTGATCTGCTTGACCGCCAGCCGGATGCCGCCCATCGAGGACGTCCCGAACGCCGCCGTGTCGCCGGTCATCGCCATGTAGACGCCGATCTTGATTTCCTTCGGCAGTCCCTGCGTGGCGGCAGCCGTGCCCTTGCGCTCGCACGCGAGGCTGGAAACCAGCAGAAAGGCGGCGAGCAGGGAAGCGATGGCGGAAAAAACCGATTTTCTCATTGAAATCTCAAGAAGAGGGGGCCGTGTCCGTTACCCGACCATGACGGACACGGCGATTCATTACTCTCCGGCGTTCATCTCTCCGAGGGCCTTGAGGACTTTTTCCTCGTGGCCGTCAACCTTCACGCTGTTGAAGACCTTCGCGATCTTGCCCGCTTCGTCGATGATGAAGGTCGTGCGGACCAGCCCCAGGTACTTCTTGCCGTAGTTCATCTTTTCCTTCCATACGCCGTATTTTTCGGCCACGGCATGGTCCGGATCGGAAAGCAGCGGGAAGGAAAGCGAAAACTTCTCGGCGAACTTCACATGGGATTCGACGCTGTCGGTGCTGACGCCGAGAACCTGCGTGTTGAGCGCGGCAAACTTGCTCGAATTGTCCCGGAACGCGCAGGCCTGCTTCGTGCAGCCTGGCGTGTTGTCCTTGGGGTAGAAATACAGCACGACACGCTTGCCCTTGTAATCGGACAGCTTGACCGTCTTGCCTTCGCCGTTCTTGAGGGAAAACGCCGGGGCTTTGTCCCCCGCCTTCAATGTAACAATGGCTTTTTCTTCCGACATTTCGTCACTCCGAAAGTAGTAAAATTAAAAGGAACGCTTTTGACCTGATCCCTGACACCCGACCCCTGACACCTTTTCTTCAAACGATGTCATTCGGCAACGCGGTTTCGTCGAACTTCTCCAGTTCGATGATGCGGCGGCGGATTTCGACGGGAATCGGGGCCTTGTGCGCGCCTTTGTAGTCGTAAAACACGATGCGGCTGTCGCCCTCGGCGGCGAGTTTCTGATGGCGATGGCTGACCACGATGTACTTCATAAGGAAGCGGTCCTCGCCGAGTTCGGAAATGCCGACACCGACGGAAACCGTGTCCGGATAGGTGAGCGGCAGGCGGAAACGGCACTGGGTATGGGCCAGAATCGGGCCGATGCTGTCGCGTTTCATGTGTTCGTCGAATTCGAACTTGTTGAAGTAGGCCAGCCGGGCCGTTTCGAACCAGCGAAAGTAGACCGTGTTGTTGACGTGCTGGAAGGCATCCATGTCGCCCCAAGCGACCGGGACTTCGACGATGAGGGAGTAGTCGTTGAGAAGTTCCTGCATGTGGTTCGGGTGAGCGTGCGTTGGGCGGTGCGGTCCCGCGCGGACGCAAAGTGGGATGGAATTGTCTGGAAACGGGCGGTATCGTAAAGAGTTCAATTGACATTGTCCAACCGGAGGAGCGAATCGAATGGCAGTCGAAGCGATGCCGCAGGCGGTCAACGTGAACCGCGGCGGCGGAACGATGGAGATCGTGTGGGAGGATGGCCGGGCGGCCACCTTCAATCTGATGAAACTGCGCCGGATTTGTCCGTGCGCCACCTGCGCGGAATCACGCGGGGAGAATCCGCATCCCGGCCTGCTCGAAGCCCGGACGCCGGATGAACCCGCGCCGAAGAAAAAATCCCTCGGCCTTCCGATTCTGGGAAATGTGAACAAGTTCCAGATCAAGGGAATGAACCACGTCGGAAATTACGCGCTCGGCGTGACGTGGGAAGATGGTCACCAGAGCATCTTCGCGTGGACGTTTCTGGCCGAAGATGCCTCGAATTAACCATTTCGAGCAGGGACCGAACACAGGAATCGTCGGACTTGAAAAAACCATTGCGCTTTGACGGGGGCTGCGCGATACTCGGCCGATTCCGATGAACCTTCTTTTCCCCGTTTTCCCGCACGGATTTCAAAACCGAGTTGCCAGGGCGGTCTATGGCGTATCGGCTGGAAAACACCTGTTTCCCAAAATTGCTTGGCGCCTGTCACCAGCAGCGTCTTAGCGGGACGCTGACCGTTTCGGCGGATGGCGCGACCAAGCACGTCTATTTTGAGGACGGGGCCGTCATCTACGCCGGGAGCAGTGTCGTTGAGGAACGTTTCGGCGAGCAATTGAAAATGATCGGCTGCATTTCAGACGAGCAGTTCGACGTTGCCTTGGCCGAAACCAAAAAGGGAAAGTATCTCGGAGCAAGCCTGGTCGATCTCGGATTTCTCAGCCCGGAAGACCTGCGAGCGCTTCTGCTGGGGCACGTCAAGCACATCATCTATTCGCTGTTTCCGTGGGACGCGGGGGATTACGAGTTCGTCACCCAGAAAATCCAGATCAAGGATTTCCGGCAGCCGCTCCCGACCGCTGAGATCATTTTCGAGGGTATCCGCCAGATGGACGACCCTTCCCGCATCCGGACGTGGCTGGGTGATTTCGACCGGCGCCTGATGCCGGCGCGCGATCCTTTTCAGTTGTTCCAGACGGTTTCGCTCCTGCCCGAGGAGGCCTATGTCATTTCCCGGCTGGACGGACCGGTGACCCTGACGGAATTGATGGTCACTACGGGAATCCCGGAGGAAGGGCTACAGCGAACGGTCTGTGCCCTGATGATGGCGGGCATCGTGGAATCGGCTGAAGCCGAGCATCCTCCCGTACTTGTGGAATCGGTTGCCGAATCGGTTCATCCGACCGGCTCGATGGCGGTCGATGCCGCCGAGGCCGCCAGACTTTGTTTTGAACTCTCGGAGATTCTCCGGGTGATTGATGACGGGGGCACGCACCATCAGGTTCTGGGTGTCAACTGGCGCTTTTCTTCGGACGAATTGAAGAAATCCTATCGCGAGTTGGCCAAAAAGTTTCATCCGGATCGGCACTCCCAGCTTGCTGCCTTCGATTTTCAGGTGAAGGCGGAACTGGAGAAGGTGTTTATCCGGATTCAGCAGGCATACGACATTCTTAATAGCGAGGAGGCCCGACGGAAATACGAAGCGTCCATTCGAATGCCCGGCCTTCCCCCGCCGACCCCGAGCGGCGGCATCCGGATGCCCGCTTCCCCCACTGTCGTTTCTCCGGCCCCTCCTCCCCAGACACCGGTTTCGCCTCCCCGGACGCCCACGCCGAAGTCTTCGCCGCCGGTTCCTCCCGCCGCCCTGCTGACGCCGGTGACCCCGGTCGCCCGACCCATTCCTTCGCCACCGGCCCCGGCCCCGCCGAAACCGCCGTCCGACGGGCTTTCTTTCGGTCCTCCGAAGGCCGCGCCGCTGCCGCCACCCGCGCTCCTGAAGCCCGTTCTGCCGGTAACGAACCGAACCACGGGGGCTTTCCCGTCGGCCAGTCCCGTGCCGCCGCGTCCTCCCGCCCCGCCTGCTCCGGTCCGCCCGACGGCGGCCAATTCGGCTCCCCCTCCGACGCCTCCGATGGGGAACCAGGCCCGCCCGACGGGAGCCTATCCCAACCCGGTCGCCCCGCAGCCGCCGCCGAGGGAATCGATGCTTTCGGCGTCGGAGTACTACATGAAGACCATCGAGTTTCTCGGGAACGGCGATCCGGAGCGGGCATATCAGGCCATCCGCCGAGCGATTGAACTGAAGCCGAAAAACGCCGACTATCACGCGCTGATGGGGCGCGTCCTCGCCCGGCTGCACGGGAAGAACAAGGAGGCCGAAAAAGCTTTCCGGACGGCAATCGACCTGTGCCGCGATCCCGAGGAACTGCCGGACCTGCTGGTCGAACTGGCCGAACTGTACCGCCGGTTCGGAATGGAATCCCTCGCGGTCGAGGCGCTTGACCGGGCACTGGGGCTGAAACCCGACCATCAGGAGGCGAAGTTGAAGCGTGCGGCTCTGGGGGGGCGGCGGACGACCGGCGGGCATCAGGCTCCCGGGACGATTCGCAATGCCACCCGGCAAATCTCGTCACTGGTGGGCAAGGTTTTCAAGCGGGACGACAAGACCGAGGACTCTTCCGGCGGGGGATAAGGGAAATTCGAATCAACATCTTGCGCCGATTGTGAAAGGTGCGGTAAAGTCCCCGACTCGCAGTTATGGCGGGTGTAGCTCAGTCGGTTAGAGCGCTTGGTTGTGGCCCAAGAGGTCGTGGGTTCGAGCCCCATCACTCGCCCCAGTTTCTCCTTCACATTTCATCCTGAGTGTCTTTGCCGCCCGCGTGGGCGGCTTTTCGTTTTGCCTCTTTTTCCCGACTGAAAATCGAGAAAAAAAGAGAAGTACATTTCTTGACACTTACAATCCTGTAACGTTATCCTGCAACCTTGTTTTAATAATATTGACCGTGGACAATTCGCTTCGTCCACGTCTTTCTCGCCTATGATTTTTGCCTTTTTTTCCGCTTTTTTGAGCGTGGTGTTTGCCGCAGAGGGTGGTCTGTTGAGTGTCGACAGGTCGTTCTTCGTGACCGTCATCGTCTTTCTTGTTCTTCTTCTCGCCCTCAACACACTGGTTTTCAACCCCATTCTTGCGGTTCTGGACAAGCGCGAAAAGCTGACCACCGGGTCGGTACAGGGCGCTCAACACCTGCTTCAGGACATCGACCGGCGGACGTCCGAATATGAAACGAAACTTCGGACAGCGCGGGTCGAGGCCTACAAAGTCGTGGAAACCCGTCGCGCCGAGGCCCTTCAGGCGCGGTCGGACATGATGCAGCGGGTCAAGGACGAAACCGGAACGCAGGTGGCCCAGGCCAAGCAGGAGCTGAACGCTCAGGTCGCGGCGGCCAAGACGGATCTGACCGTCGAGGCCGAGCGAATGGCCGCAGCGATTTCGACCGCGATTCTGGGACGCCAGGTTGGAAACTAAACCATGAACGAATCATTTCGTGTGCTGAACACCGTCATCGCTTCGGGATTGCCGCTCTGGATCAAGTGGATCAACTTCGGGATCTATGCGGCGGCGCTCGGCGCGCTCCTCTACAAACCGGTCACCAACGGTCTGAAGAGTCGCGCCCAGAACATTCTCGATGCCCTCAACCGGGCAAGCCGGGAAAAGGCCGAAGCTGAAGCCAAAGCCAAGGAAATCGAAGCCCGGCTTTCAAAACTCGACTCAGAAATCGCGGACATCAAGGCGCAGGCCGAACGCGATGCTCAGGCCGAGTATGACCGGATCGTTCAGGCCGCGAACGATGATGCCGAACGCTTGCGCAAACTGACGAAGATGGAGATTGAAGGCGCAGCCAAAGCCGCCCGGCTGGAGCTGAAGGAATTCGCCGCCGCCAAGGCGGTCGAACTTGCCGAATCCATGATCCGTCGGGAAATCAGCGACGCCGACCGGGCATCGCTGGTGACGCGCTACACGGAACAACTGGAACGCATTCACTAAGTCCCCGTCCGTCGGGCGACGTCCGGGCCGGTTTCCGAAGGGAAGTCGGGGAGGGCGGAGGTCCGGGGAACGGAGAACGACCACCGATACCGCTATGAGTTCACTTGCACTGCGCTATGCCCGCGCTCTGGCCGACGTTGCCGGGGCCGAACTGGCCGACATTCACGCAGAATTGAAGCAGTTTCAGGCGCTCGTCGATGGAAACGCGGCCCTCGCGGAAGTCATCGCGAACCCGACCATTCCCCTCGACCAGAAGGAAACGCTCCTCACGGGCCTCGTGGCGAAGCTGAAACCGCGCCAGACCACCGGAAACTTTCTGGGGGTTCTGCTTCGCAATCAGCGCCTGACCGCGCTCCCGCCGATCCTCGATGCGGTGGCGGCGGAAATCGACGCGCGCAACGGCGTGGTCCCGGTCGAAGTGACGACGGCGCAGCCGCTCGCGGTGGCCGACCGCCGGACGATGGAGCGCCGCCTCAAGTCGCTCACCGGCAAGGACGTGCGGGTGACCTACAAAACCGACGCCGAACTGATCGGCGGCGTCGTGACCCGGGTCGGCAGTCGTTACTACGACGGCTCGGTCCGGACCCAGCTCAACGAATTTCGGCGGAAACTGAGCCGCATCTGAACTCAGATTGGGAGATTTTCGATTTTCGATTGCCTGTGCCGTTCAAACGTACTTTGCATTCATAAACGAAATCCGAAATCGAAAATCGAAAATCAGAAATCGAAAATCTCATTCGCAGGGAAGCGAGAACTATGGAAGACATTCGGGCCGACGAGATTAGTCAACTCATCAGCGAACAAATCAAGGGTTTCCAGGCCGGCGTGACGGTTTCGGAAGTCGGTACGGTCATCAAGGTCGGCGACGGGATCGCCGAAATTCATGGCCTCGACAAGGTGATGGCGGGCGAACTGCTCGACCTGCCGCACGACGTGAAGGGAATCGCGCTGAACCTCGAAGAAGACAAGGTCGGGGCCGTGCTGTTCGGCGAATACCACGCCATCAAGCAGGG
>JBDRAL010000082.1:0-2748 GCA_039793685.1 Blastocatellia bacterium NZW_1522
GCTCTTTGCGCCGCAATCAGTTCGTCGAAATCCCGTCCCGTCATCTGTCGTCCCTCCGAATCGTAAATTCGGGGAAACGCTACAGATGAAAAGAGCCTGAGTCAGTACACGCTCATCGAAAGGACACGGTACAACCACATCGACGGATTGTTCCGGGCCACCGCCAATTGGGACCTGATCGCCTCCGAATTCGAGGAAATGCTGCGGATCGTGGTCTCCATCCAGAAGGGAAAACTGTTGCCCTCGGTCATCCTGCGTCGCTTCGGCCCGGCGAGCCGGAACAACCGGACGGCGCGGGCGGTCCGGGAACTGGGTCGGGTGGTGAGGACCATCTTCCTGCTGGAATACCTCGAAAGCGCCGATCTCCGGACGGTGATCCACGTTAACCAGAACAAGGTCGAGCGGTTCAACCAGTTCAAGCAGTTTCTGACCTTCGGCGGGGAGGGGTTGATGGCGACCAACGACCGGTACGAAATGGACAAGCGAACCCAGTACGCCCGGCTGGTTTCAAACTGCGTGATGCTTCACACGGCGGGCCAGATGGGGGATGTCCTGAAGAAACTCCGCCGCCGGGACATATCCATTTCCGACCGGGTGGTCGGCCATCTGAGTCCGTTTCTGACGGCCCACATCAACCGTTTCGGCAGGTATGAAATCCGGAAGTCCAGACTCCCCCAACCACAAGAATTAAGAAACACATTGGGAAGCACCGTGTGATGGCGGTAATATTTGGACGGAACAGTTCCAAGGTCTTCACAAATGGAAGGGAAAGGCATGACGCTTCGTCGAAAACCCTACCTCCGGTCGGTCACACTGGCGACCGACAAGGTCCCGGATTTTTCCGTCTACCCATTCAATATTCCCGCCGTCGAGCACCTTGGGACACTTGATTTTCACCCGGATGTCACCTTTTTTGTCGGCGAGAACGGTTCCGGGAAATCGACCCTGATCGAGGCCATTGCAATGTGTTGTGGCCTCAATGCCGAGGGAGGAAACCGGAATACCCGTTTTCAGACCGCCGAAACTGTTTCCCCGCTCAATCGGTCTCTGAAAATCACTCGTGGCCATGCCGCCCCGAAGGACACTTATTACCTACGGGCCGAGAGTTTTTACAACCTTGCGACGTACGTTCAAGAGGTGGCGGCTTTGGGGTATGGTGATGTCCCGCTGCACGACCAATCTCACGGAGAGTCATTTATGGCACTTTTGACCCATAAATTCAGGGGGCGGGGGCTGTACTTGCTTGATGAACCGGAAGCGGCGCTCTCACCCAGCCGTCAGTTGGCTGCCCTTTCCGTCATCCACAACCTCGTCAAGGATGATTCACAGTTTCTCATCGCCACCCACTCACCAATTCTGCTTGCCTATCCTCGAGCCAAGATTATCCAATTTGATGGAAGTGGATTATCCGAAGTCGACTATGCGGATACCGAGCATTTCAACGTCACCCGTGACTTTCTCAACAATCATCTCCGGTGGTTGGAAAAATTGCTGGAGGACAACCCAACGGCTTCATAAGGGAACGGGTTTGCCCTCCAATCTTCCTTCTATGTGTTGTAATTCAGGAAGTTGACGGCATTCTGGTCAAGATTTTCCCTCCCGTGGTCATAGCGTTGGACGGTCTTCGGGTCCTTGTGTCCGGACATCATCTGAACCTGACGGTAGCTCAATCCCTGATCGAGCGCGCGAGTGATGGCGGTTCGGCGAAGGTCGTGAGGCGAGAGTTTTCCGAGACCCGAGTAATCGCCCCACCGGGCGACCATGCGGTGAACCATGCGGGTGCCGAGCGGCTTGTCGAAGACGCCCGTCCTGTAATTCACCAGCGGTTGAAAGATGAACGAGGTTTCCGAGTTGCACCGCTGGATTTTGCGGCGGTCGGCATCGAGCGCGAGGTAGTGCTTGATGGCGGCGTGGACTTCCTCGGGCATGGGAAGTCGTCGTTCGCGTCCGCCCTTGACGGTGAAAGCGACGACCCAGCGGCCGTGACTCCATTTGATGGAGGATCGCCGGAGCGAGCAGAGTTCGGCGACGCGAAGACTCAGCCGAAGCAGCGTCAGGAGGATGGCGTGATCGCGCGCGCCCTCCACGCGGTTGCGGTCGGGACCGGCGAGCAGCCGGATGGCTTCCTTCGGCGTCAGCGCCCGCCCGGCCATGTCCTCGGGAAGGGCCGGCGGCGGGACGAGTTTGGTGAGCGCGGGATTGAACGCGACGTAGCCTCCGGCGTGAAGATAGTCGTAAAATGACCGGACGGCGGCGAGCTTCAGATTGACGGTGGCGGGCTTTTGCTTGCGGCGGACGAGTTCGTCGCGCCAGCCGGTGACGATCTGGGGCGTGACCAGCCGCGGGTCGGTCCGCGTGAAGGCAAGGAATTCCTTGAGAATCCGCGTATAGGCCCGCCTTGTGTTTTCGGAGAGCGACCGTCTGGCGAAATCGGCAACCGCCAAGGAAACGTCGCCGGCGGCCAGCGGCTTGAGGACCGGCGGTGCGGGAATCATTCCCTCCCCTTCGGAAATGGGTGAAGCCGTAGATTCCAAATGCCAGGATTCATTGGTTTTCATCATTTTTCACCTGTTTTGACCGGGATCGAGAAATTTCCGAGGCGACATCGTGGATTATTATAGCCGAAAACATACATTATCGGTAATGAATGGCTGGCAGGATAAACTGCACTCTAAAATGAGATGGATTTTTCAGGAGGCTTGGCAGGAGTTGTTTTCGGAGGGCAGCCTTGTGGCATTCTCCGCTCCC
>JBDRAL010000083.1:0-141332 GCA_039793685.1 Blastocatellia bacterium NZW_1522
AAGAGCGCGGTGACAAGTGGGTGAGGAAACGTAACTACCTGGCGCTCTACCAGACTGAGCCACGGCGCGATTTTGTGGTCGCGCCTCCCGGATTTGAACCGGGGACCTCCAGGCCCCTATGTAGTTCCCTCTGGCATTCACCGCGTTTGTCGTGTGCCCGGCAGGGAAAGATTGGCCAGGCTAAAAATGTGTTTCGGGGTTGCGACAAGAATTGCCGAAAGGTTTTTTCCGCGCTCTACCACTGAGCTACAGGTCCGTATGAGTGGTGGACCTGACTGGGATCGAACCAGTGACCTCGTCCGTTTCAAGGGTGTACTTCCGACGGGCATTCGCAACCGGGATCGGTATGTCTGTTTTTTGAAAACGGAGGTTGCGACAAGGAGGGCCGAAAGGTTTGCGCGCTCTAACCACTGAGCTACAGGCCCAAAAGAAAATGGTGGACCTGACCGGATTCGAACCGGCGACCTCGTCCGGAGAAGGGATGTACTTCCGACGGCATTCGCAACCGTTTCCGTTTCAATTCGCTGACGGCGAAAAGACGGTTGATGACAATTTTTCAAAGAACGGCGGTGACAAGGAATGAGGAAACGTCTCTGTTGCTCTGTCCAACTGAGCTACAAACCCCGAAGGGTTCGCCCGGATTCGAACCGGGGACCGACAGGTTGAATGTAGTTCCCTCGGCATTCACCGCTTTATTCAAATTTCAAAAAAACCGAAGCGATACTTTCAAAATCACGCCGACAACATTGACCGAGAGTGCGCCCACCAGTTTGGGCTGCTCGGCCATAAGTAAATGGAGGCCGAGTTTGGAGTCGAACCTGTACTCCCGAGCCGCATTCGGCGCGGTTTTCAATAGCTTCATCAAAAACGATTCATTCAATACTCCGATTGGGAAAATGAATCGCCGTTTACAAACCGCCGGTGAACAACCCGAACACCAGCGACAATTTGTGCTTCATCGGTTGCTCCGGTGGGTTCAGGTTCAAAGCCCCTCGCTTTTGCGAATTTCCCCGCGCCGGCGAGGGACTCCAAACGTTTACAGCGTTACCGCTTCGATGACGCCGATCCAGTGGTCGGCGTTGAGTTCATTCTTGGCGAAGGTCGCGATGACGTTGAACACCTGGTCCGAGAACCCACCGATGTTCAGGATGTCCGCGCGTTCCGCCGCCTGCGTCGTGGCGTACGGCTGGATGTCGATGCAGACGAGCTTCGCGTTCGGGTTGCGCTTCTTGAACGCCGCCCACTGCTTCATCGTCTCCGTCGCGTTCCCGCCGAACCGGCCGTGGTGCGGCGTATCCACCCACGATTCGTTGTCCGAAACGTAGATGACCAGATCGCCCGAGGCGTTCCGACGGTTCAGTTCGGCCAACGGCGCGCTACAGTTCGTTCCGCCCGCCGGCAGGTTCGCCAGCTTCGTCGCGTTGGTCATCACCGAATCACGCGGATTCAATTCGACCTTCACGATGTTCGTTTCGAACGGAATGACTTCCGCGTTCCGGTTCTTCCGCAGGACCGAAGCCGCCACCAGCGCGGCCACGTCGATGCAGCGAACCTTCGACGTCGAACCCGCGCGGTATCCCGTCACCGGCGAGTGCATCGAACCCGAAACGTCCGGGAAGACATACACCTTCCCGCCGAATTCCGGCACGTTGCCTATGGCCGTTTCCATCGCGTCCTGAAGCGCGTCACGGACGATGCCGGGGATGTCCCCGCCCGCGTTCGTGTAGGCGTTCAGCAACTGGTACGGAAATACCCGCGCCTTCGCGATTTCGGCTTCGTTCCGCAGCTTTTCAGCCACGAATTCAGCCATTCCCGGCAGTTCGAACACCCCATGACGCGCAAACGTGTTGAGGTTCATCCGCGTCATTTGCCAGCCCGCGTTCCGGGCAATCGCGCCCCAGTCCTTCTTCCGGAGTTCGAGCGCGGTCAACATTTCGTGCGGAACGTTCGGTACTTCATCGCGGTTGCCCGCCTTAAACGATTCGTACTTCCGCACCAGTTCCGGCAGCAGACGGTGTTCGTACTTCCGCCCGATCAAGTACCCGTAGAGCGCTTCGCGTTCCTTCGAGTCCGGCTTCGGGTGGACCATCTTCACGATGTCCGCCAGCGACGGCGACTGACCGACCGAGGCCCGGAAAACCGATTCCGGCGTCCGCGAGGCGAACCAGTCACGCACCTTGCGCTTCGGCAGCGATCCGAGCGACTTCCGCCCGACCACGCCCGACCGCAGGATCTGGACGAAGTTCCGCAGCATCTTCCCGTTGTCGATGACCCGGTCGAACGCCGCGTCGAACAGCGCCTTGTCGCGCACCGCGAGGACGGCGACCAGCAACGCCGGCAAGTCCTTCATAAAGCCGCGTTCACGGGCGAAAACCGCCAGCTTCGCGATGAAATCCGGTTCGACCTTCGCGCACAGTTCGAGAACCATCGCCAGTTGCGTATCAGCGTCGGCGTAGAACGTGCCGTTCAAACAACCGGTCATGACGTACTGCGCGAGGGCCGCCTTCGGCGACAGCTTGTAGGCGACGCCGCCCGCTTCGTTCCGGGCGTTCGTCTTCGGGAGCAGCGCTCCGGCCAGCGTCTTGAACAGATTCTTGTTCGCCATCTTCGTATTCCTCCATCGGACAAGGTTGCTTCATTCCGAAGTGACCTTTCCTATTGCAGACGGCGTGCCAAAGCGGGCGAAAAAACGGAAAATTCTTTTAAGCCATTGAAAAATAAGGGAGAAAAACTTTTCCACGCTAAAGACCGGCTCAAAATCACGAACCGCTTTTCAAGCTTAAAAAATAATCTTAGAATTTATTCGCAAGAAAAAATCACTTATCTGTTTTGAAACGAAAGAAAATAGCCCATACCCGGAGCGCTCGGGCGAGGGTATGGGAAAAAAATGCCGCGTTTTCACGATCAACGTGGTTTGGTGACATCGTTTTCCCACGGCCTCCCTTCGGTCCGGCCGTGGGCTAGATTCCATTCAGAAATGGGAAAGCCACTTTGGAGAACAAAAATGAATGGAATTTAGCCCATACCCGGAGCGCTTTGGCGAGGGTATGGGAAAAAATGCCGTGTTTTCACGATCAACGTGGTTTGGCGGCATCGTTTTCCCACGGCCTCCCTTCGGTCCGGCCGTGGGCTAATTTCTTGGATCGAACGCACGCAAAAGAAAATCGTTTTTCCAACGGTGAACCCTGAATGAATGCAAAACCCCTTGTCGTCATCGGTCTGCTCGGTACGTCGCTCGATAATTTCGACGGGCCGGAACGCTGGGATCGCTGGCGGCCCACCGTTTCCCTCTTTCAACACGAGGATCTGCTCATTTCGCGGCTGGAACTGCTCACTCAGGACCGCTACCGCCCGCTGGCGGTGCGCGTCGTGGACGACATCCGCTGTGTTTCACCCGAAACGACGGCGAATCTCGTCCCCATCGAGTTTGAAAACCCGTGGAATTTCGAAGAGGTCTACGGCGCGCTGCACGATTTCGCCCGGGCGTACCCGTTTGACCTCGAACGGGAGGATTATCTCGTCCACATCACGACGGGTTCGCACGTCGCGCAGATTTCGCTGTTTCTGCTGACCGAATCGCGCCACCTGCCGGCGAAACTCATCCAGACCGCACCGCCGCAACGGCGCAAAAAACGGTTCACGGGCGGGTTTGAAATCATCGACCTCGACCTTTCGAAGTACGACCGGATCGCCGCCCGTTTCCACAAGGAACAGCGCGAGGCGACGGCGTTTCTGAAATCGGGAATTGAAACGCGCAGCGCAAACTTCAACCGGCTGATCGACCGCATCGAACAGGTCGCGGGCGTCTCGCCCGACCCGATTCTGCTCACCGGACCGACGGGCGCGGGCAAATCGCGCCTCGCCAAGCGGATTTACGAACTGAAAAAGAACCGCCGCCAGGTCGCGGGGGCGTTCGTCGAGGTCAACTGCGCGACGATTCGGGGCGACGGGGCGATGTCGGCGCTGTTCGGCCACGTCAAGGGGGCGTTCACCGGCGCGGTTGGGCCGCGTCCCGGACTTTTAAAAGCCGCCGACGGCGGATTGCTCTTTCTGGACGAAATCGGCGAACTCGGCCTCGACGAACAGGCGATGCTCCTGCGGGCGCTGGAGGAAAAAACCTTCCTGCCGCTGGGATCGGACCGCGAAACCGCCAGCGACTTTCAACTCATCGCCGGAACCAATCGTGATTTAAGAAAGGAAGTAAACGCCGGTCGCTTCCGCGAAGACCTGCTCGCCCGCATCGACCTCTGGACGTTTCAACTTCCCGGCCTGCGCGACCGCCGCGAGGACATCGAGCCGAACCTCGACTATGAACTTGAGCAGTTCGAGCGCCGTACGGGCACGCGCGTGACCTTCAGCCGCGAAGCCCGCGAGGCTTTTCTCGACTTCGCCACCGCGCCCGATTCCGCGTGGCGGGGCAATTTCCGCGATCTCAACGGCGCAGTCATCCGTCTCGCCACGCTCGCCGTCGGCGGACGCATTTCTAAATCCGGCGTGGAAGAAGAAATCGAACGCCTGCGCCGGGGCTGGGGCGACGAACCGGTTTCAACGACCGCCGCGCCCGACCTCGATCCGTTCGCCAACGACGAACGGTTTGCGGAATTCGACCTTTTCGACCGGATGCAGCTCGCGAGCGTCCTGCGCGTCTGTGCTGACTCGAAAAATCTCTCCGAAGCCGGCCGGAAACTGTTCGCCGCCTCCCGCGAGAAGAAAAACACGGTCAACGACGCCGACCGCCTGCGGAAATTTCTGGCGCGGTTTGGACTGGATTGGAAAAGTCTGGAGTCTGAGAAGAAGTCTGGAGTCTGGAGTCGAGAGTCTGGAGTCAAAACTGATTGAGTGACGATTCGACTTCCGTGAAATCGGTTGAACCTCAATATTACCCAAAGACGTTTCTACTTTTTCCTCTGACTTCAGACGCTCAACTCCAGACTCCCTTATGGACTCCAGACTCTCGACTCCAGACTCTCGACTTCCAACGGCCGTGATTTCCGCCCTGTGCCTGCTGCTCGGGGTGATTTCGGTCGGGCAGGTTTGGTCGCTGTTGATTCTGGAGAAAAGGCCGGTGCCCTTCTGGCGGCTGGTGGGGTGGCAGGCGACGGGCTGGGCGTACTGGGCGGCCCTCACGCCGGTGGTCGTCTGGGGCTGTCGCCGGTTTCCTCTTCTATATAAGGAGAAGATGGTGATGGGGCTGGCGTACCATTTGGGGACGGGGCTGGCGCTGGGATTCGTGCAGGGTTTTATCGTCGGGAGCGTCCGGATGTACTTCCCGATCGCCGAACCGCGCGCCTTTTCCTTCCGGGATGCGGTTTTTGCGTCGTTGAGCGTCGTCCAATTCAATCTCGTCACCTTCTGGGCGATTGTCGGGGCGTTTTCGGCCTATGAACTTCATCGCCGGTGGCGGATGCGGGAACTTCAGGCCGTACAACTGCGGGAAGAACTGGCCCGGGCGCAGTTGCAGGCGCTTCAAATGCAGCTTCAGCCGCATTTTCTGTTCAATACATTGCACACCATCGCGACGCTGGTCGGCGATGAACCGGCCAACGCGCGGCGAATGATTTCCCGGCTCGGCGATTTTCTCCGGCTGACGATTGCGCGCGAGGCGACGCCGCTTGTGCCGCTGGCGAGCGAACTGGAATTCGTCCGGGCCTACCTCGCCATCGAGGAAGTCCGGTTTCAGGACCGGCTGACCGTCAAATATCGCGTCGCGCCGGACTGTCTGGACCTCGAAGTGCCGTCGCTCATCCTGCAACCGCTGGTGGAAAACGCGGTCAAGCACGGACTTTCACGAAAATCCGGTCCGGCGCGGCTCGAAATCCGGGCCGAACGGACGGGCGAACAGTTGAACCTTGAAGTCCGGGACGACGCCGGACGGTTCAACGGCGGCGCGGAGGGCGTCGGGCTGAAAAATACGAAGGGCCGATTGGTCCGGTACTACGACGGTCGATCAAATCTGAATGTCGCGGTTGATGATGCCGGCTGGACCGTCGCCGCGATTGAAATTCCACTCAAAAACGGAAAAGTTCAGAGTCCCCCGCTTGAGCGGGGATAACCTCTAAATCATTCTTTCCCTTTGGCTTACAAAAAAATCGTTACTTCTCCCCGCTCAAGCGGGGGACCCTGAACAAAATTCCATGCCCCTCAGAACCGTCATCGTTGACGACGAACCACACGCCCGGAAATACCTGCGGACGCTGCTTGCCGCCGATTCGGACTTTGAAATCGTGGGCGAATGTACCGAGGGCGGACAGGCGGTGGCGGCGCTGATTGAACTTCGCCCGGACGTGGTTTTTCTCGACATTCAAATGCCCGATCTCGACGGGTTCGAGGTGTTGCGGGCGGTGAACGGGGAAATTTCGCCGATTGTCGTGTTCTGCACGGCGTACGACCAGTTTGCGCTCAAGGCGTTCGAGGCGTTTGCGCTCGATTATCTGTTGAAACCGTTCGATGAAGATCGCTTTGCGCGTACGCTCGCCCGCGTGAAAACGCAATTTCGCGGTCAAAATGGACCGGACAAGACCGCCGCACTCGTCGAATCGGTCGCGGCGCAGCGTCCCGCGCCTCGGCGGCTGCTCGTAAAATCGGGCGGGCGGGTTCTGTTTTTGAAGTTCGAGGACATCCGGCGCATCGAGGCGGCGGACAACTACGTCAGATTTCATACTGCCGACGGCGAACACACGATGCGCGAAACCATTGGAAACATCGAACGGCAGCTTCCGGAAGACCTGTTCATCCGCATCCATCGTTCGGCCATCGTCAATTTGGAACTCATCCGGGAATTTCAACCGCTGCCGGGTGGCGAGGCGCGCGTCCGGCTCGACGACGGGACGGAACTCACCGTCAGTCGCCGCCACCGCGAGCGCGCCGAAGCGCGTTTCGGAGCGAAATAGGACAGTTTTCAACTTCGTACGCCCTCACCTCCCTCCCCAACCCCTCCCTCCTCTCCAATTGGAGAGGAGGGAGGGGTCTTTTCATCCAACATCTTCAACTACTTATGGTTTTTCTCCCCCTCTCCAAATGGAGAGGGGGTCGGGGGGTGAGGGCGCATTCGTTCGAAAACCGCTCCAATTCCCATTCGCCCCACGATTTCAACCGCTTGCCCCACTGAACTTTTCAATCGGTTATTTTCACGAATCCTGCCGTTTTTCGCGCGCGTTTGCCGGGCCGAAGCAAGATCAATTCCCCGCCGGACAAACGGCCTGAAGGATTCGAAATGAACATGAACCGGTTGAAAGCCGCGGGCGCGCTGACGCTCGCCTTCGCACTATTTTTAAACCTGTACGTCGGCGCGAGAGCCGACGCCAAACCCGACGCGAAAAAACTCGTTGAGGACGCTCTGACGGCGATGGGCGGCGCGGACAAAATCGCCGGGATTCGCGCGCTGAAATTCACGGCGCAGACCCACAAATTTCTGCTTGAACAATCCGAACGGCCAAACGGGCCGTGGATCGTGTCGTACGAGGACATCACCGAAATCCGCGATCACGAAAAAAACCGTCTGCGGCAGGACATCGAGATGAAAAGCGCGGCCATCGGGGCGGCGGGGAAAATGACGATGATTGCCGGAGGGGGCGCGATGGTGTTCGACCGGGCCGGGAAGCAGTTCCCCGCCGGTTCGGCGCAGCTTTTTGAAACCGAGGAATGGCTGGAACTTTCCCCGGAACGGGTGCTGCTGGCGGCGCGGGCGGCGGGCGACCTGAAGGCCGAAACGGACACGGTTTTACAGGACGTCCCACACCATCGGGTCGTGTTTTCGTGGCGTGGCGCGCCGGTGACGGTCTTTTTGAACGCCCACACCGGCCTGCCGACGGCGGTTGAGGCGGTGCGGGCCAATCCGTACGACTTTTTCTGGGGAATCTGGGGCGATTTCCCCTCACGAACATATTTTTCCTTCTGGACGCTCGAACCGGGCGGCATTCATTACCCGCACCAGTGGGACGTTGAACGAAACGGGAAACCCTCGCGGACGCTCACCCTGTCGTCGGTCGAGATCAATCCGGCGCTCAACGAAGCCGATTTCACGATTTCCGAGGAAGCGAAAACGCAGTTCGCGGCGCGCGCGGGGCGAAAAATCGCCGATTTGCCGTTCGGACGCCCTGACCGTCCGGCGAAGGAACTCGCGCCGGGCGTGGTGCTGGTTCAGGGGTTCTGGAACGTGACGCTGGTGAAGCAGGACGACGGCATCGTCATCATCGAGGCGCCGATTTCGTCGGGATATTCGGCCAAGGCCATCGCGGAAGCCGAAAAACGGTTTCCGGGAATGAAGATTAAAGCGGCGATTTCAACGTCGGACGCCTGGCCGCATCTGGGCGGGGCACGGGAGTACGCCGCGCGGGGCATTCCGCTCTACATTCTGGACGTCAACCGCCCGATTATTTCGCAACTTCTGGATGCGAAGTACAAAACCGTCCCAGATGCGCTGGCGACGACGCCCCGGAAGGCCGATTTGAAGGTAATTTCGGGGAAAACATCCATCGGGACCGGCGCGAACCGGCTCGACCTCTACCCGATGCGAACCGAAACCGGCGAGCGGATGATCATGGTTCATTTTCCGGAGCTTCAATTGTTGTACGCAAGCGATCTCATCCAGACGATGCCGGGCGGCAAGTTCTTCATGCCGCAGTATTTGACCGAGGTTGAAAGCGCCGTGAACCGTGAAAAAATCACGGTCGGACGGGTGTTCGCGATGCACGCCGACGCGCTCGAATGGAAGGCGATTCAGGCCGGCATCGCCGAAGCGGTCGGAGGGAAATTGCCCTGAGGCGCGAATGCGCCGTCAGACAATAGCCCCACCCGTGAGGGTGGGGTGGCGTGAAGACAATTTCAAAGCGTCGAAGACGCGGCACACACAAGTGAATGGAGAATTGACAGTGGACAATTGGCAATGAAATTCCGGCTCACTGTCCATTGTGCATTGTCAATTATCCATTTTTCCTCTGTCGCCGCGTTGCGGCTCGGGGCTTTACCCGTTGCGTACCCCACCCTCACGGGTGGGGCTATTACCGACCGGCGCATTCGCGCCTGTACGAGGCAATTTGGCCCATCGCTATTTTCGAAACAATTTTTCAAAGACCATCAGCGGGGAAAAAGCCTGAAACAGTTTTCCCCGCTGATGCGGGTAACGCTGAACTTCGATGAACTTTTTCCGGTTGGGACGCATCCTTCGTCAGCAAGAACCGAAACCTGGGACGGGAAACCGGCGTTGAATCGGAAGTTGTCGCGAACCGAGGAATCCGGCGAACGACGGCCAACGAATCATCACGGGAATAACGAATCAACTCGAAGGATATTCCGTTTCAAGTCCCCCCAAACCGGCGAATCCGCTTCTGTTTCAGGACGGAATTCGGCAAGGTTCGGGATTTGAATCTGCCGGAAGTGTTTCAAACAATGCGATTACGACCGTATTTCTTTTTTCTGACCGGTTTTGTGGCGGTCATTGTTTATAGCGTTTGGGGATTGTTGTCCGGAAATCCGGAACGAATCGCCTGGCTGACCATCGGCTATCTCGGCTTTGAAGTTTTCGTCAGCGTCTTTTTCTTCACGATTACCTCGTTCGGGGTTGCGACGTGGAAACGGAGTTACCGCAAGCCCGACGATTCGGTTGCGAGGCCCGTTTCCATCGTCATCGCCGCCCACAACGAATCCGGCTGCATTCTCGAAACACTCGACAGCGTGTTCGGGCAGGTCGGAATCATACCGCACTGCATCGTGGCGAGTGACGGCTCGACCGACGGAATGAACGAACTGCTCATCCGGAACTACGATTTGAAGCGGGTGGATGAAAAAGGGACCTGGACCGGTGACGTTCCCGAAACGCCCGGCGCGCGGCTGACGCTCCTCGCGCTGCCGAAGGTGGGCAAAGGCAAGGTTTTAAACGCGGGGGTCGCCGCCGCCGATTCGGAGGTCCTTGTCACGCTCGACGCCGATACCCTTCTGGCCCCGAATGCCCTGCTGGAACTCGCGGCGGCCTTCGACGACGAAACCACGGCGGCGGCGGGCGGATTCATCTACATCCGGGACGCCAACCGGGGCAACTGGATGGTTCGTCACCAGTACGTCGAGTTTTTCCGCAACTTCATGTGGCGCATCGGCTTGGCCAACGCGCGGATCTGCCTTCAGGTGTCGGGGGCGTTCGGCGCGTTCCGCCGTTCGACGCTACTCAAGGTCGGCGGATTTTCGGAACAGACGCTCGTCGAAGACTACGAAATCATTTTCCGCATCCATGAACGGCTGCGGGAAGAAAACATCCCGTATTCCATCCGGATGGTCCCGACGGCGGTCGCCTACACCGATTCCCCGCGGACGCCCATCGCCTTCATCAAGCAGCGGACGCGCTGGTTCGCCGGATTTCTCAACACGCTGACCGAATACCGGCGGATGATCGCCAACCCGCGCCACCGCGCGCTCGGCCTCGTAATGTTGCCGATCAAGTCCATCGACGCCATTCTGCCCGTCTGGGGCGTGATTACGCTGGGCGTTCTGGTGAGCGCGATGCTGTTCGGCCACGAAAACTGGCGGTGGTATGCCCTGTCGCTGTTCGTTGCGAAGTGGACCTACGATCTGATTCTGATGGGATTGATGGTCCGGCTTTATCGCGGCACGTTTCCGGACCGCCCGATTGTGCTGAGTCCGTTCAAGTTCATCTTTACGGTTCTCTCGGAAGCCTTTTGTTTTCACTGGTTTCGCCAGATGGCGGTCCTCAACGCCTACCGGTGGTACGTTTTGAGAATCCGCCGCTGGGAACAATCGCGCTGGACGCTTACCCCCGCTCCCGTGAGCTTCCGCGATCCGGCGGTCACGCTTGCCGCGGAGGAAAGCCAGTCGTGAGAGCGGTTAGCAGTTAGTGGTTAGCAGTTAGTGGTTAGTAGTTAGTGGTTAGTGGTTAGTGGTTAGCAGTTTTTGAATCTGCGTGGTACTAACGACTAACTGCTAACCGCTAACTGCTCATCCGGAGGCCCCATGAGCCGACACATCCTGCTGATTCTGCTGGCTTTGCCCCTGATTGCCCCTTTTTCCCGTTCCGTTGTCGCCAATCCTGAACCGACCGCCCAGGAAATCATCGCGAAACTTCTTGCCGCGCGAGGAGGGGCTGACCGCGTCAAGGCGGTCACGTCGCTGAAACTGAAGGGTAAGATCATCAGCGCGGACGGCGGCGAATATCCGCTGACGGCATATCACAAAGCGCCGAACAAGCTGCGTTACGAGGTCATCTTCCCTTTGATCGGCCGGGTCTTTGGATTCGACGGGAAGGATGGATGGAAGAAGCCGCTGCCCCTTTCCGCTCCATCCAAGATTCCCGTGTCGCTTGAGGAACTCCGGGAAGCGATGCCGCCTGAAAAAATGGGACGCGGCGAAACCCGCGACATCCGGGACGAAGCCGATTTCAACCGGTTCAATCCGGGATTCAACCTCGATGCGCTTCCGGCGGGAAGCCTGCAATTGCTTCCAATCCAGACGTTCGAGGGGATTCCCTGCCACGTCCTGAAAGTGACCGGGAGCGACAACATCGACCGGTACTACTTCATCGAGGTCCCGACCGGCGAACTGGTCAAAATCGGCGACCGGCCCGACGCGAAAAGCAACGGAACGCTGCTTTCCGACTACCGCGAAGTCAACGGCGTCAAGTTTCCCTTCAACATCGAAATCGTGAACAAGGGAAACACCGTCCAGCAGACGCTGGTGGAAAAAATCGAAGTCAATCCGAAGCTTCAGGACGATTTGTTCGCCTTCCCGAAGGAAAAACCGAAGAAATCCTGACGGTTTTCCGTCAGATTAAAATTTTTTTGGAACAAATGTGCTATTGCCCGCGTAACCCGGCGCAATCACGCAAAACTGAATACCCGCGTACTTAACCTGTACAGAAAAGGATCACAGTCATGCTTCGTAAAATCACGCTGGTCGCCGTGTGCCTCGTGGCGCTGGTCGGCGCTTCGGTCCGCGTTTCGGCGAAACCGGAAGTGACGGTTGATGAAATCGTCGCCAAAATCGTCAAGGCGCAGGGCGGAGCCGAAAAGGTCAAAGCCATCAAATCCGTCAAATCGACCGGAAAATTCACTTACGGTCCTTATGAAGGCACGGTTTCCATCCTCCAGAAACGCCCGAAGAAGCTCCGCCGCGACATCAACATCGGTCCGATCAGCCTGACCACGGTCATCAATGGCGACTCAGGCTGGCAGAATGCGCCGCCGCAGGCGGGCGGTTCCGGCAAGCCCGAAAAGCTGAGCGCCGATGACTACTCCGAATCGGAAGACGACGCCGATATGGACGGTGAATTCATCGACTACAAGGCGAAGGGAACGACCATCGAACTCGTCGGCAAGGAAGAATTCGAAGGTTCGCCGGTGTACATCCTGAAGGTGACCGACAAGAAGGGTAAAACCGCGACCTACACGGTGGACGCCGATTCCGGCTTCATTCTGAAGGTCAAATCGAAGCGGAAGGCGCGCGGCACGGAAGTCGAAACCGAGTCGATTCTGTCGAACTACAAGGAAGTCAACGGTGTGTTCTTCGCATTCAACATCGAGATCAAGGGACAGGGCGGCGGCCCCGGCCAGTCGGTGACGCTCGAAAAGATCGAAGTTGACACCAACATCGATGACGCCCAGTTCGATTTCCCGGCGGAAAAGCCCGCCGACAAGCCGGCTGAAACCAAGCCGTCCGGCAAGTAGTACCCACCCATCGGCCGCCAATCCGTTCAGGTCCCGTTTTTACGATGGGGAACGTTCGGGTCGGCGGCCACTTCGTTTGAGGAACAACTGAATATGAAACGAACGACGACGCTTACTGCGCTCGCCCTGATGTGCGCGCCGCTCGCCGTCCCGGTCGGGGTGCGCGCAACGGAGCCGGCAAAACAAGAAAAACCCAAGGAAACGCCGAAGGAAACCGCCAAGGTCAAGGTTGATTCGAACACCTTCGGCGCGCTCACCGCCCGGCCCATCGGCCCCGCCTCCATGAGCGGCCGCATTGCGGCGATTGACGTGGTGAACAACAACCCGCGCACCCTGTATGTCGGCGCGGGAGGCGGCGGCCTGTGGAAATCCATCAACGGCGGACTGACCTTCAAACCGGTGTTCGACAAACACACGCAGTCCATCGGGGCCATCGCGATTGACCAGTCCAAGCCGGACACGGTCTGGGTCGGCACCGGCGAAGCCTGGACGCGCAACTCGGTTTCGGTTGGAACGGGCGTTTACAAGACGACCGACGGCGGCGAAAACTGGACCTCGCTCGGCCTCGAAAATTCTGAGCGGATCGTGAAAATCGTGATTGATCCGCGCGATTCCAACACCGCCTACGTCGCGGTGGTCGGAAAGCTCTGGTCAGCCAGCGAGGATCGCGGGCTGTACAAGACGACCGACGGCGGAAAAACCTGGTCGAAGATTCTCTACATCAACGCCGACACTGGCTGCTCCGACGTGGTCCTCGACCCGCAGGAGCCGAACACGGTTTACGCCGGAATGTGGCAGTTCCGCCGCCAGCCGTGGACGTTCAACTCAGGCGGACCGGGCAGCGGCATCCACAAGTCCACCGACGGCGGAAAAACGTGGAAGAAGGTGACGAACGGCCTGCCGACCAGCGACCTCGGCCGCATCGCGCTCGCGGTCGCCCCCACGCGCCCGAACCTCATCTACGCCAACGTCGAAAGCAAAAAAACGGCGCTCTACGTTTCGGAAGACCTCGGCGAAAGCTGGAAGGTCGTCAACGACGCGAACGGCAGCGTGAAGGGACGGCCCTTCTATTTCAGCCTGCTCGTGGTTGACCCGAAGGATTACAAGAAGGTTTACAAACCGGCGACCTCGACGGCGGTCAGCCGTGACGGCGGAAAAACCTTTACCGGCATCGCCAACAGCACCCACTCCGACCACCACGCGCTGTGGATCAACCCGAACAACCCGAACCACATGTTCCTCGGGACGGACGGCGGGGTGTACGAATCGGTGGACGGCGGCAACGCCTTCCGCTTCCTGCGCGGGCTGCCGGTGTCGCAGTTCTACCACGTCTACGCTGACAACCAGAGTCCCTACAACGTTTACGGGGGATTGCAGGACAACGGAACGTGGACCGCGCCGTCGCGCAAGTCGGGTGGCATCAACAACAGCGACTGGAAGAACGTCGGTTTTGGCGACGGTTTCTGGGCCTTTTCCGACCCGACCGACAACAACCTGATTTATGTGGAATCGCAGGGCGGAAATCTGGCGCGCTACCACCGGAACACGGGCGAATCGAAGTTCATCGCGCCCGCGCGCAAGGAAGGCGAGCCGAAACTGCGGTTCAACTGGAACACGCCGCTCGTTCCGGGACGGAAGAATCCGGGGAATGTCTATGTTGGCGCGCAATTCCTCTATCGCTCGAAGGACAAGGGCGAATCGTGGGAACGGATTTCCCCCGATCTGACCACCAACGACCCGGCCAAGCAGAAGCAGGACGAGTCCGGCGGTCTGACGATCGACAATTCGACGGCGGAAAACCACTGCACGATCTTTGCCATCAGCGAATCGCCGCTCGATGAAAAGGTCGTCTGGGTCGGAACGGACGACGGCAACGTCCAGGTCACGCGCGACGGCGGCAAAACCTGGACCAATGTCACCGAAAACCTGACCGGTCTGCCGAAAAATACCTGGTGCAGCAGCGTCGAGGCGTCGAAATACGCCCTCGGAACCGCTTACGCCACGTTCGACGGTCACCAGACCGGCGACATGAAGACGTACATCTACAAGACGACGGATTTCGGAAAGACCTGGACGCCCATCGTCGGCGGCGAAATCAAGGGCTATGCCCACGTCATCCGGGAAGATTCCGTCAACGCCAACCTGCTGTTCGCCGGAACCGAATTCGGTCTGTTCGTCTCGATTGACGGCGGCGAAATCTGGTCGAAGTTCACGGGCGGGCTGCCGAACGTGGCGGTGCGCGACATTTTCGTTCACCAACGCGATGGCGACCTGATTCTCGCCACGCACGGACGCGGCGTGTACATCGTGGACGACATTTCCCCGCTGCGGCAACTGACGGCCCAGGTGCTGGACGCGCCGGTGGCGTTCTTCCAGACGCGTCCCGCAATTCTGAGCCAAACCATTATTTCGCAAGGGTTTCCGGGCGATGACGAATACGTCGGCGAAACCGTGCCGGACGCGGCCTACATCACCTACTACCTGAAGGAACGCCACATCGTTGGCGATTTCAAGGTCGAGGTGTATGACGCGGAAGGCAAGCTCGTCTCGACGCTGCCCGGCGGCAAGCGCCGGGGCATCAACCGTGTCGAGTGGCAGACCCGGCTCAAGCCGCCGAAAGTGCCGCGTTCTGAAGCGGGCGGCGCGCCGCTGTTCGGGCCGAACCTGCTCGAAGGGACCTACACGGTGAAACTGCTCAAGGGCAAGGAAACCTACACCGGCACGATCACCCTCGCCGCCGATCCGAAGTCGCCGCACACCCCGGCGGACCGCAAGTTGAAGCAGGTCACGCAGTTGAAGCTGTACGATCTGCTCGGCACGTTGTCCTACACCGACGCGGCGACGGTGGATGCTCGCGACAAGGCCCGCGCGCAGGCGAAGAAGCTGGAATCCGACGCCGGAGCGAAGGACCTTGTGGCGCAACTCAAGGCGCTGGCCGACAAGCTCGACGAACTGCACAAGTCGTTCGTGGCGACGAAGGAAGGGGCGATCACGGGCGAGGAACAGCTCCGCGAGGATCTGGCGAACCTCTATCAGTACATCAGCTTCTACGGCGGAAAACCGACGCAGTCGCAGTTGTCGCTGGTCCCGGTCTATGAACGGCGGGTCGACAAGGGCAAGGCCGATCTGGCGGCGATCTTCGCGGGCGACATCGCGGCGGTCAACGCCAAACTGACCGAACGGAAACTTCCGACGATCACGATGCTGACGAAGGAAGAATTCGACAAACGACAGTAAGAAAGTCGGGAGTCGAGAGTCTGGAGTCTGGAGTCAAGAGATTGAATTCCGGACGCTTGATGAAAAATCGCCCACGTTTTCGCGAACTTTGCGGGAACGTGGGTATTTCATTTGGGGAGTTTATTTACCTATTTCAAACACATTCTGGCCTTCAAGAAATTCTCGAAAAAGCTCAAGAGTTCGAATGATTTCATACGGAATAACTGAAACGGAAAAAGCACGAGCACCTCCTACGGGAGCATAGGTAAGGAAAACCTCACGAAAGAGAGGGATAAAAAAACAATGAGCAGAATCAGTTATCGGCCCCAAGTCTAAAACCGCCAAGTCCACAGCCGCTCTTTCAAATTCCTCCGTTTCATAATTCGCCAACAAAAAATGGGCTTCCTCGGCAGCGATATTCCGGAAAAGCTCTTCATGCTTCATAAAGTTGAAATTTCTTTTCAAACGGTATTCCGCCCCGGTCACACGCAATAAAAGTGAGGGGAAGTAGGGTTGATTGTCCGGAACCGTGATTCGTTCTCCAGCAACAAAAATATCGACCTCATCGCCATCCACGACGATTCCAAAGATATTCAAATCTCCAAATTGAACTCTCATCTTTACCAGTTTTGACTCCAGACTCACGACTCCGGACTTCTTCACATCCGGTTTCCATCCTCGTCGTAATACCGCACGACTTCCGCGCCGTTTTCGTCGCGTTCGAGGCGGCGGTAGCCGATGAAGCAGCCCCGTTCGTCGAGATGTTCGACATAGCCGTCTTCGACCATCCAGGCGGGTTTCGGGCGTGGAGGGATGGGCACGAGGTTTTCAGGATTGGGCGGAATAGGCGTTCGGAGGCGGTGATACGCCCCGAACGACCGGTAAATGATCGCGCCCAGAATGCCCAGTCCGAGGACGACCAGGAGGCTCAAAACCAGCCAGTACAGTGAAATTTGCAGGAAGAAGACCGACATGGGTTCATTTGCCAAAAAGTTTGAAGTGGCGTCCGGTCAAACCTTGCCATACATCCGTTTTCCGACGCGGGTTTTTCATTTCGCGTTCATCGTTTCCCTAATTCCCATTTCCCCGGATTCCCGCTCGAAGACTCGCTCCATCCGGGGCTAGAGCAGTTTTCGATTGCGAGCGACCAATTCACCGCCGCGTGGGTGGGTGGAATATTGGACATAGCCCGTAGCCGGAGCGCTTTGGCGAGGCTACGGGAAACATGTTTCGCCCCAAAATTCAATGAAATCCATGGTTTTGCACGATTTCCCACGTCCTCGCCAAAGCGCTCCGGACGTGGGCTATATCCAATCGGTGCGCCATTCACGTTTCGGAGGGAGGGTCGCATATAAACGAAAACTATATTTCGCCCGCCTTCGCGGGCTTTCCATCCGTTCACGGCCAAGTTCTTTTTTCCTATAAACCTGCCGTTTTTTTGGACTTCATCGTTCATCATTCATCGTTTCCCCGACTCCAGACTCACGACTCCAGACTCCGGACTATATTCACCGCCGTGACCTTGTAATCCGGCGTCCCGGAAAGCCGGTCGCGCCGGTCGCCGATGATGCGATTGATGAAGACCTTCGCCGTGTGAAAGGTCGTGAAGACTTCCCCCGGCTTGACGGTCGGCGACACGACCGCCGGAAGTTCCGCGCTTCCGATTCGGCTGTGAAGAACGACGAGATCGCCGGTTTGAATGCCGAGGCGGTCGGCGTCCGTCGGGTTGATCGCGAGGCGGTCCGGCGGGTCGATTTCGGGATTCGCGGTGCGTCCGGTCATGGTCCCGGCGTTGAAATGGTAGAGCGTCCGCCCGGTCACAAGGACGAACGGGAAATCGGCGTCGGGCGCGTCGTGCCCTCCGAGGTACGGAATCGCCCGCAACGCCGCCTTTTTGCCGATGGGGAAGGTTTCAGCGTGCAGGACGCCCGCGCCGGGATGGTTTTCATCGGGACAGGGCCACCGCAAACCCTCTTTTTCCAATCGTTTATAGGTAATTCCCTTCACCGCCGGCCAGACCTCGCGGATTTCATCCCACACCGCCGCGTCGTCTTCAAAATTGAACTGTTCACCGAAACCGAGCCTTTCCGCGACGAGCGCGAGGATTTCCCGGTCGGTTTTGGCGTTTCCGAGCTTCGGAACCGCCCGCCGGACGCGCTGGATGCGCCGCTCGGCGTTCATAAAGGTCCCGTCCTTTTCGTGGGACGAGACGGCGGGCAGAAACACCGTCCCGAAGGCGGCGGCGGTTTCGTTCAGAAACAGGTCCTGAATGACGACCGTGTCGAGCTTCCCCAATCCGAGGGCGGTTTTGTCGGCGTCCGGATTGGTCAGAAAAATGTCGTAGCCAATGGTCCAGAGCAGCCCGAGCTTTCCGGCTTCGGCGGCGTCGATCATTTCGAGCATTTTCAAACCCGGTTTTCGCGGAATCGGCGCGCCCCAGACGGCTTCAAACCGCTCGGCGGCGGTGTCGATGGCCTGCGAACCGGTCAGTCCGCCGGGTTCGCACCCCATCACCGCCGATCCCTGGACGTTGTTCTGGCCGCGCAGCGGATTCACGCCCGTCCCGGGCTTGCCGATGTTTCCGGTCAGGAGGGCGAGATTGGCGAGGCACATCACGCCTTCCGTCCCCTGAACGTGTTCGGTCGTCCCGAGGCCGTGCATCATCATCGCCGGACCGTTCCCGGCGTAGAGCCGCGCCGCCGCCCGAATCGTCTCCGCGGACACGCCGCAAGCTTCCGAAACCTTTTCCGGCGCGAAGTCACGGATGAACGAGAGATAGCCCTCAACATCCGCAACCCGTTCATTCAAAAAGGCTTCGTCGTACAATTTTTCCTCCGCCACGACCGCCGCGAGCGCGTTGAGCAGTAAAACATTCGTCCCCGGCTTCAACGCCAGATGAACATCGGCGATTTCCGCGAGTTCAATCCGGCGCGGATCGACCACAATCAGTTTCGCCCCGTTTCTGACCGCCCGCCGGATGCGCGCGCCGATGATGGGATGGTTTTCGGTTGCGTTCGTCCCGCAAAGAAAAATGGTTGCCGCCACGTCGATGTCGTCGTAGCAGTTCGACGCCGCGCCGGTTCCAAACATGGTTTTCAGCGCGGTCGCGCTTGGCGCGTGGCAGACGCGGGCGCAGCAGTCCACGTTGTTGGTTCCGACGGCGACCCGCGCGAACTTCTGGGTCAGGTAATTTTCCTCGTTCGTCGCGCGCGCCGAGCCGAGAATCGCGAATCCATCGGGGCCGTGTTTTTGTACCGCGTCCCGAATCCGGTCGGCGACGAAGGTGGCCGCTTCATCCCAGCCCACCGTCTTCCAGCCGTCGGTGGTCCGGATCATCGGTTCGGTCACGCGGTCGGGCGCGTGGACGTAGGCATGCGCGAAATGCCCCTTCACGCAAAGATGTCCTTTATTTACAGGCGCTTCCGCGACCGGAGCGATGCCGAGAATTCGTCCGTCGCGCGTTCCGACCTCGATTTCGCAGCCGACCCCGCAGTACGGACAAACCGTCCGCGTCCAGTCAGTCGGCGTTCCGGATTTGAAAAGATTGGCGTCTTCGAGCGCGCCGGTCGGGCAGACGTCCACGCAGGCCCCGCACGAAACGCAGGAACTTTCGCCGAGCGGCGCGCCGTGGTCGGCGACGATGCGGGCTTCGCGTCCGCGTCCGACGACGTGCCAGACCGACTGCCCCTGTACCTCGTCACACACCCGGACGCACTTGTAGCACCGGATGCAGCGCGACCAGTCGGCCCGGATGTACGGGTGCGACTCGTCCACGTCTTCCGTCAGCAGTTCCGAGCCGCATTCAATCCGGTAACGGTTTAAAAGTTGATGAAACGGTTCTTCGGGGTATTTCCCGACGGCCTCGGCGGGATAGTGCCGGGCCTGCATTTCGAGCAATTCGCGCCGGGTTTCCTCCAGCGCGGGCGAATCCGTCACGATATTCATACCTTCCTTTACGGGAGTCGTGCAGGCGGTAACCGGGTGGGAACTCCCCGCGACCTCGACCACGCACATCCGGCATTCGTCAATCGGACGCAACCGGGCGTCGAAACAGAGGGTCGGGAGGTCCGCGCCGCAAAAACGCACCGCCTCCATCACCGAAATGCCATCGGGGACGCCCCGCTCCACACCGTTGATGGTGATTTTGACCATTGGTCACCTCCAAATCGGGCAAGCGAGGAGCCGGGTTCAAATCGCGTGTTGCCTATGGCTTGCGCCATAGGCTAACGGTCTTTCGGACGCTCCGCGCCCTCAAACATTTTTTCCGGCAACGTCGTGGATGGGACGCTCTACGCCGACAAAACCAAGGGGCTGCCCGCTACCTCCAACGTACACCGTGGACCCCCGCGACACCCGACCAATAAAGATCTTCGAAATTCTCCGAAAAGGGCGCGGAGCGTCCGAAATATCGTTCGCCTATGGCGCAAACCATCGGTTTCAGGGAATTCCCACACCCGCGCGCGCCGGGTTCACACGGGAGAGGGCGCGGAGCGTCCGAAATATCGTTAGCCTATGGTGCAAGCCATAGGTTTCAGGGAATTCCCCCACCCGCGCGCCGTATTCAATTCGCGTGTTGCCTATGGCTCGCGCCATAGGCTAACCGTCTTTCGGACGCTCCGCGCCCTCAAACATTTTTTCCCGGCAACGTCACGGATAGGACGCGCCGCGCTGAAAAACCGGGGCTGCCCGCGCCCTGCAACAGAAACACAGAGCGCGTGTTACACTCGGCCAATGAAGACTTTCGGCATTCTTGGATTCGGAAATTTTGGTCGCTTCATGGCGAAGCACCTCGCGAGCCATTTCGACCTCGTCGTCAGCGATCAGCCTGGAAACGACATTGCGGAAGCGGCGGCGGCGCTTGGGGTGAAAACCGGCACGATTGAGGAAGCCGCCGGGTGCGACATCGTGGTGTTGTGCGTCCCGGTCCAACATCTGGAAAAGCTGTTGAAATCGGCGGCGGCGTCCATCCGCCCGGACGCTCTGGTGCTCGATGTCGCCTCGGTCAAGGTCAAACCGGTGCGGCTGATGCGGGAATACCTGCCGGAAAGTACGGAAATCATCGCCACGCACCCGTTGTTCGGGCCGATGAGCGGCAAAAACGGCATCGGGGGGCTGCCCTTCGTGTTTTGTCCGGTGCGGACCACCCGCGCGGAGAAGGTGCGGGCCTTTCTGGCGGAAACGCTCGGCGTCAACGTCATCGAAAGCACGCCGGAGGAACACGACATCCAGATGGCGTATGTTCAGGGGCTGACGCACTTCATCGGTCGCGCCCTCAACCGGATGGAGATTCCCGAACTGGTCCAGAAAACCGCGCTCTACGACCACCTCCACGCCATCGTCCAGACGGTCAATTCCGACACCTACGACCTGTTTCTGACCATCCAGCGCGAAAATCCGCTCGCCGAAGGCGTCCGCCAGAAGTTCATCGAAGCGCTGACCGAAATTCACCGGGAAATCGGACCTGGGACATAGCGGCGGGCGACATGTATTAAGGATCGCGCGCGTACGATGAACGATTCTTCAAAGTTGCGGAATTCGGTAGCGAATTCCCGACGAAAAAAGGGGGGTGGACCCGAAAGTCCACCCCCCTTGTCATTCAGCCCGAAAAAACTACTTCGAGCCGGTTGATTTGCGCGGAACGGCCGCCGTGTTGGTCGGGGTCGTCCGGGTGAGATCAACGATTTTGGCTTTCCCCTTCGCATCGAACGCGATTTCAAAGCCCTTTTCCGGCCCGGAGGGCGGCGCCGACATGTTTCGGGAAACCGTCACTCCGTTGGTGAAGCCGAAGAAGTTCATGAAGAACCGGGTCCGCTGAATCGAGGTCACCGCGAGGGTGAAGGAAATCGGCACGGACTGCCCCGGCGCGAGGGCCGGAACGAACTGCCGCGTTCCCACGCCGCCGCCGCCGCAGGTGGCCGGGTCGGTCACCAGACGGAACGGAACCGGCGGAACCGATCCGTTGGCCGGACGAAGTTCGATCACCTCGAAGTATCCGCACGAAATCGGCGAGGACGACGTGTTCGTGAGGGTGCCGCTGATGGTGATTTCATTCGTGAAGCCGAGACCGGCGCAGGGCGCGGTGGCGATGACCGGGGCCTGCGTCGAAACCGACAGTTGAACCTGGCTGTTCAGGTTCTGCGGAATCGGGCAGGTCGCCGTGGTTGAGCAGTCGGCGGTGGCGGTCGAAATGGTCAGCGACCAGCCGCCGGCAATCGAGCCGGAGTCACCCGACACGAAGTCCTTGACGTAGAGGCTCCACGTTCCGTTCAGCGAGGAACCGGCGAGGCCGTTGAACACGCTGAGGTCGGAGGCGTAGGGCGGAGCGGGAACGCCCGTTCCCGGCTGGAACGTGCGCGTGCCGCCGTTGTTGTTCGGACGGAACGTACCGCTCGCGGGCAGACCCGTCGCGGGCAGTTGCGTCGCGGCGGTCTGGTCGAACGTGTAAGTCCGCGAGGTGAGCGGGCCGGACAGGCCGTCACCGATGGCGTTGTTGAACAGGACGAGCGACTGTCCGCCGGGTCCGATGAGCAGCACCCCGACGTCGTTCGGCCAGGTGTGGCTGAGACCGGTCAACGTCGCCGTCACCTTCGTCACCGCGCCGCTCAGGCCGGTCACGCTGATGGTCGAAGGATAGGGTGTTCCGTTGCCCGAGGACGGAATCGTGATCGCCGCCGGATTGGTGAAGGTGGTGTTGGTCGGCGAACCGAGCGCGCACCCCGTGGCGATATTGAAGGTGAACGTCTGCGGACTGAGTCCGCCGGCGTAGGTGGCGGTGAGCGAAAACGCGACTGACGTCCCGCCGAGGAAGCACGGCGCCAGCTTGAACCGGAACGGCGTCGCATTGACCTGCGAACCGGCCGCCGCGATCGTGCCGTAAGCCGACGAACCCTGCGTGACGATCACGCCGGGCGTCAGCGTGGAAAGCGTGGCGCTCACGCCCGTCGCCGCGCCCGATCCGGTGTTGTTGAGCGGAACGTTGACCTGGATTTCCTCACAGGGTTCGAAGTTGCCGTCGCCGTCGCTGTTGGTCGGACCGGCCACTTCGGACGCCGTCGGGGCGCCGCGCTGGAGGAAAGCGAAGTTGTCCACGCCGCAGAGGCCGGAAATGGACAGCGAATAGGGCACCGCCGCCGAAACGCCGGTGTTGCGGTCGTTGACGGTCAGCGTCACCAACTGGTTGGCCGGAACCGTGAACGAGTAGGAAACCGTCGTCCCGTTCGAGGTCGGACCGGCGGTGTCGCCCGCGTCCGCCGCGTAGTTGGCGAGAATGTTGTTTCCGTCGAACGTGCCGAGGTAGGCCGCCGGCTGGAGGTCGGTCGCGCCGGTGTTGGTCAGGGTGACCGTCACGCAGTAGCTCGACGCGGTGTTCGTGGTCCGGAACAGATAGGCATCGACCCGGCGTCCCGGATCGGTCGCGAACAGCGACTGGGTCTTGGGCGCGGTACAGGTCGAGATGACGCCGTCGCGGAAGATACGGCCGATCTGCGTGCCGGTCGTTCCGACGAATCCGGCGGGAGCGGTCGGCGCGGTGGCGTCGAGCGACGAGGAAATGACGATCGGGCCGGGGCCGGTCTGAACCGAAACCGGAACGACGATCGGGCTGTTGGAACTGCCGGTGAACGAAACCGTCAGGTTGAAATTGACCGTTCCGGTGCAGGGGCAGCCGGGCGAGAGCGTGAAGGTGAAGGGCGTGGTGTTGACGCCGCTGTTCGTTGGAGTGAGGTCCGGGTAGGCCGACGTCGAGGTCCCGACTGACACGCAGGGCGTGGTGGAGGACAGTACGGCCGAGATTCCGGTCGCTGCTACGCCGCCGATGTTCGTGAGCTGGACCGTCAGCGTGGCGCTTTCACCGGGGTCAATGCCGCCGTTGCCGTTGCCGCCGACTTCCGTCGCCGTCACCGTGCCGCGCGCGAAGTTGACCACCTGCGCCGCGCCGGTGGCCGCCACGGCCTGCCGGGCCTGAAGAATCCCGAAACCGGAATCACGATCCGTCCCGCCCGCCATGATGTCGAGCGCGGTGGACTGAAGGAATCCGCGAATCTGGGAGGGCGTTGCCGTCGGCGCCGCCGATTTGACCAGGGCGGCGATCGCGCCCGCATGCGGGGCGGCCGCCGACGTTCCGTAGAACGGATTCAGGCCGCTGCCGGCGGGAAGCGTCGTATCAACGCCGTCCGCCGCGGTGATGTCGGGCTTCTGAAGAAGCTGACCGCCGGTGGCAAGGAAGTTGCCGGGCGTGATGGCCGTCCCGTCGGCGTTGAAGAACACCCGCCGCGGACCGTCCGAACTGAAGTTTTCAACCTGGTTGGTACCCACGAAAACGCCGGGGAACGGGCCGTTCGGGGTCGGGGCGCCGAAGGTCGTCGCCGCCGGCGTGGCCGCCACGCCAAAGCCGTTTTCCGCCGTCGAGTGGCCGCGCGTCTGTCCGGTCGTGCCGAACTGGATACGGTCGCCGTTGGTGGTCAGGCTGAGGAACACCGCATTTCCGGCGAACCGGACGATGACGATGCGTTCACCCGTGAACGCCCCGCCGCCGATGAATTCGAGCGGGTCCTGCGTGCCGTCCTGCGTGCCGGTTGAAGCATCGAAAACGGTCGTCAGCGTGCTGTTGAGGACGAAAACGTCGTAGTCGTCGGTGGCCGCACCCAGCGGATCGGCCCACTGGAGCGAGATCGGGCTGCCGGAGCCGGCCAGCAACGATGTGGATTGCGCCGTTCCGGCGGTCTGATCCCAGTCCAGCACGTCCGAGGGCGCGCTGTCGCCGGGAATGGTGAAGTTGCCGCCGCTCACGAAGTCGCCTTCCCACACCGCCGAGGTTCCCTGGGTCAGACTGCCCTGGTTGCCGGCGGAGGAGAAGTAGAGCGCGCCGCTCGCGGTCACGTCGTTGACCGCCTGGGTGACGATGCCCATGTTGTTCGGGGAGACGACCCCGGTGGCCTGACCTTTATGAAGGCCGGATTCCACGAAATAGAAAACGTCGTCGACGATGATGTCGCATCCGGCGGCCCGGAGGGCGAGGATGTTCGAAGCGAAGTCTTCAATGCTGTTGAACGCCGTGGCGAAGTAAAGCTGCGCGCCGGGCGCGAGGTCGTGAACGATCTGGAGCATCGCGCGGCCTTCGTCGCCGCCGCCGCTCGCCAGATCGCCCGAACCGGCGAATTGAACCGGCGTCGTGAAGCCGTTCGGGTTGCCCGGACCGGGCAGATCGCCGTTCGTGACATCGGCCCCGGCACCGCCGAGATTGTTGAAGCTGTCGGAAAGAATCCCGATCTTGATCCCGGTACCGTTCACGCCGTAGAGGCCACGGGCCTGGTTGGCACCGTGCGTCGCGTCGCCCTGCGAGTTGCGCGAGCCGATAAAGCGCACCGGCGGCGCGCCCGCCTTCACCACGCTTCCGGCGCGGCTGGTCGTGATCGGCGTCGGGTAATCGGGGGCGGTTTCGGACCGTCCGTCGGGAGCGGCCGCACCCTTGCGGACATCGCGGCCGTCATTGCGCTGACCGGCGACGCCTTCCTGATAACGGGCGAGCGAATCCTTGACCCGCTGCCGCATCCTGTCGAGGCGCGCCGCCTTTTCCTCGGCGGCGGTCGGCGGACCGGCGGGAAGGGCTTCGGGGGCCTCAGCCGGAGCGGCGGCGCGGTTCAACAGCGCGCCGGAAGGAGGCGTGATCGAGCGGACGCTCTTTTCGGCGGCCAGCGTTTCGAGCGATTCAAGCGGCATCCACGCCAGCACGCTGTTCCAGCGCGGATGGGCGGATTCGACCCGGCCGCCGAGTTTGGCGACCATCGCCGACGTCGCGGCGGTATCCGTCGTCCGGATATCCACCCGCGTCAGACCGCTGGCGTTTTCCTCAACCTTGGTCCGAAGCGTGGTCACTCCGGCGACGGCCCGCTTTGTCTTCATGCGAGCGGCATACAGAAGCTGAGAGCTGATTTTTCGCTGCTCGGGTGTCCGCGCTCTCTTTTCAGCCAGCAACGCGCCGATCTGGTCGAGGGCGGTCTGGGAAATCCGATTCGGCGTTTCGGGCTGGCCCGCCACCGGCGCGCGGCCCTTTTGCTGACCGGCGGCCTGAAGGGATCGGGTGGCGAAAACCGTATACCCCCCGCAAAGCGCGATGAGGCTCAACAAGACAATCAGGGGACGTACAAGCGAGCCGCGCTTTTCGGTACGACCGGGAGGGGCGCCCGGGCGCATGGTTGAACTGGACATACAGGACTCCTCCGCTCGGTCCGGATCAACCCAGCCGAGCACTTTGATGAATGTCGGCCCTGGTCCTTAGAGGCAAGGGGCGGGCCAACCTGAAAATCCTGAACAGGACTCGTGAATTTTGGAAAGTTCCCGAAACCTAGGCCGAAGGAGAAAGTTCTGTCAATTCGTTTTAAAAAAACAGCAAATTAGAAAAAATTTATATCCTTGTAAGAAAGATGAAAGATTCGCCTGCACTTCCCTAAAAAAAAATGAAGCTTCATGGAAAGACATTTCCCCCCACGCGAGACTCCCGCCATTTTCAAGAAAACCTTTGAAAAGAGAAGGAAATGAAACCTCCTTTCGGCCTGATGCGAACGACCATGTCCCCGTCGGATTACCTGTTTCGACACATTCCATCCTGAAGTTCGGGGGAAACCGGTCAGGTCGCCGAAAAAAAACGCCAATCGAAAAAAAAGAGCGACAATAAATCCACCGAAATTCTTCCCTTTTTAATCTTCAAGAAGCGAGGGCGCATGCATTTCCGGGTGCTTTCGGTCAATTCGCTTCCGCCTCAATTCACCGCCCCAAAACGAAACACACACCAAACACCCGTTCCGCCACGCCCTCGCGCCTTTTTTCTTCAAAAACCGGGGAAAAAAGGGTTGAAGAACGACCACGAAAACTGGCAACGTTCCTTTTCTCACACTCGGACCGGCATTTCTCAGGGTCCGTCAGCCGAAAGAAGTTTCGATGAACGCTTCGCCCCAGACAGTGGACGTGCGCCCGGCACGCGCCGCCATCGGCCAGTTGGTCGTGGCCGCGCTGTTGTCGCTGGGCGGCCTGCTGTTTCTCGGAGCGCTCGCCGGAAAGTTTTCGAATCCCTTCGACACGATCTGTTCGATGGGGCCGTCCTGCAAGATGGACGGCGACCGGATGGCCGCCGACTGCCCGATGATGAAGGCGAAACGGGCGGTCACGACCGAACCCGCGCCGCCGCCGGGCTTCAATCCCGGCGAGCCGAGCCTGCACGGCAAATGCTGCTGCGACGCGTCCGGCTCGACGACGGCGAATCAGGTTCAACAAGCACTCCTTTCCGGCCACGTCACCACCCTGCCGCCCCCGGAACCGGTCATCGTCCGGTTGGCCCGGCGTCAGATTCTTCCCCGGCTTCAATTCCTCGACCGGCGTCACTCCCGCGCGCCGCCCGCGTTCTCCATCGCGTAAAAAACCGATTTCCCTTTTCAAATGAACGGTTTGGCGTCATTGCGCCCGGCTTTGTCGGCGCGTGATGCGCCCGTGCCGGCGTGTCTTCCACGGAAGCCGCCATCGGAGAATTCATGTCGATCAGAAAATTCGTCCCCACCGCGATCCTCCTCGCGGTCATCCTGCTCGCCTGCGCGTCGTCCGCGTCGGCTCAGAACATCAAGGCCGCCCTCGCCGGGCGCGTCACCGACGAACAGGGCGCGACCCTCTCGGGCGTGTCGGTCACGGCGACCGACACCGCGCGCGGCCTCAAACGCGCCGTCACCACCGACGCCAACGGCGCCTACTTCATTCCCGGACTCGAACCGGGCCGATACACCGTCGCTTTTCAGAAAGAAGGTTTCGGCGACACCGTTCGCGAAAATGTCGCCCTCAATCTCGGCGAGGCCCCGGCGCTCGACGTCGCGCTGGCCGTCCGCCGCGCGGATGAAGTCGTGGATGTTTCCGCCGGGAGCGGCTTCGCGATTCAATCCGAGGAAGCCAAGCTCTCGCGCACCTTTTCCGCCGAGGAAATGAACGACCTGCCGACGGCCTCCGGCGGACAGGGCCGCAACTACTACACGCAGGCCCGGACCGCCCCCGGCGTCGCCGCTTCGACGCAGGCGCACCAGCCCTTCGCAATCAACGGCAACCGCGCTCGAAGCAACAACTATCTGCTTGATTCCGTTGACAATAACGATTCCAGCACCGGCCTTGTCGCCGGACGCGGCGTGACCGAACAGCTCGTCAGCCAGGAAGCCGTCGCCGGGATGGAAGTGCTGACCCACAACTTCAAGGCGGAATACGGCCGCAATTCGGGCGGCATCGTCAGCCTCGTCACCAAGGGCGGGACGAACGAATTTCACGGCTCGGTTTACGAGTATCACAACAATTCGGCGCTCTCGGCACGGAACTTCTTCGAAGGCGCGAAGGCGTCGAACCGGGGAAATCTCGCCGGTTTCACCCTCGGCGGCCCGATCGTGAAGAACCGGGCCTTCTTTTTCGGCCAGTTCGAAACCAACCGCCAGCGCGGCAGCCAGCGGACGACCTTTCAGGGACTGACCGACGCGGAACGCGCTCAGGCGGTCGCCGCAGTTCAACCACTTGTCGCCCTTTACCCCCGGATTCCGGCGGGCGCGGCCCGGACCTTCATCGTCGGCCTTCCCCGGACCAACGACCAGTACACATCTTTAATAAGAGGGGATTTCAATCTGACGGCGAACCAGACGCTGATGGCGCGGTTCAACGACACGGTTTCGGACCTCGTCACGTCGGGCGCGGGGGGAATTCTCGCGGCAAGCGTCGGCAGCCGTCGCCGGACCATCAGCGCGACCGCGCAGCACAACTTCGCCATCACCGGCGCGCTGCTCAACGAATTCCGGCTCGGCTACAACCGGACGGAAGCCCTCGACACGCCGACCGACAATTCCCTGCTGCTCGGTGATCCGGCGGTCAACGGCAATATCGGACGGCTCTCCGTGACCGGCCTCACGACGGCGGGGATTCCCTCGTTTCTCAATCAGTCGAACTTCCAGAACAACGTCCAGGTCAGCAACGACCTGACGTGGACGCGCGGCGACCACCGGTTCAAGTTCGGCGCGTCGTTCCGGCGGGTGCAGGTCAACGGCGGCAGCCTCGACAACGCCTTTCGCGGCCAGTTGAGCTTCTTGAACGTGGCGGATTTCCTCGCCGGACGCCCCGCCAACTACACCCTGAATCAGGGAAATCCGCTCATCGGCCTGCGCCGGACGGAAATCCACGCCTACGCGCAGGACGACTGGTCGCTTCGTCGCAACCTCACGCTCAACCTCGGCCTGCGGTATGAAATCAACACCGCCCCGCGCGAGGCGGCGAACCGGATTCCGAACCAGTACCTTTTGAACACCGACCGCAACAACGTCGCGCCGCGGTTCGGCCTTGCGTGGCAGTTCATGCCGAAAACGGTGCTTCGCGCGGGTTACGGCGTCTATTTCAACGTCGTCGAACTGACCTTTCTCGGCCTGACGCGGTTCAATCCGCCGCTCGTGGCGAGTTTCACCGCCGTCCGGCCATCCTTTCCGAATCTGCTCGGCAACGCGCAACAGAACGTCCCGTCGGGGCTGGTGATTCCGAACCCGGCGACGGCCACGCCCTACGCGCAGCATTTCAACGTCACGCTGGAACGCGAAATTTCGCGAAATTCGACCCTCAGCGTGGCCTATGTCGGGACGCTCTCCCGCAAACTCTCGCGCACCCGCCGGACCAACGGCGGCGAACTGCTCGCGCAAACCTTGCGGCCCGATCCGACGGTCGGCGTCGTGAACGTGCTCGAAACGTCCGCCAACGCGAGCTACCACGCGCTGCAAGTCTCGTGGAGTCAGCAGTTTGCGAATCAACTTCAACTTCGCGCGGCTTACACCTGGTCGAAATTCATCGACGACGTTTCCGACATCGCCGGGTCGAACACGGGCATCGCGCCGACGGTTCTGCCGATTGACGAGCGCAACCTTCGGCTCGACCGGGGGATTTCGGATTTTGACATTCCGCAGGTTCTGACGCTGACGGGAATCTGGCGCGTTCCGTTCTTCAAGAACAACCGCTGGCTCGGCGGCTGGTCCCTGACCGGCATCGGCACGATCCAGTCGGGCCGCCCCTTCACCATCCTCGCCAACACGCCCAACCCCACCGGGACGAACAACAACCGCCCGAACGATCTGGCCGGGGCCTTTCTGCGCGACGGCTCGTCGCTGACGCCGATCCGGCTCGGAACCGGCTTCACGGCGGCGAACCTGCGCCCCGCCGCCGGACAGGTCGGCACGCTCGGACGCAACACCGAGCGCGGCGACGCCTTCCTCGACTGGAGTTTTTCGCTCGCGAAGGACTTCGCGGTGACGGAAAGCCTCCGCGTACAGGTGCGCGGCGAGTTGTTCAACGCCTTCAACGTGACGAATTTCGGCGCGGTTGACGGCACGCTCGGCTCGGCCACGTTCGGTCGCGCGACGGCGGCGTTCGATCCGCGCCGCGCCCAACTCGCCCTGCGGGTGACTTTCTAGGGAAGGATGAAGGACGAGGGATGAAGGATGAAAAAAACAGTTTTGAGTGATGAGTTTTGAGTTTCCTTCGATTGGGAAGCGCGAGTCCGGACCTCGGCAAAATCCATCATTCAAAATTTGCCTTTCTTCATCCCTCATCCTTCATCCCTCATCCCTTTCTTCAAACGGTGAGCGAAGAATGAAAAAGAACTTTTACCTCTGGCATCGGCGATTGGGCTTCGCGGCCTGTTTCGCCGCCTTTCTGTGGTGCGTGAGCGGCTTTTTCCATCCGATCATGTCGTGGACGCAGCCGCGCCCCGCAGCGATGTTCCTCGAACCGACCAAAGTGGCGGGCGGCGACGCCCCGCTTTCACCCGCCGAGGCGTTCACCCGCAACGGCATCGCCCGTTTCCGGACCTTTCATCTGGTGAAGTTCGGCGATACGACCTTCTATCAGGTTCAAACCGAGGAAAAACCGGAACTGACCTACATTGACGCCGCGACCGGCGCGGCGCTTCCGAACGGCGACGCGCGCTACGCCGAGCATCTGGCCCGCGAATTTCTGAAGGATTTCGAATCGCCGGTGGCGTCGGTCCGGCGGCTGGATGACTTCGATGACAATTACAAATCCATCAACCGCCTGCTGCCGGTTTACAAGGTGACGTTCGACCGGCGGGACGGCATGGCGGCCTACATCGACACCGGCGGCTCGCGACTCTCGACGCTGGAACATTCGCTCAAGCGGCGGCTGTCGTGGGTGTTCACGACCTTTCACAATTTTGAATTCGTCGGAACCAACGAGCGGCTGCGGATTGCCGTTCTGATCCTGTTCGCGCTGACCACCTTCGGCGTGGCGGCGAGCGGAATCGCGGTCTACGGGCTGTTCTGGAAGCGGTTCCGGGCCAAAAACGCCCTCGCGGATGCCTCGCCGCGCGGAAAATTCCGCAAATACCACCGGAGCATCGGCATCGCCGTCTCGGTCGCGATGCTCATGTTCGCGGCGAGCGGCGCGTTTCACGCCTTCGACAAGCGCAAAGGCAGCCCGTTCGGAAAAACCGCCTTTCCCGAGGGCCTGTTCGCGTCGGGTCAGTTCACCCGGCCACTCGGTCCGGTCATCGGACGCGGCGCGACCGACGTGACGGTGGTCCGGCTCGACGGGACCGCCCACTACCGGATCGCGCGGGCGGACCGGTCGGTGGATTTCGTGAACGCGATGTCGGGGGAACCGGCGAAAGACGCCGCCGCGCGGTACGTTCGTCAACTCGCCGTCGAGTACGGCGGATTCGGCGGACTCGATGACGCCAAAATCGCCTCGCTGACGCCCGTGACGAAGTTCGATGGTGAGTACGGCTTCGTCAACAAGCGTCTTCCGGTGGTGAAGGTGCAGTTCAACGACGGCAAAAACACCCGGTACTACATCGAGCCGTCGAGCGGCGCGCTCGCGGCCCGTTTCGCCGACGGCGCGCGGTCGCTCGAAAGTTATTCCTTCGACATTCTGCACAAATGGCGGTTTCTCGATCCGGTCATCGGAAAAACCGCCCGCGACGTGGTGATGATGCTGTTCGTCGGGGCGAGCGCGCTCGTTTCGGCGATGGGTCTGATCCTTTTTCTGCCGTGGCCGCGCCGCCGCCGGGCGTCCCGCGCGACGCACACGCCCGACGCCGCCCCTCGACCGACCACCCCGGCGACGAACCTCGCCTTTTCCAAAACGGAGCATTGACCATGAAGAAGATGATAAGCGTGTTTTTCCTCCTCGCCGGCCTTTTCGCCGCGCCCCTCGTCTCGCCGGGGCCGGTTTCCACGGTCCGGGCGCAAACCGCCAACCTCAAAACCGTGAAACTGACCGTTTCCGGGATGCACTGCGAAGGATGCGTCAACCGCGTGACCCGCTTTCTGAAAAAGGAACGCGGCGTGACCGCCTGCACTGTCAATCTGGAAACCGGCGTCGCCGAAGTGACCTTCAACCCGGCGCAGGCGACCGAAAAACGCCTGATCGCCGCCGTGAAAAAGGCGGGTTACAAGGCGACGGTTCAAAGCTGAGGCACGAACGGGGCGGGACCGGGCTGGACTCGCCCCCTTTTCAAAGGAAAACGCGATGAAACGACGTGATTTCGGAAAACTGACCGCCGCCGGGCTGCTCGCCGGGCTGGCGGACAGGAACGTTGCCGCTCACACCGCCGCGAAGGACGAATCCCTGACCGGCGGGCAGAAAGTGACCATCGGCATGCTGGCCTATCCGGGGCTGTTCCTCCAGGACCTCGTCGGACCGCTGGCGATATTCGAAGCCTTGATGAACCGGGACATTCATCTGATCTGGAAAAACCGTGAACCGCTCGTCCTGCCCGGCGAACGGCCGCTCATCCCGGTGACGGCCACGACCACGTTCAAGGAATGCCCCGCCGATCTGGACGTGCTGTTCGTGCCGGGCGGCGCGCGCGGAACGCTCAACGTCATGAACGACGACGAAACGCTCGATTTTCTGGCGGAGCGGGGAAAAACCGCGAAGTACATTACAAGCGTCTGCACCGGTTCGCTCATCCTCGGCGCGGCGGGACTGCTGAAGGGCTACCGGGCCACGACCTACTGGCTTTCGCGCGAGGTTTTGAAGGAATTCGGCGCGATTCCGACCGCCGGGCGGGTCGTGACCGACCGTAACCGGATTACCGGCGGCGGCGTCACGGCGGGCCTCGACTTCGGGCTGACGCTGGTGGCCAAACTTCGCAACCGGACCTACGCGGAGGCGGTTCAGTTGTACCTTGAATATGACCCGCGTCCGCCGTTTTCCGCCGGTTCGCCGGAAACGGCCCCACCGGTCGCGAGAACGTTCATTTCCGATATGTTGAGTCCGTTCAATGTCGGCGCGCGGGCCGCCGCCGACCGGTTGCGGAAACGCGGTTCATCCGAATGACGCTCCCGGCGCGTTTTTTGCCGGGACCAGACGGCGTTCGCGTGAGCGAACGCGCGGGAAGAAAAATCATGAGCAAATTGTCGCTTGAAGAAATCGAGGCCCGCCGCCTCAAGGGCGCGCGGCTGCTCCGGACGACCGATCTTTCGCAGTCCGAAATCGCCCGGCGGCTGGGTGTCACGCGCGCCGCCGTGTCGGCGTGGGCGCAACGACTGGAAAACCACCCGATGGGCGACCTGCGCCGCCGCCGGATGGGTCGCGAACCGCAATTGAACGATGCCGAGTGGCGGGCCGTCCTCGACGTACTCGCCAGGTCGGTCAAACCGGTCGGGTTCGGCGATGGCCGCTGGTCGCTCGAAGACATCCAAAAATTCATTCACCGGCGGTTCGGCGTGGACTACAGCATCTGTTTTCTATCGGTCAAACTGCGAAAACTGGGCTGGGACGTTCACGAACAACGGTTCACCCACCCGCCGAACTGCCAGATGAACCGGGACCGGATTCTGAGCTGGGCGTCGCTGCGAAACGCCGTCCGTCAGGCTTCGGGAACGCCCGCCCGGTCGCGAAACAACCAACGTCAACCACGAAAAAAGGAGTCCCCGGCGTGAATTCACCCGAACGAAACCACCTGATTTCAAGAAGAACCATCCTGTTGACCGTCGGCGCGGGCCTGTTCGGCTTCGCCTGCCGCCGGACCGGCGAGGAAACCGGCGGTCCAAAACCGACGGTCACCTCGCCGCCCCCGAAAAAGGTCGAACCGGCCAGGATGAAGTGCGGCGTCTGCGGCATGCACGTCGATCCGGATTCGGAAAACCGGTTCGAAATGACCGACACGAAGGACAAAAAGCACAATTTCTGCTCCTCGGTCTGCGCCATCGCCTATTCGGACGTCTACCCGCCGAAAGCCGGGGGTTTGACCGTTTACGACTACGAAACCCATAAAATGATCGACCCGGAAAAGGCGTTTCATCTTTTCGATTCGAAACTGGAGGTCGCCGGGGCGATGCCGCCAGCGGTGGCGGCCTTCGGGACGCGCGCGGCGGCCGACGCGGCGGCGAAAAAGCACGGCGGGAAAGTGTTGAAGTGGGGTGAACTCCGCGCGGCCATCCGAAAAACGGAGGACTACAAGGACTCCCGCGTCCCGAAGGAGCAAAGCCAGCTTTCCCCGGCGGGCGCGGACTGTTGCGTTCAATAGTGGAAACGCCTCTCATGAGGCTGAACGCAATCCGTCGAAGTCGTCCGAAGGTGAACAGGAATGGCGAATTTTTTTCTTGCCGGGTGGATTGACCTCGGCCAGACCGGCCTGAGTTTCTGGTCGCTGGTCGCGGTCGGGTTCCTGCTCGGCCTGCGGCACGCGACCGAGGCGGACCACGTCGTGGCCGTCTCGACCATCGTCAGCGAATACCGAAACCCACTGGCCGCCGCCGCGGTCGGGGGCCTGTGGGGTATTGGCCACACATTTTCCATCATCGCGGTCGGGATGTTTGTACTGGGCCTGAGGATCGCCCTGCCGGAACGGGCGGCGGGCTGGCTCGAATTCGGAATCGCCGTGATGATCGTAGTCCTTGGGGTACGCGCCGTCCGCGCGGCGCGCGTCCCCCACGATCACTCCCCCGTTGAATCCACGCCCCGAAATCTGACCGGACTGGCAAAATTCGGGATTCGCCCGCTGCTGGTGGGGCTGGCGCATGGGCTGGCTGGTTCCGCGGCCCTCACCCTCGCGGTTCTGAGTCAAATTCGGGGTTTCGGAACGGGGATGTTCTACCTGGCTGCATTTGGTTTCGGAACGGTCGTCGGAATGATGGTCGCCTCGGGCTGTGTCGGCGTGCCTTTCGCCATTGCCGGAAGGTCGAATCCTCAAATTGCCCGAGGCATTCGAATGGCGGCGGGTCTGGCCGGAATCGGATTCGGCATCTGGTACGGTCTGGGCTGTCTTCCGCTTTGATTTTTTTGTTGCGTTGTTCCGATGACCGAACATCCAAACCCCGCCCGTTTCACCGCCATAAACAAAAAACTGGCCGAACCAGCCGAAAACAACCGGTCCAGCGTTGCCAACCGGATTCTTTTTGGAGAAGATTGGCGGCTCGTCTCGCCCGTCGGGTAACAGCGATGTTACACAGTCCGCCGTTCCTCCCACGCGGATATCCTTCCATTTTGGTTGAAGCCCTTGAAACGACGTTCCTTTCTCGGTCACCTGCTCCTGTCGCCCGTAGCTTTCGCGCTCGCCCGGTTGCGAGCACAGGGAAAAGACGGTGACGCCCTTCTTTCCGGGCCGATGCTCGGCTACGGCGAGATGACGGAAACGGTCATCTGGCTTCAAACTCGCCGCCCGGCGCGGGTCCAGGCGCGGTACTGGAAAAAAGACGACCCGACCCACCCGCATTTGAGCGAGGAAATCCGGACGACCTCCGCCGGCGACCACATCGCCCGGTTCACCCTCTCGGGACTCGCCTTCGGCGCGACCTACGAATATGAAATCTTCATTGACGGCGACCGGATCGAACGGCCCTACGACTTGACGTTCCGGACCCAGCCGATGTGGAAATGGCGAACCGATCCGCCGGAGTTCAAGGTCGCGTTCGGTTCGTGCGCCTACATTCAGGACAAACCGTTCGATTCGGAAAAATCCCCGAATCCCGGCACCGCCGAACAGCCGTGGGTGTTTCCCCACATCGTCGCCCAGAACCCCGATTTAATGCTGTGGCTGGGCGACAACTGTTACTACCGCGAGGCCGACTGGCTGACCGAGGCGGGCATGCGCTACCGCTACGCCCACACGCGGGCGCATCCGGCGCTCCAGCCGCTCTGGGCGAAGACGCATCACTACGCCACCTGGGACGACCACGATTACGGCCCGAACGACAGCGACCGGGCGTTTCGCGGACGCGACGCCACCCTGAACGTCTTCAAGGATTACTGGGCGAATCCGAGCTACGGCACGGAAGACACGCCGGGCGTGTTCGGACGGTTCATGTGGGGAGACGTGGAGTTTTTCATGCTCGACGACCGTTACTACCGCACGCCGAACGGGTTTCCCGACGACAGCCCCGACAAGACGATGTTCGGCGCAAACCAGTTCCGCTGGCTGTGCGAATCACTGCGGGAAAGCGACGCGCCGTTCAAGATCATCGTGAACGGCAACCAGATGCTCAACGATCTGAACGGATACGAGGGGCTGAACCGCTGCCGGGTGGAGCAGAAGCGCCTGTTCGACTTCATCCGCGACGAAGCCATCCCGGGCGTCGTCTTCATCTCCGGCGACCGGCATTTCTCGGAAATCATCCGCAAGGACGTTCCGGGGCTTTACCCGCTTTACGACTACACGTCGAGTTCGCTCGCTTCGGGATTGCCCAAACCCGACAAGGAACTCGACAACCCGCAGCGCGTGCCGGGAACGCTCGTGTACGGCAAGCACAATTTCGGCCTGCTGGAATTTTCCGGCCCGCGCAAGGACCGCGTCATGACCATGCGCTGCGTGGACAACGACGGGAAGGAACGCTTCCGCCACGTCATTAAAGCCTCCGAACTGACCTTTCCGAAAAAAGAGGCCAAGTAGACCGGCTTCACAAGAGCGGTTTTCAATTGCCAGCGACCATCAATTTCTTCCGGACGATGCCCCCGACGGAATCTAGCCCACGTCCGGAGCGCTTTGGCGAGGACGTGGGAAACCAATTGGATTCAATGATTTCGGTCGAACATGAAACCCACAGCCTCCCTTCGGTCCGGCTGTGGGCTACGTTCCTTATTGGTCGCAAGCAAACAAAAACCGCTCCAAATCGCCCGCGCCCCGAAACGGCAACGGACGCCCCACCCGAAAGGATGGGGCGTCCGTTTTTCTTTGCGCCGGTCGGGCTGACCGGTTCCACCCTCAAACCAGCGGGCGGAACATGAATTCGAGGAAGCCGGGCCGATTGAGCGAAATCTTCTCCGGCGTTTCGGAAATCGGAACGGCGCGGGGACGCCGTCCGTTTTCCTCGACCGTCAGTTCAAAGCCGAACGGTTTTCCGCCGGTTTCGGTCGCTTTCAGGGCGGTCCCGGACACCTTTGACTTCATATTTATCGTCGGTGTTTCCAGACTTCCCAGCACGTTGAACAGAAACCGGAATCGCCGGAGTGAGGGCATGGCGATGGCGAACCGCATCGTCACCGACTGACCCGGCGCGAGCGTCGGAAGTACCACCGGTGAAAGCGCACCGTCGGTCGTCTGACGGTCGCCAGGGAGTCCGCCCTGCGTACAACTCGCGCCATCCACCGTAAGCAACCGGAACGGCACCGGCGGCGGGGGCGATCCGGCGGCCTCGGCAAGTTCCATCACCTGAACGTACGGGTTGAAAATTGCCTGAGTCCCCGTGTTGGTCAGCGTCGCCGTCATCACATAGTCATTGGCGTAGGACCCGCCGCAGCTCGACGGCGCAATGGTTGTGGAAACCACCCGGAACGCGATCGAGCCGTTGACGGCCACCGATGGAGACTGCGTGACGGTGAAGGTCTGGCCGTTGATATCGAGCGTCGCCGAACGGCCGGTTTCGGTCCGGTTGGGCGCGACGGTAAAGGTCACGTTCCCCGAACCGGTCGCGCCGGTCGGCGTCAGATTCTGAATCCAGTCGGGAACGCCCGTCACGGTCCAGCCGCAATCGCCGGCGGCCGTCACGGCCAGTCGTCCCGTGCCGCCCGACGCCGGGAATGACGCGCCGGAAGCCGAGAGCGTCACCCCGCACAGGGCCGTCCGGAAACTCCGCTCGGTTGAACGCGAACGGCCGTACTGATTCACCGCCTCGACCACAAAGTAGTAGGTCACGCCGGTGGTCAATCCGGTCAGCGCCGCCGAAACGGGCCGCGTGGTCGTGCCGTCCATCGGGACCGGTCCGGCCTGCGCCGCGAAGGGATAGGGACCGCCGGGGGTCGTGCCATACAAAAACGCCGCGTTTGTTTCGGATCCGTTCGGATTGACCGTTCCCGCGAGCGTGGCCGTCCGCGCGCCGACGCCGGTGGCCGGCGCAGCCGTCACGGCGGGGCGGCAGTCGTTCACCGCCACCGTTTTCGTGATGGTCCGGACGCAGCCGCCGGGGAACATCACTTCAAGCGTCAGCGTGACCGTTCCCGCCGACGAGGGGGTGTAAACCATTTCCCACTGGTTGTTTGAACTGGTGATGAAGCCGTTCGAAATGGACCACCGATAGGCCGTCGCGCCCGCCGGACCGGTCGCCCGGAGTCCCGTCACGCCGAAACAGACGGCGCTGTCCGCCGCAATCGCCACGCCGGGGACGGTCAGCCGGGCTTCCTTCGATTGAAGCGCTCCGCAACCGGCGTTCAGCACGCAGCGATAGCGCGTTCCGTTCAACGCCCCGGAAACACCGGTAACGGTCAGCGTCGGCCCGGTCGCGCCGGCATAGCCGCCGCCGTCGTTCACATCGACGAATCCGTTTCCGGAATCCGCCTGCCAGCGGTAACCGGCAACCGCGCCGGATGCCGCGACCGTGAAGGTGGCGGTGCCGCCCTCGCACGCCGTCGCGTCGGCCGGCTGCGTGGTCAGCGTCGCCGCGCCGCCGGTCCCGACGGTCAGCGTCACGCTGTTGGATGCCACCGCGTAACAGTAGTTCACGGACAGACAATGGTACGTCCCGGCATCCGCTGCCGTCACCGACGGGAAGGTCAACACCGGACCGACACTGACGGCGAGGTTGGTCGCCTCATTGATCCAGACGTAATCGAGCGTTCCGGGCGCTTCGGCGCGCAGGGTGACCGCGCTTCCCGCGCAGACCGTCTGGCTTACCGGTTGAACGGTGAACGTCGGCTCCGCGCTGGTGAACGTAACCCGCGTCGCCTTCGAAAAGACCGTCGAACACCCGTTGGAAACGACGCAGTCATACACCCCGTTGTTCAGTTCATCCGGGTAGATCCCAAGAAACGAGGCGTTGCCGTAGGGATTATTGAAATCCACGCCGTTGCGTCGCCACCGATAGATCGTGGTCGGCGTTTCGCCATTCAAGCCGAGGCCGATGAAAACCGACTGGCTCGTGTCCAGACATTCGCCGATTGACTCGGGGAGATCCTGGGTGATTTCAAGCGGCTGATCGACCGTGAGCACGGCGGGCCGCGATACGGTCCCGCATCCGCCCGCGCCGGTCAGCAGGCAGTCGTAGGAACCGCCGTTTGCCGCCGCCACGCTCGCGATGGTGAAGGTCGCGCCAGTCGCGCCGGAAATGGGCGTTCCGTCTTTCCGCCACTGGTAGGCCGTCGCTCCGGTCGCGGTCACGCTGAACGTCGCCGGACTTCCCGCGCAAACCCCGAAACTGCCGGTCTGGGCCGAAATGACCGGAGCCTGCGCGGCCGTCACCGTCAGTACCGCCGGCAGCGACGCCGTCGAATTGCACGACGCGGTCAGCAGGCAGCGGTAGGCGTTGCCGTTGAAGCTCGCCGGAATGCCCTCGACGGTCAGCGTCGCGGTGTTCACGCCGGAATAACCGCCCGCGTTTTGAAGATTGACGAACCCGTTTCCGGAATCCGCCTGCCACTGGAAATCGGTCGTCCCGGTTGCGACCACCGAGAAATTGGCCCGTCCGCCGACGCAGGCGGTCGCGGGAGTCGGCTGACCGGTCACGGCCACCGCCCCGCGTACCGTCAATGTCACCGCGTTCGAGTCGAGCGAATGGCAGGCGTTGCGGACCTGGCAGTAGTACACGCCGGAGTCGCTTTCCTTTGCGTTCGCCACCGTCAGCGTCGAGCCGGACCCGATCGGACCGGATACGCCGACTTTGTACCATTTGTAATCGGCTTCTCCGATGTAGGGACCGGCGGCGGCGGTAAAGGTTTTCGATTCGCCCGCGCAGATGACGCCGCCGAGCGGCTGGAGGCTGTAGGTCGGCCGCGCGTCAATCACCGTGACGCGCGCCGTTCCTGAAACCGTCGAGCAGCCGGTGGTTGAAATCACGCAGTCATACACCCCGGCGTCGCCCGACTGCGCCTGGTTGGAAACCGGCGACCAGCAGGCCGAATTGCCGTTGCGGTTCGCGACGTTCACGCCGTTGCGCCGCCACTGGTAGGAAACGTCGGGCGTCTGACTCGCCGTGTCGAGCGCGAGACAGAGCGAAAGCGGCGCGTTCAGACAGACCGCCTTGTCGGCTGGCTGCTGGACGATGTTCAGGGTTTGCACGACCAGCGTCGCGGGCGTCGTGTTGATCGCGCATCCGCTGGTCGAGGTCAGGACACAGTCGAACGTCCCCGCGTCGGTCAGCGCCGTCGCCGCAATGGTGAAGGAACTTCCCGTCGCCCCGCCGATGGGCGCACCGTTGCGCCGCCACTGGTAGCTGGTCGCCCCGGTCGCCGTTACCGTGAAGGTCACCGGCGCGCCAGCGCAGACCGTCCGGTTGCCCGTCTGGGCCGAAATCACCGGTTTCGGATTGATGGTCAGCGTCGCCGGATCGGAAGTCGTGGACGCACACTGGCTTGACACCACGCAGTCGTACGTTCCGCCGTCGGTCAGCTCGACCGCCGGAATCGTGAAGCTGGCCGAAGTCGCGCCGGAAATCGGCGTTCCGTTCTTCCGCCACTGGTAACCGGTCGCCCCGGTCGCCGTCACGGTCAGCGTCGCCGGACTCCCCTCGCAAACCGCCCGCGACACCGGCTGCCCGGTCAGCGTCGGCGGGGCCGTCGGCACGGCCAGCGCGGCCACGTTTGAAATCACCGTCGCGCAGGCATTCGAGATCACGCAGTCGTAATTTCCCGCGTCGCCGACATTTACGGAAGGAATGATGAACGAGGCTCCGGTCGCGCCCCCGATGGGCGCGCCGTTCTTGCGCCACTGGAATGTCGGCGCGGGCGATCCGGTGGCCGCCACCGTGAAGGTGGTGGACGCACCGACGCAGACGCTCCGTCCGGCGGGCTGGGTCGTGATGACGGCGGGTGTTTGAACCGTCAGCGAAACCACCGAAGACACGACGGTCCCGCAGGCATTCGTCACCTGGCAATCGTAGTTTGCCCCGTCGCCTGCCGCGACCGCCGCAAAACTCAGCGTCGCGCCGGTCGCGCCGGGGATGTTCGACCCGTTTTTCTGCCACTGGAAGGTCGGCGCGGGCGATCCGGTCGCGGCAATCGTGAAACTCGCCGCCGTTCCGAGGCAGGCGGTCTGATTCACCGGCTGGTTTGAAATTGAAACCGGGGTGTTCACCGTCAGCGTCGCGGTTCCGGAGGTGACGGTCGCGCAGGAATTGACGAGCACGCAGTCGTACGTCGCCGCGTCGCCCGCCGCGACGGATGAAATCGAGTAGATCGCCGAGGTCGCGCCGGAAATGTTCGTTCCGTTCTTTCGCCACTGGAAGGTCGGGGTCGGCGTTCCCGTGGCCGTCACCGAAAAACTCACCGGCTGGCCGATACAGGCGGCTCGGTCGGTTGGCTGCGCAGTGATGGCCGGGCTGGCGTTGACGGTCAGATTCGCGGTTTGCGAGGTGGTCGGTCCGCAGGGACTGCCGACCACGCAGGTGTAGGCCCCGGCGTCACCCGCGACGGTCGCGGCAATCGAGTAGGTTGCCGCCGTCGCGCCCGCAATGTCGGTTCCGTTCTTCCGCCACTGGTAGGTAATCGGCGCGGGGCCGGTCGCCGTCACGGTGAACGATGCCGACGCCCCGGCGCACACGGTCCGGCTCGTCGGCTGGCCGGTCAGAACCAGTGCGGGAGTGACCGTCAGCGTAGCCGGGTTCGAATCCGCGAGACAGGCCCCTTTTCCGAAAGCGCAGACGTAGTCGCCCGCGTCGCCCGCCGCGACCGAGGGAATCGTGAAGGTCGCCGCCGTCGCGCCGGCAATCGGCGTGCCGTTCTTCTTCCATTGAAACGTGGTCGCGCCGGTCGCGCCGAGCGTGAACGACACCGACCCGCCGACGCAGGCCGTCCGGCTCACCGGCTGGGCGGTGACGGTCGGCGGCGTGTCCACCACAAAGGTCACGGTGTTTGAAGTCGTCGTTCCGCAGCCGTCGGTGACGAGGCAGTCGATCCGCGAGCCGTTCCAGACCGGGTCGGCGGAGAATTCGATGAAATCGGAAGTGGCGTTGATGACGTTCTGACCGTTGAGCCGCCACTGAAAGGCGGTCGCCGTCGGCGCGGCGACGGTGAAGCGGACTCGCGCCGTGCTCGCGCACACGGTCTGGTCCTGCGGCTGGGTCGTGATGACCGGCCCGGTCCGGACCAAAAGCGTTGCGGGGGACGAAATCACGCTCGTGCAGGTGTTTCCAACGACGCAGTCGTACGTCCCCGAATTCGCCGTCGTCAGATTGGACAGGTTCAGTGTGGCCGCGTTCGCGCCCGCGATGTTCACGCCGTTGCGTCGCCATTGAAAAGTCGGCGCGGGCGTGCCGGTGGCCGTGACCGAAAAGCTCGTGGACGTTCCGGCGCAGACGTCGCGGTTTACGGGCTGCCCGGTAATGACCGGGGCCTGGGTGACGGTCAGGGTCGCGCTGTCGGAAAAATTGCCGAAGCACAGCCCGGAGAAACAGTCGTAGGTCCCGGCGTCCGCCGCCGTCACGGTATTGATCGTGTAGGTGGCCGAAGTCGCGCCGGGAATGTTGACGCCATTCTTCCGCCATTGAAGCGACGGCGAATCGGTCACGGTCACCCGGAACGTCACCGGAGCGCCGAGACAGATGGTCTGACTGACCGGCTGGAGGGTGAAAAAGGAGCGCTGTTCTTCATAGGAACCGATATCCACCGCCGTGCCGCAGAAACGCGCCGCGCCGCGCTGGTCCACGCTGTAGGTCGTCGCCAGCCCCGAATCGCCCCGATTGTGGGCCGGGCTGCCGACCGTCAGCGCGTGGGTGAATTCCGGACCGCCATTGTCGGCCAGCGGGCCGAGCCGGGGATCAATCGGCGCGCCGGGATCGGTTGAAATCTGGTCGTTGTTGGCCCCGTTTGAAAGTCCGACAAACGCATAGCCGACCAGGTTGTATCCGGCGCTGATGAACGGACTGCTGGAACTGGCCCGCGCGAGGTCGGGCTTGGTCTGCGTCGTTCCGGCGATGATGGAATTTCGCAAGGTACAACGTGGGCCGTTCCCCCCGTCCATTTCAAGCATGATTCCGCCCGCGCTGGGGATGGAGGTCCGTCCGCTGGGTGAACAGGTATTGTCGGTGACGGTACAGGCCGTCACGCTGATGTTGTTGGGGGCGCTGCTCCGCGAATAGGCGAAAATGCCCCCGCCCCCGGCATTGATTCCGACGGTCGGTCCCGTTCCTCCGGTGCCGCGCAGGGCGCTGTTTCCCGAAATGGTGCTTTGGAGAAAATCCACCGTGACGGACGCGCCGGTCGGGAGATCAGGGTCATTCGCATTGCCGCCAAGTTGCCCCGAATACACGAATACCGCGCCGCCGAAACCGCCGCCGGGACCGCCCCGGTCAATCGTCGTATTTCCGCCCTGGGCCACATTTCCGGACAACGTGGAATACCCGATGACGACATAGCCGCCGTAGGTGAAAATCGCCCCGCCCATGCCCGCGCCGCCGCCGCGGATGTCTCCGCCGCCATATCCGCCAAAGCCGTTGGAGCTTTGTACGTTCCCACTGCCGCCACCGAATCCCGCGAGGCTGTAGCTGGCGCTTCCGCCACCGCCGCCACCCCAACCGGCCAGACCTCCCTGGATGAACCCGCCGCCACCGCCGCCGCCAAATCCGCCGCGCCCGCCCAATCCGGTCCCGAAATGGCAGGCCCCGGTATTTTCACCGCTTCCGCCGCCGCCGCCGCCGCCGTAACCGCCGTTCCCACCCTGACTCCGATTGCTGGACCCGCCCGGAATGGACTGGTTTCCGCCGCCGCCGCCGCCGCCGCCGTCCGCGTAAAAACAATTCGGGTCAATTGCGCCGCCACGGCCGCCCCCGAAAGGACTTCCAATCCCAAAGCCGTCACCGTTTGAACCGCAGGCGGAAAGCGTTCCGCCGCCCCCGCCGCCGCCCCACGCGAAACAGTCCGCGAGGGGGCGACACGCGAGCGTCTGGCCACTGCCACCGCAGGCAAACAATCCCCCACCCCCACCGCCGCCGCTGCCCAAATTCCCATTTCCAGCGCTTCCTCCACTTCCACCGCCGCCGCCCGAGGTGACGTGAAACCCCGCGGCCGAAAGAACGCGATTCCCCGGGCCGCCATTACCGCCCAGCCCCCCGCCGCCGCCATAGCCGTAGGGGTCCACCCCGGCCCCGGCGGCCCCGCCCTCGGCACGGTTTCCGATGAGCTTGCAGTGGGTCAGGACGACCACCCCGCCATTGTTGAAAATGGCCCCGCCCATCCCGGCGCCGCCGCCGCCGGGTAGTTGCGAGTCCCCGCCTTTTCCGCCGCGCGCGAGGCCGCCGGTCAGCGTCAGATCATTTAAAAAAAGCGCGCCGGCGTTGGAGGGATTGACCGGAATGCCGGGATTGCCCGCGCCAGAAACGTGGAAAAAGCGAAACGGCGGCGCGGCCGGATCGCGCCGGATGGTGGCGTTGCGTCCGTAGATGGTCACGCCGTGGTTGATGTCGGGAAGCCCATTCCATCCGTCAACCCCGTTGTCGGGCGCGGTCAGCGTGTAGGTCCCGCCGGGATTGAGGTAAATCGTATCGACATTCACGTCGCGCAACGCCGCAATCAGTTGCGGCACGTCGCCCGCGAACACCACGCCGTTGGTAATCTGACCGCCCGCCTTGGCCGGAATTCGCCCGCCGCCGCCTACCCGAGGGGAAAACAAAAAGGCCAACGAGTCGGCCCCCCCGCGAAACGCTCCCCACCCGGCGTTATTCATTGCGCCGCCAGTGGCGAAAACCGCGCCGGGTTTCGATAGTCCGAAAATCAGTGTCAAAAGAAAAATGGACGTCACGACCGCCAACCACGGGCGATTCAAACGAGAAACGGCTTTCGGCATCGGAGGGCCTCTCCACGGAACATAAAAGGTGGGGCAACCGCGGAGGCCATCGGACCGGACGGCAACGGCCAAGGACGGGCATTCCTCCCGCAACAAAGCCTCCTGTTCGATAAGTCGGTTTTGCGGGGAAAAAGCCCTCACGGAAATTCAAAAAAGACACGCCAGGCAGGTATTGGGGCCGGAAGAAATTGAAATCAGGTCGTTTGCGGCTGTACCGCCTTCGGGAAGGCAGAGCCTTTCTCCACATCAGTGGCGTTACCGGCGCAAACGTCTCGCCGACTCCGGAACCGGAATGTTTTCGACCTACAACCGTTTCGGCAGCGCCAAAAACGAAGGCGACCGGGGTCGGTCGCCGTTGGGCTGGTTGAGCAAATGTAAAGCCGGTACGGCGGCGTCAGCGATTCGCCCGATGAGGTTCGAGCGTCCGGTTCAGGCCGACCCAGACGTCGTTCATGATCACCTTCCACCGCCCCCGGAAATCAGACCTCAAAGCCGGAAGAACACCCTCATTGTCCAGTCTTTTGAAAAATCCTGACGCGAGAAAACTCAAACGTAATAAATTCGAATTTTCAGCGTACCAGTCCAAAAGTTCATCACGTCTTCCCTGAAAAGAGGGCGAATGGGAGCAGGCGGTCCGGACAACGGTCCGGCTGCTCGGCGGGGCCACCATCCCTTTCAAATCCGGGGTCGGGCTTCGTTCGTGGTCGGTACCCATGCTGTGTCCCGCTGCTGTCCGTCGAAGCATCCGAACTCACCCTGATCCTTAACGTGAAGCGCGTCGCCGCCAATACTGAAAGGGAGTCTCTTTATGTCAGACATCGTCCATCTCAAAACGCCAGGAGTTTATGCCACGGAAGTCGATGCCTTTCCGCCCTCGGTCGTCGGCGTCCAGACCGCCGTCCCGGCTTTCATCGGGTACACCGAAAAGGCTGAATCCGGCGGTAAATCCATTTATTTCGAGCCTGTCCAAATCACATCCCTGGCCGAATTCGAGACCATTTTCGGCAAAGGTTTCAAATCGACGTTCGAACTTGCCGTGCTCGACGGGACCCCGGCCCCAGGCGCCTATGATTTTGAGGTCGCCGGCAAATTTTTCACCATCACCCAAACGGCCCCGTCGAGCTTCAATCTCTACAACAGTCTTCGGCTGTTCTACCTGAACGGAGGGGGCACCTGTTTCATCGTCTCGGTCGGCGACTATACAAATCAGGGGGCGACTCCGGGCGGGGTGGGGGTTGAACTGGCCAAACTCGAAAACGGCCTGACCGCCATCCGCGAGGTGGTCGGACCGACCATGCTGGTCATTCCGGACGCCATGCTGCTACCCGACAACGACAGTTTTTCAACGCTGGCCAGACAGATGCTCCAGCAGTGCGGTACCCTTCAGGACCGGGTGGCGATTTTCGACGTGTACGGGACCCAGAGACTCGATCAGACCAGCACGACCTTCCAGAAGGACCTCGATGAATTGACAGTCCAGTTCCGCGCCGACGTAGGCGATGAGAACCTGAGTTACGGGGCGGCCTACTTCCCGTTTCTGAATACGACCGTCGTCCAGCCGAGCGAGATCAATTACACAAACTTCAACATCGGGACCAAGGTGAATCCCAACCACGAGCAGGTGACGCTCCTCCAGGACCAGGTCTACCGGGCACAGGCCCGCCAGTTGTATTCCGGGAGACGGCTCACTCAGGTGGAGGAGTATATCGACGCGATTGATCCGACCGTCACCGACCCCAGCGACACGGTCGCGGTCAGGAATCTGAACCTGAGCCTGAGCACCGCGCTGCCGATCGTTCAGGAGACAAGCAATATCATCGCCGGGAAGATCAACGTGCTGCCGCCGAGCGGGGCGGTCGCGGGTATTTACACTTCCAACGACCGGACGATCGGGGTGTGGAACGCTCCGGCCAATGTCGCCTTGAACTCGGTGATCAGTCCCACCATTCCGCTTACCGACAGCCAGCAGGGCGACCTCAACGTTCCGATCGACGGGAAGGCGATTGATGCCATCCGCTCTTTCGTCGGGCGCGGAACGAACATCTGGGGCGCACGCACCCTCGACGGCAACAGCAACGACTACCGCTACATTCAGGTTCGCCGCACCCTCATCTATCTCGAACAGTCGATCAAGGCCGCGCTCAACCAGTTCGTGTTCGCCGCCAACGACGGCAACACCTGGGTAACAGTGGTTTCGACGGTTTCCAGTTTTCTTCAGGGGTTCTGGGCGCAGGGCGGCCTGATGAGCGCCACCGCCTCGGAAGCGTTTTCGGTCCAATGCGGTCTCGGAAGCACAATGACGCCGGAGGATATTCTGCAAGGTTACATGATCGTCCAGGTCACGCTTCAAATGATCCGCCCCGCCGAATTCATCAAACTGACCTTCAAGCAGAAGATGGAAGGTCTCGGCTGACGTCCGCGCCACGGCGTAGCGGAGCAACCCAATTTCGGCAGGCCAGTCCAAAATCGGGCAAAAGGAACGGACGGCAACCGGTGGTGTTCTGGCGACCGCCCCCGCATCCTTGCGGTTCGTGTCGATACAGTTGAAGCGGTTCTACCGCTCCATCTATGGGTTTTTGAGGATTTCCGAGGTGAATGTCGTCCGGAACGATGAAAATCCATAGCTTTCACTTCTGGTCTCGTCGTGGAAGCTATTTCATATCCCTTTCCGTTATTTACATTTCAGTTGGGTGAATTTAAATTCAAGAACGATACCGAATGGAACACCCGCATGCCCGCTCGCCGCCGAACCCGTCGCCCCCACCCGCTCGCCACTCCGGCGGGCGTCCGTGCCCTGCTCGCCGAACTCCGCGTTGTCTGCCCTGCCCCGCTGCCGAAATCCGAAGCCGACCTCATCCGGATGATCGAATCGGCGCGCAACGTCGAGCGCCGCCCCGACGCCGACCCCGGACGCGGACGCCCCCGCCGCTGGTCCCGCGACGACGTTGTCACTCTGCGCACTTCCCTGCTCGACCTGCTCGCGCGTCAGCCCGGCGGCCCCGTCACCCTCGCCAACTTCGTCGGTCAATACCTGCGAATTTTACGTTATCCGACGGACATCACATCGGCCCTCGAAAAAGGCCGCGTGACCGTCCAGGAAGCCGCCCTCCTCGCCCGCCTCACCCCCGAAAAGCTCGACCTCCCGCCCGTCGAGGCCAAAACCTTCCGGGAAGACCTGCTGAAAGCCCACGACCGGCTCGCCGCCCCGCGAAGCGCCCTCCGGAAACGGGTTCAGGCCGCGCTCGGCGAATTCCGGCCCGATACAACCGCCGAGGTTTCAAAGCGGGATGCAGGCTCGAAAGCCGACGCCGTGCTGGCCGAAAACCCGTACGACGCGCGCCATCTGTTCTTCGAAGGTATCGAACGCCTGATTTCCGCCCTCCAGACCATCGAACCCGCCGACCTCGACCGCCGCTCGCTCGACGCCTTCCTTGTCCAACTCGACCGGACGCTCAACCAGATCGCCAAAATCCGGAAAAACAAAGGCAAAAAATAACGTGGGCCGCCCGAAACGGACGACCCACGCAAAGACCGGCAATGCCGATACGGGTTAAAACGTGAACTTCAACGCCATCTGAATCTTGCGTGAACTGCTCACCACTCCGTCCCGAATTCGCCCGAAGATCGTACTCGTGATGGTCGCGGTGGGAATGTTGAACGACGGCGTATTGGTCAGGTTCTGCATTTCCAGACGGTACTGGATATCCATGCTTTCCCGGATGCGAACCGACTTCGCAACCGTCAGGTCCATCTGGAACTGCGACGGACCGTAAAAGTAGTTCCGCCCCGTGTTGCCGAGCGAACCCGCCGCCGGAATCGAGAACCGGGCGCGTTCATCGGCGGTGAAGTAGAAGTTCGTTCCGGATTCCTGACGGACTTCCCCCAACGACCGCGAACAGCCGTTGCAATCGGCGAAGGACTGAACCGCGTTGCTGAGGGTGTTCGAGCCGGAATAAACCGTGAAGGGGCGCCCCGAATACACCCGAACGATTCCGGCCATCATCCACCCGCCGATGATCCGGTCCACCACCGGGTTGAGATTGTTGGCGTATTGACGGCCACGTCCGAAGGGCAACTCGTAGAGGAATGTCCCCTGCAAGGTGTGCCGACGGTCAAAATCCGACGGAGCGTAGTTGAGCCGGCGATTGCGAAGGTCAAACGGCGTGCTCGACGCCGACTGGGCATTTCCGGAGTTCGCGACCGCGAACGTCGGGTCGAACGAGCGGGTGTCGAGCGATTTCGCGTAGGTGTAGCTCGCCTGGAAGCTGAAACCGTTGCGATAGCCGCGCGACAACTGAATTTGCCCGGCGTGGTAGGTCGAGATGTCGTTCGAGTCGATGACGAACGCCCCGCTCGTGAACTGCGGAAAGCGGAAAAAGAGAAACGGCGAAAAACCGCCCAGACTGAGCAGCGTCTGCCCGCTCTGGACGCGCGTCCCGATGGCCGTCGCCACCGAGGCCACCGAATTGGTCGAAAGCTGCGAGGCGAAGAGGCTCCGCGCCAGCGCCGAGCCGCTCTGTCCGGTCCCGCGCCGTGAATCGTTGAGCAGCAGCGCGTTCATCAGCGGGCTTTCTCCGCCGCCCTTCACGGTGTTGAACGCCTGCACGAAGTTTTCATTGAATCCCGGAACGGTCGAGAAAATGTCCGCCTGATTGGCATTGTAACCGCCGAGCAGGCCGACGCCGCGCCGTCCGATGTAGTTCGCTTCCAGCACCATTCCCTTCCAGAGTTCGCGCTGGATGCTCAACGACCACATATTCGTCTTGGGTGTCCGGTAGTTCCGGTCAAACACCGTGATGCTGCCCGTTCCGAATGCCGCCGGCTGGTTCGCGCCATCCGGCGTGACGCCCGCCGGCGGAGCCAGCGTCGGAAGGTTCGGCACGCGCCCGCCGGCGCCGCCGAAGGCCACGTTGGAAACCCCGACCGTCGTGCCCGGAATGTTCGGCAGAATGAACGACGAGGTCACGAAGGTATTCAGCCGGTCGTAAGCGAGCCGGTAATTCGCCCGAATCGCGGTTTTGCCGTCCCTGAACGGATCCCACGCGAAACCGACCGTCGGGGCGAAGTTGTTCAAATCATCCGAAAAGGGCTGTCCCTGAAACCATGCGACCGTGTTCGACGGGGCCGAATCGAGCGTAATCGGCTGGTTCGGCACGCGAAGTTTGCCGTTGCGCGCGCCGGGCGCGGGGCGACCTTCCCAGCGCAGCCCGTAATCGAAGGTCAGATTCTGGCGGAATCGCCAGGTGTCCTGAATGTAGAGGTCGTATTCCGGATACCGGGCATCCACGCTGAACAGCGTTCCCGGAGCGCCGTACTGCGTGCCGTTGATGGCCACGAACGACTGCGTGATCTGTCCGACCCGCCCGAGCAGGTTGTTGATCGTCCGTTGCAGGCGTGGAAGATCCGCCGCCGCGTTGATGCCGTTTGCGCCGGTCGCGGGAAGATTGAACTGCGTCACGCCGACCGCGTTGATCGAGGTGCTGAAATCCACCGCCGGCTGGGTGTTGAAACCACCGACCGAAGTCCGGCGGTCGATGTGCCGCCCGAAACGAAGGTTCATCCCCATTTTGTAGGTATGGCTGCCGTGAATGTAGGTGAAGTTGTCCACCACCTGAATCGTCGTCAGGGCACGGCGGTTCTGGACCGGCGCGGCGTTCGACAGCGGATTGGTAATGTCGGCGAGGACAAAGGGCGGGTTGGTGTTGAAGTTCGGATCGGGATTGTCAAAGCTGAAGGTGAAGCGGTTCAGACCGACCACGAATTCATTGGTCATCGTCGGGGAGAAATTCCACCGGTGATTGAACGCCATGTTGCGCGGCGAACGCTTGGTGTCCACCAGCCGGGGCGTTCCCGGAAAGGCCGACGCGCCAGCATTGGCGAAGTCGCCTTCCGAGTCCTGCCGCCCGAACGAAACGCGGCCATAAACCGATTGCCGGTCACTGATGACGTAGTCCACCTTGAACGTGTAATCCTCCTGCTTTTCCTTCTGGGAAGCGTTGAAGAGATACCCGGCGGTGTTCAACCCGTCACCCTGCGAGAAATCGTTCGGAAGCGGCGTCTGACCGATGACCGCGCGGGTGGACGGGTCGAGTCCGATGCCCTGCGGGTCGTTGGCGACAATGTTGTACGTCCCGATGGTCACGCCCGCGACCGGATTTCCGTTGATGTCCACCGAGGCGTTGGCCGCGCCGAACGGCGCGTTCGCCCGACCGACCGTGTAGCGGAAAATTCCCTGCCGCGCCTGACTGGTATAGACGATGCGCGACACTGGCCGGGTTTCAAGCGCCCGCAGCGCCTGGAAGTTCGCGAAGAAAAAGAGTTTGTTCTTGAGAATCGGTCCGCCGAAGCTGCCGCCCGGAATGTGCTGGACGAACTGCCGCTTGGGCGCGCCGGTCGGCGAGGTGGCCGTCGGAAAGTTGTTTTCGTACTCGCGCGCCTGAAACCGGGGCGTCTGGTAGAAGTAAAACGCCGTCCCGTGAAATTCGTTGGTCCCGGATTTGGTCACGAGGTTGACCTGCGCGCCGCTGCTGCGGCCGTTTTCGGCGGTCGGATTGCTCGTGATGGTCCGGAACTCGGCCAGCCCGTCGGGATTGATGCGCGTCGGAGAGAGGTTCGAACCACCCGCGCTCGTTTCGTTGCTGTCGATACCGTCAATGGTGAAGTTGAAGGCCCGGTCGCGGGCGCCGTTGACGTGAATGCCGCCGCCGGTGTTCGAACCAGACACCACACCCGGCTGGAACAGGATGAAATCAATCGGGTTGCGGCCACGGGTGCCGACAATGGGCAGCGCCACGATGGACTTCTTGTCCACCAGATTTCCGATGTTGCCCGACTCGCCTTGTTGAATCTTCGAAACGGTGTCGGTGACCTCGACCACGTCGGTACCGCCGCCGACCTGAAGGGATGCGTCAATGGTGGCGGTTCGGCCGATGGAAACCTGGTTTTCTTTCGAAAGGAACGGCGCGAAATTCGGCGCATCGACGCGTACCGAATAGACGCCAACCTGAACGGAATCGAAAACGTACGTCCCCGATTCACTCGTCTGGGTTTCGAAGGAAACGCCGGTTCCTTCATTGATGAGGGTGACTTTGGCTCCGGCGATGGCGGCGCCGGACTGGTCGCGGACAGTCCCCGCGACCCGCGTGGTCGTCCCTTGTGCGAAGACGGAGATGGAAAACGTCGCCAGCAGCATCACGAATGTGGCGGCCAGGCGTTTCCAGAAGGTGAAGTTCATACGTCAGTCTCCTTGATGACAGAAAAGAGTGAGCCGTCACCCCCTGTCAGAAAGCAATCCGTGACCGGCTCGGGTTCATTTATCGGTTTTGTTTTTGTTTCGTTCCTGGTGAGAACTTACTCAGATTTGAGTCCGGAGGTCTAGTCGTTCAGGGGAAAAACGCAAAAACCGGCGGCCACCCAAGTGACCGCCGGTTTCCGTTTCCGGAACTGAAAGTGGCCTATCCCGCCGCGCCGCGCCGCGCCGCCCCGGATTGTTTGGCGACCTTTTCACGAACCAGCGACGCCAGCCCGCGGATGAACGCCCGGTGGCAGTTGAGCGCCGGTACGCGCCGGAAATGCGGCAAGCCGACCTCGCGGGCGAGTTCCTGGTACTGGATGTCGAGTTCGTAGAGCGTTTCGATGTGTTCCGAAACAAAGCTGATCGGAACCGCCAGCACCTGCTTCTTCCCTTCCTCGGCGAACCGCTTGATCGTGTCCTCGGTCGAGGGTTCGAGCCATTCGACCGGGCCGACCTTGCTCTGGAACGACAGGAAGTGCGGCGATTCGACGCCGAGTTTCCGTTTCAGTCCGGCCATCACGGCCGCGACCGTTTTCTGATGGTGCTTGAGGTAGGGATCGCCGCGCTTGATGTACTTCGTGGGAATGCTGTGCGCGCTGAACAGAAGCTGCACCGCTTCCGGGCGCGGATCGGGAAACTTCACGATTTCGGCGGCGATCATGTCCACGAGGGATTCGATGTAGTTCGGCTCTTCCTCGTAGTGCGTGATGTAGGTCCGCTTCATCTCGCGCACGCCGCCATGCTCGTTGAGCAATCCGATGAGCTTTTTCGCCGCCGCGCCGGTCGTCGTGACCGAAAAGTGCGGAAACAGCGGCAGTACGAGCAGGTGCGTGATCTTGTCCTGAAGAATCTGCTGGAAGGTGCTTTCAATCAGCGGATGCCAGCACACCATCCCGACGTAGACCTTCGCCCGGACGCCCATTCCGTCCAGTTCCTTTTCGAGCGCCTCGGCCTGCTGCGTCGTGATGCGCCGCTGCGGCGAACCGCCGCCGATGGCCTCGTACAGCTTGGTGGATTTCTTGTGCCGCGTGGTCGCGATGAGCCAGCCCACCGGTTTCTGAAGAAACTTGTAGGGCAACTGAATGATCGCCGGGTCCGAAAACAGATTGAAGAGAAAGGGCTTGACGTCAGCCAGCTTCTCCGGACCGCCAAGATTGAGGAGCAGAACACCGAGACGGGTCTGACCGTGGGGACGTTTGAATGGCGTCACGCTCATGAATGTCGTGTCGGGCGTGGGGGCGACCGAACTCCGCCTTTCGGTTGAAGTAAATTCCGCGAGCAAAGTCGGGCGAGTATATGCGTCGCGGTTCTTCTTTGAAAGTGTTTTACCGGACATGGTTGGACGGCCGCCGAATTTTTCCTTTATTTTCAACGAGCTTCGCCCAATCCATCCCGTCACCGTTTTACCGTCATGGAAATCCGTCTTACAAAACTCGCCAAACGCGCCGGATGCGCCGCCAAGCAGCCGCCCGGCTATCTTCTTCCCCTGCTCGGCAATCTGCCGCCCGTCACCGACCCGAACGTCCTCATCGGCAGCAACACCGCCGACGACGCCGCGGTGTACAAACTGAGCGCCGACCTCGCGCTCGTCCACACGACCGACTTTTTCACGCCCATCGTGGACGATCCCTACGATTTCGGCGCCATCGCCGCCACCAACGCCCTCAGCGACGTCTACGCCATGGGCGGCGAACCGCTCAACGCCCTCAACATCGTCGGCTTTCCCGATCAGTTGCTCGAACCGGAGGTGCTGGCCCGCATCCTTCAGGGCGGCGCGGAAAAGTGCAAGGAAGCCGGCATCGACATCGTCGGCGGCCATACGATTAAAGCCGAAGAGCCGATTTACGGCCTCGCCGTGACCGGGAAAGTGCATCCCGAGCGGGTGTTCAGCAACGCGGGCGGACGCCCCGGCGACGTTCTTGTTCTAACCAAGCCCATCGGACTCGGCATCATCACGACCGCCGCCAAAAACGACGCCGACCCGAAAAACGCCATCGCCGAAGCCATCAAAATCATGACGACGCTCAACCGCGCCGCCGCCGAGGCCGCCCGCGCCGTCGGCGTCACCGCCGCCACCGACATCACCGGCTTCGGCCTGCTCGGACACCTCCGCAACGTCGCGGCGGCGAGCCGATGTACGGCGGAAATCGAGTTTTCGAAGGTTCCGGTGCTGGACGCCGCCCGCGAATACGTCGAATCCGGCGTCGCCCCCGGCGGAACCCACGCCAACTGGCGGTTTTTGAACGACTGGGCGACCTACGGCGAAAACGTCACCAAGGAACAGCAGCTTTTACTCTGCGACGCCCAGACTTCCGGCGGCCTGCTGCTCGCCGTCGCGCCCGCAAACGCCGACCGGCTGGTCGAGGAACTGAACCAGAAAGGAACGCCCGCCGCGTCCGTCGTCGGAAGACTGACGGAAGGCGCGCCGGGCCGGATTCAGGTCGTTTAGGGACTTGGAAAGAAAATATTCCCCCCAAACGAAACCTTTGACCACGTTCGCCCTCACCCCCCGCCCCCCTCTCCAAATGGAGAGGGGGAGTTTCTGCCCTGTTTTTCTCCCCTTCTCCCCTCTCGCTTTAGGAGAGGGGAGAAGGGGCCGGGGGATGAGGGGTGAGGGCGCGGCGTTACAATGGGAGACTTTTTCTTTCCAAGTCCCTTCGTACTTCGGTCCAGGCGGGTCGAAAAGCCCGCCCGGACGCACATGAATAATAGGATCGCGCGCGTACGATGAATGATTCTTCAAAGTTCCTGAAATCGGACGCGGTTAAAACAGGTTCTGAAACGTCAGCCGGAGGAAGAAATTTCCCTTGTTGTCGCCGGGCAGCGCGCGGACGGTCCGCAGGTAGCCGACTTCGAACCGGGCGATCACGAGCGTGAACTGCACCCCGCCGCCGATACCGAACCGCGTGCGCGGCCCGGCGTCGGCCATTCCCCGGACGTTCGCCACATCGAACAGAAACAGCGGCTTCACGGCGTACAGATTGGCCCGGTCAGCCAGAAAATCGACCGTCGGCTGCACGCCGCGCAACGACGCGTGGGCCCGCCGTTCGGCTTCGGCCTGTGACGCGCCCTCGGTCAGAAACTGGTTGATGAGAAAACTTCGCGCCGAACCGGTCGATTTCTTGAGCAGTTTCCGAAGCAGAATCGGCGGGTCGTTCCCCTCGTTCAAATCCAGATTCGGAATCAGCGGTCTTGAAAGCTTCGGAATCGGGACCGCGAGGTTCAAATTGAAGTGCCAGAAACCGGTCGCGCCGTCCGCGCCCGCCTGCCCCGCGCCGAAACTCCGGATGAGCGGCCCGGTCGGGGTCGCCGTCAGCGATTGTGAATCCGGAGAATCATAAAGAAACCGGTTCAAACCGTTTCCACCGTAAAACCTCGCGTAGCGCGGCGCATTTCCGAAAACCCGTCCAAAACCGGTCACGATTTCGACGCCGAGCGTCTGGTTGGTGTTTTTTGAAACGCCGATTTCACCCGCGTAGCCGACCGTCGCCACCACCCGCCGGTAGGAATTGAAACGTCCATCGGGAAATCCGCCGTCGAACCAGACCGCCCCGCGCGCGAATCCGCCCGCGATTCGCCCGTCCGCGACCACCCGCGTGCCAAAGCCAGGTTCGGACGCCTTTTCATCCGGGCCGGTGACCATGTCGAAACGGTTCCGACTCCATTGAAAGCGTCCGTCGGCGACGATTCGCCGGAGAAAGCCCCCCGTCGGACGAAATCCCGCGCCGATGTTGAAAAAGGCCGCGTTTTTTGAAAAATCCGCCGCCCCGCGCGGGTCCCGCGCCGCCGAAAACCGGCCTTCGACAAAGAAACGTTCGAAAACCTTTCCGGTCCGGGTGCGGGAAAAGCCGAATGCCGTTTCCGCGTCATAAAACGGATTTTCAAACGACTTCCGGCCCTGTGCCTCGACCGTCAGACGAGTCGGACGCGCCGCCGTCGGTTTCCCCGCCGCCAGCGCGGGCAGATTCAAAAGATCGGTGGAAATTCCCATTCCCGCCGAAGTTCCCGCCGCCCGGTCCCGCCCCACGTCGAAGGTCGGATTGAAGATTCGGAGCGGTTTGGGCACTTCCGAGAAAAACGTCGGACGATTCGAACGCGGCAGCGGCAACACCGAGGCGGCGGGATTGGCCAGATCGAGCCGTACCGAATACACCCGAAAGGTCACGTCCACCAGCCTGTCGCCGACGATTTCGGTGCAGGTCGTCGCGTAAAACACCGCGACGGCGGTCTTGTCCGCCAGTTCCTGACCGCGATTTTCGCCCTTGACGGCCTGATTGACGACTTCGAGCGCGGCCGAAACGGTCGCCGGGTCGTACCGGTCGCCCGCCCGAATCGGCAAATCGAATTTCGGAACCCAGCCCCAGCGGGCCTCGATCTTCACATTCCGGATTCGAAACCCGTCGGCGGCGGTCAGCGTCGCCACGCATTCCCCCGCGAAGACGGGAGAAATTCCGATCAACGCAATGAACGCGAACGCCGACAGCCAGCGAATCGCCCATCGAACGCAGGGGATTCCCATTGGCGGTATCCTCCTTCAAACCGTTCAAAAGAAAGAAGGTTACTGTTCAACCCCCAGCCCTGCCCTCAAGGACAGGACTACCCGAAAACAAGCCTCGTGAACGAGGCTAACAAGTTGATTTCTTTGCCTTTAGCTCCGTTATGGGTTTTGAAAAATTATTCCGGTAATAACGACGGGTTGCCTCGGGGAGGCGCGGATGCGCCGTCAGGTAATAGCCCCACCCGTCAGGGTGGGGTACGCAACGGGTAAAACCGCGAGCCGCAACGCGGCGACACAGGAAAAATGGACAATTGAAAATGCACAATGGACAGTGAGTCGGAATTTCATTGCCAATTGTCAATTGCCCACTGTCAATTCTCCATTCACTTGTGTGTGTCGCGTCTTCGACGCTCTAAAATTTGCCTCAACGCCACCCCACCCTCACGGGTGGGGCTATTACCTGACGGCGCATTCGCGCCTTTTATTACCAGTCCAATTTTTCAAAAACCATAACAAGGCTAACAAGTTGATTTCTTTGCCTTTAGCTCCGTTTACGGAGCTTCGGAAGGAATAGCCCGGTCCTTGAGGGCCGGGCGGGGATGGACGCTGAACAGTCACAAAAGAAAATTACAGGTCAACCGTGGCCACGTTCCGCATCGCGTCGCGGAGCGCCTTCTTTTCATCGGCCGTGGGCGTGTGTCCGTCTTCGAGTTTTTTCGCGGCCGGAAAGACTTCCTGCGAAAGGGCCTGAGCCTGTTTGACGGTCACGGTGCCGCCGTCCGCCGCCATGGCCTCGATGCCCTTCTGTTCCTGGGGCGCGTCGGCCTTGAACGAAACGTGGAGCACCTGATCGAACTGCCCCTGATCGTTTTTCTTGAACAGGTCGAAGACGAGCTTCCAGATCGGATCATTTGCGCTCGAACAGGCTTTTTCGATGGAGACTTCGAATTTGTATCCCGCCTCCGGAACCATCACCATGACGTTCAGGATAAAGGGACGGCATTTTTTCGGTTTTCCGGATACCGGAACGATACTGAGCGTGGATTTCGAGGAACCGGGCATGGGGGGAATTCCTTTCAACGGCTGAAAATGAAAGCGTGAATTCCGGCATTTCTACTCCTGCCCTCTCGTCAGAGCCAGACAAAAGCTCACTCCTTTGCGAGGAATCCACTGTACAAACCGGTCGCCCCGCGATTTCTGGCATCCGTCGAACATCGGAATTTTCCAATGAACCCGATACGCGCACCACGCCAGCGGTGGAACACGACGCGGAAAACGGTTTCATCCGTATCCAAAAGCGCCGGAAAACCAGGGCTAACCTCTTTGGAATCAACCTGATTGCGTTCAAGTAAAGAACGCCTCCAAAACGCCTGTCCGCCCCGATTTCGCCTTTCTATATTCTGAACAACGCGCGTTCGCATTGATTTCCGATTTGAAAGGAGATTCCCCATGTTTTCACGAAGAACCGTCACGCGCCTGACCGCGTTTCTGATCTTTTGCGGCCTGCTGGCCGGGTCGTCCATCCCGTCGCTCGCGCAGAAATGGCCCGCCTTTTACGGGTTTCACGGCGCCGAAGTGACGATTACCCACGACGACGCCCCGCGAACGGTCAAAATCCTGTCGCCCCAATTCAGTTTCTGCCCGGTCAAAACCGATCTCGAACGATTGAAGCGGACGCACCGCGCGCAGCTTGAAAAGCATTTGAGCGAGAAATACGACGACCGTTTCACCATCGTCTCGCACAAACTGTTCTACTCCGCCGCCCAGTCGCGGATTCCCGAACTCCGCAAGGAATTCACCGCCGATCACCCGCACGTCGAGGTCGTGGACCTCAAAATCGAGCCGTAACCCAGCCACCCTTTCATTTTTTCGCGATGGAACGGCCCGCTCCGGAACTCCGGGGCGGGCTTTTTCCGTATTCCGGGAAGAAAATGTAACTTTTTTCACATTTTTCAGGGCGAACGGCTTTCCCGGACGGTAACCCGGTGTAGAATGCCCGTTTCCCTGTCTTTCGGGGGTATCCGGAATCGTTTCCGTCTGAATACTGCACAATTCCGGACAACTTCCTTTTCGGCCGGGAATCCGAATGAACGCCGTCCAACGAACTCAATTATCTACCAGACGGCGAAAGGCAGCGTTATTCCACATGACCACGACACCCAATTCAATTACGGCGCTTGCGCCGATTTCTATTGAACGAAGTCCATTTCAAATCGAGGCGGACCGCAACTCCGCCGTCGAAACGCTCGTTCGGGCGACCAAACGTCAGGGATTTCTCGATTTCGCGATTCAGAACCTTCGCGACAACCCGGAGGTCGAAGTTCCAACGCTTTCCTTCGGCCGCTTCGACCGCTCGCTGACCGAATTTTCCGGCGTTCTCGAAGCCGCCGCCGAACGCGACGACGCTGAACGGATGGTCGCGGAATCGCTTCGCCGGGGCGTTTCGCTGACCGAAGTCGTCGCCGAACGGTGCGATCCGGACCGGTTGAAGCTGATTCGCGGGTGGTACGCCGTGGCCGCGACCGCCATTCGCCACGAAATCCGCCTCTCCTGGCCGGAAGGCATCCGCCTCCGGCTGCTTTCCGCTTTCCGCGCGCACCACAACGACCCGCGCGCCATTTCCTACCAGACCTACGGGATGGAATGGGGCAAAACCCGCTCGGCGGTGGTCCTCTGGGTGGACATCGTCAGCCCCGACGTGAATCCGCGTTCGCTCGGTAAAGAACCGCTCATCAACGGCTCGCTCGCGGCCTTTCTCGCCGAACGCGCCTCCCGGACGCTCACCTCTGCGGTGTTCGTCGAGAACAGCGGAGCGAAAGGCTGCCTGAACTTCCCCAAAATCGAACTCGGCGAATCCGGCGAGGACTACTTCCGGCGCATCGCCGAGGACATCGCCGACGCGGGCGTCCTGCGCGTCACCTCGGACGACCTGACCTACACGATCCTCAAAAACTACCGGACCGGGGAGTAACCGGTCCCGCCCGCCGAATGAAAAAAAGCCCTGTCCACCGCGGACAGGGCTTTTTTCGTTTCAACCGATGGAAATTTTCACGGTTTGGCGCCGGAGAGAGGCTGCGTCCCCTGCGGAAACGCGTGGACGGCCGACACCAGCGCTTCCTTCGTCACCGTATCGACCGCCGCCTTGAAGGATTGCAGTTCACGGACGATGGGGTTCACGGCGTACCACGGCTCTTCCTCGGCAAACGGATCGGCGTCACCCCCGTCGATGTACTCCAGCACATTCAGGTTTCGCAGCATCAACGTGAAATCGGCGTCGCCGTTGTCGAACTTCCGGTTCGTGGAAAGTTGAAGTCGCGCGAGTTTTTCCCAGTGCGTGTCGGGAATGCTCGTGCTGTACAGGCGGATGGTCGGCCCGAGCGCCTTTTTCGCATCCTTCAAACGGATCGGGCCGTCCTCGGCGTAAGTGCAGGCTTCACGGATGAACCGCAGCAGGTTGCGGATGTGGCCTCCGCTGTACTTGACGAGAAATTCGAGTGCGTCGGGGTCGAACAACTGGTTGAGTGCGTCAGGACCACCCGCCCGTTTTTCGAGAAGACGCTGAATGGCCAGCCGCCCGCGAACGAACTGTTCGCCGTCGCGTTCCTCGATTTTGACCATTGGCAGCACGAACGGGGCCGTAAAATACTTCTGGCCGAGCTGCGCGCCGTCGAGGCGGATCAGTTCAAGCGGTACGGTGTAGATGACGTGCGCCCGGAGTCGGTTCAGCCGCGGGGCGTTTTCCAGAAACAGTTCGCGGTGAGAAACAATGCCGCGCTCCTTCCCTTCGAATCCCTGTACCTTTTCGAGATCGTCGAGAATGAGGATGAAATCATCGAATTGTTCGCCGTTTTCGCCGCGGTAGCCCCGGAGCGCGGCCCGCGCCTCGGCAAAGACGGTGTTGATTTCCTCCGTCATCGTCGTGACGTGGGGATCAAGCGCGGAGCGGACCTCCCGGCGCAGCCGCCCGCCGGCGACTTTCATCCGACGCAACCGGTTTTTGAACTCGAACAGTCCGCCACCAGTCTGGCCGGCTTCACGTTCGCTCTGGAGAAATTGCCCGGCCTCGGCCATCCGTTGTTCGAAATAGCAGTCTTTCAGTTCGATGCCGAGCTTTTCACGAAAAACCGTCGCCATTTCCGCCACGATCGTCAGCAGGAAATCAGAAATGCCGAAATCATAGTCGTCGATGTATTCGAGAAAATTGATGACCACCGGATAAAAATACCCGCCGCCCACCGGATTCCTCAAAAGCGAATGTTCCAGCCGTCGCAATTCCGACGACTTTCCGCATCCGACATGCCCCGAACACAGAAATGCGCGAAACGTGTCGCGATTCTCGAGGGCCGCGTTTTCAAGATGACGCAGGAACTGCCGTCCAAGAACGCCGCCCCCGCGCGCCTCGCGGCAATCAACGTAATTGCTCTTGTCCGCCGGTTCTTCCGGATCGCAGGCGTTGTAAAGTTTTTGGAGAAGCTCTCGGGTCATAAAGACGCGCCCTCGCTCACGCTCGGGATTCCATACCGGTCTTTTCGAATTGCGGCCGGACTCCAGACTTTCGACTCCAGACTCCCGACTTTTTCTCAGGCGAAGCATCCATTCCGCGACGGGTCGCCGAAGACGAGTTTCCGCAATCCCTTCCGTTCGAAGTGCTTCCACTGGCCTTCGGGTTGTGAAAGCCGGTCGGCCACGGCGTAGAGCGCCGACGGATTCACGCCCAGTCCGAAGTGGCTCGCGAAAACCTCGATGTTTTCCGTCAGCGGGCCGGGCTTTTCCACGCAGCAGCGCCACGAAACGATGCCGTCGGTGCGGCTGTAAATCGACGTCGTCGGGACGGGCGGCGCGTCGGCCATCGGGTTGTAGAGTTCCGGGTCGTCCACGCGCTGTTCGCAGACCATTTCAAAAAACCGCCACGCATGATTCGCCTTCGGGCTGCCGGTAAAGGGCGACCCCATCGAGATCACGGTCCGGACGTAATCCGGGGCGAGTTTGGCGAGTTCGCGGGCATAGCAGCCGCCGAGACTCCAGCCGACGAGGCTGACCTTCTTGCCGTACCACTCGTGAAGTTCCTTGAGGTGCGCGAGACAGCCTCCGAGAACACCGAAACGCGGGCCGAAATTCACGCCGAAATTCCACGGATGCGGCGAAAAACCGTTCCGCTTGAGGAACCGGCGCAGTACGAGCGTCGAAAGATCGCCGCCGCCGAGGCCGGGAAAGACGAGGACCGGATGACCGTCGCCGCGCGGGACGTTCTTTATTAGTGGAAGCGACATCACGCCCGCGCTCCATTCCCACGACGCCCGCATTTCCATGGCAATCAGGCCGAGCGACGGCGCGCCGACCGGTTTTCCGTCCCGGCCGAGGCGTTCCGACCGTTCCCCTTTTCGTTCGCGGATGATTCGCGGCTTTTTCATAAATGAACTCCTTGTGGAAGAAAACGGGGAACGCAATGGCGCAAAGGCGCAAGGACGCAAAGAAAGGAATCGTTTCAGGCGGTGCTTTGCGCCTTGGCGACTTTGCGTCTTGGCGCTTTGACCGCAATCGGAGCCTTCGGAACCGGTTTCGCGGCGGGTTTCAAGGCGCGCGGGACCCGCGCGCGGCGCGGTTTTGGCGCTAGTTCTTCTTCCGGCGTCGCATCGACGAGCGACAGCAGCTCGGCGTGGGCGTCCTTCAGATACTTCGCGATGTCGCGGACATCCGGCATGATCCGGCGGCAGGCCGTAAAACCGAAATCCAGCGAGCCGTGATAGCTCTCGACCGTAATGTTGAGCGCGAGACCATGGGCGATGATGGACACCGGGTAGTACGTCGCGATTTTTCCGCCCGCGATGTAGAGCGGAAACTGCGGTCCCGGCACATTTGAAATCACCACGTTGGCGAGCGGCGGAATCTTGTTCGCGATTTTCGACCGGCCGTAGAGCGACGCCAGCCCGCTCATCAGCCACGGCGCGCCGAAAATCGGGAAATCGGTCGGGATGATTTCCTGAAGCGTCCCGAACGACTGCTTCGCCGCGTCGGTCGAGGCATTGATCGCGCGGAGGCGTTCGACCGGGTCGCCGACGTTGGTCGCGAGCGAGCAGAACATCATCGCCACCTGATTGTTGGCTTCCTTGTTCCCCGGCTCGCGCATCGACACGGGCACGGCGGCCACCAGCGGCTTTTTCGGAATTCCCTTTTCGCTCGTCGCCGCGAGGTATTCGCGCAACGCCGAACTGCACAACGCCATGACCGTGTCGTTGAGCGTCACCCCGAAATGACGGGCAATCTTTTTCACGTCGGAAAGCGGCAGCGAGGCCGTCGCGAACAACCGTTGATTGGTAATCGAGACGTTGAGCGGCGTACGCGGGCCGAGCGAAAGGTTTTTCGCCCACGCGAACCCGCGCTTGCCGTCGGGGCCTTTGCGCGGAATGGCGAGCTTGGCCACGGTTTTGGCGGCTTTCGGAAGGTAGAGGCCGAGCTTGACATACTGCGCGACCATGTTCCCCAGCGCGGCCTGCGCGAGTTCGGCGACACCGAGCTGATATTCCCGGCGACGGCTGCGCGCGGGCGGCGGCTTCACTTCGCGCGGCTTCGGCGTCACGTCGAGAACGGCGTGCGCGAGCGCGACCGCCGCCTGCCCATCAACGGCGGCGTGATGAAGTTTCGAATAGAAACCGACCTGGCCCGTGTTCAGCCCCTCGATGACGTAAAACTCCCACAGCGGGCGGCTCCGGTCGAGCAGGCTTGAATGCAGGCGTCCGACGTAAGTTTCAAGCTGTTCCATCGTCCCTGGCTTGGGAAGGATGATCCGGCGGATGTGGTAGTCGAGATCGACATCGTCATCCTCAACCCAGACCGGATCGGCCAGTTCGAAGGGCATCAGCGCGAGTTTGCGCTGAAACACCGGCGCGAGGTGCATCCGGCTGGCGACATGGGCTTTCACATCCTCGTAAAAATCGCCCTTGTAGCCTTTCGGCAGATCGATGAGGTTCAAACCGCCGACATGCATCGGCGTTTCCGGCGTTTCGAGATAGAGGAAGGTCGCATCCAATCCGCTGAGATGCTTCATAGGCGACTGAACTCCGAAGCGGGTGTATCAGGGTCAGAAAAAAGGGTCGGAATCGCGAAAAAGCGGTCCGAAGCGTTGGCCGTGGAATTCTCCGACGGTATAGGATTCGGGCGAATCATTGCAATACGACTTTTCTTTATCCGGTGTCCCTCACGGTCGGGCGAGGGACCCGCGCTTGGAGTTTTCGCGAATGCGCTTTCTCTCCAGTCTGCTTGCCCTGTCGCTGGCGCTTGTTCTCGTCATGCCGGCGCGGTGTTTTTCACAAACGCCGGAACTCGCCGATCCCTTCGACCAAAAGCCGCGCATCAACGGGCCGCGGGTCGTGGGCGGCACGCCGGGACGCCCCTTTCTGTTCCGGATTCCCGCCTCGGGCGCGAAACCGATGGGTTTTACCGTCCGCAACATCCCCGAAGGACTCACCCTCGACACCAAAACCGGCATTCTTTCAGGCGTTTTGAAGAATCCGGGGGAAACGCGGGCCGTGGTGTACGTCCGGAACAAATTCGGCGCGGTGCATCGTCAACTGACCATCGTTTCCGGCCCGGACAAGCTCGCGCGGACACCGCCGATGGGCTGGAACTCGTGGAACGTCTGGGGGACGAACGTTGACGACGCGAAAATCCGCGCCGCCGCCGACATGCTTGAACAGACCGGGCTGGCCGACGCGGGGTATGCCTACATCAACGTGGACGACGCGTGGGAAGGCCGCCGCGACAAGGAAGGCACGCTCAAACCCAACGACCGCTTCCCGGACATGAAGGCGCTCGGCGATTTCATCCACGGGAAAGGATTGAAGTTCGGGATGTACACCTCGCCAGGGCCATTTACCTGTGGGAAGTACATCGGTAGTTGGCGAAACGAGGCACGCGACGCAAAGATGTTCGCAAGTTGGGGCGTGGATTATCTGAAGTACGACTGGTGTTCCTACGACGGCATCGCGCGGAAGAAGACGCTGGACGAACTTCAGGCGCCCTACAAAACGATGCGGACCGCGCTCGACGCGACGGATCGCGACATTGTGTACAGCCTGTGTCAGTACGGCTGGGGCAACGTCTGGGAATGGGGCGACACGGTCGGCGGCGACCTCTGGCGCACGACCGAAGACATCACCGACACCTGGGAAAGCATGTCGGGCATCGGCTTTCGGCAGAACGACTGCGCGCCGTTTTCGAAACCCGGCAACTGGAACGACCCGGACATGCTCGTCGTCGGCGTCGTCGGCTGGGGCGACAAGACGCATCCGACCAGACTCACACGGGACGAACAGCTCACCCACGTCACGCTCTGGAGTCTAGTCGCCGCGCCGCTCATCATCGGCTGCGATCTGACGAAGCTGGATGACTTTACCCTGCGAATGCTCGCCAATCCGGAGATGATCGCGATCGATCAGGACGAACTCGGCAAGGCGGCGACGCGACGCTGGAAGGACGGCGATCTGGAAGTGTGGGCGCGTCCGCTGGCGGACGGCACGGTCGCGGTCGGTCTGTTCAATCGCGGGACGCAACCGGCAACCGTCCCGGCCAATTTCGCCGCCTGCGGCATTGCCGGAAAACAGCCGGTCCGCGATGTCTGGAAACGGAAAAACCTCGGAAGTTTCAGCAATGAATTTCGGGCGACCGTCGCGCCGCATGGCTGCGCGTACGTCGTCGTTGGCGCTTCAAACACAAAGGCACAAAGACACGAAGACACAAAGCGTTGAAATTCCCTTGTGACTTTGTGCCTTCGTGACTTTGTGTTCTTTCATCAAACGATACCAACCATGAAAAAACGTACCCTCGCCTTTTTTCTCGCCCTTCTCGCGCTGGCGACGTTTCCCTTCCCAGTCGGCGCGCAAACGAAAGTTCAAATGTGGCCGGGCACGACCTACGACCCGGCGATTCCGACGTTCAAGCAGGTTCTCGGCTACGACGTCGGCGAACGCATCACCAATCATCCGGGGCTGATGAAGTATTTCGAAGCGCTCGCCGCCGCCGCGCCCGGCCGGATGGTGATTTTCGAACACGGGAAGTCGTGGGAGGGCCGCAAGCTGGTTCACGGCGTCATCGGCTCGGAAGCCAACATCAAGCGCCTCGATGACATCCGGGCCGGGATGGACAAACTGTCCGATCCGCGCAAAACGACGCCCGCTGAAGCGAAATCGCTGGCGGAATCGCTTCCGGCGGTGGTGTGGCTGGGCTACAGCGTCCACGGCAACGAAATCGCCCCGGCGGACGCGGCGCTGTTCACGGCGTACCATCTGCTCGCCGCGCGCAATGACAAAACCGTTGACGACATTCTTCAAAACGCGCTCGTCATCATCGATCCGATTGAAAACCCCGACGGACGCAACCGGTTCATCAATCACTTCGAATCGGCGGAAGGGATGGAATCGAATCCGAGCACGCTGTCGGCTGAACACAACGAGCCGTGGCCGTCGGGTCGGCTGAATCATTACTGCTTCGACATGAACCGCGACTGGTTCGCGCTCACGCAGCCCGAAACGCAGGGCCGCATCACGACCTTCCTGAAATGGCATCCGGTGGTCAGCGCGGACGTCCACGAAATGGGTTCGGATTCGACCTACTACTTTCCACCGCCCGCGCCGCCGACCAATCCGAATCTGGCGAAGGATGTCATCACCAATACCGAGATGGTCGGGCGCAACATCGCGAAGTGGTTCGACGCGAACGGCATCGACTACTTCAACCGCGAGGTGTATGACGCCTTTTATCCGGGGTACGGCGACAGTTGGCCCGCGATGAACGGCACCATCGCGATGACGTTCGAACAGGGATCGGTGCGCGGGCTGGTCGTCCGACGGAGCGACGGCAAGGAAATCGCCTACCGCGACAGCGTCCGGCATCACTTCGTGGCCTCGGTCGCGACCTGCGAGGCGGCAGCGAAGAACCGGACGAAAATTCTCGACGATTACTTCAAGTTCCGCGTATCGGCGATTGATGAAGGCAAGAAGGAAGCGGTGCGCGAATTCATTCTGCCGCGGCGGGGCGACGTGTCGGCGGTGGACAAGCTCGCCGCGCTGCTCGAACGTCAGGGCGTGGAAGTTCAGGTTGCAACGGCGGCCTTCAAGGCGGGCGGGCAGGAATATCCGGCGGGAAGCTACGTCGTGTCGTGCGCGCAGCCGTCGAAGCGGCTCATTCGCAGCATTCTGGATAAAAACACACCGCTCGATGCGGAGTTCATCAAGCGGCAGGAATCGCGGCGCAAGCGGAATCTGCCGGATGAACTGTACGACATCACGGCGTGGTCGCTGCCGCTGGCGTTCAACGTGGAAGCGATTCCCAATGGCGCGGATTCGACCGCGACCGGCAAGTTTTCCCGCTGGTCGGCCAATCGGCCCGCTCCAACGGTCGCGGATGGCGCGACGGTGGCCTACCTCGTGCCGTGGGGCACGGCGGCGAGCGGCCGCTTCCTCTGCGCCGCCCTGCGCGAAGGGCTGCGGATGTACAGCGCGGACAAGCCGTTCACCCAGCAGGGCCGGACCTTCCCCGCCGGTACCCTCATCATCAAGCCGAAGGACCACCCCGACACGCTCGCGGCGACGCTGCGGAAGATCGCGGCGGCGACCGACGCCGAAGTGGTCGCGACCAATACGGCGTGGGTCGAGGACGGCATCAATTTTGGCAGCAACAATGTCGTCTACATGCGAAAGCCGGAAATCGCCATCGCATGGGACGCCCCGACGGCGGCGACCTCGACCGGGGCGGCGTGGTTCGTGCTGGAACGGCAGTTCAACTACCCGGTGACGGTCATCCGCTGCAACACGCTCGGAACGGCGGATTTGAGCCGGTTTCACGTCCTGATTCTTCCCGATCTGGGTCGCGGCAGCTACGGGAGCGTTTTCGGCGACGACGGACGCCGCCTGCGCGCGTGGGTCGCGGCGGGGGGCGTGGTCATCGGCATCAATCAGGCGGTCGGCTTTCTTTCCGATCCGAAAGTTGGGTTGCTGGCTTTGAATGAAGAACAGGGCCTGAACGACGCGAAAAAGGATTCGAAACCCGGCGCGGACGGTCGCGTACCGGGCAGCGTCATCAAGGACGAGGAGGAATTCAACCGTCTCATCGAACCCGCCGACGCGCCGCCGGACAACATTCCCGGCGCGATTCTCACGGCGCGGCTCGCCCCCGAACACTGGCTGACGGCGGGCCTGCCCGCGACGGTCAACGCAATGGCCGAAGGCAACACGATTTACGCGCCGATCAAGCTCGACCGGGGCGTGAACGCGGCGGTGTATGAAAGCGGCGAAAAAGTGCTGGCGAGCGGCTATCTGTGGGAGGAAAACAAAAAACAGTACGCCAACAAGCCGCTCGTCGTCGTCCAGCCGGTCGGTCGCGGGTATGTCATCGGCTTTACGGCCGACCCGAACTACCGGGCGTTCTTCGACGGTTTGAACATGCTGTTCATCAACTCGATTTTCCGCGGCGCGGCGCACGCGCGTCCGGCAAACTGAGCGGGCATGGAGGAATTATGAATTTTGAATGATGAATTATGAATTGGGTTGGGGGATTGCTTTTTGGTGGAACGCATACCAGTTGGGTTGAGGAACAGGTCCCGATTCCCGCTGCTTTGAGGATTCAGCCATCGGATGCTCGCAATCCCTGAGATTTAGAGGGAAATTTTGCCGATTCCGGCATCCGTTCACCGCCCCTCAACCCAATTCATCATTCAAAATTCATAATTCATAATTCCTGTATCCCCCTTGAATTTTCCGCGTGACAAGTCCTGCTCCGAAGAGTAGAAGTTGAGCAGGAGGCCTTGGTTTTCCATCCCGGCCCACACTTTCTCCAGCCACGGGAAGTCGCCCTCCTTCAGCCCCTCCCTTCCCAACCAGCCGTCGGGTCCCGACCGGGATCAGGCCGTCGTGCGCGCCTGCCGGACGGTCAAACGCCTGGGTGGAGGTTCGAGCCGTGAACGACCTTTTAGAAACTTCCAGCCATTCGGATTTCCAGCCTTCTCTGACCGAAAGCCCCGAAACGGGGGGACGCCTCGGCGACCTGCTTGTGTCGCAGGGGATTGTTCGTCGCCCGGCGGTTGAGGAAGCGGCGACCCGCGCGGCGAGGGTTCACAAACACCTCGGCGAACTTCTCGTCGAAATGTCGCTGGTGGATGAACGGGACGTCTACCGCAGCCTCGCGCGCCAGCACCGCCTCGACTTCATCGAGCAGTCGGAAGCGCTGACGATTGCCGACGTGGCGCTGTACAAATCCATTCCGCGCCGTTTCCTCGACCGCCATGCCGTCATTCCGATCGTAAAAAACGGGGATGAACTGCTGGCGGTGACTTACGATGCGTCCGCCAACGTCCCCGAACTGGGACAGGCGTTCGGTGCGCGGACGATTACTTACCGGCTAACCACACCGACCGATTTCAAACGCATCGGGATCGCGCTCGAACTCGGGATTTCCATCGGAACGCCGACCGGTGAAACAGAACGGGCCGCCGCCAACGAGGTCAGCGACACGCTTTCGGTGGTGAGCCGCGAGGGGCGGCAGTTCGTCTCGATTTTCGAAGCGATCATGCTCGAAGCCTTCAGCCAGCGGGCGAGCGACGTTCACCTTGAACGTTACGGCGACCGCATCCGGCCGCGCTTGCGGGTGGACGGCGACCTGCGCGACCTCGCCGGGTTCAATCTGACGGTCGAGCAGCACACCGGCATCATCAACGTCATCAAGATCAAGGCCAATCTCGACATCGCCGAGCGGCGGTTGCCGCAGGGCGGACGGTTCAGCATCACGGCCAAGGGGCAGGAATATGATTTGCGGGTTCAGACGCAACCCGCGCTCCACGGCGAGCATGTCGTCATCCGGATTCTCGCGCAGATGAAGGAACAGATTCATATCGAGCAACTCGGCATGCCCGAGCGGATTTCCTCGGTCTATCGCCGCCTGCTCGACTGTCCGGCGGGGCTGGTGCTGGTCGTCGGGCCGACCGGTTGCGGGAAATCCACCACGCTCTACGCCGGATTGCAGATTCTGGCGAAGGACACGACCCGCAAGGTCATCAGCATCGAGGACCCGATTGAATGCGCGATTGAAAACGTCCAGCAGACGGCGGCGCGCCCTGACCTCGGGTTCAATTTCGCGAACGCGATGCGGGTGTTCGTGCGCGAGGACCCGGACGTGGTGCTTTTGGGCGAAATCCGCGACTCCGAAACCGCCCTCGAAGCCCTGCGGGCGTCGCAAACCGGGCATCTCGTGCTTTCGACGCTCCACTGCAACGACAGCGTGGACGCCGTCCAGCGACTGCTCGACCTCGGCATGCACCCGAATTCAATCGCGGGCGAACTGCTCGCGGTGTTTTCACAACGGCTGGCCAAACGCATCTGCCCGCGCTGCAAGGTCGAGGACACGCCCGACCCGAACATCACACGAGAAATCTACCCGGACGGCCTTCCCGGGAATTTCAAATGCTACCGCGGAACCGGTTGCGGACATTGCGGGGGCGTGGGAACGTTCGGACGGATTTCAGTGGTGGAATATCTGCCGAGTACAAGTCGCATCCGCCGAACCATCAGCCGCCAGGTCCCACTCGACGAACTGCGCGCCGTGGCCTACGAGGAAGGGCTGGTCCCGATTCGCGAACACGCGCTGGAACTCGTCCAGCAGGGCGTCATTTCGCTGGCCGAACTTCCGCAGATGTTCACGCTCGATCAGCTCGCGCCGCCGGAATACAAAGTGCTGAGTGCTGAGTGCTGAGTGCTGAGTGGTGAGTGCTGAGTGGTGAGTGGTGAGTGGTGAGTGGTGAGTGGTGAGTGGTGAGTGGTGAGTGGTGAGTGGTGAGTGGTGAATTGTATGTCCCGACCTTAACCGTCAATCGTTTTCTTCTGAAATCAATGCGTTTCTTCATTCCGCATTCGATATTCCGCATTCCGCATTTTCTTTGCCATCCCCCATTCCCTATCCCCCTTGCCCCAAAAAGGTCAGCATTTCCCGCAGCACCAGTTCGGGCGCTTCTTCCTGCGGGATGTGTCCGACGCGGTCGAAAACGATCAGTTTTGACCGGGGAATTGTTTTTGACATCCGTTCGCCCGCTTCGAGCGGGATGATGGCGTCCTCGCGGCCCCAGAGGATGAGCGTGGGGACCGAAATCCGGGCAATCTTTTCGGGGAGATCGGAATAATTCATCTGAACGCGGGTCAGCCGCGCGGCCCGCTGTCCGAAACGAGTTTTCAACGGTCGGTGGTACGTCGCGACCCGCTCCTCTCCGACCTTCGACTTGTCGAAAAAGGAATTTGAAACGCCGTTTCGAACCAGTTTGTCGGAGGTGAGCGCGACGGCGGCGAGGGCGGTTCCGATGTACGGCCAGAACGTGACGCTCGGCGCGAAGGCGTTGCGTTTTGAACTGATCATGCCCGCGCTGTCGATGAGAACGAGTCCGGCAACCCGCTCCGGAAACATCGTCGCTACGCGCAGGGAAATTCCGCCGCCCATCGAATTTCCACAGAACACGGCTTTTTGTACGCCGAGTTTGTCGAGCAAATGAACGACCAGTTTCGCCTGCGTCGCGTGGGTGAAATCGTCGTCCTCGTTCGAAGTTGAAAAGCCGAAACCTTTCAAATCGAGCGCGATGACGTGAAAACGCTCGGAAAGCGGTTGAAATACGTCCTTCCATGTGTAGGTCGAGGAACCGTAGCCGTGAATCAGGACAAGCGCCGGTCCGCTGCCCTTTTCCTGATAGTGGACGTGAACGCCGTCCACGTCGGCGAACTTGCTGTACGCCGAGTTGGGCACGGCGGCCCGGACCGGTTCAAACGCGACGAATTCCGGGCGGGAATACCAGAAACCCGCCCACACCACCGCCAGAACGACGATGAAAACCGCGAAAAATCGGATGAAACGTTTGAACTTCATATCGCTCTTTTTTCCTATGGCTTGCGCCATAGGCTATCCATCTTTCGGACGCTCCGCTTTCCTATGGCTGGCGCCATAGGCTACCCGTCTTTCGGACGCTCCGCTTTCCTATGGCTGGCGCCATAGGCTAACGATCTTTCGGACGCTCCGCGCCCTCAACTAACTGCTCGGGACTAACTGCTAACTGCTAACTGCTAACCGCTAGCTGTTGACCAGTTCGCGGGCGCGCTCGGTCGCCTTTACGACGGCCTTGATGAGCGTGACGCGGAGTTTGCCTTCTTCAAGTTCGAGGAGGCCGTCCACGGTACACCCGGCGGGCGTCGTGACGCCGTCCTTGAGAAGCGCCGGGTGCTGGCCGGTTTCGAGCGCCATTTTTGCCGCGCCGAGCATGGTCTGGGCGGCGAGCAATGTCGAAATGTCGCGCGGAATGCCGAGTTTGACGCCCGCTTCGGAAAGCGCTTCCAGAACGACGTAAATGTAGGCCGGTCCGCTGCCGGAAAGTCCGGTGACGGCGTCCATCAGCTTTTCTTCAAGGAAGGCGGTCCGACCGACGGCGGAAAAAATTTCCTCGGCGATCTGCTGCTGTTCGTTCGAGACGCGCTTGCCGGAACAGATCGCCGACATGCCCTCGTTGAGCAGGGCGGGCGTGTTCGGCATCACGCGGATGACCGACGCGGGAAACGGCAGCCGTTCCTCGATGAATTTGGTGCTGATGGAAGCGGCGACGCTGATGAACAGTTTTGATTCGTTGGCGACCGGACCGATTTCCTCCAGCACGTTCGCCATGTTCTGCGGTTTGACGGCGAGAATGATGATGTCGCTGCGCCGGACGGCTTCCTGATTGCTGGTCGTGACGTTGATGCCGAGCCGCAGATCGACGCGGGAAAGGGATGATTGCCGTGAAACGGTGCCGATGATGTTCGTCCGGTCAACGTCCGCCCGCCGGACCAGTCCGGAAACCAGTGCCTCTCCAAGTTTGCCAACGCCGATGACGGCGATTTTTTTATCGTTCAACATAATTGGGTGTGGAAACTTTCTGAATGGAATGGCTGAAAAATACACCGGGTCCGCCCCGGCTCAAACCGAAAAATATGAAAATTTCAGCTATAAACGCTTTTTATCTAGCTTTCCAGGAGAGCAACAGCCAAAAGGTAGGCCCGACGACTCGGATATTCGACTTCGGGGTAAGGCTCGCGCTCGGTTCGTTCGATGACCTTGAACCCGGCGGTTTTCAACGCGGCTTCGACCGTGGCGATTTCATGAAAGCGGAAATCGAGCGACACCGCCGCCCCGAACAGGTCCTCGACGTGTACGACCGCATCGCCGATATGAAACGACACCAGAAACAGCCCGCCCGGACGGATGACGCGGCGGATTTCGCGGAACACCGGTTCGAGTCGTTCCGTGGCGAAATGGACGATGGCGTAAAAGGCGACCGCGCCGGACAATTCACCATCCGGCAGATCGAGCAGGGTCAGATCCCCTTGCCGGAATTCAACTTCGGGGTGGAGCCGCCGGGCTTCGTCGAGCATCGCGGCGGAAAGGTCGATGCCGATCATCCGCGTTCCCCGGCGATGAAGGTAGCCCGCGACCTGTCCGGGGCCGCAGCCGAGGTCGGCGACGAGGCCCTCCTCGCCCACTCCTTCCCCGAAACGGTTTAAAAGATGACGGTCGAGCGGTTTGTGCTGAAGTTCATCGGCCAGATGGTCGGCGTAGCCCTTCGCGGCGGCATCGTAACTTTGTCGGACGTCCATTTCGTTCCTCCGAAAACCGCTTTGAAAAAATGTTCACCACGGAAGCGCCATATCCGCGCCTCCGTGGTGAGGGGAAACCGTTGAGTTTGAAACCGGTTACGCCTGCGCGCCCGCGGCGGCCTCGGCGGTGTCGTCGTTGTCGTCGGTAAACTCGTACGTCACGGGAATTTCCGCCGCGAGCAGATTCCACACGTTGAACGCCTTCATCATCGCCATAATCATCGCCATGTTGCCCTCGACCTTGTAATCGGGCGACGTCAGCGCGCGCTGAACCGAGATCTCACCGCGATTGAGCATGGCGGCCTTTTCGAAGGTCGTGGACGTCCGGGAGACGAAATTCGCGCTGAACGGCTCTTTGCGCAGGTCTTCCCACGGCGACGGGTGTGATTCATAGCGATGATCGGTCGCTTTTCCCTGCTTGAAGGTCCACTGGGTCCGGCGGTCCTTGCCATCCGGACCGTCGTAAATCCGGAACACGAAGGTTCCGTTGAGCTTTTTACCGTCAGCGGCGAACCGGGGATCGGCCTCCATACGGCGGGCCATCTCATCGAGCCAGGCTTTCGTGTAGAACTTGATCATTTTGAAACTCCGAAAAGGAAACGTTGGAAACCGAATTTCGACCGCAACCGGCGAAATCTTCAATCGAAAATCTTCAATCTTCAATCAGAACGGACTCATCAGAAAGTCGCCGAGTTCGACGTACACGTTTTTCACCTGCGTGTAGTGCTTCAGCACTTCCGCGCCGCCTTCGCGCGAGTTGCCGCTCTGCTTGTAGCCGCCGAACGGGGCCTGCGGGAAAAAGGCGTTGTGGTTGTTGACCCAGACCTGACCGGCGCGAAGTGCTTTCGTGAAATTCAAGGCGCGCTTGATGTCGGAGGTCCAGACCGACGCGGCAAGGCCGTAAATCGAGTCGTTGGCCTGTTCGAGAACGTCGTATTCGTCTTCAAATGTCAGCACCGAGGCCACCGGCCCGAAAATCTCGTCGCGGGCGATGACCATGTCGTTGGTAACGTCGCCGAAAATCGTCGGCGCGAGGTAGTTTCCTTCGGCTGAAAGTCCGTCGCGTTCGGGGAACGCGCCGCCGCAGAGCAGTTTCGCCCCGGCGGCCTTTCCGGCTTCGATGAAGGTTTTCACCTTTTCATACTGCATCCGCGTCACGAGCGGGCCGTTCTGGGTGTCTTCCGCGAGCGGATGCCCGACCGTGAGCGCCTTCGCGCCCGCGACGAAGCGTTCGAGGAATTCTTCTTTTAAACTTTCGTGGATGAAGATGCGGGTCGCGGCGGTGCAGGTCTGGCCCGAATTGTAGAAAACGCCCATCAGCGCGCCGGTGACGACCTGATCAAGATCGGCGTCGGGAAACACGACGAAGGGCGACTTGCCGCCGAGTTCGAGCAGTACGCGCTTCAGGGTGGAAGCGGCGGCGCGGGTGACGATCTTTCCGGTTTCGGTTCCGCCGGTCAGCGAAATCAGGTCAACTTCCTTGTGTTCAAGCAGATAGGCGGCGACTTCGCTGCCCGGCTCGGTCACGACGTTGAACACGCCGTCGGGAAGTCCGGCCTCGACGCAGATTTCGGCCAGTTTCAAAACCGAAAGCGGCGTCGCGGGCGAGGGCTTCAAAATCAGGCTGTTTCCGGCAGCGAGCGCGGGCGCGATTTTGAACGCGGCGAGCGCCAGCGGGTAGTTGTTCGGCGCGAGGCCGACGCAGACGCCGATGGGTTCGCGGAGGGTGAAGTTCAACCCCGGCGCGTTGACCGGGATCGTCTCGCCGTAGATGCGGTCGGTCCAGCCCGCGAAGTAACGGAAGGTATCCACCACCGCAGGGACTTCCAGAAGACGGGCGAAGCCGACCGGTTTGCCCTGATCCATGGATTCGAGGCGGGCGAATTCGTCGAGATTGGCTTCGATGAGGTCGGCGATGCGGTTCAGAATCCGCGCCCGCATCGTCCCGTCGGCGTTGCGCCAGGTCCCGAGTTCGAACGCCGTCCGCGCGGCCTGTACGGCACGCTCGGCATCGGCGATTCCCGCGTGCGGGACGTTCGCGATGGGCGTCTGGTCGGCGGGCGACAGGCTGTAAAAGACTTTTCCGTCGGCGGCGTCGGTAAGCTGCCCGTCGATGAGCATTTGAAATGACGGTACGGAATCGAGTTTCGGAGAGGGCTTGGCGGCTGACATGTTCAAAACCTCGAATGTTTAAATTGAAGCCGAGGCGGCGACCGGGAAAGGGCGGCAGAGCGCGCCGAGAATGTCGGGAAGTGATTTTTCGATGGAGCGTTCGACCGGTTCGATTTCCAGAAGGTCGTCGGTCAAACGCAGAAACTGCCAGATCGTGCCGGTCGTGACCGCGCCGTACACGACATGTTCAAACGGCGTATTCCGGTTGAATATCCGCGCAGCGACCATTTCCGCCCCGCACTGCCCCCATCCGGCCTGAAGATCGTTCTTTTTCGCCTCGACCACGGTCACGACCGGCGCGGACAGGCGAAGCTGGTCCGGCGACGCGCTTAAAACATAGTCGCACTCGCCGTTTAGCCCCCGATCCGGGTCGATGGAGAAGGAAATGCCGGAAAAAAGGCTGATGTTCTTTTTCAGATGTCGCCGGACTTCCATCAGGATCGGCACGACCAGCAACTCGCATCGCGCGCGTTCGTTGCCGACCGCCACCGCGACTTCAAGATTTTCCTCTAGCGTTGAAAGCAGCGTCTCCGAGGCAGAAACCGGGACGGTATCCTGGTTGAAGTGCGATTGGGCGCTCCGCAGGCTGAAATCGGACAACAGGGCGTCGAGCGTGAAGCCACAGTAAGTTCTCGTTTTTCGGAACTCGGTTTCAGCCATTGCGGTTCTCCCGAGAAAGCAATTCGGACAGGTTCAAAACAGTACGATGACCGACCGGCGAAGGATGTTCACAGCGTCCGTTTAACCAGTTCGAGAATTTCCTCGCGCGTGCCCTTGACCGGGTTGAACGCGAAACAGATGTCCTCGACGGCGAGATCGGTGATTTTCTCGGCGGCTTCGTCATCCGCCGGAACGCCCACTTCCCGGTATTTCGTCGGAATGCCGACGCGCGCGGCCAGTTCGCGGACGGCGGCGATGGCCGCTTCGGCGAGATCGGCGTCCGGAACCTTCGGCGGACCGCCGAGGCCCGACTGGACGCCCAGCGCGCGGGCGATTCCGGCGTAGTGTCCCGCCGCCGCTTCGCGGTTGAATTCCATCACATAAGGCAGCGCAATCGCGTTGGCGAGTCCGTGATGCACGCCGTAGAGCGCGCCGACCGAGTGGGCGATGGCGTGGACGCCGCCGACGGGCGAGTTGCTGAAGGCCATTCCGGCGATGGTCGCGGCGTACTGCATTTTGGCCCGCGCCTCGGTCGGCCCGCCCTGCTTGACGGCGGCTTCGAGGTTGTCGGCGATCATTTCAATCGCGCCGAGGGCGAGCGCGGACGAAATCGGCTCGCGTTCGGTGCAGGAATACGCCTCGATGGAATGGGTGAGGGCGTCCATCCCGGTCCAGGCGACGAGTTTCGCGGGCAGGGTGGCGACCATTTCGGGGTCCAGCACGGCCATGCGCGGAAACAGGAACGGGCTTGAAATCAGGATTTTACGGTGAGTTTCGTTGTCCTTGACGACGGCGGCGAGGGTGACTTCGCTGCCCGTCCCGACGGTCGTGGGAATGGCGATGATCGGACTGACCGGGCCGGGGACCATGAAGCCGCCTTCGTAGTCGGCAACCTCCCCGCCGTAGGCCGCGAGCACGGCGGCGACCTTGGCGGTGTCCATCACGCTTCCGCCGCCGAGGGCGAGAATGAGCGTGGCTTCTTTTTCAGCCATTGTCGCGGCGGCGCGCTTGACGAACTCGGCGTCGGATTCCGGCGGTACGTCGTCCACCACGCCGACGACCTCGTATTCAGTGTCGGCAAACGCCCCGACGACCTTTTCGGCCAGCCCGGCGGCGGCGACGCCCTTATCGGTGAAGAGGAACAAGCGCGTCCGCTCGGCGAGATCGGGCGCAATCTGAAAGTCGATGGCCAGGTTCGAAACCTTGCCGACGCCGAACTTGATTTCGGTCGGAATGGCGAACCCGGCGTCCGGACGGGTCAACGGCGCGTTTCCATTGATGAAGCCCATCGAATACCTCTTGGTTTGTGTGTCGGGAAAATCCGAATGAGGGTTCACGTTAGCACGGGAAGGACGAATGAACAATCATTCAGCAGGGGGAATTTTTCGATTGAAGATTGAAGATTTTCGATTGGAGGGCGACTTTCGCCGGATTGCCCAAATCTTCAATCGGCAATCTTCAATCGAAAATAAAAAAACTCTGAATTTCCAATGGACAAACCGTTTCCCCCTCCATAAAGTGCCGGTATGAGGCAAAAATCGTCAGCCATCAGGACTTTCGCCACGACCCTGCCCGCCTTCGCGGTCTGGTTCGCGAGCGTCGCCTGCATGCTGGCCTGTCTCGCGGGTTGCGTCGGGATCAAGGCGTCCGCCTGTTCCCTTGAACACGCACCGGCGGTGAAAAAAGCCGAGACGAAGGCGTCGAAGAAGACGAAACACTGTTCGACTTCCGCCTGCTGTCACGAATCGGCGGAGGAAACCGAACCGGTCGCCGCGCCGAAAACCGAAACGACCGACATCGCGGCGTTTCTGGCTTCATCCACCTGCCTCGTCGAACACCACGAGAACGGTGAATGTTGCGCGCTCGGCGGCAAGGAAATCCGATTCCTGACCAGTCAGGGCGTCTCACCCGACGCCAACGCGGTTGTTCTTGAAACGCCGTTTTTCCTCCTGCCCGCGCTGACGCCGACTGTCACGCCGCGTTCGGTCGCGACGTACCTCCCCTGCCGCAGCGGAACCCACCTCAAAAATTGTGTTTTCCGGATTTAGAGCACGCTTTTCGTACGAAAGCGCCCTTCCCGTGCGTCTTCATTTCCAGAAAGACGTCCGTTCAATGCTCTTTTTCATCCATCAGGAGAACACATCATGCGCAAGTTCATTTTCGTCATTTTTTCGCTTTTCCTTCTCGCCGGTCTGACCGCCAACGTTTCGAACGCCGCTTCCGGCGCGAAGAAGTCGGGCAAGAAGGCCACGTCCTGCTGCGCCAAGCAGGAAACCGCCAAGGCCGACAAGGCTTCCTGCTGCACCGACGGCTCGGCCTGCTGTGACAAGGGAACCTGCTGTACCAAGAAACAGGCCGCCAAGGCCGAAAAGGCTTCGATGACCAAGAGCGGCGAATCCTGCTGCACGGCCGGCGCCGCCTGCTGCGACAACGGGGCCTGCTGCGCGAGCGGTCACTGCGACATGAAGGCCAAAAAGACCACCAACTAGCTTTTGACGAAAAGGTCGAAGCACACGGGGCAGCGGATTCGTCCGCTGCCCTTTTCGTTTTCAGGTAATGGGGAAATTTCCCGCTTGCGGGCAGCCATCCGACCGAACAGAATGGCGACCTGCAAAAACATTTTCGATTGGCGACTTTCGATTGAAGATTTTCGATTGAAGATTTTTGATTGAAAAGCGCCTGAAATCAGCGGAACGCGTCTCCCAATCGAAAATCTTCAATCTTCAATCGAAAATAAAAAAGGAATCGCCATGTCCGCACGCCCACTCAACATCATCTGCCTCGCCAGCTACGAAAAAGGCGCCGAGTTCATGCGGGAAGCCAAACGGCAGGGCTGCCACGTCTACCTCATTACTTCGGAATCCATCAAGGATGTGGACTGGCCACGCGAAAGCCTCGACAACATTTTCCTGATTCCCGACGAAAACAAGAAATGGCGGCTCAACGACGTCATCCTGGGCCTGAGCTATCTCGCCCGGACGCACCGCGTGGACCGAATCGTCGCGCTCGACGACTTCGACGTGGAAACCGCCGCCGCCCTGCGCGAACACCTGCGCGTGCCCGGAATGGGCGAAACCACGGCGCGTTACTTCCGCGACAAGCTCGCCATGCGCGCGAAGGCCCGTGAGCACGGCGTGCGCGTCCCGGATTTCACCCCCGTCTTCAATCACGAGATGATCCGTGAGTTCATGGCGCAGTGCGAAGGTCCGTGGCTGCTCAAGCCTCGCTCGGAAGCCTCGACGGTCGGCATCAAGAAGATCGAAGGTCCGGACGACATTTTCCGCGCCCTTGACGAACTCGGCGACCGGCAGTCGTACTATCTGATGGAAAAATTCGTTCCGGGCGACATCTACCACGTCGATTCCATCACCTCGGAGCGTGAAGTGGTGTTTTCAGCGGTCAGCAAGTACGGTCGGCCCCCGATGGACGTTGCCCACAAGGGCGACATTTTCACAACCAGCACCGTCAAGCACGATTCCGACGAGGAACGCGAACTGCTCGAAGCCAATCGTCAGGTTTTGAAAGCGATGGGGATGGTCCGGGGCGCGTCGCACACCGAGTTCATCAAGGCCCACGCCGACGGACAGATTTATTTTCTGGAAACGTCGGCACGCGTCGGCGGCGCGAACATCGTGGAACTCGTGGAAGCCTCGACCGGCGTCAACCTCTGGGCGGAATGGGCGAAGCTGGAATGCGCCGACCCGGCGGGGAGTTACATTCCGCCGACGCCGGGCAAGGACTACGCCGGGCTGCTCATTTCACTCGCCAAGCAACAAACGCCGGACACATCGGCCTACAATGACCCGGAAATCGTCTGGAGGCTCGAAAAGGATTATCACGTCGGCCTGATCGTGAAATCGGACCGCCGGGAGCGGGTCGCCGAACTGATTTCAAACTACACCGAACGTTTCAAGCAGGACTTTTTCGCCTACCAGCCGGTGCCGGACCGTCCAACCAGCTAAATCGTCCAGGCAAGTCCGGACGAATAAACCGTTCGCGGGAGTGCCGCCGGCCAGGCGGCCCGCCGCTTCAGTCGTTCAGGGTCTGATCTGGCACGACGCCGCTCCGTTCCCGCCGGAGCAGCGCGTTCATTCCCGAAACCAGCCGTTGCCAGTCTTCCAGATCCTGTTCGGCCGGATGATCTCCCGTCCGGTTCAATTCCTTGCAGCGCGCTTCCCCGATTCGCCCGAGGTCGGAAATTCGGTCGTACCCGAAAACCCCGCCCGTCCCCGCCAGATTGTGAAAGGTCTGAAACACGGCGGACAGCGCGTCCCGATCTCCCGGATGTTCCCGAAGAACGGCGAATCGTGCGCTCATCTGATCCAGCCGGGCGATGGCGTTTTCGATAAAGAACGCCTTCACCTCGTCGAACCCCTCGAACGGCTCGTCCCGGGAGTCTTCCGGTTCGGCACCGGACGCCGCGGCTTCGACCAGCGCGGCGCGGATTTCCTCCATCCGGACGGGCTTGCTGATATAGCCGTCCATTCCCGCCGCGAGACACATTTCCCGGTCCCCTTTCAGGGCATTCGCGGTCATGGCAATGATTTGGGGACGTTTCGTTGCCGGCAACGTTTTCCGGATGTTCCGGGTCGCCTCCAGGCCGTCCATTTCCGGCATCTGGACGTCCATGAAAACAAGGTCGTAGGTTTGGCGGCCAATGGCCTCAAGAGCCTCGATGCCATTCCCGGCCACATCGGCCAGATAACCGAAGCGTTCCAGAATTCGCACGGCCACCTTCTGATTGACCGGATTGTCCTCGACCACCAGAATCCGCAACGGATTGGTCTCGCCGAGCGGCCTGTCATCCACCAGCGGCGGGGGAAGTTTCGACACGGTTTCACCCGTTCCGAAACAGTCGAAAAGCACCTTGAACAAATGGGCCGACTTGACCGGCTTCGAGAGAACCGCCGCGAACGGGTTTTCATCCGGGAGGAGCTGATTCGGCCGACCAACCGAAGTGAGCAGAACGAGCGGGAAGCGCGAGAGATTTCTTGTCCGCGCCGTTTGGGCGAACTGAATCCCGTCCACCTCCGGCATGCACAGGTCCACGATGGCGACGTCGAAACCGTTTCCGGCTTCGAGCAGGTCGAGCGCCTCCCGCGCGGAAGCGGCGGGTGTCGGGACCATGCCCCACCGACCGGCCTGCAACCCGAGAACCCGCCGGTTGGTGGCGTTGTCGTCCACAATCAGAACCCGCTTGCCGGCCAATGCCGAGTCTTCGCCTTCGCTGGCGGTCGGCGTAGCCAGCACGGATGTCCGGATGGTGAAAAAGAACGTCGAACCCTTTCCCGGCCGGCTCTCGACCCGGATGGTCCCGCCCATCAGTTCGACGATCCGTTTACAAATGACGAGGCCGAGGCCGGTCCCGCCGTACTGCCGGGTCGTCGAGGAATCCACCTGACTGAACGACTTGAACAGCCGGTCCATCCGATCGGGAGGAATACCGATGCCGGTGTCGCTCACGGAAAACGCCAGTTCGTAGTCGGTTTCATTCAGGGCGCGCCCGGAAAGCGAAACGAACACCTCCCCCTCGCTGGTGAATTTCACCGCGTTGCCGACCAGATTGACCAGAACCTGTCGGAGTCGCGTTTCATCGCCCAGAAAGTTGCGCGGAACGCCGTCATCCACGAGGTACGCGAGGTCGAGGCCCTTTTCCGCCGCCTTCGCCGACAGAACATCGAGCGTTTCCTCGATGCAGTCCTGAACGTCGAACGGAACGTTTTCCAGATCGAATTTGCCGGATTCGATTTTTGAAAAGTCGAGAATGTCGTTGATGAGCGCGAGCAGGGTGTCGCCGCTTGACCGGATGGTGGAAACGAATTCCGCCTGCTCCCGGTCGAGCCGGGTGCCGAGCAGCAGACCGGTCATTCCGATGACGGCGTTCATCGGCGTCCGGATTTCATGGCTCATGTTGGCCAGAAACTCGCTCTTGGCGCGGTCCGCGTCCTTGGCTTTTTCCGCCAGCAGAACCGCCTGTTTTTCGGATTCCTCGACTTGCGCGATTTTTTCGGCGAGTTTGGCGGTTCGTTCGGCCACCGCCGCTTCGAGTTGATCGGTCCGTTGTCGCAGGGAACGCCACTTGAGAAAAACACCCGTACCGAGCGTGCCGACAAAAAGGCAGGAAAACAAAAAGTATGCCGTTCCGGTTCGCCACCAGGGCGCGAGCATGCGGAAGGGCTTGACGGTCACGGTGCTCCACGATGTGTTTCCGTTCCGGACGCGTACCTCGAACCGGTATGGCCCCGGTGGAAGGTTGGTGTAAAACGCCGACCGGCGCTGACCGGCATCAACCCAGTCACGATCGAACCCCTCGACCCGAAACTGGAAAAACAGGGATTCCGGAGCATTGATGGCCGGACAGGAATACTGAAACTCAACCCGGCCGGGGCCGGTTGGCAGCGCGAATCCGTCTTCGGGAGAAATCGGATGCCCGTCCTTGAGAACGGCTTCCAGCGTGACCGGCGGCAATGGCTGCAAAGCCACCGACCGCGGGTCCAGCACGGACAACCCCTTGACGGTCGGAAACCAGAGCCGCCCGTCGCGGGTTCGACAGCCGGCGGGTTGAAACCACCGCGAACACTGTTCGCTTTTCATTCCGTCGGCAATCCCGAACGTGCGGGGATGAACCCGCCCGGTCCCGGTCTTCGCCGCATCGAGCAGTTCCTTCTTCTCGACCCGAAAGACGCCGCGGGTCGTGCTGACCCACAGATTTCCGGCCCGATCGTCGAGAATCTGATTCATCGACTCCGCCGGAAGACCGTTTCGGCGCGACACCGGCCGGAATGTCCCTTCGGTAAAAACCGTCAGCCCGTTGTCGGTCCCGATATAAAGAACTCCGTCGGAATCAGGGTAAAGCGACCAGACCCGGTTGTTCGACAGCCCGTTTTCGGTGGTGTAGGTCGTGAAACGGCCGTTTTCGAAATGGTTCAACCCGCCGCCGTCGGTCCCGACCCAAAGGCCGCCTTTTCCATCCCCTGCGATAACCATGATGGTTTCGTTGGACAGGCCCTCGGATTTGCGAAACGCCCGAAACGAACCGTTTTCGAACCGGCACAGTCCGCCGCCATCGGTTCCAGCCCAGATACGACCGCCGGAATCCTGATACAGCGCCTTGATTGTGGTGGCCGTCAGCCCGTCGGCGGTGGAAAAGTTTTGAAAGCGATTTCCGTCGTAGACACTCAGCCCCCCGGCGTAGGTCCCAATCCACAACCGCCCGGCGTCATCCTCAAGGAGTGAATTGATGTTGTCGCCGGCCAACCCGTCCTTTTTGGTGAAACGGGTGAACACGCCGTCGCGAAGCCGATTGAGTCCGCCTCCGAACGTCCCCACCCAGAGGCTTCCATCACGGGATTCGAGCACCGGACACACGATATCGAACGCCAGCCCCTCGGTCGTCGTGTAGGTCGTAAAATTCCCTTCCCGCAACACGCACAGCGCCCCGGCGTTGGTCCCGACCCAGAGTCCGCCTTCCCGATCTTCCGTGAGCGCGGTCGCCGAGTCTCCGGCCAGTCCCTGCTTCGAACCGAATACCTCGATCTTTCCCTTCCGGATCCGGTTCAGGCCGCTGTTGGCGGTGCCCACCCAGAGATCGCCGTTGTGGACCTTCAGATTGAGAACCTGATTGCTCGAAAGCCCGTCGGCAACGGTCAGTTTTGAAAAAACGCCGTCCCGGAAACGGGTCAGCCCCCCGTCGTGAGCGCCGATCCAGAGCGTCCCGTCGGCGTCCTGGGCAAACGCCCGCACATCGTTTCCCGCCAGACCGGAGCCGATGTTGAACGTTTCCATCCGGCCGGCCCGGAACCGGACCGCCCCCCCGCCGTAGGTTCCGAACCAGATGTTTTTTTCGCGGTCCTCGAACACCGTCCAGACGTCGGCGGGAGCCGGAAGTCCGTCCGCAACCCCGAACGTCGTCAACCGCCCGCCCTGTAAACGATTCACCCCGCCCGGACGTCCGCCATCCGCCCGGCTGGTCACCCAGAGGGTTCCGGTCGAGTCCTGCAATACCGTCCGAATCACGTCGGTCAGGAGTCCGTCGGCCACGCCATATCCAGGGGAAAACGTCCCTCCGGCGTATTTCACCACCCCACCGCCGAGCGTGCCGATCCAGAGCGTGCCATCGCGGTCTTCACATAACGAACTGACATGGTCCGTCCGGAATGCCTCAGTGTTGGTGGTGTTGAAGACGGCGTACCGCACCCCGTCGAACCGGGCCAGCCCGGCATCCGTCCCAATCCAGAGATAGCCGTTCCGCGTTTGGAGCAACGCCGTCACGTTGCTGTTGCCGAGCGTCGGGTCCAGTTGTTTTACCTTGCAGACAAGCTGGGAAAGCGATTTCTCCGCCGGGGGCGGTTGCACCGCCGCCATCGGCGGCCCGAAGAAAAACAGTCCCGCGAGCCAGACGAGGGCGAAACGAAGTACAAAGTGTTTCGGACGGAGCAAGGCTGATGATCTCCCCGAGCGACTGGCGGCGGCCAGTACTCGAAAAGACGCCAATGCCCACAAACCGCGTAACGGTCGATTCATGACGGATTCAGGGGTCCATGTCGGGGAGGTGGGCCATCCGCGACCGCGGGGGAAGGGACGAAGCGGCTGGACAGCCCGCGAATTCTCGGCACGCGAGGGAAGGTTGTCGAGTCAATTAATGAAAGGCCGGAAAACCCGGAAAGAACTGTCTGCCCATGCAAAAGCGGGGCGGACAAGATTGCCCGCCCCGCTTCTCCAAAACGTACCCGAAAAACAGCCGTCAGGAGTTGTGCAGCCGCTGGTACAGATTGCTGTAAATCGTATGGGCGTCGTTGTGGTCGAGACCGGGCAGCATGGCCAGAATCTGCTCGACCACGGCGCGTCCCCGCAACGCCGATTCCGACGACTGGATGAGCACCATGTCGTCGTTGCCCGCCTTCTTGAATTCGAGCTGCTTTTCCTCGCCCGACGCGCCGACGCCCATCATCGCTCCCACGCGCGAGACGATGCCCTGAACGTAGGAATAGTCATACCGATAGGACGGGCAGGGCGTGTCGGCCCAGCCGAGCAGCGCGTCCGGGTCAACGCAGATCGGCGGCTCGGCAAACATCACCGGCCCGCACGACGAGGCGATGAACAGCCCCGACCCGAGCAGCGTCAGGTAGCCCTCGACGACCGATTCCTGGCAGCGCAGCGTGTCCTGAAACGCCAGCACGTTGTCGGCCTTCACCGTCAGGTTGCCGCTTTCCAGGTTGTACGACGCGATGTTGTTCCCGTTGTCCCCCAGAATCAGCTTCCCCTGTCCGTTCGAGACAATGAAATCGCTGATGTAGCTCGCCGAATTGAACGACCGGTTGACCATCGCCGAAAGCGCGCTCGAACCGAGCGCCTCGAACCGCAACTGGCCGTAGTAGGCGATCATCTTCCCGTTGCGGATGAACATCGGCCCGTTCACGTCAACGCAGAAGCTGTAGTTGTTGATGTTGTCGTTCGACGGAAGATTCGTCGGATTGTAAAGCGTGGCCACAGTGTTCGACATTGCCGTTACCTCTCGCTCGCCTGAATGTAGACGGTGCCCTGACCGGTGAATTTCAACTGAAAGCTCTCTCCCGAGGTCTGCCCGAGGAAGGATTTCCAGCTCACGTCCGTGTGAAGTCCCGGCGTGAGGTTGCCGCGATGCCCGATGTAGGCTTGCGGGTCCACGAAAACCGGGTTGTTCGGGTTCACGTCGAGCGCAATGGTCGGTCCGTCCGACAGAATGGCCAGCTCGCCATTTCCAGTTAGCGTCGTCGTAAACAGCCCCTGCCCGGTCGCCGCGCCCTGCACGATTCCGCGAATTCCACCCTGATTGCCGAGAAACATCGTCCCGGTCTGCAACCGCCGGTCGAACGCCAGCACGCTGTCGCTTTCCACGCACATCATCTCGCCCTTCAGCGCGATGATGGTGATCGTCTGCCCGTGCCGGGCGTAAAACACCTCGCCCGATCCCTGCGCGGTCATCATCCGCCAGCCTTCGTTCGTCACGGCGCGCATCGCCATCGACTGAATGCCGCCGCCGGTCAGATAGGACCGCGCGAAATTGACCTGCCCCTTGTAGGCGATCATCGTCCCCTGCTGGGCGTAGATTTCCTCGCCGCCGAGGGTCACTTTCAAAAGCTTGCTGTTTTCCAATTCGTATTTCGGCATTACCGCTCCCCCTTCAGCCCTTGAGTTCGCTGGGCTGGATGTAGACCACGCCCTGACCCGTGAATTTCAACTGGTAGCTCTCGCCCGACGTCTGGCCGATCATCGTCCGCCAGTTCACGTCGAAGTGAAATTCCTGCTGGATGTTGCCCTTGTAGGCCACGAAGGCGTCGGGGTCGACGAACAGCGGCCCCCACTGCGGACTGACTTCCAGCATGATCAGGTTGCCGTCGGAAAAGACCGCCGCGTTGCCGAAGCCCTCCACGGTCGTCGTGAACAGCCCCGATCCCGACCCGCCGCGCAACCCCTGAAACGCCGTCGAGGTCCGCAGCGACTGGTCGAACGCCAGCAGGTTGCGGCTTTCGATAAACAGTTTTTCGTTCTGTAACGGAATGATGGAAATGGTCTGCGCGTCATGGGCGAAATACACCTTGCCCGTGCCGCTCGTCTGCATCAGCGGCAGGCCCTCGTTCGACACCGCGCGCCGCAGCGCGCCGAACAGCCCTTCCCCGCCAAGTACAAGTTTTTCGAATTTCATCTGGCCTTCGTAGGCCACCATCGCCCCCGCCAATGCCGAAACCTTCTCGTTCATCAGCGTGACTTCAAGCAAACGATCGTTTTTCAAAGCAAATGTAGGCACGTTGAATCTCTCCGATGGACGGAATCCGCCGACCGGGTTCCCGTCCCGAAAAATCCCGGAACGGGCCGTGAAAACCTCTCAAGATACGGTCGGACGTTTATGCGCCAACCCTAGACGAAACCCGCCGGACGATAAAGCCCCCCATTTGTGAAACTACGGAAAAAGAAACCGCCCGACCTTTCAGCCGGGCGGACGTCAATGACTCCCGAGACTCCCAAGACCCACCAGACTCCCGAGACTATTTTAAAAGTTCCTCGATTCGCCGCTCCATCTCCGCCTCGGAAAGCCGCGTCGGCGTGTAAAATCGCACGATTCCCCTTTTATCGACGAGGGCGAAGGTCGGCGTGGCTGAAACGCCGTACCGAATCATCGTTTCCGTATCAATCGGAATCGGCACGCCTTCAAGTCCTCCGTAAAACTCCTTCCACACCTTGTCGATCCGGGCCTTTTCTTCTTCCGACGTGGCGGGTTTGTCGTCCACCGTGCCGTAGAACCGGGTCGGCGCGATGACGACCAGCCCGCGCTCGCGATACTTCGCCCAGATACGGCTTAATGAAGCGGCCTGCGCCTTGCAGTCACCGCACCAGTTCGCCCAGAAAAACAGCAGGACCGGCTTCCCGCGCAACGATTCGAGCGCGGGCGGCTTCGCGTTCACGAACTCGGGGGCGTCCACCGGCAGCGCTGGTTTTCCTTCAAGTGAAAGAAGATTGATGTTCTTGCGGATGCGCGACTTCAGAAACGGATTCTGGGCCTTGCCCAATTCGCCTTCCAGAAAACGGATGGCGGCGGCGCGGCCCGTCTTCGCGGCAATGAGTCGGCCCTCGACTTCGATGACGGCTCCGAGCGGAGAAATGAAGTCGGGCTTTTCCTCTTTGATTTCAGCGCGGACTTCCGCGACGTACCGCGCGGCCAGTTCCGGCTGCTTCAACATCTCCGCGCCGCGCGCCAGCCACGCCACCGCGTCGAGATATTCGGCGTCCACGCCGTGGCTTCGTTTGTAATCCTCGGCCGCCGCCGCGCCGCTCAACAGATCGCCGGCGGAAAGCTTCGACCGGACGATCCGGACGAGGTCACCCCCGCGTACCGGCAGCAGAAAAAGCGTGAGAACCAACAACAGACTCAATGAAAGCGCTCGTTTCATCGGCTCGATTCCTTTTGAAGAAGGGAAAATGTGTGCGTTCCCTTTTCAAAACGCCGATGCGGCACGGGTGGTTACAGGCTACAAATACGAATTCATTTTCCGGGAGTGCAACCATGACAATCTGGACTCACGAAGAACTTGGTTCTTTTTCATTCGACCAAACTGGATGGTCTCGTACTTTTGAACTTCCTGCATTTGAGGTCTTCAAATACGGCAACTACCGCAAGCCGAATGAAGAATCGGGGACATCAAAGGTATATCTGACATTCGAGGGATGGGACGAAAGTGATTTCCCCAGTGAAGAAGAGATTGCCGTTGCCCGTCGGGTCATTGTGAATCATGAACATTTGCTTGCCGAAGGTGTTCAATTTCTATTCAACGATCTGCTCGGCACTGGTCCGGATTCGGGGATTTGGTGGCGCGGAAATATTGGGCAGGTTCGGGAAATCATCGCCAACTATTGCGACAACCGCCTCGAAAATGTTGATGATTTGGTTTGCCTGCTTGGTCAGCCAAGAATTTTTATTCAAGAGTCCGGCTATGGCTATGACCACCCCTGCGCGATCATCAGTTTTGAGTCGGTGTTTGAGCAGGAGCATGGGATTGGGATGCTTACCGACGGAAAGCGAATCCTGGGAATTGGTTACCAGACGGACGCCTCCCCGTTTGAAGACATTTCCTGAAGGCTTGTTCGCAACGTAGCTGAAGACAGTCAGGCTGCCGTAACGGTCCTGGGTTTTACCTGAAACCCGATACCCGATACCCGAAACCTTTGTTTGAGAAGACAGCCCTCCCTGACGGTCAGGCTGCCGTCACCTCTTTATCCAACACCCAAAACCTATTTCTGAAGCTCCGGACAGTTGCAGCTTTCCTGCGTCACGATCACGTCGAAACGCTTTTTCTGCTCAACGTCAAGCAGTGCCCGGAGGCGGGTTCGCGCGCGGTCACGCAACACGTTGTAACGCGGACGCACCTCGGCGCAGACCGTTTTGTACTCGTCGCGGGTTTCATCGAGAATCGCCCGCGCCGCCGCGACCTGTTCCGGATTCAGCGCCAGTTCGCGTTTCAACGTGTCGAAATACTCCGTGTTTTCCTTCAGACTCAGCGCCGGACGCGCCGCCGCCGCCCGTGCGCGATAGATGCCGTCAAGCGCCGCTCCAGTCGACAAACCCAGCGCGAAGACCGCCGCGAGCAACCCCAGCCCTTTCCATTTTGTACTTTGATTGGTCTTCATCGGCGTTTCTCCTTCGGGGCAACGGTCATCATCGTGGCGAGGACATCGCCGGTCGTCAGCGTACATTCCGGCTTGTTCGAAAGGGCGCAGGCGCTCACCGGCGCTTTCACTTCAAGAATCGGCGGTGGTTTCAACTCGGCGGCTTCATCCGGAATCGGAGGCCGGTTCACGGTTGACCAGGCAAAACCCGCGACCGACACCAGCGCCAGCGCGGCCATGACCGGCACGGTCAGGCGGGGCGCGGAAAAAAGCGTATCCCACAATCCCGGCACAGCCGATGGGCGGCCCGCTTCCGCCGCAATCCGCTTTTGAAGCGCGGCAAAGCTTGATGCCGAATCCGGCAACGCTCCCGTCACGTCATCCGCTCCCAGCGCGCCCAGCAACTCAGCGGCCATGCGCTCGGCCTTTTCATCAGAAATGCGCTTTTCTCTTTTTTTCCAGAACATACGAACCTCAATCAGCAGCAAGCAGTTAGCGGTCAGTAGTTAGTAGTTAGCTGAAAACTGTTGAGACCAATCACTAACTGCTAACTGCTGACCACTAACTACTTCCCCATTCAGCCAGCAATCCGCGCAGCCGCAGCCTCGCCCGGTGCGCGCGGACCTTCACCTTCGAAACCGACCAGCCGTTCGCGTCGGCGATTTCGGCCACCGACCAGCCTTCCACATCGAGCAGGACCAGCACCACGCGGTCCTCGGGATCAATCCGGTCGAGGAGTTTTCGAACCAGATCGCGCGCAATCACGGATGACTCCGGCGAACCCCGCTCGCCATCGGACAGCCCGTCGCGAATCCACATCTGTTCCGATTCATTGATTTCGCCGAAGTTCGTTTCGGGACGCCGTCCCACATAGCGCAACCGGTCGCGACAGGTGTTGACCGCCACCCGCGCGAGCCACGCGGAAAAGGGCACGCCGTCGAGCGGACGGTAATCGTTCAACGAAAACCAGACCTTCGTGAAAATGTCCTGCACCACATCCTCGACCAGTTCCGGACCTTGAAAGAACCGGCCGGCCAGCCGCGCCAGCCGCGGACGATGCCGCTCGAAAATCCGTTCGAAGGCGTGCGCGTCCCCGGCGGCGAACCGCGCCGCGAGCGCTTCGTCCGACACCTGTTCCAGCGTCGCCTGTTCCTCGCGCAGAAATCCGCGCACGGAGCCTCCGTTTTACCGTCGTCAGAATCCCGGAAATCACACGGCCAAAGAAAAAGAACGTCCCGGAAGGACGTTCGGTTACAGGATCGGAAAAAAAGTGACGGTTCAGTCGAGCGAATCGGGATCGACGCCCAACGCCTTCAGTTTTTCCGCCAGTCGATCGGCGCGCTGACGCTCGGACTCGGCGCGTTGCCGCTCATTTTCCGCTCTCTGGCTTTCAGCTTCCGCGCGCTGGTGTTCCGCTTCCGCGCGCACTCTTTCGGATTCGGCGCGTTCGTGAAGCTGGGCAAAGGTTTCAAACACGGTTCCATCGGGTTTGCGGATGACGAGGTCCTTTCCGACCGGTTCGAACGTTACCCCAAGCAACGGACTTTGAAAGCCGGAAACATCGTCAACCGGATGGAGAAAGTCACCCGCGCGTCGCCAAATCAGCAGGTCGTTGGTTTCCGGATCATATTCGTAGTACTCCTCCACGCCGTACTTCCGATAGAACCCCTGCTTGCGAGTCATTTCGGCGTGGGTGTTCGAATGGGAGATGATTTCAAACACGACCTGGGGCGCGACGCCGTTTTCTTCCCACTGCTTGTAACTGCGCCGCACGCCCTTCGGACGACCAAACGCCACCATCACATCCGGCGCAATCTTGGTGGTCGGGTCGCCTTCGACCGGGTACCAGAGCAGATCGGCGGCCACGTAGTCATTCGGAAGCAATGTTTCAAGATTTTCCCTGATCGTCACAATCCAGCGGTATTGAAGATCGTTGTCCGCCATCGGCTGCCCATCGCTTTCCGGGTAATGAATGAACCGATTCACACTTTCCTTCGGAGCGACCATTGGCCCGTCCCTCGTTTCAAAAAGATTTCGAAACCAGTCTGCACGATTCCGGCGAACGTTCCAAGCCTATCCGCTTGCTTCATTTGGACGCCGCGATTGAAGAATGTAGGGCACGCCGCACAGCCCCGGCAGCAGCGTATTCAACACGAAAAGTAGCAGCGTGGCATTGATGGCCGTCGTGTCCGACACGCCGTACCGCTGGAGCAGCAATACCGCCGCGCCCTCCCTGACGCCGATGCCCCCCGGCGTCACCGGCACGAGATTGGTCAGCAGAATCCACGGGAACGCGAAGGCAATCGCCGAAAAGGAAACCGGTTCGAACGCCAGCGCCAACACATAGAGCGACACCACGTCGAGCGCCGTCAGCGTACAACTCAGTGAAAAATTGAGCGCCACATCCCGCGCCCGGACGAGTTTCAAACCCTCGGCCAGCTTCCCCGCAATGCCCGCGAGTTTTTGTGGAAGCGGGATGCGGTCCAGCACGAGCGGCACGAGTCGCGGCAGGGCCAGCATTCCCCCGAAGAAACACAAAAACAGCGCCACCAGCCACCCGAGCGCCGCGCCGGAGACGAGGCCCGCCGTACCGACGAGCGCCGCCAGCGCGATGGCCGCGAGATCGGAAACGCGGTCGAGTACAAACAGCGCCCCCGCCGGAACGCGCATCGGCGGCGGTAAAAAAGCGGCGCGGCCAAGTTCGCCCAGGCGACCCGGCGTGGCCAGACCGAGCGCCATTCCGCCGAGCAGCGAACGCCACGTGCCGCCGAAACTCAGGCCATCTCCGACGCGGCGTAAAAGATTGAGCCATTTCCACGTCCGGATGACGAGCATGGCGACGGCAAGGCCGACGGCAACGGCGATAAAGGTTTTATCGGCTTTTTGAAACGCGGAGGCGAGTCCGGCCAGTTTTCCCGACCGGACGACAAAAAAGACAATGCCGCCGAGAACGACAATCTTGAAAATGAGAAGCAGTCGGGACCGGTTCATTCCGGCGAGATCCTTACCGTAACCGGACGACCGAGCCGCCGGAGGGAAGTTCGTTCACCGCGCGGGCGGTTTCGGCTGAAATCACGAGAACCTGCGCGGCGACTTTGTCTGCCACAAGAACCGGCGTCCGCGACTCCGCCGCGTTGGCGATGAAGGCCAGCCGCGCGCGATTCTCGAAATAGGTGCGGCCGGTTTGTACCACGCAATAGGTCCCGGCGGTGGCGTCGAACGAAAAATTCGCGTCGGAAAGTACCTCGACCGACAAATCCGTCCGGTTGAATCGTTTCAAGTAGTAATTGGCCACCATTGGCGTTTCGGTCGCCACGGTCGCCCCGGACGGCGCGGTAACGGCGACTTTCGCGAACGCTTCGCGCAACCCGGCATCGTAAAACTCGTCATGCGGGAAATACCGGCCCGCGACCATCTGTCCCCCGACCAGCGGACTCATGTAAAGCGCGGGATGGCCCACCGTCCGGACCACGTCGAGCGCGCACACACACACCACCAGCCCGGCGGCGGCAAAAATGAAACGTCCGCGCCGCGCGGGTTCTTCCGCGTCAGAGCCACGCGCCAGCCGTGTCCCCAACCACACCAGGTTTTCAATTCCGATGGCGGCAAAAATACAAAGATACGGCGTCAGCGAAAGCGTGTAGCGCATCCATTTCGCCCCGATAATCGAGAACGGCACGACCCAGAACAGGGTCATGAATAAAAGGAAAAACGAATGCGGCTCGCGCCAGCGGCGCAGGGTCACCAGCAGTCCGGCGATCATCGCGCCGAGCGCCAGCGGATTCGTTTTCACGAACAGCAGCAGCCCGTAGAAAAAAACCGGCAGCCCTCCCGCGAAGGCGCTGTGCGACGGGTCATTGTAAAAAAGCCGGTCCATCAACAGGTAGCCGTGGTGCGTGACCGTTCCCTGCTCGGTGTAGTTCTTCATGTAGGCGAGCGTTGAGGGCAACACCACGACCGGGTTCGCCAGCAGAAACGCGCCGCCCATTCCGAGATAAAACCGCCACAAACCCGACTTCGGGATCGGGTTGTCGAGTTTTTTCTCACTCAGAAATCGCTGCGACAGCCATTCCCACAAAAACAGCAAGCCCCAGTAATGCGGAAAATACTTTGAGGCAATCATCAGGCCCATCGCCGAACCGGAGAGGAGATACAGCCGGTTCAAAAGCGAACGGTCCGCCGGATCGCGGCGCAGGCTGATGCGTTTGGCCTGAAAGTACGCCGCGTAGGACAACAACATGAAGAAGACGAGGAACGTGTCTTCCTTCCCGATGCGATTGATGGAAATGGCGAGGATGTTCGTCGTCCAGATGCCCGCCGCGATCAGGCCGACGCGGGATGAAAACAGAAGCGTCGCGAGCCAGGCCAGTACAAGCGTCGTCAGCGCGCCGAACACGGCGTTGGGAAATCGCAGCGCGGCTTCCGGCGTCGGCGCAACGGACGGCGCGTGCCGTTCCAGCCACTCAGCCGCGACCACGCAGGTCGTCATGGCCGATTTCATCAGCATCGGATGCTCGGCGTTGGACGTGAAATCGCCCGCGCGGTATGCCGCCACCGCCGCCATCTTGTTGGCTTCATCCTCGGCAAGCCCCTGCGCGCCGAGTCCCGCAACCCGCAACCCGAACGCCAGCAGCGTCAGAAACACGAGCAGGCCGGCAGTCGCAAGCGATTGTTTTCTCTCAGTGACTTTCATCGAACGACAAAAGAAACGCAAAGTCGCAAAGTCGCAAGGACGCAAAGTTATTCATTTCCCTTGCGGCATTGCGTCTTTGCGCCATTGCGTTCCAAAAATTCAAAAATCGAATTCAAACTTCCCGCGGAACGACCGCCGAACGCTGTTGTAGAACGTCCCAAAAAACGGACTGTCGATGTTCGACTGAACGTCGCGCGGATTGAAGTGGTTGGTCACATTGAAAATCTTCACCCCGACCCGCATCGGAATCTTTTTTTTCCGGAACGGAATCATCAGCCGCTTCGTGACCTGAAGATCGAGAACCACGAATTGAGGCAAGCGCAGATTGTCCGGATTCCGTCGCCCGACGAAGTCCTGATTTTCATTCACTTGCGAATAAGGGAAGCCGGTGTGGATGTCGAGCACCGGCGAGGCGACGAGGCCGAACGGAAGGTCCACATTGGCGGTCAGAAGGAACCGGTTTGGCGCGTCGAAGGCGAGACGACCGTACTGATCGCCCCGAATTACCGGCGGACGGAAATTTCCGTAAAACCCGTTGAAGTCGTTGAGATTGCCCTCGGCTTTTGAGCGGACGTACGAAAACATCACGTCGCTGACTTCCCCGAACCGATAGCGCGCCGTCGCCTGAAACTCGCGATACCGCGAGCGTCCGCCGTTGCTTACCACCATCCCGGAACCTGCCGGATCGGGATTGACGATGAACTCGTCGCGGCCTTCGCGCTGTTGGTAGCCAATTCGAAATAAAAGTTTTTTCGTAATCCGCCGGTCGAGTTCAATCGAGGCCGACACGCTGCGCGGCGTGCGGAGTTCATTGCCGAAACGATTGAACAACGCCTGCGTCGGCCCGACCTGCGTGATGCCGTCCGCCGCGAAGAACCGGACCGACCGGCTTTGAAATTGCGGAAACGCGCCGATGGCGAGCGGGACCTTGTCGTAGAACAACCCTACTCCGCCTCGAATGACCGTGGCATCGGACGTTTTCGACGGCACGACGACGAACCCGAAGCGCGGCGCGATGTTGGCTTCGCGCGACAGCCCGTTTCTATCGAAGCGGACGCCGAAATCGAGCGTCACCTGTGGCGAAACGGTGTAGCGGTCCTGCACGAACGCCGTCGTTTCGATGCTGTCGAGATCGAAGTTTCCCGCGCCGAGAAAGTCGATGGTCTGATTGAGCGTGCCGTTCTGCCGGGTCACCCGCACCTGCGTGTTGCGGTCGCGCCCGTTGAGCGTGTTGCCACTGACGTTCAGGCCGAGTTTCAAGTAGTGCGAACCGGCGGCCTTGATTTCGGCGAAGTTGTAAACGACCTGGCCTTCCGCGCGGTCGGTGTAGCGATCCTGCCGATTGAAGAAATTCCCGCCATTGACCGTGGTTCCGACGATAAAGGGCAGATTTCCCTGCGGGAAAACGAAGGCGTTGAACCGCTTGAACGCCCCGGTCACTTCCAGCACCGAGCCATTGCTGAAAATCGCCCGTTCGACCAGTGAGGTGAAGAAGCCGCGCTGGCGAAAATTCGGCGTCGCGGCCAGCGGGTTGAACGTGTTGAGCGTCGGCGCGGTGAGATTCTGGGGGAAGAACGACAGCACGAAGGTCAGATGGTTGTTGCGGTTCGCGTCGTAATCCACCTGCGTGAACGAGTCGAAGGCTTCGAGCGTGGTGTCGCTGTTCGGGAAGGGTTGCGACGGGACGAGCGTCCGGACGTACTGATATTGAAACGACTGCGAAAAGGTCAGCTTGCCCTTGATGATCGGACCGCTCAGCACCAGGCGGGGCGTGGCCGATTCGATGCCGACCAGCTTTGTCTGCTTCGGATTCTGCGAAACGGTGCGGCGGCGCGCGCGGATGAAGAAGTTCGTGAAAAGAAAACGGAAATTGTCGCCGCCGGAACGAGTACTGATTGAGGCCACCGCGCCGGTGAACTTGCCGTATTCCGCCGAATAGGGACTCGAAAGCACCGTTACCGACTGAATCGCTTCAAGCGGCAGACTGATCGCGAAGTTTCCGGTCGCCGGGTCGGTCACGTTGGTACTGTTGACCAGCAACCCCGATTGTCCGGTGCGCGCGCCTTTGAGGTTGAGCAGGCCGTCCGGCCCGCGTACCACACCGGGCACGAGCGGCAGGGCGTCCTGAAAGTTTTCGTTCACCAGCGGAGCGTTCCGCAAGACCCGCGTCCCGAGCGTGTTGGTCGATGAAGTTTCGGTTTTCACCTCGGTATCGCTCGCATTGACCGTCACGGTGTCGCTCGTGGCCTTGACCTTGAGGTCGATGTCGAGGTCCGCCGCCGCGCCGGGAATGATCTTGTACGTTTTCTTGTATTCCTCGAATCCGGTCGCGGAAATGCTCAAAACGTAATCGCCCGGAATCAGATCGGCAAAGGTGAACCGACCCTCGTCGTCCGTCACGCTTTCCTGAACCTTGTCGGGCGCGGCGAGGGGCGCAATCTGAACCGTGATTCCGGCCACCGGCAGCTTGCGTCCGTCGGGTTCGGCGCGTTTCAACACGCCCTTGATCTTGGTTTCCTGCGCGGTGGCGGCCATCGTCAGGAGGACCACTCCGCAAAGACACAGCACGAGCCGCAGCCCGTTTTGAATGACGTACTTCACAAAAAACATGCTCCGTTGGAAAACACTCCCGGCAGACGCGCGGAAGTTACACGAAGGGACGGCCCATTCAGCCGAAATGTTCCCTGAAATTCAACTGTAATTGTCGGGTACGGTTTGAACCGAAGGCTCGGATGCGGCGCGGAAGGGTTGAGGTTGCGCCCACTGCAAAGATTTCAGATCAGAGGAATTTCGACGGGGCCTCCTTTTTCGTCCGGATCTTTCCCGTCGTCTTTTTTGAGGTCTTCGCCCGTAGCTTCTTTTTCTTTGGCCTCATCGTCAGCGATGACTTCAACGCAAATATCCACGCACTCGTTGCAGATGAAGACCTTTGGCCCGGCAATCAGTTTTTTGACCTGATACTGGCTGTTCCCGCAAAAGGAACACCGCAAAAAGGGTTCCTTCGTCCCATTGAGAATCTCCATGCAGCGGGTCACGCATTCGGCACAGATAAAAACATCCTGACCAGGGAACAAGCGAAGGTCCTCCCCAGGCTTTTTTTCACAGAAGGAACATCGGTATCGTTCTTCCCTCGTAACCGGGAGGATGGTCGGAGGGTCCGGGGTCAAATGGTCGCGCCGTTCGAGAAACAGGGTGAGGTAGGCCAGAAACATCCTGAAGGCGACGGCCACCTCGGCTCTGGGAATGGGGCCTTCATCCTTCGCGGCAAACTCGTCGATGCCATCGGCCATTGTCCTGACGGCGTCGCGACATTGATTCCCCGTGAGCAATGTCCCGAAAAAGGGGAGAAAATAAAAGGTATTCCAGACCCTTATCTCGGCGAAATAGCGATGGATGTCGTCTTTTTCCATAATTGGTTCACGACCGATCCTTACAGACTCAGGTCGATATAGGGCCGCGACTGCACGATGTAGACCTGTTCGCCCACGATCAGCCACTCGATGTCCTGATGCTTGCCCTTGAAAATCCGCCGGATGGCCGTCGCGACCTTGCTCAGTTTGCGGGCGGTCTTGTCGGTCAGCACGGCGCGGTTCGGCTCGATTTTCACTTCCTTGACGCCGCCATTTACGTCAAAGGTCAATAATGTATCTTCCGTCGAACGGGTCAGCACCTGAACCGAATCGGAGCGCGTCCGGTAGATGATCTGCTCGGGCACGCGCTTCCCTTCCACGACCTTGATTCCAAGTCCGCGCTTGGCATTGATGTAGACACCGTTGGCGTCCTTGCGGTCGAACGGGTTGGTCGTAATCATCACGCCCGCGCTGTCGGCGTTGACGCCTTCCTGCACGAGTACGCCGGGATACACCGCCATGTGATCAATCCGCGCCTGCTCCCGCGCTTCAAACGCTTCAAAGTTCCAGATCGACGCCCAGACCGTCTTGACCGCCTCGATGAGCGCGTCGCCGCCCTTTACGTTCGGGACCGTCGAATACAAGCCCGCTCCGTTGAAGTTGGGAAGATCTTCCGCATTCGTTGAACTTCTCACGAACACGCCCTTGTCACCGAATGTCGCCTTGGCTTTTTCGATGATGGCCGCGCGGGTTTCGGCGTCCACTTCGGCTTTCTGGATGTACTCGCGGAGTTCGCCAAGTTTCTTCACGCGCGTCGGGGCGTCGTGATGAAACTTGTCGTCATTGAGCAGTTCGAGGACGCGCTCCTCGATTTTGTGCTTTTCGGCAAACGCCGCGTAATAAGCAAACGGGATTCCGAAACCTTTCGGTACGACCACGCCCGGCAGATTGGCATGGGCCACTTCGCCGAGATTCGCGGACTTCGCGCCGAACCGAATGACGTCGCGCGCCCGCTGCTGGTCGAGATCGGTCAGTTCCCGGCTTTGAAGATCGGCCTTCGGAACCTGAAGTTCGGCGCTGCGGCGCAATTCATCAGGACTGCTCTCGATTTTCTCCGCCGGTTCGATGGTCAGCCCGTTGTCGGTCACGGTCAGCGTGACCCAGCGGTTGACCAGCGACTTGAACTTCACGTCGGCATCCTTGAAGAACGCGTTCGGTATGTTCCAGCTTTTCGCGAGCAGGTTCATGTGCGACAGCGGCGTTCCCTGGCGAGTCGTAATCAACCCGCGCACCGGCGTCACCGAAATCGGCACTTCCTTGAAAATGACGATGTCCTCGCGCTCGAACGGCTGATCCGGCGGCAGGGTTTCGACCAGCCGCAGCACCCCGACGGCCTTGCCGGGATTGAGAACGTCGAACGACTTCTCCGGCTCGATATCCGTCAGCAGGAGATGCGGAACGTTTTTCAGCGATTCCGCAATCTGCTCCTGCCGCAGCGAATTCGGTTTGTAGTTGAGCGGCGCGTAGAACGTTTTCGAAAGCCGGTCGTGTGCGTACGCGACGAGCGGTTCGGTAATCAGGTCGCCTTCCCAGAACTCATAGGTGAATTTTTCGACCGTCGGCTGAAACGCCAGCGTCCCCAGCACGAACCGCCGGTTTTCATTGATGTAGTTCTTCTGAAAAAAGAGTTCGCCCGCGTCGAGTGAAAGATAGGTCGCCCGCGCGAATTCGGAGTGGAAGCGATAGCGGTTAGAATTGATGTAGTACACCGTGTCGTTCGTCCGGTCGATGACGAACATCATGTGCGGGACGTTGGCGAAACGGCCTTTTTTGTAATCGCGCTTGAGGACGTTGAACTCCGCCCGCGACTTCACCTCGGTGCGGTAGTTGGTGACCTTCACCTTCGCGGTCTGGGCAAAAATGCCAACCGGAACAACACCGGCCCAGAGGGATAAAACAAGGCCAAGAAAGAGGAGTCGCTTCATACATCTTACCTTTGTCGGGTTGGAGGGAGTTGTCGAGATCGAATTTTAGAGGAACGAACGGCCCATCATACTACAGTGGTGTCGGCCCGGAACACGTTCAAGGAGTCAATCGGTTTCCTTCAAATCATACAAAATTTTTTCGCCGTCAAGTTTCACCACTCCCCGCTTGCAAAGGCCGGCGAAAATGGAGGAAAGCTGCTGTTCGGAGAGTTCCTTTTTGAAGATGGTATTGAGAGAACTGAGCAGGGTGTTCTGTTTTCTCGGTTTCGCCGCCTTCATTCGGATGAGATGACCAATGGCCGTCTCGATCCGGGCATCGTTCTCCGCTGGGGTCTTCGGTTTGAAACAAGGCATTCCGGCAATCGATTCGGAGCGGTGGGCAAAAATGCCACGAGCCTTGAGGAATTTAATCAAAGGATCGAAACCAGTGTCTTTTGTGATGATGTGAAAAAAGCCGTTGGAATCCTGGCTGGAAAGGACTCCGATCTGGTAGGCGATAAGAAAATCGAGGGCGTTTGCACCGGAAGTTTCAAGAATGATGTATTCGACACTTTCCCCGAATGGCTGAAGTGAGGCAGCCAGCGAAACGGGGATTTTGGCCTGATTCGGCCCCAGAAAAATCTTGATCCGGAAAAGCCCACCTTTCAAAAGTTCAAATTCTTTTGGCTGGACGTTTTCAAAATCGATCAGGACGTAATTGGTCTTCAAAACCTTCCTCCCCGCAAAGAAGATTTACCGCTAACCGAGCGAAAAGATTTTTCGAATCTGAGTCAGAATCTGCGATGACCGTTCGGCCACCCGCTGTTGCCGCGCGTCCTGCGATAATTTTACCTGTTCAAGTTCGGTTTGTCTGGTCGCGAGCACGGCGCTGACGTCCTCGGCAAGTTCCGGATGGGCGGTCAGCAATCGCTGGAACACCGCGCGGCCCATGACGTAGACCTCGACTTCACCCACCGCCAGCACCGTCGCGGCCCGCGTTGCGCCCGTGAGCAACGACATTTCACCGAAGAAATTTCCGTTCGACATGCGCGCCACTTCCGTTCCCGAAACCGTGACGGCGACCGTTCCCGCGCGCACGATGAACAATTCCTCGCCTTCTTCCCCTTCGCGAACGATGATTTCGCCCGGCGCGAACAGACGGCGGCTCATGCTCGACGCGAGAACGTGACGCTCGATGTCGTCCAGTGGCTCGAACAGGTGAATGGTTTTCAATGCCTGTTCGATGGCATCGGCCTCGCGCAGCCGTTCGTCTTCCTGACTGTCGGATTCGTGAAAATAAAGACCGGACAACGGCAGCGGGTAGGCAATGTCGGCGCGTTCGAGGGCGTACCACACGCGGTCGCGCACCGCGCCGTCCACAATGTCACGGCGTGAGAAATCGGTGATGAAGTACCGCAGCCAGTATTGAATCGTCGCGTTTTCGAGGAATTTGAACGTCACCAGCGTCGGCGGCGGATCGCTCACCACGCCGGGTACGTCCTTGACCGCCGCCATCACTGCCTCGTGAACACGGCGCGGCGGCGTGGAATAGGGCGCGGCGAAATACACCGAGCGGCGGGCAATTTTGGTCGGCTTCGTGAAGGTGGCGAGCGAGTTTTTGGCGAGCAGGCCGTTCGGGACGGTCACTTCCGCGCGGTCGAGCGTGAGCAGTTTTGTCGCGCGCCAGTTGATTTCGATGACTTCGCCGATCTGTCGTTCGTCGTTGTTGAACTGAATCCAGTCGCCGACTTCGAACGGCTGTTGAACCTGAAGCGTCAGCCCCGAAATGATGTTGCCGAGCGTTTCCTGAAGGGCCAGACCGATGACCGCCGTGAACAGCGCGGACGTGACTAGCAGCGAGGAAATCTGGACACCCGCCAGTCGCAAGGCCAGCAACAGCACGCCGACATAGACCATTCCCTGCACGATGTCGCGGACGATCTTCGGCACCGAATGACCGACCCGCCGCGCGATGCCGATATCGAACGTCGCCAGTACGCCGAGCCGACCGACCGCCAGCATCACCCACACCGCGCCGATGTCGAAACAGACATCCGCCGCGTTTTCAAAACCGGAGGTTCGGGCAATCGACAGGGCAATCAGAAAAATGACCGACGCGAGCAGGCAGAAAGTCGGGAAACGGGTGGTCACGCGCCGCGTTTCAGGCAGGAACGCGCGGACGGTCACCAACAGGGCAACGGCAAGAAGAATTCCGGCCAGCAGAATCAGCGACTGGCTTCCGGTAAAAAAGGCGCTCACGCAATGGCCTCGAAATGTCCGGATGGCAAATACCCGGCCAGTTTTACGTTTCGAAATTCGAACTTTCAAGGCGATTGCCGCGTTGGAAGTTCATACCGAACAAATCCAGCGGAATCATACCGGCCCATGAACCGATTCCTTTTTCAATTTTGTCAGGCACTGGCCATCGTCCTGCTCCTTTCCGGATATTCATTCGCGGGGCAAAGCCCAGGCGAGTCGCCCAAACCCGGCGAGGTTTCAAGCCTTTCATACGGCGAGAAATACAGCTACAGCCTTTATCTGCCGAAGAATTTCACGGCGACGGGGCGCTTTCCCATTGTGTACTGCTTCGATCCGGGTGGTCGCGGAAAAGTGCCGGTTGAACGTTTCAAGGGAGTTGCCGAGCGGTACGGATTTATCCTCGCCGGTTCGAACGACTCGCGAAACGGTCCGGCCAACGATCTCAACGCCATCGTCAACGGGCTGCTCGAAGACACGCAGAAACGGTTTCCGATTGCACCGGGACGGCTCTACGTCACGGGTTTTTCAGGTGGCGCGCGCGTGGCCTCGCGGGTCGCGCGGGCGCTCGACGGACAGTGCGCGGGCGCGATTCTCTCCGGCGCGGGATTTTTTGGACCGCCGACATCGAAAAAGGACGTCCCCTTTCTCGTCTTTGCCGCTGTCGGAATGGAAGATTTCAACTACGCCGAAGTGACGAAACTTGAACGCGCCCTCGACAGCTTCGGCGCGCCGAATCGTGTCGTCCGTTTCCCCGGCGACCACGACTGGATGCCGGAATCCGCCTTTGAACAGGCGCTGGTCTGGTTGAACCTGAATGCGATGAAAGCCGGGACACTTCCTCGTGACGAAGCGATGCTTGATTACGCCTGGCTGGAAGCGGCGAAACGCCGCGCCGATGCACAGGCTTCAAATGATCCGCTTTCAGCTTTTCGTGAAGGGCGTTCGACCGCGGAAACCTTCAATGGTCTACGCGATGTTTCAACACTGGCAAAGGAAGTCGAAAACGAAAAAAATTCCGAACCGGTCAAAAAAGGATTGAAAATCGAACAGAGTCAGATTGATGCGCAGGCCCAGGCGGAAAAGCAGTTTTTCGAAATCCGGGCGCGGCTCGGAACCGGTTCGACGGAAGAATCGCCCGAACTCGAACTCGGTCGCCTGATTGGCGGTTTTCGCAAGCAGGCGGAAAAGACGAACCCGGTGGAACGCCAGACCGCGCAACGAATTCTCGGCTCGTTTTTCGCGATTTGCGTTGAAACGGCGGCCTCGTCGCGCAACGCCAAAAAGTACGACGCGGCGGAACGCGACCTGCACCTCGCGGCCACCGTCCGCCCCGATGCCGTCTGGCCGCATTATGATCTGGCCCGCCTTTACGCGGTGAGCGGTAAAAGTAAAAAGGTCGTCGAGGAACTTCGCCGGTGCATCGCCCTTGGCCTGAAATCCCCACGCGCCCTCACCGAACAGCCGGATTTCGCCACGCTTCAAAACGACGAAGCCTTCAAGGTCATCGTCACTGAACTTTCAAAATAGAAAAGGGACGCACGGTGCGTCCCTTTTCACTTGAAAACCGGCAATTCGACTACGACTTCGGCGCGATTTCTTCCATCGACTGAACGGTGACCGGGTTCGGCTTTCCTTCCAGAAACGGACTGACGAGGCTGGCGAGCCGTCGTTCCTCGGCCTCGCGGCGGGCCGAAAAATCGAGCGACTGACGACCCGCTTCGGCGATTTCTCCGCGCAGGACATCCACCTCGGCCTGCTTTGCCTTGAGGTATTCCTCGATTTCCTTCGTGATTCCCTGAATTCTGGCCATGTTTTCCTGCTCGATGGCGCGTGAACGCTCAACCAGCATTTTCTGATAGGCATCGAGTGCCCGGTCCCGTCGTACGGCGTCGGAAACTGGCGCTTCGATGGTGACGCCCTTGGCGGAAAGCGCCAGGTTGACGGCCACAATCTTCACACTCATCGGCTGATTGACGATGGTCGGGTTGTTCAACAGGGTTTCCAGTTCGTTCACCGAACAGGTGGTTTCTCCAATCCCCGCCTCGGCGTAGATTTCATCGAACGGCTTTTGCGAAAGATCCGCTTCATCCACCGGCGCAGTGGCGAAGGTCGGCGCGGGTTCATTCTTGACGAGATCGGAAACTCGCGTCGGAGTGGCCGTCGGAGGTAACGACGGTTCGCGGCGGGGCGTGGTATCGGTCGGCATCGCCACCGGCTCATCCTCATCGGGAACGACCTTCACGAAAAAGTCGAGAAAGGAACGCAAAGTTCCACCGCCCGAAGGTTTTTCCTTTGCGGGCGCGGGGCTGTCCGCGACGGATTCCATCTCGCGCAGAATGTCTTCGGTCGAACGTTTGGGTTGTTTCGGATCGCTCATCAGCGTTCTTCCCTTTATCAGAATCGAAAATCTTCAATCTTCAATCGAAAATCACTTCACCCGCCGCAGACGCTCGCGCGGGGGGCGATGGTCATCGTCCCGCGATTCTTCCTCGACGGCCTGCTGGGCAAGTTCCCGCTCGAACTCGGTAATGCTGTCGGACGGCAGTTCAACGGCAAGGACGTCGTTGAATGTGGTCCGGAAATCGTCGGAAATCTTGATGGTCATCAGCAGGTTGTCCACCATTCCCGTGATTCCGGACACATCGGTAAAGGAATACACCTCGTCCTGAACGAGACTGAGCGAGTTCTTGATCGTCTGCTGACGCGCATCGAGCAGCCGGACCAGTTCGTCGAGTTTCCGCACCCGGTCGAGCCGCTGGGTCAGGATCGTCAGGTTTTGCGTCAGGGCCTGCCGGACCTGCGCCGATTTTTCGCGTTCGATGGAATCTTTCGCCCGGTCGATCTGGCTTTTCAGGACCGTTTCCAGATTCCGGTAGTTGCGCGTCGAAAGCAGATAGCGGGCGCGGAGCATCCGGGCGTAGTCGTACCGGAACGACGACAGCTTCTCGACCATTCCGGTCAGCATCACGTTTTTTCGCGAGGCGTCGAGTTCAAGCGACCGGCGCTCGATTTCCTCGCACAGATGCCGGAGCGAATGAAACTCGGCCTGATAGTCGCCGGGCAGGTTGCGAACGATTTCAGCTTCCGCCTCGACCGATTCCAGCGCCTTGTGGCGATTCAACCGCGAACGGATGATCCGCTGGATGCGGGCGTTCTGGGCCAGAAACAGGGCGGCGATTTCTCCCGCGAACAGAAACGGCAGAAATCCCCAGAAACTGACCACCAGCATGAGAAACACCATCACCCCGATGAAGCCGAGGTTGATGTCGCTCTTGAATACTTCCTTGACGTAATTGATGTCCTGATCGGGCATGAAAATTCTCGATTTCCGGACTTCGCTCGATTGTGGTTCAAAAGGATTCGACCGAGTGTAGACGAACCTCACAGTTTCGGGAATTCCACCAGTTTGATTTCCTTGCGAATCTCCGAAAAACGCGGCAGGTCCTCGATGTTCTCGCGGTACGCCAGTCCTTCGGCAATCAGATCGTACGTTTTCTTCACCCGCGCGCCAGACACCGGCTCGCCTTTTTCGTCCCGGTCGCGCCCGAGCAGGTACACATGATCTGAAATCGCCAGTGCCGCCGTCACATCGTGGGTGATGATGATGAATGAGTTCAGCGTGTGGCGACTCGCGATGTTGACGATGAGGTTAATGGCGCTGGTGATGTTGACCGGATCGAGGCCCGAAAAGGGTTCATCCAGAATGATGAACGTCCGGTCGCCCATCAGTTGCTGAAGCAGCGAGACGCGCTGACGCTGACCTCCCGAAAGCTGCGCCGGATAGGCAAGGCCCTGTTTGACCAGATCGAATTCGTCGAGGTAATGGAGCGCCTGCTTTTTTGCTTCGTCCCGCTTCATCGCACCCCGCCGTACGACCGGCTCGATAAGGTTGTCGAGCACGTTGATGTCCTCGAACAGCGGGTACTTCTGAAACACCACGCCCACGTCGCCCATCTTCACCGGCGACAGCGCGTGGTCCTCGTTTCCAATCAGAATTTCGCCCTTCGTGGGCTTGTCGAGTCCGGCGATGAGCCGCAACAGCGTGGTTTTTCCCACGCCCGACGGCCCAAGCAGGCTCACGATTTGCGGCTTGCCCTTGATGTCGTAAATGTCAAGGTTCAGGTCTTCCAGTACGGTCAGCGTCGAACCGTCGTTGGCTTCGAACGTTCTGGTCACCGACCGGACGGCCAGCAACTGACCGACAGTTTCCATCGTGTCGAGTGGTCCGGGAATGCAGTCTTCGCGTGGCTTCATTGGGAAAGGTATTGGGTATTGGGTATTGGGTATTGGGTATTGGGTATTGGGTATTGGGTAAAGCGTTCTCCACCGTTCTATTCAGGTCAATCGGTTTTACCCAACACCCGAAACCCGACACCCAAAACCTGCTTTACCCGCGTTCCGCAATCGTGCTGTAGGGAAACAGGACCCGATTGAGAACCGTGAACGTGACGTCTTCGAGAATCGCGATGACGCCGATGACGAGCAGCAGCCCGTACACATGGGCCAACTGGTTCGTCGAGGAATAGGCGTAAATCTGCGCGCCGATGCCGCCTTCGGTGCGGTTGTAGGTTTCAATCGACGTGACCATCACCCAGCCGATGGCGGCGTTCTGGGCGACCTGTTCGACCATCTTCGGCAAAGTCGGTCGGACGACTACCGTGTAGAACACCTGAAAATCGCCGTACCCCAGCACCCGCGCCAGTTCGAACTTCATTTTCGGAATGGACGTCACCACCGAAGTCATGCCCGTCGTCAGAAAGAAGGTCATCCCGGTCGTCATCATGGCGACCTTCATGGGCCAGCCGAGCGTGAACAACGTCAGAAAGACGAGGTTGAAACCGATAATCGGGATGTATCGCAGCCATTGAACCGTTTTGTTCAACGGTTGAAGCGCGGGAATGACGCTGATGTAGGTAAATACCAGAGAAAGGACCGAGGCGTAGAGCAGTCCGACAATGTTCAGCTTCAACGTGACGAAGGTGTTGTAGGCCAGATCCTTGTGCAACATCTCGCCAAGCGCGGCCACGACTTCCTTCGGATACGGCAAGGCTTTAATCGGACTGAACACCCAGAGCAGGAAGAATGCCCCGAGCCAGATTCCCGCCACAATGAAGCGGGTCGGTTTGTCGACATTTCCGAAAAACCGAAAAACGGATGCGATTGAGTTCATTGTCGAGTGAGTGCCGATGGTATTGCTTCCCGACGAGACAGTAAGTCCCGTCGGGAAGTGAAACGCGAAGGGTTACTTCAGGATAATCACGACGCGGCGATTGGCGGCGCGCTCCGCGTCGGTCCTGTTCTGATTGCCCGGCAGCGGACGAAACGCACCATACCCCTCGACGTTTTCCAGGCGCTTGTCGGAAATATTGATTCCCGTCGGGTCGGACGCCTTCAGCCACGCCCAGACCGATTGCGCCCGGTCGCGCGACAACCGCAGGTTGGTTCCGTCCTCGCCGAGGTTGTCGGTGTGCCCTTCCACGATGATTTTCGTGTCCGTCGCGCGGATCAGCAGGTTGCGGATTTCCGTCAGCGTCGCGATTTCCGACGGCTTGATCGAAGCCGAGCCGGAATCGAACGTAATCTGGAAATTGGCCTTCACCACCGTCCCCTGATTGCCGCCCTGCTCGAACGTGGGCTGATACACCGCCGTCGCCGCGGTTTCGTCCGTGATTTCCCGAATGAAGGAAAGGTCCACGACCTGATCCACCGTGGCGTAGGTCGGCAGCCGGTCCGGAATCAGTTTCTGCAAACGCTTGGCGTGGTCGAGATAGGTCACGCCGAAAATCGACTTTTCGAGCGGCTGCGCCGGCGCAATACCGAACAGATGGCGCACTTCCGAAATGTTGTTCACGCGCGAACCGCCGAGTGAAACACCGTCCTCGACCGTCGAATTGTAGTAGGCGTTCCAGAACACCGGTCCCTTCCCTTCGAGGTTGAACACGAGGGCATTGAGCGCCGACACGCGGTCACGGAAGTAGGTCGGATCGGTCTTGATGCGTTCGTTCGAACGGGCGATACAGCGCAGCAGCGTCGAAACGTATTCGCGGTGCTGGTTCATCCAGTCCTGATTGCCGAAGATGATGTTCGGCATCATGTAGCTGTATTCCTTGGTCGAAATGATCTTCTGAAGCTTTTCGCTCTTGCCTTTGTACGTCACGGTCGCGCGACCCTTCGCCGCCATCACGTCACCGGGCGTCCAGGTGGCGCAGGCGGTGATGTCAAACTGCTCGTTCGCGCCGGTTTTCTTGTTCTTCAACGAAACCTTCGTGTTTTGAACAAACTTCTGGGCGGCCTCGATATGGTCCGTCGCGTTGACGAAGTTGATCGCATCCGGGTCATACACGGCTTCGTCGGGATTGACCGGAATCTGGTTGTCGGCGGCCCAGTCCACGGTCACGTTCCAGTCACAATAAGGAACGGCGGTCACGACCACCGCGCCGCGCGCCAGTTGCGGGTCCTTTTTCCACGACTCAGGTCCCATCAGACAGTCTTCGCCGAAGGAATAGCCGCTGCTCCAGATGACCTTCGCCTTGTTGCCGCGCAGAAGCTTGTTCGCGCCGGCAATGTCCACCGCGGCCTGGTCGCCGGTGGTCGTCACGAACTGCATCTGACCGGCGGCCAGCGCCTTGACCTGTTCCGACGTATCGTTCTGCACCACCAGTTTCGTGTTGGTAATACCCGCCTGACACAGACAGCTATCGGTGTGGTCGCCGGATTTGCCGGGACCGCCGACCGCGTCGATGATGCCGCTTTCCGTCTGCCACGTCCAAAGTCCGATGGTGACGTCGGGATTGTCGCTGGTCTTTTGCGGCGCTTTCACCTGCGACGCCGGAAGGTTGGCGACATTGATGGTCTCAAGCTTTTCCCGTCCGTCCGGGACAACCGATTTGGGGCCTTCCGCCTTTTGCGGGGTGAGTTTGTCGAGAATGCCCAGATTCCGCAGGCCAACATACACAAGACCGACCATGACGAGGACGATCAGAATGATCGCCCCGGGGCCCAGTTGCAAACGACCGATTTTCATCGAAGTCTCCAAACGCTACAAAACGCGCACCTGGGTGCGCGCTACAACAGTCGATAGGGCCGGAAGATGTCAGTCGCACGATTACGGCTGGAGGGTCGTCCGGAACTCCGGCACAACCGCGAGCCGTGCCGCGAGTTGATGGAAGATGTATTCCAAATTTTGGAAAATTCCTAGCAAAATCGGATTTGGCGCAATCGATTTTTGAAAACCGGGAATAAACCTTTTTCACTCCGGCATTCACGAACGACAGGATGAAATGCTTGGAAAGGCTTGGGAATATTCGACATGAAGTGGTTCGTAGTGGCGGGATTCGTGCTGTCGGGGGCGATTTACGGAATGGCGTATTTTCAACGTCCGGCCCCGAAACCGGGGACGCCCGGAACGGTCATAAACGGTAGCCGCAAGGCGGTCATCATCGAACTTTTTACATCGGAAGGCTGTTCAAGCTGCCCGCCGGCGGATGAACTTCTCCGTGAACTTGTCGTCAGGCAGCCGGTGGATGGCGCCGAAATCGTTGCCCTCGAAAATCATGTGGACTACTGGGATCGGCTCGGCTGGCGCGACCCGTTTTCATCGGCCTGGTTTTCCCAAAGACAATACCGCTACGCCGAACGCTTCGAGGCCGCGCAGGTCTATACACCGCAGGCGGTCATCGCGGGCGCGAACGAATGCCTCGGCTCCAACCGGAGTTCCATCCTGTCGTTGGTTGAAGACGCCGCACGAAACACCTCCGCGGAAGTATCGCTCACACTCAAACCGGACGGGACGCCTAGCAAGCAACCGATTGAAGTACAGATTTCCGGCCTTCCCCGAAGCTTCGAAAAGGCGAGATACGACGTATTGCTCGCCATTACCGAAGACGGACTTTCCACCGATGTTCCACGCGGAGAAAACGCCGGGCGGAAACTCCTTCACGCCCCCGTCACCCGCCGGGTGATTCAAATCGGAGACATTACCGGCGATCAGGTGGCGGTGGTGCTTCCCGCGACCATCGAACTCGACAAGGGATGGAATCGCGATCACCTGCGCCTGACGGCGTTCGTTCAGGAAAAAGCCGGTTTGAAGATTGTCGGCGCGGCCACGATGAAGCTCGGGAAGTAAAGTCTGGAGTCTGGAGTCTGGAGTCTGGAGTCTGGAGTCTGGAGTCTGGAGTCTGGAGTCTGGAGTCTGGAGTCTGGAGTCTGGAGTCTGGAGTAAAGCGTTCGTTTTTCGCTTTAACCGTCAAGTTCTTTTTTCCGAATCATTCTCAACTTCGGATTTTTCAGACTTCATCGTTCATCGTTTTCTTGACTCCAGACTTTCGACTCCAGACTCCAGACTGTTTTATTTGCATTTACTGTACCCGCAATCCCGGCAGGCGTCGCAGTTGGAAGCGTGTTCGAGCTGGCCGCCGCATTCGGGGCAGGTCCCGACGAGCGCGCCCATTTTCGGCGGCAAGTCATTTTGAGTCATTGACTGGGGAGGAGCGTCCGGGAGGTCCGCCAGCCGCCGTTCGGCGATGAGCAGGCAGGTCGCGATGGCCTGTTCCGGCGAAGTGCAGCACCGCTGGTTGAACCAGACCGTGTGCGTCCCGCTGACCTTGTTGAGACTGCGGGCCACGTCGCGGACGCCGAATCCGCCGCGCAGCATCTTTGAAGCCAGCATCCCGACCGAACTGCTCACCAGCGGCCCGGTCGTGAACACTTCCAGAATCCGCGCCCCGTCGTGGTTGACCGTGACGTACAAATTGGCCCCGTCGAAGGGAATCTGCCACGTCCAGCCCTGCATCTCGCGCGGTCGGTCTATTTCGACCCGTTCGGGTTTGGCCGAAACGCCCGGCTCGACGACCGTCGGCCCGGCTTCCGGTTCCAATTCGAGTTCCTTCTTTTCAGGCGCTTTCATCGAAGTCAGCACCTGATCGACCCGGCTTCCGTCCCGGTAGTAGGAAACCGCTTTCACACCGAGGTCGCGGGCGAGGTGAATCAGCCGGTCCACATCCTCGACCGTGTCGGAATTCGCCCCGTTGACGGTTTTTGAAATGCTGTTGTCCACATGCTTTTGAAAAGCGGCCAGCATCCGGACGTGTTCCTCGCCGGTGATTTCGTGCGCCGGGACGAAGTAATCGGGCAATTCGCTTTCGCGTTCCGTGACGATGGCGGCGGCCCGTTCGAGACTCGCGGCGTCGGTCGGGTCAAATTCGACGCCGAGCGCGCGGGCAGCTTCGGGATGAACGTACACGCGGGTCCCGAGCGTGTCTTTCCGGACGTACGCCCAACTGAAATTCGGCTCGATGCCGGAACTCGTTTCCGCGACAAGCGAAATCGTGCCGGTCGGGGCCACGGTCGTCACTTCATAGTTTCGCGGCGTGAAGGTTTCATCGCTTAAACCAAGTTCATCACGGAAAAACGCCTCGTAGGCGGCGCGATTCGGCTCGAATTCCGGAAAAACGCCCTTTTCCCGGCCCAGTTCAAGGCTGGCCCGCCAGCATTCCTTGCGGAAAAAGGCCATGAGCGATTCGGCGATGGCGAAACTCTCCTCCCCGCCGTACCGAACCCTCTTCTTTAATAAGAGATCGGCGAATCCCATGATGCCGAGGCCGACCGGGCGCGTCCGGCCGGTGAGGTCCGCGACCTTCGGCAGCGGCCACGCGCAAACATCCACGACGTTGTCCAGAAACCGGACGCCGACGCGGATGGCCTCGCGAAACGCCACCCAGTCGAGTTCGCCCTTTTCATCTGCGAATTTGGCGACGTCGATAGAGCCGAGGTTGCAGGAATTGAAGTCGTGAAGCATCTGTTCGGCGCATGGATTAGAGGCGTGAATCCGCCCGAGGCTGGCGATCATGTGATTGTGGCGATTGACCTGGTCGATGAAGATGACGCCCGGTTCGGCGTACTTCCAGGCCGACTCGACGATCCGCCGCCAAATGTCCGGCGCGTAGAGCATTCCCGGTTTCGGCGGCTGTTCCCCGTTCCATTCGTAGGGTTTGCCGGTCAGCGGGTCGGTGATGTCGCGGGTCCAGGTTGCGCCGCCGAACGTCGTGGCGTACCACCGCTTTCGGTCCACGGCTTCCAGAAACGCATCCGACACCGTGACGGAAATGTTGAAGTTGAGGAGCGAGGTCTGGTCGTTTTTCGCGTGGATGAAGGTCAGCACGTCCGGATGTTCGCACGACAGAATCCCCATGTTGGCCCCACGCCGGACGCCGCCCTGCTTCACCGTCTCGGTCATCGCGTTGACGATGTTCATGAAGCTGACCGGACCGGAAGCCGTGCCGCCCGTCGAATTGACGATGGCCCCGGCGGGCCGCAGAAATTCATAGGACATGCCGGTGCCGCCGCCCGACTGGTGGATGATGGCGCACTGCTTGGCATGTTCCATGATGCCTTCGATGGAATCCTCCACCGGCAGAACGAAACAGGCCGCCATCTGGGCGTTTTCGCGCCCGGCGTTGACGAGACAGGGGGTGTTCGGGATGAACTTCCGGTCAAGCATCAGTTCGGAAGCCGCCTGATGAAAGCGGGATTGCTTTTGCGGGTCGGTTTCGGCTTTTGAAACGTGCCCGACGACGCGGGCGACGATGTCGGTCCAGTTTTCGACGGGACGGCCCTGCGAATCACGCAATGAATACCGTTTGGCGATGACTGAACGGGTATTGATGCCGAGTTCGGACCGGGAGGCCCGGGATTCCCGGATCGGGGTGGGTACGCTGCTCATGACAAACTCCTGAAAAAAACTGCGAAAGGAAAATTTCGGGTGGAGGAAGAAAGGAAAGATGAACTCCTTTTCAATGTCCTCCATGCCGCCACCGTTTGGAAGAGGTGAAAAAAATCCCCCGTGGCGGGAAAAAGGGCCGATTTCCGCTTCTTGGCGGAGATTCGTTCTGTGCTAGACTCGCCTCACCCGCAAAACATCAGGAACGAAACAGTTTTCCAGCGCCCGACCCAACCCGATCATCCCTTTTCCGCGTGTTGTTTCAGTTCGGCTGCGCATTTTTCAGGCAAAAAATGAAGGAATGTCCGCTCTGTAAAACCTGTTACGAAGACGTGGTGGAGTCCTGCCCGTCCGATCAGAGCCGGTTGGTCCCCGGGTTGCCGGGGCCCCTGGTCATTGACGGGAAGTACAAGCTCCTTTCCTGTCTTGGCAAGGGAGGGATGGGGGCGGTTTATCGTGCGACTCACCTTCACCTGGGGCGGACCGTGGCGATCAAGACGCTTTTACAGGATTACGCGAATTCCGACGCCACCGCGGTCAGCCGGTTCAATCGGGAAGCCCGGGCGGCAGCGGCCGTTCAGCACCCGAATGTCGTCGGGGTCAGCGATTTTGGGATGACCCCCGACAACGTCCGCTATCTGGTGATGGAGTACGTTGAGGGTCGTCCGCTCAATGAAATCATTCATCGGGAAGCGCCGATGCAGCCGGAGCGGGTTCTGAAAATCATGAAGCAGGTCTGCGCCGGGGTCGGGGCCGCTCATGCCCTCAACCTGATCCACCGGGACCTGAAACCCGCCAACATCATGGTGACCGAGCCGCTCGGGACGAACAACCTCGAAAACTACGGCTTGGTATTTGCGGAATCCAACCCCAACCTGGGGCAGTCCGGAGATGTGCCAGCGGGTGAGTTGACGGCCAAGGTTCTCGACTTCGGTCTGGCCAAGATTCTGAACGACGAAATTCTCGGTGACGACAAGACGGACCTCAAAACGGGGATCATGGGGACGCCTTTTTACATGTCCCCCGAACAGTGTTCCTCGAAACCGGTCGATTTTCGCTCCGACATCTACAGCCTCGGCATCATCCTTTACCAGATGCTGACCAAGGAAGTGCCGTTTAAGGGTGATTCCTTCGGTGCCATCGTGACGGGACACCTCATGAACCCGCCGCCGAGCATCCGGTCACGCAATCCCGCGGTATCGGACGCCCTCGAAGGGGTTGTCCTGCGGGCCATGTCGAAAAATCCCGCCAACCGACAGCAATCAGCGGCCCTGTTGGGTCTGGAACTGGACGCAGCGGTTCATCCGGTTTCCCGTTCGACGGCGTCCAGTCCCGTCTTTCAGGCGGCGGATTTGACGCCGTCCCTGACCGTGCGAACCACCCCCGGAAACTGCGAGGTTTTCGTGGACGGCGACTTTCGAGGGAAGTCGAATGGACAAGGAATCCTGGAATTGCGGCTCGAACCGGGTGAGTACCGGCTCAAATTTTCCGCGCCGGGCTGGAACGAACACTCACGAACCGTTCAAATGGGTAATTCCAACCAGTCCTTCGAGGTCATGCTTTCCCATAAAACGCTTTCCGGATCGACTTCGGTCCCGGCGGTTCGGATGGGGACCGGCGAACTCAAACCGTTTGGTCCCGTTTCCCCACGCCCCCCGCTTCCCCCGATCGTTTCTCCGGGCGAAATCGTCTACAAGCCGGAACACACCCCGGTCGGACTGATCGCCGATCTCGGCCTGGCCGTTACCGCCGCCGCTCTTTTCTTGTTTATTCTGCTCGGTTTTCCCGCGGACCCGTGGTCAGTCAAAATGGAAAAGTCCATTCCAGGAATGTCCTGGTGGACTTCCGCCGGCGTTCTCGGGTCGGCCCTGACGGTCATTGCCTGCCTTGTTCTCTCCGATTACGTTTTCGGACACAAACCCGTCCCATTCCTGGCCTGGATTTTCCGAATCGCCCGAACCGTTTTCCTCATCGGGTTTCTCGGACTGACGGTGATCGCCTTTTTTGGAGCGGTTGCCGGGAAATGGGACTATCCGACCACCGGCTGGTTTGTCGCGCGAGGGATCGCCTTTTCCGTTCTGGCCTTCCTTCACCATCGGATCTCCGCCAGGAAACGTGCCGTCATCGTTTGACTCCGGCACGGAACTATCGTCACCAAAAGTTACACTTCCTTCAGAAAAAACTGCCTAGGCAAGAGCCGCCGGGCTGGAAATACCGAAATTAACTTCTTTTTTATCAATCAATTACGATACCAACCCCGGTTTCCGGGAGTTTTGGTGTCGGATTTGCCTGCATCCGTTCAACTGTTTACATCGCGAGGAAGCCATGCCGAATCCGCATCTGAAAAGGTTTCGCCCGAACGGTTTTTCGATCATCGAACTGCTGATCGTCGTTTTGGTTTTCGGAATCCTGGTCGCCATTTCCGGAATTTCCTTTATCCGCTATCAGAAATCCATTGAGGCGGATGACGTCGGAAGCCGGCTGGCCCAGAAAATTCGCGAGGTCCGGAATCAGGCCATGGCCGATCGGGCCACATATCAGATTGCGCTCATTCGCGACTCCTCGGCGACGTCCGATGCCTATGCGGTGGGTCGCTACCCGAATTCCGCAAATTTCCCGGCCCAGCTTTTTCGGCTGCCTGAAGGCTGGCGCTTTACACTGCCAAACGGGACGCCCTCGTCACCCGCGACCATCCTGCGGCTTCCCGAAGCCGTCTATGCCATTCCGCCGTCCTCGCCGCTGACCCTGGTGGACGACCCGCGGGTGAACCTTTCCGGCCGGGCGACCAGCTTTCTGACCTTCAAGGGGGACGGAACGGTGGTCCAGGCAAACCTGTCCGACCCGACTTCGAATTTCAACAACACCCCGATAAACCGGACCATTTTCCTCCGATTTGAAAATGACAATGCGGTAACGCGGGCTGAAAAAGGCCGGGCACTGACCATTTTCGGTTTGACCGGACAGACCCAGCTCTGGAAATTCCAGACCACCGGGTTCTGGGTTTCGGGTCGCCAACAGGTGAACAACTGAATTCGAGCCGAGGATGAAATCATGAAAACGAGATTGTCATTTGCGAAATCGAAAGCGAGCCGCAAGCGCCTCGGTCAACAAGGTTTTTCACTGATCGAACTGATTGTCGCCTCAACCATTCTGCTGATTGTAATGGCAGCCGTCCTCGGGACGTTTTCGGTGGCCTCCCGCACCACCCGAACCAATTCGACCCTGACCGATGCCAACCAGAACGTCCGCGCGGTCACCCGGCTCCTCTCCAATGACTGTACAACCCTCGGCGAAGTCCTCGCGACGCCGGACGGTTTTGCCAAGGTTCGGGCCGGTTTTTTTGCCCAGCACGGTTTTCCGACGGCAAACGTCGGGTCCATCGGCGGCTATGACCGGCTCTATGCGGTTCAGGCCTGGACGGTTTCCGGGACCAACGGCGCCGCATCGTTCGGAACCCTTGAAAATACCAGCGTCAAGGGCGTGGTTGACACAACCGGAACACTCGTTTCCACGGCTTACCCGACACCCGGACTGTGCATTTACGCCGGGGCCAGTTCGACCGAACGGGCGGCGGCCAGTTCGCTTGGACCGAGCCTTTATCGCACCGGCACCGACCAATTGATGCTGGCCCAGATTGAACCGGTTTTCGTGAATTTCAACGTTCCACTCAATCCCGGTCCCGGAACGACGCAGCGAATCTTTCCCTTAACCAACGACTATACGGCCACGGCTACCTTTTCCGGGGGGAATCTGATCCTCAAACCCAACGTGACCGTAACGGGGCTGACCGGACCGCAGAATTTTTCCCCGACCTCGCTGGTCGCCGGTTCCACGTTCGTCAATAACGCCGATGGAAGGCTCGCCAACCGTCTTCAGCCTTACGTCGACTGCCTGCTTATCACGAACGGACCCGACCGGTTTCTGGGTCTGGTCACGGCCGTCAACACGACGACCGGCGACATCAGTCTGGTTTCAAACGACAACACCATCCTCGGGCTGAATCCCGACTGGAACGCCGCCATTCCCGGGATGTCCACAACCGGCGGGCCGAACGTCCAGTTTGCCCGGATTCGACTGACCTACTACTTTGTCGGCTGGACCGATACGGCCAGCGCCCAGAATGGTCAACCGCCCATTCTTTACCGTCGCGAAGGCGCCCTGGTCAGCCCCGTGGCGTTCAACATCGAGAATTTCCAGCTCAGCTTCGACCTGATTGATGAATACGACCAGGGGACCGGAAGCGGGCGGTTCTGGACCGTCGAGGACCTCGGGCAAATGCCGGTTGGAGCTCCCCTCCCCATTCCCAACTCAACACCGGCGGCCAACCGGGATTCCACCTTCGCCAAGTGCATGGTCCGAACCATTCGAGCATCCGTTTTCGGTCGGACCAATGAGGTCGATCCGAACCGGTACAAACTGGATGTTCCAATTTTTTCACAGGATTACGACCGCGGCTTTCTTCATGTGCAGGACAACGTCACCATCGGCCTGCGGAACGTCGCCTATACGAGTACAAAATGAAAAAGACGTTTCACGGAATGCCTGCCACGGGCCATCAAGGGTTTCTTCTTCAAAGGAGTGAACGGTTTATGAAGTTCTCAGTTCCCGCGCCAATCCGTTTTCGCGCCAATGCCTCCCGGCAAAGGGGGGTTGCGCTGGCGATTGCGGTCATCCTTCTCGGAGTGCTTCTGGTTTTCACTTCGGTGTCGGCCACACTGATGACCTCCGAAGCCAGGCAGACGTCCGCTCAGTATCTCAATACCCGGACGTACAATGCCGCGATGGCCTATCTGGAATCGATGACGAGCAATTTCAACGTTCTCTTCGCCACGAACCAGAACCCCTCTCCTGCCGAAATCAACAACCTGGTCGATCCGGGCAGGGCCCCGAAGCTCAAGACTTCCTCCGATTCGCTGTATCGGTTTACCGCCGACGCTCCGTATGTTCCGCCCTCGGTCGGTCAACAGCGGACAACGCAAATCAAGACCCCTCCGTATGACGGGTTGAACGCCATCGAGCGGCGGTATGTCATCGGGGCCACGGCGCATGCCATTGGCACCGGCGGGGCAGACCAACCGGCCGAGGCCCGGATCATTCGTGAACTTTCAAACTATCAGGTTCCGATTTTCCAGTTCGCGGCATTCGGGTTCGACAACCTCGAAATTTCGCCCGGCCCGCGTCTCGACCTTGGCGGTCGCGCGCACGTCAACCGCCATCTCTTTCTGAGCGCCAGCAACGGCCCGATCAACTTCTGGGGCCGTGTCACCGTCGTCGGCCAGGTCTGCACGCTGGTGAAAATCAACGGATTCGCCAATGGCGGGACGATGAATGTTTATCAGCCTTCGTCCACTTCGCTGGTCGCGGTCCAGCCCAGCGTTCCCTCGGGAACCGCCCCGGACTTCACTTCCGGAACCACCGCCATCGTTTCGCCGAGCGTCGACTGGAACATTGCCGACGATCCGGCCACGCCGAATGCCACCGGTGGTACGCCCGGTACCGCTGGTCCCACCGGTCTGGTCATTTCCAACGTCGCTCCGCTGCTGCTTCCGACCCAGACCCAGAACTTCAATCCGATTGAAATCATTCGAAGGGCGAATCCGAACGAACAGCAATTTCTCGACCCGCCCGACAATACCCTCGTCAACCCGCTTCTGGCCTCGCGGTACTTCAACGGCCGCCAGCCGGTTCAGGGGAGCGTGATCCGGATTCTTCTCGATGACGACCTCGCGGATTTCCCGACCGGCGGTCCAGGCCCGCTTGCCTATGACCTTGACCGACTTTCCAACCCCCAGGATGCGCTGTTCAACGCGTTCTGGATGGCCAACAACCCGAATGTCCGTCAGTTCAATCCTTTTGGCGGCTCCGACCTTCCCGACGCATCGTCGGCAACCAATCCGGCCGGAACGGGTGGCACGGCGCAAACCTTTAATGCCTCCGGTGTTCTGACCAACGCCAACAATCAACGGGTCCTGCCCCCTCAGACCAACATTGTCAATCGGCAGCCCGAATTCGAATCCGATGGAAACAACGGGTCCATCACCGCGTCACGCAAGCACTCGTACATCAAGATCGAGCTGCTGGTGAACAACAACCCGCCGAATCCCCCCGTGCGGTACGACATCACCCCGCACATCCTGAACCTCGGGATTACCAGCGGCCCGATTCCAATGACGACCGTCAACGGAACGGCCCCATCGGGCGTTGAAAACACGATGACCTACAACGCCGTGTATGCGTTGAACGACGGCGGGAGCATCCGCCGCCTCCAGAACCCCACCATGGGCGACTCCCCGGACAACTTTCTGCCGTTTCTGGCCGAAAGCACCACCAACGCGTTCATCGGTGAATTTGCACAGGCGTTCGGCGCCGCGCCCGCGATTTCCCTTTCCTACGGAAATCCGGGAGTACCGAGTTATGGCAACCCGGCCCTCCTGCCCGGAAATCAGTCTGTCAACACCACTTTCTGGTTCGAACCGAATTCGATTCTGACCTTCCAGCGGACCAACATTCCCTTTTCGCCGCAGGATTATCGGGCCGGTCTCACCGAACACGTTTCGATGACCTACGCCGACGCCCAGACCGTTTCGGACCGCGGCGTCAACGTCAACAGCACGCTCCTGGGAAGAGTCGACGGAAACGGACAGCCGACAAATTCCGCCGCCGGCTACCCGGCGAAGTTCAAGAGCCTCATCGCGAAACCCTATTTCCGGTTTACCGATGACTTTCTGAACAATTCCTACGTCAAGGGATCATTCGACCCCGGCCCTGACGGGGTCGCCGGAAATGCCGATGACACCTTTCTGATGGCCAATCCGTTCCGCACCCTGCCGAAAACGCAGGTTTTCAACGATGAGTCCCCATCCCGGGATGACAAGCGGATGGAAAGGTTCGCCCGCAAGGTTCGGGTTTGCGCGGCCCGGGTGAGAACCTCCACCGGAGTGGTCGGCACAGGGACACCACAGGCCGACACCGCCACCCCTCGCTACTCCGTCACGCAGTTGACATCTTCCGCGACCGGACCGCTGAATCCCTCCGTCACCCTGACCAGCGCGAATCCGACCGTCGTACCGAATTTCACGACCGACTACAACGCACTTCTTGCGAACAACACCAACTTCTGGACCAACAACCCCAGCACCGTCGGCGACAACGGCCGGATTCTGAAAATCGAACGGACCATCGACAACTTCCTGCGGCAGAACATCTTTGTTCCCGGCATTCCCGGCTTTTACGCGCTGGCCAACAACAACCGGAACCCCAACGGCACCCTGAACACCACCACCGGTTATGAACGTTCCGGCGTTGACGTGACCGGGGATAACCTGCTCGATACCGAAGTGGGACTGAACAACGGGTTCGCCGGCCCCAACTCCAGCCTCAACACCACCACGACCACGGCAGCCACGGCCGGGGCCGTGCCGACCAACTATGTCGCCAGCACGGACGGGGTGACCGATATTCAGGAACTCACCCCCTTCGCCAACATTTCCGATGCCGCCCTTCTGCGGAGAGCCCTTTTTACTCCCGCTTCCCTGAGTGCCGCCGACCAGGAACGGCTGTTCCCGCACCTTCTCCAGCGGAGTCGAACCGAACTGGTCACCCGCATTCTTGAAGCCCTTGAAATCGGGACCCCGGGACGGAATACCGATCCTTCCATGACGGGTTTCAACGTCAATGGCATTCCGGAAATGTCCAAGGAAAATCTCTGTTTTGACTGGAATGGCGACGGCGTCATCGAGCCGCCCCACCTTCCCTTTCAAACCGGCTCCACCATTCCGGAAACGGTCGGATCGACCACGGCCGGCGCCGCCTCGTCGGTTGGATACTCGGTCGAAAGCAACGTCAATGCACTGTTGCCCAGCAGCCTGCGGGTTCTTCACGACCAGCCCGCGGTCAACACGCTGAACACGACCGAAAACGCCACCACTTCCAAACCGATTGAACTGATTTTCTGGGAAGCCGATTCGGATGGCTCAAACGGTGGGGGAACGACCGAAACGTGGGACACCACCACTTATCAGGGACAGGCCCTGACCAATGCCGATTTTGCGGCCCTGGCGCCTCTCGTTGCCGGTTCGGCCAATCTTCTGGGGCAAGCAGACCCCGGAAGTAAGGCCCAGGCCGCAACGTTTGCCCCATCAACCGGCTTTACCGAAACCGGCACCAACCGGAACTGCTGGCGGATCAAGGTTCCTTACAACACCTTTGGCGGCACCGTCACGGTGGGGAGCCCCGCCGTCACCGTGAACGTTCGCGAAGCGGTCGCCATCGTCTTCCAGCACCCGCTCGCCAGCCGTGTCTACAACAGTTCCGACCCGACCGCCGTTGCTCCAAAAGTTGCCATTGGCATCGATTCGACCGGGACGGGTCCCACCACTTCGACGGTGGGCACGGGCAACCAGATTCCCAACCTGAACATGGAAACCCAGATCGGGCGCCGACTGGGTCAGGGTGACGCCCATTACTCATTCCCCGGCCATGCGTTCGTGGCCTTCCAGCCCAATGTCAATCCGGCGCTCCCGCCCACAGCCGGCTCGGATCTGATTCCCAAACTCAGAATCGTGATGGACCAGGCGTTCCCGATAAATGTGTATGACCAAAGGGAGGGCCGACATTTCTCCAGAAACTATGCCTTCCAGGGGATTGCCACGGCCGCTGATTACTACACAACCGACGTCGGCGCCGGAGGTGGTCAGATTCTTCAAGCCAACTGGCCCAACTGGCCCGCCTCGGGAACTGGCGCCAACCAACTTGCCGATACCCAGAGGATTCTGGCCGACATGGGTCAAAGACTTCCGCAGCCGAGTCCCGTGGCATACGAAAGACGCGGGGTGTTGAGCGTCACGGAATTCAACATGGGGAATCTGAAGCGCCTTTTCCGTGGCGACTTCAATGGATACCTTGCCCAGGCCGATGCCCTGACCGCTGCCATCCACGGGACCCTTGGGGCCCCCGGCAATCCGGCCGGATTCGTTGACGGCAGACCCAGAGATAACCCCAACACACCCGAGGTCGAGGGGACGAACTCCGGACTGATCGACATTACCGACAACGGGTTCATCGTTTACTTCTCCGACCGCCGGGGCGATGACAACAATGACGGAATTTATGAGTTCAACGATGTTTTCGGTGAAAACAACGTCCTGAACGAACTTGATAACTGCATCGAGAACGACCCTGCGTTTGACGGCATTGCAAACTCGCCCGGCCCGAAACCAGGCGACGGAAAAATTCGCCGCGACGTGGAAGTCGAAACCCAGCCCATCAACGGGGCGGGTGGTCGTCGGACACCCGACCTGAACAATCCGGCTCGAACCGGTGAAGGTCCGCACGGATCAATTCCGGTCAACGACGGTTTTGAATATTTCAGCGGAAACATCATCCGGAACGGCACCCGACGGATTCGGATTTTCGCCGCCGACGGATCATCAACCGAAACGGTGGTCGTCAACAACGCAAACCTGCTTCCGGCCGATGCCCTTCTTTCCCAGCTTTCGACCGCCGGTGCCCGACAAGGCGGCGGCGGCACCGCGGGTGAAGGTGGCGTCTTCTGGCGAATGGTGGATTCCGCCAAGACCGGGCGGGTACGGGCCTTCCGCCGGGCCCTCCGACTCATCAACGCACAGGACATCCCTCGGTGGTACATTTCCCGTCCCGACGGTCAGGACCGCGGATTTACCGGGTTGGCGCTGGTCACCGAAAACCCGATGTTCAGTTACGGGAACGTGAACACCATCGGAGTCGCCAATAACCTTGCCCCAACCGCCCCCTTCTATTCCTTCGACACCATTGCCGCGGGTGGCCCGACCCGTTCCGAGGATTACTGCCAAACCGGAAACGCCAACCGCCCCGCAGGTGAAGATGCGCTTGGCACGTTCGGGAACGACATGGTCAATAATCCCAACGACCGGATTCTTCATGGGTCGCTCTCATTGATGGCGGACGGGATTACCATCCATTCCAATGCCTGGCAGGACGGAAGGATGTTCATCTGCCCGTTCGGTACAACCAAACGTCCACAACAAAAAATTCAGCGGTACGCCGCCCGAACATTTGTGAAAGCGGCATGGCTGACGGGAACCGGAAAAGCCGGCGACGGCCAGAACAACATCACCGGTCAGTGTCAAACCAATAATAACGATGCCGCGGACATGTCCGACTCGGATGCAAACAACACCCAGGGCGGTCTCCACAACTTCCCGAGATTCACGGAAGACTGGGGTGGCGCCGGAGGCGTCGCCAGTTCCGCCAACTTCAACTACAACGGTTCGTTCATCTTCCAGTTCTACAGCCACCAGGCCAACGGCCCCTGGATGATTCGCGGCCCCAACACCGACGGCGGGACCAGTCTTTACAACGCGCCCAATCCGCGTAACTGGAACTTCGACGTCAGTTTCACCCGCGCCAACGGGATTCCTCCGGGGACGCCGCGACTGACCTTCTACAAGAACGGCAGCTTCCGGCAGATATTCCTCGAAAACAATCCCAACTGATCCGGGCGGGGTTTCACACTCAAGAGCGGAGGTCGAAAGGTCTCCGCTCTCTTTCTTTCTGCGTTTCCTTTGACTTACGCAACCAAAAATCTTACTTTTCCGCGACGTTAACCAATCTCGAAACCATGTGCCTCGTGCCATCGCCCGCCGATGATGTCTCAGGAAGAACTTCACGATACCGACCTCCAACCGGAAGCTGACGACACTCCCGATATCGACATCGAGGAGGGGCCGCTCACGCTTCAACTGGAAGCCATTGCCGACGAAGCGCTTCCCCTTCCGGTTTCGACCGGTGGGCGCGACAAATCGGAGGACCTTGCCCTGGTTCACCGGTGTCGCATGGGCGACTCGGCGGCGTGGGAACACCTCGTCCGGATGTACTCCCGGCGGGTGTACAACCTCGCCTATCGGTTCGTCAGTCGTCACGAACAGGCCGAGGATCTGACGCAGGATGTCTTTCTGCGGATTTACCGTTCCCTCGACCAGTACAACCCGGAAGTCGGCGACCTGAGCAACTGGCTGCTTCGGCTCGCCCGGAATCTCGTCATTGATGACTACCGTCGCCGCAAACGGCAACCTGTCGAAAAGGGCGACGACATCGAAACCCACAGCCACTACCTGAGCAACCGGACCGAAAATCCCCATCGCTCCATCGAGCGCAAGGAACGCAACCACCTGATCATGGAGGCCATCAGCAAGCTTTCCCCTGATCTCAAGCAATGCGTCATCATGCGCGACATCGAGGAAATGACGTACCAGGAAATCGTTGACCGCCTCAAAATCCCTGAAGGCACGGTCAAATCCCGGATCAACCGGGGCCGCATCGAACTCGCCCGCATCCTGCGCCGGATGAAGGTGGTGAGCATCGACTGAAAAAGGTGTCGGGTATCGGGTGTCGGGTTTCAGTTCAATCCCGCATTGAGTTTCCAAACAGTCGTGTTTTTCAAGTCGTGTTTTCTTCTCAAACGAAACCTGAAAACAAAAAATCCGGTTTGACCTGAAACCCGACACCCGATACCCGACACCTTTCAAAGTTTTCTCACATAAAACTTGCCCGGCAGCTCACGGACCACCTCCTTCATTTCAAGTCCGAGGAGGGCGGTCAGAACCGCGCCGTTCGAAATTCCCGCCGACTGGAAGAGTTGGTCGATATGAACCGGCGTATCCAGACCAATGCGGGCGAAGACGGCTTTTTCATCTTCCGAAAGATCGGGTTGGGCGGGAGGCAGGAAGGCAGTTTCCCCGCGTTTCATCAGAAGCCGGAGTTCATAACTGAATTCCGCCACCACATCCCGCCAGTCCATGACGAGTTTTGCCCCGTCCTGAATCAGCCGGTTCGGGCCGATTGACTTGGCCGAGGTCAGATTTCCGGGTACGGCGAACACTTCCCGCCCCTGCTCCATCGCCAGCCTGGCCGTGATGAGCGAACCGGACTGTTCCGCCGCCTCCACGATCACCACCCCCAGACTCAGACCTGAAATCACCCGGTTCCGGTACGGAAAGTTCTGCGGCAGCGGCGGCTTGTCGAAAGGGAACTCGGTGACCAGCGCACCGCGTTCGGCGATTTTTCCCGCAAGTTTTTCATTTTCCTTGGGATACACGTCGTCGAGGCCCGTTCCCATGACGGCGATGGTCCGTCCATCGACTTCCAGCACCGCCTCGTGCGCCGCCGAGTCGATTCCTCGCGCCAGCCCTGAAACGACCGTGATGCCGTGGGACGCCAGATCGCGGGCGAACTTCGCCGTGATGTTCCGACCGTAGGTAGAACAGTGACGCGATCCGACGATGGCGACCCTTGGTTGCGCCATCGACCCGGTCCAATCTCCACGGATGAAAAGGATGAGCGGGGCATCCGGAACTGCCTTGAGACAATCCGGATAATCAGTATCAAGAATGGTCACCATCCGCCCTCCGGACTTGCGGAGGGCCTCAATCTGGGAATCGACCATCTGGAAACCGCGTTTTTCCAGAATTCCGGAAATGACTGTTTCGGGTAATCCGGCCTCCCGAAGCTGGCGGGCGTCGGCCCGGAACACAGCCCCGGGAAACCCAAAACGTTCCAGCAATTTCCTCCCGGTCACCGGACCGATTCCGGGAGTGTTGATCAAGGCAATCAGCGCCAAATCTTCCTGTTGCATAGCTTTCCTTTCCAGAACAAAAGTGACTTGAGACTGGAGAAGCAAATGCCGTGCCTAAAGATCAAGAATTATTCAAATTATATTTTTTAAAAGGATTGAAAGTGAAATTCGGCGGTGTTATACGGTAATGCATAAGAACAAATTTGTGACTTTCCCCGAATCGATGCCATTTTTCCATGCTTCGGTTCAGGCTTCCGACCACACCTTGAGTGGTCCGCCGGGCACTGCCCCGGCGGTGGCGTTTTGACCCTCCAGCCACGGATCAAGTCACTCCCTTCCCGGATCGTGGGGAGGAAATAATTCAAACCGCCCGCCCTTTCCCTCGCCACATGGCTGAGGACATGGACGTGCGTCCGGATTCCATCCAACCTGCTTTATCATAAAAGCCGGATGGCTGGTTCTTTGTCCAAAATCGGAACTCCCGAAAAAGGACAAAAAACAACCAATGAGGAGAAAAATACATGAAGCCAACCAGGGAAAAGCTGAAAGCGTTCCTTCCGGTCGCGCTCGGCTTGCTTTTTGCTCTTTTCAGCTCGGTCGCCTTCGCCCAGGAACGTGACGGCAACATCGAAGGAAAAGTGACGGATAGCCAGGGGGCCGTCATCGCCGGAGCCGCGGTCAAGGTGACCGGAGGCTCGGTTACCCGAACCACCACCACCGACGAGCGGGGTTACTACCGAATCCAGGGTCTGCCCCCGGGTATTTACTCGGTGGAAGCCAGTTCGGCGAACTTCGCCACCAACGAAATCACGTCGGTGGAAGTGGTTCTCGGAAAAACCACCATCCTGAACCCCGAACTCAAACCAGGGTCAACCACCGAAATCGTGACGGTTTCGGCGGAAAACACCGCCGCCATCAACACGACCGACAGCAAGGTGACGACCAACCTGAGCGCCCGGACCATTTCGGTCATCCCGCGCACGCCCAACTTCACCAGCGTCCTGACCGTTTCCCCCTCGACCCGCGCAGAGCCGAAATCGGGCGGATTTCAGGTGGACGGAGCCAGCGGCTCGGAAAACACCTTCATCATCGACGGCCAGGAAGTGACCAACTTCCGGACCGGTACGCTGAACGGCAACAACAACATCCCGACCCAGTTCGTGCAGGAAGTTCAGATTAAAACGAGCGGCTTCGAAGCCGAATACGGCGGCGCGCTCGGCGGGGTGGTCAACGTCGTGACCAAGAGCGGTTCGAACGAATATCACGGCGAACTCGAAATCCAGTTCACCCCGGCCGGCGCGCAGGCCGGACCGCGTTCGGTACTTTCCGCCGACCCGGCCACCCTCCGTTACATCTCCTCGCCCCGTCCTTCGGGGACCGGACTTTTCCCGGCCGTCACCTTCGGCGGACCGATCATCAAGAACCGCCTCTGGTTTTTCACCAGCCATGCACCGCAGTTCCTGCCGACTGAAATCGACTACCGGTTCGCGGACGGCACGCGCCGCACCTATTCTTCCGACCAGCGTCGGGATTATTCGTTCGTCCGCCTCGACGCCCAGATCGTCAATTCCCTGCGGGTCTACGGGACCTACACCTACAACCCGATTCGGGTCCATGGTTCGATTCCGGCCCTGACCCTGCTCGACGCCACCTCGACCGCCGCCAACGCGCCGTCGGTCAACGACCAGAAAGCCCTCGGCGGACGCCAACCCGCCACCTCCTTCACCGTGGCCGGGACCTGGACGCCCACCAGCACGCTCATCTTCGACGTGCGCGGCGGTCGTTCCTACCTGAATGAAAAAATCACGGGGTACGGCATCCCGAACGTGGTCCGCTACCGCTGCATCACCGCCGGGCCGAACTGCGCCGCCGGTTTCTCCAGCGTTTCCGACAACTTCGCCAACGTGAAGGACATTTCCATCCGGAAAACGCTCGACGTCAACGTCAGCTATTACCTCAACCACTTCTTCGGTCGCCACAACCTCAAGGGCGGCTACCAGTTGAACAACGTCGCCAATGATGCCGATCAGGGCTATGTCTCGACCGGCGAAATCCGGCTCTTCTTCGGACGGACCTTCCCCGACCTCAACGGAAACCCGCGGGGCGCGGGCGCGGGTGAAAGCGGCTACGGCTATCTCCAGCGCTTCGGGACCTTCGGCAAGGCGTCGAGCAACAACCAGGCCATCTACATTCAGGATAGCTGGCAGCCGTACAGCCGGCTGACCGTCAACTTCGGCTTCCGCTTCGAACGCGAAAGCGTTCCGACCTTCTCGTCCAACGGCGGTTCCATCGAATTTGGTTACCCCGACAAGTTCGCGCCGCGCGTCGGCGCGTCATTCGACGTGTTCGGAAACGGCGCGTTGAAGATCTACGGCTCGTTCGGCCGGTTTTACGACCGGTTCAAGTATGAACTCCCCCGCGGCTCGTTCGGCGGGGACACGTTCCTGCGCGACTATTTCACCATCCAGACCGCCAACCCGGCCCCGACCTTCTACACCCGGGAATACGCGCTGGCGAACGCCTTCCGGCAGAACAACTTCCGCGTTCCCTCGAACGTTGACGGCACGAACCCCTTCGGCACGGGCAACCTGGTTGACCCGAACCTGAAGGCGGTCCGTACCACCGAATACAACATCGGCACCGAATGGGGTTTCTACAAGGACTTCGTCTTCGGCGGCCGCTACATCCACAAGAGCCTCGACCGGACCATCGAGGACGTGGGGATTCCGGATGAATTCGGAAACGAAACCTACTTCATCGCCAACCCCGGTTTCGGCGTAGTCAACCTCATCCCGACCCTCATCCCCGGCACCAAGCCGACCCCCAAGGCCGCCCGCGTGTATGACGCGCTCGAACTGCGCGTCGAAAAGCGGTTTTCCAACAACTACTACCTGAACGCCAGCTACACCTTCAGCAAACTTCAGGGCAACTACGGCGGTCTCGCCAACTCGGATGAAAACGGCCGCACCAGCCCCAACGTCAACCGCGTGTTCGACCTTCCGTTCGAACCCTTCACCGCCAGCGGCGTTCCGAACAACGGACGCCTCGCCACCGACCGTCCGCACGTCTTCAAGTTCTACGGTGCGTACAACTACACCTGGCAGAATTTCTTCGGCAAGGCGCTCAGCTCCTCCAGCCGTCGTCACAACACCCTCTTCGCCCTCTCGACCACGGCCCAGAGCGGCACGCTCAACACCTCGCGCGTTGACCTGCTCGACGTCGATACCATCGTCCTCAACACGCGCGGCGACCTCGGACGGACCGCCGCCTTCACCCAGACCGACCTGCTGCTGACCCATACCTTCCGGTTCGGCAACAGCGAACGCTACGCCCTGGCGTTCGATTTCAACGTGCTCAACCTGTTCAACGAAAGCAATGAACTGGGACGCTTTGAACTCATCACCGGCGGCGTGTTCGCGGAAGGTCTGCCCGGTTTCCCGGATGACCGGCGCGCCTCCATCGCGCAGTTCTTCCAGAACCAGAACGGTTTCCGCTCGCAGATTCAGAGCCTGCTCAACACCGAAGGCTTTGAAACTGACGCGCGATACAACAAACCGAACCAGTTCCAGGGCGGACGGAGCGTGCGCTTCGCGCTGCGCTTTACGTTCTAAACCCCGAGTGAACGCTTGACGAACGGCCGTCCTCCGGGGCGGCCGTTTCTATTTTGGAACGCCAGGATAGACGGTGGGTCGGAAGAACTTGAAATCGAGTCGGTTGCGGCCGTGTTCCCCAACGATGGAAAAACCAGGCATTAACCCAACTTGAGTTTCAAATTGGACGAAAACAGGTTTGAGGTTCGGAACCGAAAAAAATTGGTGAAAAAATTTTCCTCAAACGATTTCCGAACCTGAAAAAAATCCACCCGGATGTCCCCCGGTGTCATTTCAAACAATAAAAACGCCCGATTTTCGGATTCATCCGGGTTGGAACCCGGATTTCCTGATTCAAAAAGGATGAGTTTCCCCGTCGGTGACCTGAAGGAAACCGATTCCCCTGAATCTCGTCCTGAAAACCAACCAGAATCAAAGTTTTTGGGAAGGAATTCAGCAAGCCCGGTAATGAGAATCGCTTCATCAGGCGACGGTTGAAAAAAACAGGCCGCACAAATGTGATCGCCGAAAATCACACCCCCGCCTTCCCCAACCGGCAAGAAACCGAAATCCCCCTCAACGGCGCAAGCCCGCCCGTAATCACCTGAGTGGATTCCTCCCCAAAACGGAAGATTGGACACATCCGTCACCAGAAGCGGGCATTCCGGATAAATGTTTTCCGACCTATTTCCCTCAGATTCATTCATTTAGCCCCACCTCACCCGGCCCTTGAATTTTGGGTCCTCCAGAATTGAAAAGGTCGTGGGAAGTTCTTGTCACATCGTCATGACTGACCGGCGTCATCCGCCACGGATCGCTGACCGTCGGCGAGTCAACCAGATCGCCGGAATCCGCCACCCTCCCGACCATCGTTTCCCGGTTCGTGAACTGAATTTCAAGCGTCGTGGCCGCCCGCGAATCGCCGACCGCCTCGGCCAGCTTTATCCCGAATTCCAGCGCCGTCGGACGCTCCGCCGGGACCTTCGCCAGCGCAAGTTGAATCACATCATCAACTTCCGGCGGAATCTGGTCCTGAAACCGGCGTATTGAGGGCGGGGCCGATTTCAAATGTTCGAGAATCAGGCTGATGACGTCGTGTCCCGAACCCTGGAAGGGTGTCCGGCCGGTCAGCATTTCAAAAACCATCACGCCGAGGCTGTAGACGTCCGCTCGCCCGTCGTAGGGCAGATTGCTCAGGCGTTCCGGCGAAATGTACTTTGGCGTTCCGACGATGCTTCCCGCCGCCGTCAGCTTTTCCCGGTCCTTTTCCTCGCCTTCCAGAAACTTGGCGATGCCGAAATCCACCACCTTAACGATTTCCTCCTCGCCGATCTTTTGAATGAAGATGTTGTCCGGCTTGATGTCGCGATGGACGATCCCCAGCCGGTGCGCCTCGGCCAGCGCCGCGCAGACCGGCAGCACCAGATTGACGCATCGCCGGAGCGACATTTGCTTCGTCCGGCGCAACTCGTCCGCCAGCGATTCGCCTTCCAGCAGTTCCATCACCAGAAAGGCGATTCCGCCCTCGGAAATCCCCGAATCGAAAACGCCCACCACATTCGGGTGCTTCAACCGGGCCGTCGAAACGCCTTCCAGCCGGAACCGCTCGACCGCTTCGGGTGAATCATTGCCGGAAACCGGCCGGAAAATTTTGACCGCGATGGGGCAATTCAGCCGCAGGTGCGTCCCGCGAAACACCGTCGCGAACCCGCCCGACCCGATTTTTTCATCCAGCCGGTATTTCCCTTCCAGCACCGTTCCCGGCAGGGCTTGCGCGAGGGCCGAGAAAATCCGGTCGGCGCGTTTGTGCGAGGCTTCCAGTTCCTCGTTTTTCTCCTTCAATTCCAATACTTTGCGGTCAAGCGCGGTGTTGGTTTCGTCGAGCGCGCGGTTTTTGGCCTCGGTTTCAAGTTTCGCCTGCTCAAGTTCCTTGAGATTGCGGTCGAGCGCGGCGGTCCGCTCGGCGACCTTTTCATTCAATTCCCGGTTTCGCGCCTCCAGCGCCGCCACCCGCCACCGAAAACCGCCGTAAAGCGAGCCGATACAAAGAATTGCGAAGATTCCGTAGGCCCAGGTCGTCCGCCACCACGGTGGCAGAACCACGATTTTCAACGTTTTCGCGCCGTCGTCCCGAAATCCCGCCGGTCCCGCCGCGCGAATCCGCAGCACATATTCGCCCGGTTGAAGGTTCGTGAACGTCGCCCGCCGGTTGCGGCTGTCGGTTTCAATCCAGTGGTCGTAAAGGTTGTCCACCTTGTACTGATACCGTGCACCCTCCGGCCTCCTGAAATCCAGCGCGCTGAATTCAAGCGTGAACAGGTTGTCGGAATACCGCACCGTCAATTCGGGAAGCAGTTCCGGCGCGACTGGCAGAACCGTTTCCGGACGAATCGCCTGGACCCGGTTTTCGAGCAGAAAATTGGTCAGCGCCACGCGCGGAGACGGCTCGACCGGTTCAACTTCATCGGGACGAAAAGCGATCAGCCCTTCCGGCGTCCCGAAATACAGCCGACCGTTGCGCCCGCGACCGACCGCGCCCCGGTTGAACAAATCCGACGGCAACCCGTCGCCTTTGCCGAACCGCCGCGACGAACCCGTTTTCGGATCAAGCCGAAACAGCCCGCCGACCGTTCCGCACCAGATTTGTCCGTTTTCATCCTCGGTGATGGCGTTGATTTCGATGGCCGGGACGGAATCCTTCCCGATCCTCGTCACCGTCCCGGCGGAATCGATCCGGCAGAGGCCGCCCCGCGTGCCGACCCAGATCGAGCCGTCACGGGCGGCGTAAAGGCTTTGAATATAACGGTCCACCAGCGTGTTCGGGTTTTCCGGATCGGGTAGAAACCGTTTGAACGTCCCGGTCGCTGCGTCGAACCGGTTCAGCCCCTCGGTCGTCCCGACCCACACCGCGCCGTCCGCGCCGACGCACAAACTTTCAACCGTGTTGTTGCTCAAACTCGCCGGGTTCTTTTCATCACGCCGAAAGCCGACGAATTTTACCGGCCCGCCCGGCGTCGCGGGTTCGACGAGGCGATACACCCCGCCGTAGGTCCCGACCCAGATGTTTCCCGACCGATCCTCCGCCAGCGTCAGAACCGTATTGCTTCCAAGGCTTTCCGGGTCTTTTTCATCCTTTTGAAACTGGCGGAAACCACTGTTTTCGCGCAGAAAAAGCCCGCCCGACAGCGTTCCGCACCACAACCGCCCCTTCGAATCGAGCAGCAGGCTGGAAACGGCGTCGTCCTTCAAACCGCTTTTTTCATCTTTTCGGAAGTGCGTGAATTCAACCCGTGTCCCCACGGTCTCGGGCGGCCCCGAAATCCGGTCCAGCCCGACCGGCTCGGCCACCCACACGGCTCCGTCACGATCCTCCACGACGCCGACCGATTCGGACGCCATCAGCCCTGGCGCCGGTTCCGGGTGATGGCGAAACAGCCGAAACGCCGATTTCACCGGATCGAGGCGACTCAATCCGCCTTCATTGCCGGAAATCCACAAAAGCCCCTGGGCATCCTCGAACATCGAGTAGGCCAGTCCTTTTTTCAAACTGAACGGATTTCCATCATCGGCGGCAAACCGGATGAACTCCGGGGCTGCTTTCCCGCGCTCGGATTTCAAAAGCGCGTACAACCCGGAATCCTGCCCGCAAAACCAGAGCGTTCCGGCCCGGTCTTCGTGAATGTCGAAGACAACTTCTCCCGAAAACCCGCCCGGTTTGCCCTTTTCGACCGGGAATTTCCTGAATTTCGGTTTGGCCGCGTTCAATTCACCCACCGGAAGTTCAAAAATGCCGCTTCCGCCCCACATTCCGCCCCAGAGATTGCCTTCCGAGTCGATGTTCAGTGCGTAAACTTCATTGTCCGGCAGGCTCGTCGGGTCGTTCGGATCATTCCGAAAAGCTTCGAATGACGGCGGATTTTCCGAGGTCATCCGATACAGCCCGTCGCGCGTCCCGATCCACAGAACGCCGTTCCGGTCGCGCGCCATCGCCAGAACCCGATTGTGGCCAAGGCTTTGCGGATTTTTCGGATCGTTTTTGAACGTCTCGAAAACGGCGTTTCCGGTCGCCGCGTCGAACGATTTCAACCGGCACAAACCGGCGGAAGTCCCAATCCAGAGCGTGCCGTCGGCGTCTCCGAAAAATCGGTACACCCGGTTGTCCGGAAAAGCGTCCGGCTTCTTTTCAGCCTGAAAAACCCGGAAGGTTTCCGTCCGTCGGTCAAACCAGTGCAGCCCACCGGCTTTGGTCCCGATCCAGAGATTCCGGTTTTTATCTTCGAAAATGGCGGTAATCGAACCGTCACGGAGCGCGTCGGGGCGTTTCGGGTCGGGCAGGAAGACTTTGAACTCGTACCCGTCGAAACGGTTCAACCCGCCCGCCGTTCCGACCCACAAAAACCCCATCGAATCGCGAAATGAGCAGTTCACCACCTGATTCGAAAGCCCCTGGTCGGTCCCGAACGCGTCGAATTTGAGCGCGACATACTGCGCCTGCCCCCTGACCGTGAACAGGGAAAGGGCGAACAGACAGGCCAGCATCCACCGCGACCGGGAGGAAATGCACGTCACGCCGGGAAGCCTCCGAAAACAGGCTGAATCGGAAAATGGGTTATTGAAGTTCGATCCGGGCCGCATTTTGGGGCGTTACCCCCAATTTCACAAGGGTTTCCAGCGATTCACCGAACAGGTCGAACAATTCGTTCAGCCGGTCCGCCTTCCGCAGAATTCCCTGTTCGAGATATTCCAGCTTGGAAAACCCCGCCGGAAGCGAATCCCCGAACACTTCGCTTTCCCTCGTTTCAAAACGCATTCCCTGCTTCGGTCGCAAAAGATCGCGGATGCGGTAGTTTCGAAAAAAATCCACCACGAATCGGGGATTGTCGCCCTGAATGATGTACGTGTCGTCGAATTCCGACCGCCGGTTGCGCATTTCCTCCAGATCGACAAAGGAATCCGTCCCGAACATCGGCTCGTGCGGTCCGAAATCGGGATGGCCGACCTGAATGTCCTGCATTCCGAGCGCGATGCCGAGGTTGCTCAACAGGGATTTGCTCCGGATATGAAACCGGAGGCGTCCCGGATTGGCAAAAGCGCATCGATACCGCGTAAAGGTCATTTTGTCGGCCTGATGGACATCCACCGTCACCATCCAGTCGCCAACCGGAACGCGCATTTCGGGGTACAACCTCAAATGGAGGAATGAACTGGGAGAAAAACGACCGCCCCGACGGATGGCGACTTCTTCCCAGACTTTTTCAGCCGACGGACCAATCAAATTTTCGAGAAATCCCACGTTTTTTGCTCCCGCGCCGTGTTTCAAACCCGTTTTCAAACGAAAAATACTCTATCATTCGGTTCTCCCTGAAAAACAAATTCAAGGTGACGGACCATGCCCGAAGGCCCCAAGCAACTCGCCCGCGAACTCGACTTCCCCGCCGCCCTTTCGCTCACCGTCGGGACGATTATCGGGACCGGTGTTTTTCTGAAAACCGCCGTCATGGCGCAGCAGGTCGGCTCGCCCGGCCGGACACTCCTCGCGTGGGCTTGCGCGGGCGTGCTGTCGCTCGCGGGGGCGCTCGTGTACGCCGAACTCGGCGCGATGATGCCTCGGGCGGGCGGCGAGTACGTTTTTCTGAAGGAAAGTTACGGCGACGCGGTGGCGTTTTTGTACGGCTGGATGCGCTTCGCCGTCGGCGCGGCGGGTTCCATCGCGATTTACAGCGTCGGATGCGCGATTTTTCTTTCGGGCGTGGTCGCCTACGACTCGGTCTGGGTTCAAAAAACCTTCTACCTGTTCGGAAGCGATTTGAACTGGCGGTTCGGGACGCGGCAGATCGTCGCGCTGGTCATCATCTGGCTGTTTTCGGGCTTGAACTGCCTTGGTGTAGCCCTCGGCGGCAAAACCCAGACCTTTTTGACGACGATCAAGGTCGGGGCGATTGCGGCCATCGTCATCGGGACGTTCGCCCTGTCGAATACCGGGACGTTCGCCAATTTCGCGACTGCGGCGGCGGGACCGGCGGGGGTGGGGGCGTTCGGCGCGGCGATGCTTTCCGCGCTCTGGGCGTACGACGGGTGGAACAACCTGCCTATGGCGGCGGGCGAAGTCAAAAACCCGGAGCGGAACATTCCCCGCGCGTTGATTTTCGGGATGGCAATCGTGCTGGCGGTCTATGCCTGCGCCAATCTGGCCTACTTTTATGCCCTTCCGATGGCGGAAGTCGTCACGGCCAACTCGACGGCCCACCCGGACGCCCCGCCGGTCGCCACCAAGGCCGCGCTGACGGCGTTCGGGCTGTTCGGCGCGAAACTCGTGTCGGCGGCCTTCGTGCTTTCAAGTCTCGGCGCGCTCAACGGCTCGATTCTCACCAATGCCCGGACGCCCTTCGCGATGGCCCGCGACGGGCTGTTTTTTCCCTTTTTCGGAAATTTGAATGCAAAGCGCGTCCCGGCGGGGGCGATTCTGGCGCAGGCGACGTGGGCGTCGGTTCTGGCGATCAGCGGGACCTTCGACCAACTGACCGATTACGTCGTTTTTGCGTCGTGGCTGTTCTACGCGCTGGCCGTCGCCGGGGTGTTCATCCTGCGCAAACGGCTGCCGGACGCCGACCGGCCCTACCGGACGCTCGGCTACCCCGTGACGCCCCTCTTATTTATATGTGTCGCGCTGTGGCTGATCGTGAACACCCTGCGGTCGAGTCCGGTCGAGGCGGGACTTGGGCTGGGAATTATCGCCCTCGGCGTTCCGATTCTTTTGTTTCGGAAGAAATTTCAACGCAAAGACACAAAGGCACAAAGACACGAAGATTGAATGAAACCTTTGTGCCTTCGTGCCTTTGTGTCTTCGTGTTCAAAAAACTATCCCTGAAGAACTTCAACCTTGGGCGACACAACCGTCTTCTTTAAAAGCGCGGGCCAGTAAGCCACGACTTCCTCGACTTTGGGCCGTCCCGAGCCGAAACCGGTGACGGTCGGCGGTCCGTTGAGCGCGAGCGGCGCAAGTTCCTTGGTAAAGCGTTCAATGCTCGCCTTGTCGCTCCCCCGGACGCCCACCCGCAGTAAAACTTCCGCGATTTCCGGCGACGGTTCGCCCGAAAGCGGTCCGTGGCAGGCGTTCACGCCCCCGAACTCGGTGTGGACTTCATCAAATTTCAATCCGAGGTCGGAAAGCCGCTGCCGAAGCATCGCGTCAGCGACTTTCGCCTTTTTGTACGCGTCCGGCCAGGCATAAACGAGGCTGCCGATGGCCTTGTGACCGGCAAAATAGCTGATCGAAATCTTGTAAAACTCCGTCGCCGGAAATCCCTCGATTCCAAAAACCCTGACGGCGTTATCAGCCGCTTGTTCAAGCTGAATCGTCGAGAAATCGGCCACGCAGTCTGGCGTGATGTAGCCCTTGGGGTCACCCATTTCGTACAGCAACTGTTCCTTCACCGACTGAACCGACACCCGACCGCCCGTTCCCGGATGCTTCGTCACCAGAAACGTTCCGTCTTCCGAAACTTCGGCAATCGGAAAGCCGATGTTGGCGAAATCGGGGATGTTTTCCCAATCGTAAAGGCAGTTTCCGCCCGACGACTGCGCCCCGCATTCGAGGATGTGCCCGGCGATGGTCCCGGCCGACAACTTGTTCCAGTCGTCGAACTTCCAGCCGAATTCATGAATGCACGGCGCGAGGGCGAGGCCCGTGTCGGTGCAGCGTCCCGTCACGATGATTTGCGCGCCTTCCTTCAACGCCTGAACGATCGGTTCCGCGCCGAAATAGACGTTCGCGCTCATCACCCGCTCGCGAATCGTCGAAAGCGGCTCGCCCGTGTCCATGCTCGCGAGCGCGTGACCGCCTGCGGTGAACTCGTCGAGGCGATCCATGATGTCGTCACCGGCGACGATGGCGACCTTGAACTTCCCGGAAAGGCCGTGTTTCGCGGCCACGGCCTGAATCGCCTCGACACAGGCGTGCGGATTGACTCCGCCCGCGTTGGCGATGACCTTGATGTTGCGCTCCAGCACTTTCGGCAGGATGCGGTCGATGAGCGCGACGAAATCGGTGGCGAATCCGGCTTTCGGATTGCGCGATTTCTGCTTCTGCATGATGGACATGGTGACTTCGGCGAGGTAGTCGAGCACCAGATAGTCGATCGGGCCGCCTTCGACCTGTCGTACCGGCGCTTCGAGCCAGTCGCCCCAGAACCCTTGTCCGCTGGCGATGCGAATCGTTTTCATGGTTGAATCTCGGGGAAATTTCCCGCCAATCACGCGAAGCGACGCCGAAAGAACGTGGCGATTCGCGGAAATTCGCGCAACTCGCGGTTCGAAAGGAAAAATATGAATTCCGAATTACTGGAACGGGCAAAACGCGTCAAATTACTGCTGATGGATTGCGACGGCGTTCTGACCGAAGGTTTCATCATCTTGCTTCCCGATGGTCAGGAGGTCAAGGCGTTCCATTCTCAGGACGGTCACGGCCTTAAAATGGCGCAACGCGCCGGCATTCGTACCGGCGTCATCACCGGTCGCCGCTCCGGCGCGCTTGAACAGCGCGCCCGCGAGGTCGGCATCGAGTTTCTGTGCCAGGCCGCCAAGGACAAATGCGCCCACCTGGACGACGTTCTCGCCCAAACCGGGCTGACCGACGACCAGATGGCCTTCATCGGCGACGACCTGCCCGACGTTCCGGTGATGAAACGCGCCGCGTTTGCCGTCGCGGTCGCCAATGGAATGCCCGAGGTGAAGGCTGCCGCGCATTACGTCACGGAAAAGAACGGCGGACGCGGGGCCGTGCGTGAGGTCATCGAACTGATTCTGAAAGCCCAGGGACACTGGGAAGGGACCGAACGGCTGTTCCACGCCTGACAGTTCCCGTAAAAAACATTTGCCGCAAAACCTTCTTTTCATTCAATTTCGGGGAACACGCTTCCCCGATTTCATTTTTCCGGAGAAAAAACCCACATGGCGACCCCATCGCGCCTCGGAATCTGCCTCGTTTTCTGCCTGCTTTTCGCCGCCTGCGACACCAAAAAACCGGAGCCGAAGGCCGAACCGGCACCGCCTGAAAAAAACCGGGGCTATCAGGTCACGCTGGCGGACAAGTTTCGCGTTCGGCTGCCGCTCGGCTTTCCGAAACCCACCGAAAACGCCAAGAAGGAAAAAACGCCGTTCGGTTTCATCGAAGTCACCGAGTACTACACGACCAATTCCAGCAATCGGGTCGAACAGATCAATCTGGTGGTCGTCAACATCCCCGAAAAGCTCAAAAAGGAACTCGACGAAAAGAAAATGTTCGAGGTTCTGGACCGTGACCTGAAGGAATCGCTGAACGGGAAGATTGAAAGCGCCGATGCCTCGCCGTTTCAGGGGCACCCCGCGCGAACCACCCGGTTTTTCGGCGAATACAAACGGCTGGCGCGGGGATATGGATCGAGCTACGCCGTCGAAGACAACATCCACGGCGTCAACCGGACCGTGCTGTTTGGCGATTTCGCGGTGAAGATTCTCTACACGTCCGCCGGGCAGTACGACCGGGACCGTGACGACAGCAAGGAATTTCTCGATTCGCTCGAAGTCATCCCGGCGGGAACCGGGAAATAATGAGGAATGCGGAATATCGAATGCGGAATGAAAACTTCATTTCCTGATTCCGCATTCGATATTCCGCATTCCGCATTCATGGAAGATCGGCGACCACCCGGAATCCGTAGCCGTCGGAGCGGAATTCCGGCGGCGACCAGTAGCGGTAGGCCGAGCGGCAATAGCGCGCCAGATCGCGCCACGAACCGCCGCGCAACACCCGCGCCTTTCCCCGCCCGGTCCGGACCGGGTTGAGTGAGGGGGCTTCGCGGTAAAAGTTTTCGTCGTACCAATCAGCGCACCACTCCCAGACATTTCCGTGCATGTCATACAAACCAAAGGTGTTCGGGGATTTTTTCCCGACCGGGTGCGTCTGGCAGCCGTTGGCGAGGAGGCGGGATTCGTAATTTTCCCGGTCGTCGCGCCAGAGGCGGTCGGCCAGAATGCGCGTCGCCCCGCTGTTCCCGGCGTACCACGCCATGTCCATCAGCGTTCCGGCGAACAACCCGGTGGTCCCGGCCCGGCAGGAATATTCCCACTCGGCCTCGGTCGGCAGGCGGTAGGTCAGCCCGTTGCTCATCGCGTTCAGGTAACCGAGAAACGCCTGGATTTCCTCCCACGAAACGTTTTCGACGGGGAGATCGTCCGGGTCGAAGCGGGAGTGTTTTCCCTGAAAATACGACGGATTTTTCCCCATCACGGCCTTCCACTGGCGCTGGGTCACGGGGTATATCCCCATATAGAATGAATAATTTAACGTGACTTCGCGTTCGGTCGCCTCGTCGGCGAACCAGTCCCAGGCGGCGTTCTGGTCGCTCGACCGGGTCATTTCAAGCGCTTGAAATACGGAATCGTCCCCCGATCCCATAAAAAAGCTGCCCGCCGGAATCCGGATCATCTCGATTTTCGGGTCGATGTAGCGCCTGACCGCCGGAGCCGGTTTGCGAATCATTTTCCGGCTCGATTTTCGCGGCGCGGTCGGTCGGACCGCCTCCGAACCCATTTTGAGGGTCACTTCGAACGGATTCGGCGGCGGAGCAAACTGGGATAACAGCGGCGGATGGTCGGGGACCGCCGGGGGCGGAGTCGGTCGAACTTCGGGAGGGGTTGACGGAATCAGCACCGCCCGCAACAGGGGCGGCTGAACCGGCGGCGGTGCGGCGGCGGATACGGGAGGTGGCGGCGTCATCGGAACGGCGGGTGGTGGCGAGGCGATGACCTGAGCGACGCCCGGCGTCACGGCCACGACCCGATCCTCCCAAAAACTTTTTTCGGAAAACGCCGTCAGCAGTTCCCCGACCGTCTGAAATCGCTGCTCGGGGTTGTTTTTCATCGCCTTCGAGACGATTTCCACGAGGTCGTCCGACACGGTGCGGGGAATGATCTTCCGCAGGTCGGGAAACTCGAAGCTGAACAAAACGCGCTGATAGTAGTACTCCAGCCGGTCCTTGATCTGCCGGACCGGCGCGTCCTTCCCCTTCAACAATTCGAGAAGCATCATGCCGAGGCTGTAGATGTCGGTCCGGAAATCCTCGGTTTTCCGCTGATCGAACTGCTCCGGGGCCATGTAGTCCTCGGTTCCAAGGACGAAATCGCCGCCGGTCAGCGAGTACTCCGGGTTCGCAATGTTCTTCGCCAGCCCGAAATCGATGATTTTGAGTCGTTCGGGATTCCCCCCGACCAGCATGACGTTTTTGGGATTCAGGTCGCGGTGAATGATTCCCTCGGCGTGAATCGCCTGGACGCCCCGGCAAAGCTGTTTGAACACCGTTTCGACCACCCGGCGTTCCATGCCGTTCGGAAAGCGGTTCTGGAAATCGACCAGCGAAATCCCCTCGATAAACTCCATCACCAGAAAACAGAGTCCCGACCGACGGCAGACGCCGAAGTCGATCATCTGAATCACGTTTTCGTGGGCCATCCGGCTGCACAAACGCGCTTCACGCAAAAACCGTTCGGTGCGCTCCTCGATCTGCCACTCGGAGTCCAGCACCATGATCTTGACCGCCCAGATTTTGTTGGTGTGAACGTTTCTGACTTTGAACACCCGCCCGAACCCGCCCTCGCCGAGTTCTTCCAGAACTTCATACTTGAAATCCAGCAGGAACGGTTCGAGGGTCGCCCCATGGGCGAAACACCGTTCGTGGTGCGCGTGGTACAAAATCTTGCAGACGCTGCAAATTTTCCGCATAACTTCTTATCTCACAAATAGTTACACTTGTTCCCCCACGTTGCGCTGCCGGGAAACACCCGTTGCGGGTCACTTACCTTTCGAAAACCGGGAATCAGGAGTAGGCTTCGGCGCTTTTTCAAATTCACCCCTCGCGGAGGATCGCATGCCAACCGTCGGAGAACTCGCGCCGGACTTCACCACCAAGGACGGTCACGGAAATCCCGTGACGTTGTCGCAGTATCGCGGCAAAAAAGTCGTACTCTATTTCTATCCGAAAGACGATACGCCAGGTTGCACCAAACAGGCGTGCAGTTTCCGGGACGCACACGACGAATATCAGGAAAAAGGCATCGTCGTTCTCGGCGTCTCGCTCGATAACGAGGAATCCCATCAGGCGTTCGCTCAAAAGTATGGTCTGCCCTTTACGCTGCTGGCTGATACCGACCACTCGGTCGCGGAAGCCTACGGCGTCTACGGCGAGCAGGAGTGGAACGGCAACAAGTACATGGGCGTCTCCCGCTGGACCTTCCTCATCGACGAAGAAGGAAAACTTGTCCAGATCATCAACAAGCCCAACGTCGAAGCCCACAGCGACGAAGTGCTGAAGGCGTTCGGACTGTAAAATGAAGTCTGGAGTCCGGAGTCGCGAGTCTGGAGTCAAAACAATCAGTACATTGGGGATTTCGGCACGCAGGAACCCCCCGGACTCAAGACGCTCGGCTCCAGACTTTTGACTGTCTTCCTGACTCCAGACTCTCGACTCCAGACTCCAGACTTTTTTATGTTGACCGTTGGCTTGACCGGCGGAATCGCCGTCGGGAAATCGTTTGTATCGAGTGTGTTGCGTGAACTCGGCGCGCATGTGTTCGACGCCGACCGGATCGCGCGGGACGTCGTCGCGCCCGGCACCAGCGGGCTGGCGGACATCGTCGCGACCTT
>JBDRAL010000084.1:0-34215 GCA_039793685.1 Blastocatellia bacterium NZW_1522
CGTCCCCGTCAAAGTCCCCCGTCACGGGAATGTCACCCGACTGTCCGCCGAGGGTAAACGGCGCCTGTGTTACGTCGTCAGATGAACGCCGTACGATCCACTGCCCGTTGGAAGGACGGAAAACGACAGCGTCAGCCTTCGTATCTCCATCGAAGTCACCCGCCACCGGAATGTCGCCCGATTGTCCGAGCGTGGTTGTGGTCAATTGGTTCGGCTCGACCGAAATGTCCATCGAGCGCCACTGGAAGTTTGACGGACGCCAGACGGTCAGGGCGTGTAGCCCGGAAAATCCGCCGCCGCCCTCCTCGATGGCGAGCATGCGACCGCCGGCGTAGACGTATTCCTTGTCGAGCGTCGCGGAAGGTCCTTGCGGGGGAGGCGGGGCAAGCGCGGGGACAAATCGTCCAAGAAACGCGCGCGCGGGCTTGCCGCCGAACTGGGCGAACGCGCCGACGCCGAGGACGGCGACGAGCGTCATGACGACGGCGCGGGCGAACGCGCGGGAGCGGAATATGGAAAGGGCCATGTGAGGGAATTCCGTGGAGACCGTCAGGAGGCGAAACTGTTGGGTGTTGGAGAAAGAGCGGCGCGAAGATAGGCTTTTACCCCCCCCTCAACCGTACGCTTCCTCACGTTTGGGGCATTCAGGCCGGAATTTCGCCGGAAAAACGCCAAACGTTTTACCACCGGGTTTCGGTGTTGCAACGTTCGGGTTACGCGGTGGAACCTGGGGGGATCGGGAACGCTTATGCGAGAACTTCGTCAGGTAGGAATTTATTCCGATTGGGATTTCGTGTAACTGAACCCAAAGGTTTGCCGCGTTTAGGACCATAGGTTTGCCGTTTTCATCAACACAGCGGCATTTTTAGCTGGATTTTCCTGATCCTTGTGACCAAAGGTTTGCCGCGAGTACCAAATGCACCCAAAGGTTGGCCACAGAAAATTCCTCCGCAGCACTGATTGATGAACAAAATTCCGGAAATTTCAGCACGAGTGACTATTTTCGAAAGGAATCATGGTCGGAATCAACTATCAGGCTGAGATTTTCCAGCCAAATTGGGACCATACCCTTGCCAAAGTGGCTGATCTTTGGGTTCAGTTACACGTGCCGTGATCGGGCGCGAAACAGAACCCCGCCTTATCGGACACAGAGAAAGGCGCAACCAGGAAGGGCCTTGTTTCGTCAGGCGGGCCGGGAGGCGGGCCGCATCCAGCCGAGGCGGCAACTTCGCCGATTGCCCACCGGAGGAATGTTCCACGGGAATCTCCGTCGCCGCCGCAAGCCAGGGAATCCCCGCCGTTTCAAGTCCATGACCATCTGGCAAAGGGACGCCCCGACCGGTAGACTCGCCAAAAATCTCCTTGAACACTTCTCCCACGAATGCCAACCACCCAACCCGCCGACGAATTTGACGGTCCCTGGAAAGAAGCCCTGCGCGATTTCTTTCAGGAATTTCTCGAACTTCTCTTCCCCGAAGTCCACGACGGCATCGACTGGTCCGTCCCTCCCGAACCAAAAGACAAGGACTTCGAGAAAATCTCCGCCGCCGCCGCCGCCGGCAAGCTGGCGGCCGACAAACTCATTCAGGTCCGGCTGCGCTCCGGGGCGACCCCCTGGATTCTCATCCACATCGAGGCTCAGGGCAGTCCCCAGTCCGACTTCCCCAAACGGATGTTCCGCTACGGCGCCGCCATTTACGGCCAGTACGACAAGGAAGTCGTCGGCATCGCCATCCTCGCCGACCAGTCGGACACCTGGCGACCAACCTCGTTCGGCTTCCAGAATTTCGGCGCGGGCCTGCGCTACGATTTTCTGACCGCCAAACTCATCGACCTCGACGAAGCCGAACTTGAAACATCACCCAATCTCTTTGCTCCGATCATCCTCGCCCACCTGAAAACGCAGCAAACCAAGGGCGACCCCGAGTCACGGCTGAGATGGAAGTCCCGGATCGTTCGCGGCCTCTACGACCGAAACCTTTCCATCGCCCAGGTCCGGCGGCTCTTCCGCGTCATTGACTGGCTGCTGGCTTTGCCCGAAAATCAGGAGACCGAATTTCTGGACGACCTCAAACGGTTCGTCGGAGGACGCAACATGCCTTACGTTTCAAGTGTCGAACGCGTCGGAATCGCCAAAGGCCGCGCCATTGGCAAGGCCGAAGGAAAAACCGAAGGGAAAGCCGAGTCGATTCAGTTCATTCTCGAAAACCGGTTCGGCAAACTGAATGCCCGGCTTCGCAGGAAACTTTTTTCCACCACCGACGACCTTGTCCTGACCAACCTGCTTGCCTCCGCCCTGACCGCCAAGTCGCTGGGTGACTTCGAGGCCGCGTTCAAGCAGGCGACCGCCTGAAGCCTTCGTCGGCTTTCACTTCAAACGGCCTGAATGTCCATGCGACGTTCGGGCCGTTTTGGTTTTCCGGCAATCACCTGATTTTGAAGGCGGGTTGGCGGCTGAAGCTCATGCCGGTGGAAATTGGCCGGCGTCATCCTCTGGCTACTTCAATGGCGCGCAAAACAGCCATCTTCCCCTGCCTCGCCGAGAATGGAGTCGAGATTCTCCGCTTCCCTTTTGACGGTCTGGAATATCCTGTCGTGACGCTATCCCCGCGCGTACAAAGCAGCCGCAACTCACTCTTCTCAAACGATTTGAGTAACTTCGTACCCAAGGTACGAAACCGCCCCCGGTTACCGTTTTCGGCTCGCCATTGCTTTGATTGAGGGCACGAACTTCAGCCGTTCGGCATTCGCCCTGGAATTTCCGAACAACCAAGGTTTCAGATGAAATACGCCGACCAGCGCCAACGTCCCGGATGGAACAGTCCGACCCAAGTCTCAGCCAGCGGATCGACCGCCTCGCCTCCCCCTGAACCGGTTGCAGCCGGTACCGGCCAACACCGGTTCTCCGCCAAGGCAACCGGATCATTGTGCGGCGTTTTTTTGCGGTTTCGACCAACCCGAATACCCATTTCTATGTTAAGCCGGTCTCAAAGCCGTCGATTTTCCGTCAACACGCTGATTTTATTCGGCTTGAAGCGATTACACAAAAATCAGTGCGTAATGTGTCGGACATGGGAGCCAGGGATGTTTACAGAGGACCAGGGCCGTTTTTTGCGTGAGACCAACACCGGCTACAACCACCTTCGGGTATCTGATCGCTCTTCACTCAGCGCCCGACCGGAAGAAACCACGAGCCTCCTTGACCGACCTTTAGTGAAGTAACGTGGTGGAGATCAGGGAAGCTCGGACGGGTTCCCCGCCTGTCGTAGGACCTGGAGACTGCCCATCCTGCGCGATCCAGACTGACGACCCAGCCAACCGTAACCTCTCCCTTACGCCCCCTCCGATCTCACCTGGCCTCCCGACCCGAGCCAACACGTCCAACGGGTCAAGTTTTCTCCTGGCACCGCCGGACTCATAGCCACTCGCGTCCGGAATCACTCCAACTCCCCTGTCGGTCCCGCTGACCCGACCTGAAGACCGGTCGATGCTCAATCACTTACCCAACTACCAACCAGCATCACCACCAGGTCGCGAGACCATCCGGACAAATCCACGCTACCCCCCAAGCAAATCTGATATTGTTGGGAAATTTCATCCTCCGTCCTGTACCCGTCAAGCCCCGATGCTCGATCCCACGCGAGCGGACGCACTCTTTCATCCGGAGTACTTACCAATGCCCAAAGCCTCCAGTGGCCATAAGGGAATCAGTCGCATCGACCACGAAGGCAAACACACGCACGGATGGTTTGTGCGGGTCTGCTTTGAACGAAAGATCCACGCGAAGTTCTTCAGCGACCTGTCCAACGGCGGCAAGGAGAAAGCGCTCAAAAAAGCCGTCAAGCATCGGAACGATCTCGAAAAACAACTCGGCAAACCCCGTACGGACCGGCTCGTCGTCGTTTCCAACAGCCGGAATACCACCGGCGTCATCGGCGTCCAACGCACGATCCGGTCGGCAAAACTGAAGGACGGCGGGGCGGTCTTTGAAGTCACTTGGAGTCCGGAGCCGAACACCCTCGGAAAGACGTGCTTTTCCATCGCGAAGTACGGCGAGGAGGGCGCGTTTCTGAAAGCCGTCGAATTTCGTCAAAAGGCCGAGAAGAAGATTTACGGCCGCGTCATCCAGACCGCCATCCCCCCTTTTGCCGAGGTCAAGGCCCGGCTCGACGGCAACCCACTGACGCTCACGGGAAAACGAAAGAAAAGAACCCCGTGAGTCCGGCAATTCGGTAATCTCGATGACCGGTCGGTTGTGACCCGGTGGCCTTTTCCTTCCCGGTAGACCGACGAATTCCCCGCCTTCTATGGGCGGCGACGTATCTCGTCCACATCGAAGCCTTTCCCCGCATGGTTGAGACGGCGTCGAGTCGGCCTGCAAGCAACTCGTCGTGACGCGCATGGAAGTCGCCGGCATGCGGTGGTCCGTCTCCGGCGCACAGGTCAGGCTCGATTTGCGCGCCATTCTCCTCAACGGCGACTGGAATGACGACTGGGACTTTCATCGACGCCGGGAACACGCCCGACGCTGTCCCGATTTTGCCAACTGCAACTTATCCACAAAGCCGATGAAAAGGACGAAACTACGGATAAGATTCCCGAAATCGAAACTCTTATTTAAGATTTCCGAAAACGGGAATCTTAAATAAATATTCCGACAAAGTCGTTTCGACGGCTTCTAACCCATTGATTCTATTGAAGAAAAATTGCTGATTTTGCCACTTTGTCGGAATATCTAATGGTGATTTTGTGGCCCGGTCCTTCCGGTTCAATCGCGATCCAGGCGGAATACGGACGTCTTTTTCCTCCAGCCTTCACGTCGCAACCATCCGAATGGACGCCCGAGAGAATACATCCTGCCCGGAACTCTGCCCCACCGGACCGCGATCCGGTCCGTAACTGCCTGCATGAATTGGGGCTGCTTCTTCACAAGAACAGTCCGGACCGATCAGCCAACCGACGCTTTCGGAATCCCGACGCCGGATCACACAAGAGCGATTCCAACCGAAATGACGGTTCTTTCGAGTGACGCTTCCGCCAGTTCCGCCTCGGCGGCCTGCTCAACCTGCGCCACGACGGCGCTTTCGATGCCCTTCCCCGCCGACACATCCCGCGTCATTCCGAACGCATCGACGGCGTTTTCCTTCGACAGCGAGCGGTCGAGGGATTTTTCGAGCCGGTCGGCGTCGTTGGTAAAGACGACGGCCTCGTCGCGGGCGCGGGAAACGGCGACATATCCAAGCCGGTCGTTGACGAGTTGGGCGGATTTCGAGGCGTCGATTTCGACGAGGACGCGCCCGACGGTCGTCCCCTGCGACGAGAAGCTCGTCACCGCGTAGCCATAGTCGAGATGAAGCGGTCCCGCCGCGTCGAGCTTCAGGTAGCGTCCCTCGTCGAGCTTGATGCCGAGGGTGTTGTCGTCGAGCCGGGCGAGCGTGCCGAATTCGCCGTTCGCCACCCGCATTTCCGACTGTGGCGCCCGAAACTGGAGACGCTCGCCGACGGAGAACTCCCGTTCTTCCTCTCGATAGACGCTCACCCCCGACAGCCGGGTCGGGTTGTAGGTCAGCGTTTCCCCGTTCGTCCGCTCGACGGTCAGCAGATTTTCCCGACCGTTGACCTCGGTCACCCGCGCGTAGTCTCCGGCCTGAACATCAAAAACCCTGCTTGCCCGGTTGAAGCGGATCACGTCCTCGCCCGGCTTGTACGACGCGGCGACTTCCCGCTCCGCTCCGGTCATCTCCTGTCGCGGCAGAAGTACCCGCAGGGTTCGGGAATCTTTCGCGATCCGGCTTTCGGTTTGCAGTCGTTCATGAATCAGCCGGTTCAGCTCCCGCCGCTCCTTGTTTCCGGGCGAAACGACGAGCGTGTCTTCCGGCGCGCGGCAGTACTCGGCGGCCACCGCCGCGTGACGCTTCGCCGGATCGACAATCTCGACAATTCGTCCGTCCTCGCGCAGCATTTTCATCGCCTCACCCGTGCGCCGTTCGGCCAGGTTCTCGACAACGGATTTCAGACGCGGGTCACGCTGGCGGACGATTTCGGCCAGCCGCGCCGTCCGCAGACCGTTGCGCTGAAACAACTCGAAGGGCGATCCGGCCTCGACCGCCTGATGCTGGCGGACATCGCCGACGAAGAGAACCCGGTCCTCGGGGCGCAGCTTCGCGAAGAACCGGTTGAGGGCGCGCGTCCCGGCAAGTGAACTTTCATCGAGGACGAACAGCCGCGCGCCCGTCGCCTCGCCGGTCCGCGCGGCCAGAAATTTCTGGAGCGTCCCCGAAGGAATGCCGCTTTCGGCGAGGGACTGGGCCGCCCGCGTCGTCGGGGCCAGACCCTGAACTTCGAAGCCGCCCCCCTTCGCCAATTCATGAAAGGCGCGAAGGGCGGTCGTCTTCCCTGTTCCGGCACCGCCCTGAAGGCCGACGATCCGGTCGGAGAAGGTCGCGAGATCGCGCAGGGCTTCGCGCTGCCCGGCGTTCAGGGCGTACCGGTCGGCCACCGCGTCGAGTTTCCGGGCGGAGGTCGCCGGATCGAGGAGCGGCTCGACCGCGTCACGGCCCCGGCGGACGATGTCGATATTGTCCCGTTCCATCCGGAGCGTCCGGTCGGTCGTGACCCGATGACCCTTTCCTTCCCGGTAGACGCCGACGAATTCCCCGCTTTCTTCACGGGCGGCGAGTTCCCGGCTGACCGACTCGAAATCCGTCATTCCCTGCCCCCGGCGCAGGGCCTCGGTCAGCATCGAGCGCCGGTCCACGACGGCTTCCCGTTCGAGGCTGTGATCGCGGGCGAAGGTGACGGCCTCGCGGGCGCGACGTACTTTCTCTTCCGGCGACAGGTCGAGACCTCCGCGTTCGAGGGCCTCGGCGACGACCCGCCTTGATTCGTGGCCGAACCGGGCGTCGAGTTCCCCGGCGTGGCGACGCATCTCGTCCACATCGAAGTCTTTCCCCACGCGGTCGCGGCGGGCGGCGGCCTGTCGCAGGCCCGCGCCGTCGGAGACGGTTGCGCCTTCCCGTTCGAGGCGAAGTTTCAGGTCCTCGGCGCCGCGGCGCACTTCCGCCGACCGGGGACTCTGGGCGGCGAGGTGTTCGCGGCTGAACCCCTTGATTTCGGGCGCGCCGGTTTTCCGGTCGATCACCAGTTCGTAGCCGAGGCCGCGCAACCGGTCGGCGAGTTCGGCCCGGTAGACGGCCGTGGCCAGTCGCTGACTCCGGTACAACTCGATGGGTTGAAGGGGGCGAACCTGCCCGGTCGCGGTTTCCGTCATATTCATGATGACGACGTGCGTGTGCAGTTGCGGCGCGGCGTACCCGGCGGCGTCCGGACGGGCGAAGGCATGCTCGAATTGCGCCGCGATGAATTTCCCGGTCGTCTCCGCCGGGGTGTGGCCGCCGAAACGGGCCTGGGTAAACTCCTCGAAGACTTTCAACGACGCATCGACGCTCTCGCGATGCGCCTGAAGGACGCGTTCATCACCACCGACGAGCGCGGCCAGCGACACCGATTTCGGCGCGCTGACCGTCGCATCGAAGGCGGCCCGGTGGGCGAGGCTCGTGACTTCCTCGCCGAAGGCGTTCAGGTAGGTCTTCTCTTTTACATGAGCGACGAGTTCCTCGCCGGTCTCCGGGTGGAGGCCCTCGCAGAGCCGGTCGAAGGTTTCCCGATCAACCGGCCCCGAGAGGCCCCACTCCTCGGCGAGCTGTCCGGCCCACCGACCCGATGGCGCGGCCTGGTCGCGCTCGATCCCCATGTCGGCGACATATTCCTGTTCGTAATACGACTCGACCTGGGCGGCGGACATGGCTTTGCTCATCGTATACATGATGATCACCTCTCTCTTTTCTCGGATCAGAACCGGGGGTCGATGCCGTTGTCGTCAATCCATGGATCGGAGGGTTGAGAAACGGTCACCATCGTTACCGGGATCGCCGAGGTTTCCGGCGCGGGCGATGTTGAAAGGAGAAGTTTGGACGGAGGTGGCGACGATTTTCGCGGAACGAATGCCGGCGCGACGGTCGTCCACCGGACGGGATCGATTTTGAAGGGCACGACCACATCCTGATCGCGCCAGTACCCGTGGAGATTGGGCAGGTTCATAATTTCCTCCTTGCTCACAACGGAGCGTCGCTCGACCGCATTCGTAAAGCTCAAGGATCGTTTTCCGTTCGCGGAATTGATCGGGTCCGAGAGCGTGACGCGGGGGACATCACGTTCTTCTTCGCCAATGCAGTCCGACATCCACCGGGCGCTCTCGGCTTCATTGGTACGGAAGAAGATTTTCAGGGCCGGCGCCGAGAGCATTGCCTCCGCGCCTTCTCCGTAATGCTCTCTGACCTGCATCCGGTTTTGGGTACCCAAAACGCTGGCGATGCCATATTTGCGCGCCTCGGCGCGGAAGGTGGTCATTCGAGGAAGGAACCGAAGTGAGTGAAACTCATCCATAATGAACCAGCACGGACGCGATTGACCGAATTCAGGCGCCACGCTCAAAAGCCGCGCCATGAAAATGTTGAAAAACGCGGCATGGAGCGGGCGGATGGCCTCGCGAACATCGTGGGTGGCCGTCAGGAAGATCCAGCCCTCGCGTCGCTCCGCCCATTGAGTCAGAGAGAAGGGTTCTTCATTCCCGGTCGGAGAAGAAAGCAGCCGGAGGGACTCCCCCACCTGCGAGAGTGTCGCCAGCACCGCCCCCCGCTGCGCGCCTGCCCGCGCGTCGATCAAATGAGCGAACTCGGTTCCGGCGACAAGTTGGTTGATGGCTTCCGCATCACCAATCCAACTGAGCAACGTTTCAAGCGATGGCCGTTCCGCAAGCATCAACTTAAAAATGCTCTTCGCGGCACGGATGAAGAACCTGGTGTTTTCATTCCCGGTTTCGGGAATCGGAAAGAAGCTCTCGGCGACGAGATCAAGATCCTCGGCGAATGAGCCATCGCGCAATTCGTTGATCGGCGACCACGCCGGGCACCGCTCGTCCAGGGGATTAAGCACGATGTCTCCCAGTTGGAAGTGTGCCGCCACAAACTCGCCCGCCGGGTCGTAGCAGATGCCCGCCGGCGCAAGCGGCCGCCCGCGAACGAAGGCGATGTCCCGGTGTATGACCTGGGACTTGCCCGTTCCGGGGTCGCCAAGGAGAAGCTTGCCCAGTGATTCGCGGCTTTTCTCGATGGCAATCCGGACCTGGTCGTCCTGGTCCGTGAACCGGTTCCAAACCCGTTCCGCAAGAATAACCGGGAGCGCCCGGTCATCCGGTCGCGGATCACGCGCCATCACTCCAACGCCATCCGCCATCGCGAACTGGCGGGCGTACTCGCGCGGTCGCAGCAGACGGGTTCCCCGGAGGTGCTTGCCCGCGAGTCGGCGGCGAATCCGCCGTCGCATTACAGACCGCACGCCAAAATTCACAGATAGCAAACCGAAAAAAAACGTGCCGACCCCAGTCCCAACCGACGGGAAAAAAATCTCCCAAAAACTTTCAACACCATAAATCCGCCGGGCGAACCAGTCGTTCATCCATTTGTCGGACAGATTCTTCCTATCCCAGCGAAACGTCTTCTGCTTGTGATCAACGCGAATGAAGAAAATGGGGTTGCCATCCGCGCCCCGAACGAGACCGCCCTCGGGCGAAAGTTTTGGGAAGACATCTTCATCCACGCAAAGATAGGTGGTCGTCTCCCTGGACTTTGAGACCACTTCATCGCGCATGAGAAGCAGGTAGCTGGAAGCGGATTGCGAGTTAATGAATCGTCCCGGACTCAAAGCGCTATGTCGGAACTCCGAGAGGTACAGTCGCTGGAGCGGCGTCATGCCCGGTCGGGTTACGCAGTTCCAGACAAGGAGACCGGCGGCGATGGCGAGCGGCAGCATGACCATCAGCGTGCCCACGAAAATTGGCTTTGAGTAGGTGGCCAGCACACGGCTTTCCTGGTCGAAAAGTTCATTCTTCATAGGGTCATACCTTTCCGTGAGAAGTTGTTTTCACTTGGGGCGATAGCTCGTCCCGTGGTGATCAGGGAGTGGACCGGCGACGGGCGAGGATTTTTTTGGCGATGTATCCACCCTGCTCCTCGGCATCCCTGCGGACCTTATCCAGTTCCTCGCGGGTCATCCGGCTGTCCGCAATGAGCCCGAACCCCAGTCCGACCAGATACCGCAAGCGAGCGACTTCTTCGAAAATCACCTGCTCATTGGGCGTCAGGCCGTAGTCATTTTTGGCGGCGGCGAGCACCGTGTCCCGGCACCAGTCGGCGACCGGCACCCCGGCGGCTTCGGCCATCGTGGCCAGGGCCGCGAACTGCTCGTCGGAGACGCGGAACGAGACCATGCGAGTCATCCTGGTCTTTTTCATGCGTCTTTTCCTTTCTTTCCGGCGTTTTCATTGTTTACGTCGTAATTCATAAACCTAATAAATGGAGCGCTTACAAAGATTACATTTTGTAATCAACGTATTCGCTCCAGAGGGGTGACGTGTCGTTCGTCATTCTCAGATGCGAAGCATCCTTCCGTTTTCCCACCAGAATTACCAACAGTAAGAAAATAAAAGAAAAATCCAGAAATGACAATACAATTTTTTATTGCATAATAATATGACTTTGTCACTGAATCCGCAACACCGATTCCTCGTTGAGAACGGACACTTGAAGTCCGTTCCCCCCTCCCTGTAAGAAGGACGACATGGAAAATCTCACTCCGCTTTTGGCCGATCCACAGGCGCTCGGCCAGCGACTTCGGCAAGCGCGCGAATTGCGCCGTCTCACACAACAGGCCGTGGCCAACCGGATGCGGATGGTGCGCACGACGCTCGTCAATATCGAGAAGGGCCTGCGCCGGGTTTCGGAATCCGAGCTGCGCGCGTTTCTCGAACTCTACGAAGTCACCCCCGAGTCATTCAGCTCCGACCCCAATCCCGATCTGTCCTTCGCCGTGGCATTCCGTTCCTTCGACGGGACCGACGAGACCTCGTCCTCGGAGGAATCCGCCGAACTGCTGGCCGCCGCCGCCGAACTCACCCAGATTGCCCGCGACTTCCTTTCCCTGGAGAACCGCTCCGGGCTGCGAATGCCGCGCCCGGAGATTCCGCGCTATCAGTTCACTCCGGGCGTTCCGAGCGTCCACATCGCCGAGGAAATCGCGACCGCCGAACGGACCCGGCTCGGCCTTGGCGACGGTCCCCTGTCCGACCCGCGCGGCGTGCTGGAGTCAGAGGTCGGCGTCCGGGTCTGCCTGCTCCCGATGCCCGCGTCCGTCTCCGGGGGATTTGCCGCCGGCGACCGGCTGGGCGACTGGATCGCGGTCAACGCCGGGTTGTCGCCGGAGGCCCGGAACCAGTCGCTCGGATACTCGCTCGGTCATCTGCTGCAAACCCGCTACACCGTTCAGGCCGAACAGGGTCTCCCCGCCGATCCGGACGACCGGTTTCTGCGCGCCTTCGCCGCCGCCTTTCTGATGCCCGCCGACGGACTGAGTCGCCGCTTCAACCGGCTGCTTCGCGCGGCATCCGGACAGATGACGGTGGGTCTGGTGTGCGGCCTCGCCGACCTCTATCGCCTTCCGGTCCGGATGGTCGTCGAACGCCTCGAAGCGATTCATCGGCTGCGGGCCGGAACCTGGAACGCCGTCAAAAAGGAAATCGTGTCCGTGACGACGGTCTCGCCGGCCACGCCGGAGCTTCCCCGTCAGTTTGTCTTTCTGGTCGTGAACGCCTACCTCCGGTCACTGATCAAGGCCGGCAATCTGACCGAATTGCTCCGGCTGGACCTGCCGAACGCCCTCGAAGTCGTCGCCCGGTTTTCCAATCATCCGGTGGATGGCGGACCGGATCGGCTTCAACTTGACTGGCGTCAGGTCCTCGACACCCGTTGACGCGGTGGCGCGACATCCGGACTAAAAACAACTCGCGTGCCAGACTTTCCGACGGCCGACATTTTTTCGCAAAATGTTGTAAGGAAAGAATTTCCAGTATTTCTCATCACGCAACCGCGGCGCGTTAAGATTCCCGGAATCGGGAATCTTCCGGTGTATTCCCGATTTCGGGAATCTTAACGAAAAGAATGCGCCGCGAAATGGGCCGGTCGGGAACGAAATCCGGTCGCGGAAGCCGCCGTTCAAATATCGAGGGTGTCTCAATCAGAACGGCCCGAACGTCGCGATGACGTTCGGGCCGGGTTGGCGTGGAAGTTCAGGGCTGGATTTCAACCAGATCGGCGAGCGCAATCGCCGCGTCGAACGGTTTGCCCGCGTCGTTCTCGAATCTCAGATGAAGCATCTGGTTCTGGAGGGGCAGCTCGCAGACCCCTTCCATTCCGACCAGTTCCGGTCGCCCTTCGTGCCGGAGCACCCGAAACCGTTTCCCGATGTTCGCCGCGTCCGCCCAATTGCCCGGATTGTGGACAAAGGGCCGCGCCCGGCGCAGCGCCCGTTCAAATCTTCCCAGTTTCATGATCGTTCCTTTCGTTTTCTCCCGACCCCGGCGAAACCCGTTCGGTCGCGCTTCGCGGGTGGGGATGTTTTTTTTCATGGCACGCCCGACAGAGCGTCACCAGATTCGTCGGATGGTTCGTCCCGCCCTGGCTCACTTCCAGAACGTGATGACAATGGAACTTGCGAAACGACAGCTTCCGACCGCAGTCCCGGCACTTGCCCTTGTCGCGCGCGTGGACAAAGCGTCGCAACCGCTGCAAGGGCTTTCCACGCAGCCGTCCGTACCACCGGAACAGCGCTCCCGGAAACGCCGACAACTCGAAATGCGTCGTGTGGTCACTCATACACCGCTCCTTTCCCGGCAACCCGGTTCAGGCGCGGTCGCAACGCTGGGGCAAGGCCCCCGATGTCATAGTTCATGAGATCCATTGATGTGTTCCTTTCCTTTTTTTGTATTCTTTGTATACAATTTCTGTATACATAAAAACGTAGCCAGAACACATATGAATCGCAAGTACTCTTTTCCGGTCTGCTATGATTGCCCTTTTCGTTCATCGGAGGCGTCATGGTCAGACTCAAGGTGCAGGAACTCGCCGTCCCGCGCGGCTTCAACATCTCGACCCTCTCGCGAGAGGCCAAACTCGAAATCCGCATGGTCCGCAGGTACTGGTACAACCAGACCCGCAACGTCTCGCTCGACGCCATCTCGGAAATCGCCCGCGTCCTGGGGGTCGATTTCCTTGACCTCTTTGAAAAGACCGACGAGACCTTCGCCCCTTCGCCGGAAGACCAGGAAGCGTAGCCACCCCTTCTTTTTTGTTTGCCTGGAAGGGCAGCCCCGACCGATTTTCGGACACGGCTTTCCCTCCGGGCGGGATAGTCCGTTCAGAGGGATTTCAGTTTTCGGGATCGGGAAATGTTCTCCGGCTCGATGGTCAGGTCGGAGGCCATTTCCATGAGGTCAGTGCGTTTGCCGGCGGGGTGTCTGTTTTTCCGTCTCGAACAGAGGGGGATGACTCGCCCGCGAAACACGCATCGGGCACAATGCCGCCGGAGCTTCCGCCTTCTCAGCCAGGTACTCGCTTTTCACCCGTCCGGTCATTCCATGAAATTCAGCGGCGTCATCTATTCCCTCCACCCCGTGAAGGGCCGCGTCGAACGCACCGTCGTCCTCGACGAGATCGTTTACGACAAGCGGCGGTTCTGGAAATCCAAGACCGACTGGTTCTCGCAGGAAGACGGACGCAACTTCAATCCGCGCGGCAAGTGGACACTCCATCTGCCCTCCGTCGTCCCGCTCCCGGCGGACAGCCCGCTGCTTCACCCCATCCGGCGGCCACGCGCAACAAACGCCAAAAAGTCCGCGCCGTCAAAAGTCACCACCGGCGTCAAGCCAATTGGCGGTGGATCGAAAGCGCGGACCTGAAACCGAATTGAAGGATGTCGTTCAGGAAGCGGACGCCCGGAAACCGTTCCGGGATTTTACAACTGACAGTTCGGATTCCGTTTCGGAGGGCCGGGAAGCAACCGTCAAACCTTTTTACAATCTCCACAAGCCATTCTTTTTAAATGGCTTAAAGTTCAAGGCGACGACCGAAAGGCTTTTCGGACGCTTCGGCACGGGACTTGTTTAGAAGAAAGGCGGAAATCACCGCCGAGGTCACCGTCACATGCATCGCTTCATCATTGCCGCCATCGTCGCCGTCGCCTTCCTCTTCGGGTTCAACGTTGAATCCTTCGCCAAGGAAGCCCCCGCCAAGGGGGTCAGGACGATTGCCGCCAAGCGCACCATGAAGAAGCGTACCCGGAAGGTTCGGCGTCATCATCGCCGTCATGTCCGGCACACAAAGCGCACCGTCAAGAAATCGAACACTCCCAAAACCGTCACCGCGACGACGGCGCGGGTGAAGACCTCGGATTTCGGCCTCGCCAACTTCACGAATACCCGTCCGGTTTCCGCGACGGTGGCGTTCGAATTCGTCGGGCTGGTCGCGCAGGCCGATGGCTCGAACGCCAAACTCTGGCACTCGCGCGAATTCACGACCGACACCAAGTTTGCCTATGTCGGAAAGATGAAGTTCGGCGCGGAATGGGTTCACGTCTGGATGGAATCGGATGCGCCGACCGAGATGGTCGCGGAAGTCATCCCGACCGAACCGGCGGTCGAAGCCGGCGCGGAGACCTTCCCGGACGGCGGCGCGGGCATCGTCGAGGTCGCCGCCAACGATCCGCTCGCGATGGCGCGCGAGTCCGAGGAAATCGCCCGCACTCAGGCCGAGGAAGTCCGGGGTGTGCCGGAAGGGACGCCCGTTCCGAACGGCAAGCCGACCATCACGGTTCTTCCCTCCGAGGCCCCGATCACCCACAACGGCACCGACCCGAACCTCAAGCCGATTCAGCCGAACGTGAAGCCGAGCCAGCCCCAGAAGTAATTTTCCCTTCCCTTCTTTTGTCCGTTTGCCGAAGATGGCCACTCCCTCCGGGACCGATGGCCTCATTATCGGCTGATTTCGACACGGAAACTTCTCGACACAATCAATCAACCATAATACTGTCGGCAATATGAATGCTGCACTAGACACGGATGTGCTGGTTGCCGCGTTGCGAAGCCCGACAGGGGCATCCCGCGAACTGATTCGCCGTTTGGGAACAGGCGAGTTCTTCGCGGTTGCGAGCGTTGGAATGTTTCTCGAATATGAGGCCGTTCTCAAACGCCCGGAACATCTCACCGCCGCAAGATTGACCGAAGAAGAGATTGATATCTTCCTCAACGGTCTGGCAAAGATGATTCAGCCCGTAACGCCGTATTTTCTGTGGCGACCGCAACTGCGCGACCCCAATGACGAAATGATTCTTGAAGCCGCCGTCAACGGCCGTGCCGAGCGGATCATCACTTTCAATCGGAAACATTTTCTTCCCGCCGCTCAGCGATTCGGAATTCAGGTCCTGCTCCCGGCGGAGTTTTTGCGGAGTCTTCAATGACGAACAACTACGCGCTTCGCCTTCCGGCCTCCCTGATGGATGAACTTCGCCAGGTGGTTCAGGCGGAAGGCACCTCGATGAATCAGTTTATCGCGATGGCGGTTGCCGAAAAACTGGCGGCTCTCCGGACGGAATCCTATTTCAGAGAACGGTCGGGAAAAGGAGATCTTTCGGCGTTCTGGAAAGTTCTGGACAAAGCCGGGAGTGAACCTCCCCGACTTGGAGATGAAGTTGTTTTGAAAGGCTCAATTTAGCTTGTGGTCGGGGGAATTCTTTGTGTTGCAACAAAGATTTTCCCAGCGCAAAATGAAAGCCCCGCGATTGGTGAAGAATCGCGGGGCAACTGTTTTTCATTCCAATTCCCGGAAAGGAAGCGGACGGGGGAAGTATGCACTTCCCTTTCCCGTCCCGCAAGTTACATGCCAATTATTGCCATCGCCAATCAGAAAGGCGGTGTGGGTAAAACAACTACGGCCGTCAACCTAGCGGCTTGCCTGGCATACCAACGGAAAAAAGTACTGTTGGTCGATATTGACCCCCAAGCAAATGCAACCATGCACTTGGGGTTAAACGAGTTCAGCCAAACCCATACCATCTATGACCTTCTCAAAAACCCTGAGTTTCCGACTCAGCAGGCTATTCTCACGATAAACCCCTATTTCGACCTCATCCCTTCAACCCTTGAAATGGCTGATGCGGATGTAGTCCTCGGGGCAGTTTTATCGCGAGAAACACGGCTTCGGACACATCTCAATGCCCTGAGCAGCTACGATTTCATCATTATTGATTGTCCCCCAAACCTTGGGGTTTTGACGTTGAACGCCTTGTTCGCCGCTGACGAGATACTCGTCTGCTGCCACACGAACTACTTTTCCTGGCAAGCGGTCCAGAAACTTGCGGCAACGGTCGATCAGGTAATGAAGATTCGAGAATTCGTTCTCCCGATGCGGGCCTTGGCGACGCTTTACGATCAAAGAAAGAAAATTCACCAACAGGTACTGGAACAGATTCGCTCAACTTTCGAGAGCCTCGCCTTCAATGTCGAGATTCCCCTCAACAGCAAACTTGAAGAGGCTTCAAGTGCGGGGCAATCAATTGCCGACTACAACCGAACCTGTGCCGGATTTACCGCCTATTACTCGCTCGCCAAAGAGGTAATCGCCAATGCCAAACGAACCCACGCCAAAGAAAATAAAGAAATCGGCGCTGAGGCTCGAACTTAGCGCACCGCCAGCCGAGATGGGGAACGCGATTTCCAACGTCTTTGGAAAACTTCTCGGCAGAAGCAGTGAAGCGGAAAAGCTGCTATCGACTCCTCTAGTCAAAGAAAGCACCGAAGAGGCCACCTCCGCCAAAATGACGGAGGCCGTCAAAATGGCGGCCCACGCCAAAACGGCGACCGCCGTCATTTTGTCCGAACCACCTACGCCAATGGCGGCGGACGCCAAAATGACGCCCCCCGCCAAAACGGCGACCGCCGCCAAAATGACGGAGGTCCTATCTGTCCCTTTCAAACGGGGAGAGACGAGTATTCCGAATTTTATTTGGGATGGACTCTTACCTTTACTTGATCCGACGGCCAGCCTTGTTTACCTGCGTCTTTACCGTCTTTCGTACGGATTCCAATCAAACAATTGTACGGTTGGTATTGGTAAACTTGCATCATCATTGAATTTAGGAAGCCGGACGGTTGAGCGGGCCATTGCCAAACTGGAATCAGTAGGGCTTGTGAAAAGGCTCGGCTCGAATTTCGGGAAGGGGGTAAAAGGCAACACCTACCTAGTTCAACTTCCTTCAACTTCCGGAGAATTTACCTCCGCCAAAATGACGGAGGCCGCCATTTCGACGGAGGGCGTCAATTTGGCGAGGGCCGTCATTTTGGCGGACAATAAAGATGATGAAGATAAATACATTAAAGAAAATCATCATCTAAACGCGCGCGCGCGGGAGGAAGATGATGAGGATTCAGATCACTTTCTTTTTGTGAAAAAGCTTTATGAGGAACTAACGGGAAACACTTGGAAACAAGCTGACACCGTGGCGTATCAGAATGTCCGCCACGTATCAGAAGAAGACATTGCCGAGGCAATGCGCCAAGTACGCGACCGCGCAAGCAGTCACCCGAATACGTTCAAGTTTTTCATCCGGGAGATCAGCGCGACCACAGCGCCTGTAAAAGAAGGAAGGGAACAGCAAGTCAATGCACTGCTTCGGATTGCAAGGGAAGTTCGAGCAAACAACACGGGGCGCTTCGGTTACTCGGAATCGGATTTCCGAGAAGACATCAAGGCCGCAGCGGCCCGAAGAAGCGTTCGCTATACACCCAACCTCATTGATGAAGCATTGGAACGTTTAACCACCAACAGAAGGTGATTGTTCTGAATGGGCACTCGTGCGGCTTCAGATGAGTCAAATCCAAATTTGTTTTCGAGGGGCAAGTGTCCGAATCTGAATTCCAGACCCGCAAGACCCGCATTGATACGAAGCTTCGTGCGCTCGATCCGGCGTGGAAGGTCATTCCCTACCGGGATAATCTCGATCTGACCACGCTCGACCGACACGCGGTTGAAGAATTCCCGACCGAAAACGGCCCGGCGGATTACGCGCTGTTTGTCAAAGGCAAGCTGCTCGGCATCCTTGAAGCCAAGAAGGTGACCGTCAATCCCCAAAACGTCCTGGAACAGGCGAAACGATACGCGGAAGGGATTCCCGCCTCGCTGGCGGTCGGAAGATGGGGGAAGCCAGGCGTTCCGTTCCTCTACGCTTCAAACGGGGAGGTGGTCTGGTTTCTGGATGCGCGCCAGCCGGAGAACCTTTCCCGGCAGGTCAGCGGATTTCATTCCGCCGATGCGCTCGATTTGTTTTTCGCCTGTGACGTGAACGCGGCCCGGACGTGGATGGAGTCGAACGAACCGACCAAGATCACGCGGTTACGCCCGTATCAGGTTGAAGCGGTCAATGCCGTCGAACGGGAACTTCTCAGGGGACGCCGTGAACTCCTGATGGCGATGGCGACGGGAACGGGGAAGACCCTTCTAACGGTCGCCCAGATTCACCGGTTACTCGAATCGCGGTTCGCCCGGCGGATTCTTTTTCTGGTGGACCGGCGGTCGTTGGCGGTGCAGGCGGTTACGACGTTCAATGCTTTCGAGACGCCGCACGGACAAAAATTCACGACGGAATATGAAGTCTTCAGCCAGCGGTTCAGGCGCGAGGACATTGAGAGCGATGATGCCTTCGACCCGCAGGTCCTGCCGGCGGCGTATCTGACGCATCCGAGTTCGGTGCATACGTTCGTCTATGTTTCCACCATTCAGCGGATGGCTATCAATCTCTTCGGCGCGGAATCCGTCGCGGAACAGGACCCGAACGACCCGTTTTACATCGAGGATGATGCCGAGCGGCTTTCCATCCCGAATCACGCCTTCGATCTCATCATTGCCGATGAATGCCATCGGGGGTACACCTCCAAGCAGACGAGCGTCTGGCGAGATACGTTGAACCACTTCGACGCGGTGAAAATCGGTCTGACGGCAACGCCCGCTCCGCATACGACCCTGCTTTTCGGAAAGCCGGTGTACCGGTACGGCATCCAGCAAGCCGTTTCGGACGGTTTCCTTTGCGACTGGGAAACCGTCGTGGTGCATTCGGATATTCGCCTGAACGGTGTTTTCCTGCGCGAAGGGGAGACGGTCGGCCTGATTGACCCGGAGACCGGGGTGCAGACCTACGATGACCTTGAAGACGAACGCGAGTTCAAGGCGGAGGACATCGAGAACAAACTGACCGCCCCCGACAGCAACCGCAAGATCATCGAGGAAATCGCCCACTACGCCTACCGTCACGAAGAAGAAACGGGACGCTTCCCGAAGATTCTCATCTTCGCCGACAATGACATCAATAACCGGTCACACGCCGACCAGCTCGTGAACATTTGTCGCGAGGTTTTCGCGCAGGGTGACGACTTCGTGAAGAAGATCACCGGGAATGCCAACGTTGACCGCCCGCTTCGCCGCATCCGAGAGTTTCGCAACCGTCCGAATCCGAAGATTGTGGTCTCGGTGGATATGCTCTCGACCGGGGTGGACTTCCCGCAACTGGAATTCATCGTTTTTCTGCGACAGGTGAAATCCCGCATTCTATGGGAACAGATGCTCGGACGCGGCACGCGCCGGTGCGACGACATCAACAAGACGCACTTCACGATTTTCGATTGTTTCGACGGGACGCTCATTCAACGATTCCGCAACGCGACCGAGTTCGACGTCGAACCGCCGCAAAAAGACCCGACACCGCTACCGAAAGTCGTGGAAAACGTTTACCAGAACGTTGATCGCCCCTATCACGTCAAGCTGCTCGTCAAGCGGTTGCGTCGTATCGAGAAGGATATGACCGGCACCGCGCGTGAGGCGTTTGCACGGTTCATTCCCGATGGCGACATCGGCGCGTTTGCCACGAAATTGCCGAAACTGATTGAAGTCGAGTTCACCACCACCATGAAACTTTTGCGCGATCCGGCGTTCCAGGACCTTCTCCTGAACTACGAACGCGCCAAATCGGGGTTTGTCGTCGCGTACGCGGCGGAGGACTCGGTCTCCTCGCGGCGCATCTTCGGGAAATTCGCCAAGCCGGAGGACTACCTTGAAGCGTTCGCCCGGTTCGTCCGGGACAAGGCTGACGAGATTTCAGCGTTGAAGATTCTGCTTGAACGCCCGCGCGAGTGGCGGACGGAGGCGCTGACCGAACTTCGCCTGAAACTCAAGGAAAACGAATTTTCGGAAAAGGAACTCAGCGAGGCGCACCGGGAAGTGCATCATACGCTGGCAGACATCATCTCGACTGTGAAGCACGCCGCCCACGAGACCGAACCCTTGCTGACGGCGGAGCAACGGGCTGCCCGCGCGATTGAAATCGTCAGTGAAGGAAAAGACCTCAACGACGAGCAACGGCTATGGCTGTCGCTCATTCGCGATCATCTGGCGGTCAATCTGACGCTCGATGCCGATGATTTTGAGACAATGGCCGTCTTTACGAATCGCGGCGGATTCGGTCGCGTCAAGCGGGTTTTCGGCGCGGAACTCCCAAAACTGATCGAAGAACTGAACCGGGCGATTGCGGCATAAGACCGCGCCCTTCCGATACAACCAATGACAGACATCGTTAATAAGCTCTGGGGCTTTTGCCATACGCTTCGTCACGACGGCGTTGACTACGGCGACTACATCGAACAACTCACCTTTCTGCTGTTTCTCAAAATGGCCGACGAACGGGGCGTTGAACTCCCCGCCGACTGCGATTGGGAAAGCCTCAAGGCGGAATCAGGAACGGCGTTGACCGACCGCTACGCCGACACGCTCCGAAAGCTCCGCGAAGCGCCGGGGCTGCTCGGCGACATCTTCGCCCAATCGCAGCCCCGCTTTAACAATCCGGTCAACCTCAAGCGTCTCATTGCGATGATTGACGAAGAGGAATGGACGGCGATGGATGTGGACGTGAAAGGGGCCGCGTTCGAGGGGCTGCTTGAAAAGGCCGCGAGCGAGGGGAAGAAGGGAGCCGGGCAGTACTTCACGCCGCGACCCCTGATTCAGTCCATCTGTCGCGTGATGAAGCCCGACCCGCGAGGGAAGTCCGACTTCAAAATCTGCGATCCGGCGTGTGGCACGGGTGGCTTTCTCGTCGTGGCCTATGAATGGCTCATCGAGCAAACCGGCGGCGCGTTTGAAAGGGCCGACGCGAAGCGAATCAGGACGGCGACCTATTACGGACAAGACCTCGTGGCCCGTCCGCGCCGACTGGCATTGATGAATCTGTTTCTTCACGGCGTGGAGCCGCAAATCCACATCGGCGACACGATTTACGAACCCGACCGGGGCGACCGCTTCGAGGTGATCCTAAGCAATCCGCCCTTCGGTACGAAAGGCGCGAATCAGGCCCCCGACCGTGATGATTTCACCGTCGAAACGTCGAACAAGCAGTTGAACTTCGTGCAGCACATCGTCAAGACGCTCAAGCCCGGCGGACGCGCCGCCATCGTGCTGCCCGACAACTGCCTTTTCGAGGGCAAGGCCGGTGAAGTTTTCGAAATCGTGATGCAGGATTGCAACCTGCACACCGTTTTGCGGCTGCCAAGAGGGACGTTCACGCCTTACAGCCAGGGCGTCAAGGCAAACGTCGTCTTTCTGCAAAAGGGAACGCCGACCGAGAAGGTGTGGATTTTCGACGCGCGATCCAACGTGCCGGGCATCACGAAAAAAGACCGACCGTTGACGGCGGCGCACTTCGCCGAGTTCGAGGAACGCTACGGCGCTGATCCGAACGGAAGGGCCAAGCGGCAGGATACAGGCTCGGAAGGTCGTTTCCGTTCCTTCGACATCGCGGACGTAAAGGCGCGGGATTACAAACTTGACATCACCTGGCTGCGTGACGAATCGCTTGAAGACGCCGACGAATTGCCTGAACCGCAGGACCTTGCCGCCGAAGCCATCACCGAACTCGAAGCCGTCGTGGACGATCTCCGCGAAATCATCGCGCTCATCGAAAAGGAAGAAGGGGTGGAAGTATGAGCGAGCTACCACAGGGGTGGAAAGTAGTAAGCTTAGAAGAATTATTTGAAGTGAATTACGGTAAGGGTTTGATTCAGGAAAGAAGAATTCAGACTGGAAATTTTCATGTTTATGGTTCGGCAGGAGTTGTAGGCCAACATAATGAAGCTCATACAACTGGCCCTACGATTATCATTGGCAGAAAAGGTTCAGCAGGGGAAGTAAGCTTTTCTACAAATCAATGCTGGGTGATTGACACTGCCTATTTCATTGATAAATTTTTTCAGGGTATACCAGCTCATTTTTGGGCGTTTTATTTGAAGTACTTACAACTTGGTAAAAAAGATAAGTCATCAGCGATTCCTAGTTTAAGTAGGGATGATATTTATGAAACAGAAGTAAATATCCCTCCTCTTAATGAGCAATACCGCATCGTTGCCAAACTTGAACAGGTCTTGGGCAAGGTCGCCGACTGCCAAGCCCGCTTGGAGAAGATTCCAAAACTGCTCGCGCGGTTTCGACAATCCGTACTCGCAGCAGCGTACTCCGGTCGGCTCACCGCTGATTGGAGGGCTAAGCAACCGTCTGAGCTGCAAGGAATTGATGAAATCCTAAAAAGTTTGAAGGAGAAAAGATTGAGAAGGGCTAAGACAGTCAGCTCAACAGAAAAAATTGAGGAAATTTATTCTACGATAGAGACATCTGACTCTGATCTTCTTCCCCCAAGCTGGCAATATGTCTCTTTGGCAAAGCTTTGTGACTCTTTTGATTACGGCACATCGACAAAGTCCCAAAAAGAAGGACTCGTTGCCGTCCTCAGGATGGGAAACATTCAAGATGGAAATATTGAGTGGGAAGATTTGGTTTTTACTTCAGACCCTGAAGAGATTGAAAAATACAGGCTGAAGCCAGGAACAGTTCTGTTCAATAGGACAAATAGCCCTGAACTTGTTGGGAAGACTGCAATTTACCGAGGAGAACGAGAGGCAATTTTTGCTGGTTACTTGATTAGAGTAAACAATTTTGAATGCCTTGATTCTGAGTACCTTAATTTTTGTTTGAATACTTTGAATGCAAGGGAGTTCTGCTCAAATGTAAAAACTGATGGCGTTAGTCAGTCCAATATCAATGCCCAAAAACTTGGGACTTTTGAGATTGCCTATTGTTCATTGACTGAACAGAAAGAAATTGTTCGTCGGGTTGAAGAATTATTCAAATACGCCGATCAACTTGAAGAACGATACCGTACGGCGAAGGCGAACATCGACAAGCTGACGCAATCCATCCTTGCTAAAGCCTTTCGCGGGGAACTCGTGCCCCAAGACCCGAACGACGAACCGGCGAGCGTTTTGCTTGAACGCATCCGCGCGGAACGGGACAGCCAATCGCCATCCCCCAAGAAAAAACGGGGGCCGGGCGCGAAGAAGGCGAAGGCCACCCCGCCAGCCGAGCCGAAGCGGCCCGCTGAGCAAGCGTTACTTTTCTGATCCGGACCTTTCGCCTTCATTTGTAGGCAAGTGGAGAAAAATCCAAATGGCGGTCAATTTGGCAAAAGGCGGTCGGTTCAATCTTTCCAAGGAAGCGCCCTCCTTGAAAAAGGTCGCGGTGGGGCTTGGTTGGACGACGCGTGACGGAGGCTTCGATCTGGACGCCTCGGCATTTCTCCTCAATTCGAATGGCAAGATTCCTGACGAGCGGTACTTCGTTTTCTACAACAACCTCGGTTCGCCGGATGGCGCGGTCGCTCATTCGGGCGATGACCGGCGGGGTGGGGCGACGGGCGACGCCGAGACCATCCAGGTCGATCTGGCGAAGGTTTCACTGTCGGTCGTCGAGATGGTATTCGTGGTGACGATTGACGGCGCGACCGAAAAGGGCCAGAGCTTCCGGAACGTTGCGAACGCATTCATCCGGCTTTACGACGGCGAAACTGGCGTCGAGCTGGCGCGCTACGATCTCAACGAATCCTTTTCAGGCGAAACGGCGTTGGAATTCGGAAAGCTCTACCGCAAGGACGGCGAGTGGCGGTTTCAGGCGGTGGGGCAGGGGTACAACGCGGGATTGCAGAGCTTCGTTGACCGCTTTCACGACGAAAAGTCAGCCACCGCGCCGCCGCCGGTGCCCGCGCTTCCGTCAAAGGTCAAGCTCCACAAACGGGAATTCGACGCCGTTCTGGCCAAAAAGAACCTTTCGGGTGTCCGGGCGCGGGTCGGCCTCGCGCTCGACATCACCGGTTCGATGAAACCGCTTTACAAAAACGGGACGGTTCAGAAGGTCGTCGAGCGGCTGCTGGCGGTGGCCGTGTCCTTCGATGACGACGGCACGCTCGACGTCTGGCGCTTCGATCATCGGTTCAAGCGGTTGAAGCCGGCGACGGTGGAGAATTTCGAAGGATACGTCGATCGGGAAGTCGTCACCGGAATGGACATCTGGGGCCACAACGACGAGCCGCCGGTGATGCGCGACATTGTCCATTACTACACCGTGGAATCACCAAGCCGGATTCCGGCTTTCATGATCTTCATCAGCGACGGTGGCGTCCGAAAGGACCGCGAAATTCAGGAGATTGTCCGGGATTCGGCGCGATTTCCGCTGTTCTGGCAGTTTGTCGGCGTCGGGCAGGCGAGGTTCGGCGCTCTGGAACGCCTCGATGAACTGCCTGGTCGCGTGGTGGACAACGCCTCGTTTTTCGCCGTCCGCGACATTGCCGCGATGACCGACAAGGAACTCTACGAACGGCTGATGAACGAATTTCCGGCGTGGCTTACCGCCGCGCGTGGGAAGGGAATCCTTTGACGACCTTCCGCCGTTTTGAGCATTCACCCATCACGATTCCCGCCGCGACTGGTTGGTACCTGGCCGATCTTGGAGAGGCACGAGGGAAGCAGGAACTGTATACCCGTCAGTCGCCGCAAAAGCTCAAGGTTTTGCGGGAGCACGCCTTGATTGAGAGTGCCATTTCATCAAACCGGATTGAGGGTGTCGAGATTGACCGTGCCCGAATCGGCACGGTGATTTTCGGCCAATCCCTGCTGCGGGATCGTGACGAGGAAGAAATTCGTGGCTATCGGGATGCGCTCCGTCTGATTCATGAAAAGGGGCGCGAACTCCCGATTTCAGAGGAGACGATCCTTCGGCTTCACGAATTGGCGCGGGGGGGTACTGGCGACGCTGGGGAGTACAAACAAAAGGAAAGCGACATCATCCAGCGGTATCCGGACGGGCGAAGTCGAGTACGCTTCAAGACTGTTTCCGTTGCCGAGACTCCCGGCGCGTTGCGTCGCCTGGTCGCGGACTGGGAAGACGTTCTGGTTTCCGCAACGATTCATCCTCTGATTGCCTTGGCCGCGTTCAATCTCGATTTTCTGTGCATTCATCCCTTTCGTGACGGGAATGGACGTGTTTCCAGGCTGCTCCTGCTGGCTCAGTGCTACCACCTCGGATTCGAGGTCGGTCGGTACATCAGCCTGGAACGGCTCATTGAGGAAAACAAGGAGCGGTATTACGAGACGCTCGAAATCAGTTCGCAGGGATGGCACGAAGGAAAGCATGACCCCTGGCCGTTCGTGAACTTCGCACTGTACATCCTGAAGGTGGCGTACAAGGAATTCGAGGCCCGCGTCGGCCAGACTGATTTGCCCCGAGGAAGTAAAACCGAAATGGTCCGGATCGCGTTTGAGGCGATGCCTGAAAAATTCACGATTCAAGATTTGTTTAAAGCTTGTCCGAGTGTCAGTCAGGATTTGATCCGCAAGTCGCTGGCGGCTGCAAAGCGCGACGGGGAGGTCGTGTGCCTTGGGCGTGGTCCAAGCGCGCAATGGGAAAAGAAAGGGAATTCCCTGAAGAAAGGGAAAAAGAAAGGGTAATGTCGATTTTTATTCTAGTTTGATGAAGGAATATTCTGGTTTGCGGGTTAATGAGTCTTCCATTTTGGAAGGCAGGGAGGAAATCGGGGGAGAATGCACTTTCAAGAAGAAATCAGAATCCCCGGCCAACCGGGCGTCCCCGTCGAGGAATGGGAATATCGCATTTGTGACGCTTTGAGTTCGGGGAAAAATCCGACCTCGGTCGTTTTGGCGGCCTTGAAGGATTACCCAAAGAACCCCGGTTTCATGATTGCGGCCTGCTTCGCGGCGGCGCGGGAGGGGAAAGCCGATGCCGCGATGCGCTATCTCAAGCGGTTCACGGACTGGTTCCAGCCCAACGGCCACGAGGACAAATTGATTCAGTGCCTGGTCCTGATTGAACGCAAGAAATTCGATCAGGCCGATGACATGATCAATGAATACCGCCTTCATCGCCTGGGAAACGTCATTTCCCATCTGTTTTTCAAGGACGAAATCGGACCGTGGTTGGTCGAGAAGCTGAATTTCGTCCTTCATCGCGCGCATGAACGGCGTGTGGCCGAACGGGAAAAACAGTTCGCGGCCATTCGCGCGGAGCGGGCGGCGGCAAAGAAGACGGTTTCAAAACCTCCTCCCGCCAGGCCGGTCATTGAAAACGAGCTTTCGACCGAGGTGGCGCTGGAATTCCCCGAATTCGAGAAACCGCAACCGGTCATTTCGGTTCGTCGGACCATCCCGACCGGAAACCAAATCGCTCAAAAATGGGGTTTCTTTCCGACCGGTGAAGCGGCCCGAACCGCCTTCAGTTTGAATGGCGATCTGGCTCGACTCGGACTCCTGCAAGGGTATGACGAACTGCTCTGCCTCGCTTCCCTGCGGGGAATCGAGCCGTTCAACTACCAGATCGAGACGGTCCGCAAGGCGTTGAAACAATTTCGCGGACGGGTGTTGCTGGCGGACGAGGTCGGACTCGGCAAGACCATCGAGGCCGCCATGATCATCAAGGAGTATCTCCTGCGGGGCGCGGTCAACCGGGTGCTCATCCTGACCCCGGCGTCGCTCGTCGGGCAGTGGGTCGAGGAACTGGCGGTCAAATTCGAGTTGCCGTTTTCGTCAACCTACGATTCGGGCGTCCGCAACGACCCCCGCGCCTTCTGGCGACAATCCCGGATTGTGGCCTCCATCGCGACGGCCCGCCGTTCCGAACACGCCGCGATTTTGAGCGAGGAAAACTTCGATTTGGTGGTGGTTGACGAGGCCCACCATCTGAAAAATCGGGTCTCGTCGAACTGGAAGCTGGTGGATTCCCTCAAAAAGCGATTTCTCTTGCTGCTGTCGGCCACGCCGGTTCAGAACAACCTGATCGAGTTGTACAACCTGCTGACGCTGCTCAAGCCGGGCATTTTCAAAACCGAGAAGGAATTCCGGGCCAGATACATGACGACCGGCAAGCCGCGTCAGCCGGTCAACCGTGAGCAGCTTCGGGACCTGATGCGGGAAGTCATGATTCGTAATACGCGGTCGCTGACCGACCTGCGCCTGCCGCCGCGCCACGCCGCGACGATCCGGGTTCAACCCGACCCTGAGGAAACCGCTTGCTACGCGGAACTGACCGAACTTGCGCGGCACATTGACGCGGAAGGCAAAAAACGTCGCATGGCCGTGCGTCATTTGCTCACCGCCGCCGGGTCTACGCCGCTTTCTGCCGCCGGGGCGTTGCTGCGAATGGAGGAAAACCGCGAAATTCCAAAACGCTGGCAGTCACTGGCCGGACGCTACGCCGCGCTTGAGGGCGGGGCCAAGGTCCAGGCCCTGCTTGAACTTCTGCATCGCAATCCCGAAGAGAAGAAACTGGTTTTCGTGCATACCCGTGAAACGGTTCGATGGCTGGAACAGCTTCTGAAACGGGACCATTTCCGGGTAGCGCTCTTCGACGGTTCGCTGTCTGGGCCGGAAAAGGACGCCGCCATCGAACGCTTTCAAAACGACGCGAACGTGTTGCTCTGCACCGAATCGGGCGGGGAAGGCCGCAACCTTCAATTCTGCAACACCGTGATCAATTTCGATCTTCCGCTGAACCCGATGGCCATCGAGCAGCGCATTGGGCGCATTCATCGCATCGGACAAACCCGCGACGTCTTCGTTTTCAATCTGGCGGTTCGCGGCACGCTTGAAGATGAAGTCCTGCGGCTGCTGGATGAAAAGATCAACATGTTCGAACTGGTGGTCGGCGAACTTGACGCGATTCTCGGTGAAATGGAGGAAACCGACGACTTCAGCGACCGCGTGCTGGCCGCGTGGCTTTCGGTCACGCGCGAGGAGCGGGAAAGCCGGTTTGAAAAGCTGGCCGCCGAACTGGTCGAAGCGAAAACCAATTACGATGCCGTCAAGCGTCTCGACGAAGCGTTGTTCGGCGACGATTTCGGGGAGGGGTGATGGCTGATACAAACGATCCGCTGCGCGCCTTTACCGCGCGGCTGCTCGAATACCGGGGGGCCATCGTCGAATTTGACGGACCGGGCCACCTTGAATGCTATGTCCCGGCGGATGTTCAGGAACGGCTCGGGATTGCCGAGTACGCCCGGCTCGCCTTTGCACCCGACCCCTCGCCGCAAAGCCGCCAGATCGGCCTCGATGTCGAGTGGCTGGGGCGGTTTCAATCCCTGCTGGACGGCGCGGGGAATCAACTCCGGGTTTCTCTCGACGTTGAATTTCAAACGCCCGGTTCACCCGAACGAATGCTTGAGAAGTCGCTTCTGCTGGGGAATGCCGTCTATAAACTGCTCCGGGTTGACCGGATCTGGACCACCTACTATTTGAATTTGCTGCGATATACGGCCTTTTCCGAGGAAACCCGCGACGGATTGCTTCTCATCGGCATTAACGGCGCGACCGGTAATCTGATTGAAGAGGGGGCGGACCGGCTTTTTTCAATGGGTATCGAGGCTGACTCCGAGGCCCTCGCTTTTGAAACCGAGGGAATGCTTCCGACTGAAGCCCTCGCGAGGCGACTTGAAACGGCGCTTCCGGAACGGTTGGACGCGGCGGTCGCGCCGTTTCTGAGCCTCTTGCGCCGAAGGATGGAGCGCGATCTGGCCCGGCTCCATGAGTATCACGACCAGCTTCGGCGGGAATCGCTGGAACGACTCAGGAAAGCCAACGCGGACGCGGATCGCGAACGGCTCCGGTTGGAGGCCATCGCGCGTGAGTACGCGATAAAACTGGCCGACCTGAAGGAAAAATACGCGATGCGGGTCGATGCCGGGATCGTTCAGACGCTGGCGCTTTCCATGCCGGTGGCGCGGTTCTCGGTCCTCGTTAAAAGAAGGAAGGGTGAGCGACGGATTGCGCTCGACTGGAATCCAGTGACCCGAAAGCTCGAAATCCCGGCGTGTGAATTTCAGGCTTCCGTGGACCCGACGCGCGAGGTCTGCGACGACCGACTGCATATCGTCGTCCCGACGGCGCTCGGCCCGTGCTGGCAGTGCGGGAAATCCTTCTGCCGTGTGTGTTTCCCGGTTCGGTGTCCGAAATGCGGGTTGAAAACTTCCGAGGCCACTCCGGGTATCGGATTGATTCCTTAATCTGATAATGATTGCTATGAGATATCCGGTACCTTTGTGGGGTTACAGAACTTTGGGTCTCCGACCCGTGATCCGGAAGAAGGAATCGCATGATGGAAGCGATGACCGACCAAGTTCGGCGGTACGCCGAGGCGGCGCGGGCCGTTTTGGAGGAATGGTGCGCGATTCCGAATCTTGAAGCCGGGATTCGGGATCGGGCGTTCATTGACGAGACGCACGGACGGTTCGCGGTGATTTCCGAAGGGTGGGAGCGTGGCGAGCGGGTTCACCATGTTGTCATCGATCTCGAAATCATCGACGGCAAGGTGTGGATTCAGGCGGACAACACGGATTCGGCGGTCGCCCGCAAGCTGGAGGCCCGAGGGGTGGCGAAAACGGACATCGTGCCTGGTTTCCGTTCGCCGGATCTGCGCGGGGGGACGGAATACGCGGTGGCGTGACGCTTCTTATTCCGCGTGATGCCGGGATAAGCGCAAAAATAGGACATCACGCGTGTTTTCAAAACTTGACGAGGATGTCCTGTGGTCTGGACGCCGTCGCCGGTTGTAGAGGCGGACGGTGGCAATGCTGGAATGGCCCGGTACCTCTCGAACCTTCAAAAAATACTGTAACATATTGCCTTTGCTGGGGTTTCGACCAGTGGGCCAGTCCGCCCAGTATTTGATTCTCACGACCGACTCGGACACAATGCGGTTGAATGACAGCCTGGGGGAAATTGCCGGTGGCGCGGACCATTGATCATGATCGTTTGTTCAAGGAACTTCTGACGGTCTTCTTCGGAGACTTTCTCCGGTTGTTCGTTCCGGACGCCGCCGAACTGGTCGATGATGACTCCTTCGAGTTTCTCGACAAGGAACTTTTCACGGACGTGACGAGTGGAGACCGGCGGGAAGCCGACGTCGTGGTCAAGGGACTGTTTCGCGGACAATCCACCTGCTTTCTGATTCACGTCGAGAACCAGTCCGACCGAAAGACCGGATTCGCCGAGCGGATGTTCCTCTATGGCGCGCGGCTGTATGAGAAACACCGCCTGCCGGTTTTTCCGGTGGCGCTTCTGTCCTACGATACGCCGCGAAGTCCCGAGCCGAACGTTTTTGAGTTTCGATTCGGAGACTGGAGACCGATGCGCTACGAGTTTCGGACCATTCAGTTGAACCGGTTGAACTGGCGTGATTTTGTCAATTTGCCGAATCCGGTGGCGAGCGCCTTGATGGCAAAGATGGCGATTGCGCCGGAGGATCGGGTGGCGGTGAAGTTCGAGTGTCTTCGGTTGCTGGCGACGTTGAAGCTCGACCCGGCCCGGATGCATCTGATTTCAGGCTTTATCGACACATATCTCCGACTGAATGAAGCGGAGCGGATTGAATTCGACGAAAAGGTTGCCGCGCTTGAGCCGGAGCCGAAGGAGGCTGTGATGGAAATCGTGACGAGCTGGATGGAGGAAGGAATTCAGCAAGGCCTGCAAATTGGTCTTCAACAAGGCCTTCAACAAGGACAGTTGGAGGGAGAAACGAGGTTGGTCGTCCGGCAGCTCTATCGCCGGTTCGGAGCGCCGGTGGATGCTGAAATCCCTCGCATCAGAAATCTTGCCTTGGAGTTGGTTGAACTTCTCAGCGATGACCTGCTTGACTTCACCGAGTTCAAAGACCTGACCAACTGGTTGGATGCCCGAACACAATCACAGGCTGAATGAAGGATTCCGAACGATCCTGTGGCGGTTCGGCTTTCGTTTTGCACAATCGAACCCGAGCCGAAGGAGATCGTGATGGAAATCGTGACGAGCTGGATGGAGGAAGGAATCCAAAAGGGACTTCAACAGGGGGTGTTGGAAGGTGAGGCCAGAATGGTCATTCGCCTGCTGTATCGACGCTTCGGCACGCGGGTGGATTCGGAGATTCCGCGAATCAAGACCCTCCCCGTTGAGTTGCTTGAGTTTCTGGGAGACGATCTTTTGGACTTCACGGAGTTCAAGGATTTGACCGACTGGCTTGATGCCAAGACGGGCTAAATTCCGGGTCAGGCCGATGGTGATTGACAGGGAGGTCAACCAATCCGACACTCAGCGCTGAGTTCGTGAATTGAAGTGTTCCTGATTTTCAAGGTTGCGAGAAAAGAACATGCCATCCGTAAGAATTGAGCACGATGCCCTGGTCGCGGCGGCGGTTCAGATGCCCGAAAAAGAGCTGGCCCGCTTTGTCTCGGAGGTGTTTACGCTTCGAGCCCACCAAAAGGCGCAGTCTCTGACCGAACAGGAATCACGGTTGCTTATCCGAATCAATGAAGGGCTGCCCGAGCCGCTTCAGGCCCGTCTGAATGAATTGATCAGAAAACGGAAGATGGGAAACTTGAACGAAAAGGAAAGCCGGGAGCTGAAAAAACTCACGGATCGCGTTGAGCTGTTCGACGCGGAGCGTTTGGGATACCTGACCGAACTGGCTCGCCTGCGAAATGTTCCCCTTCGAAAATTAATCAGGCAATTAGGGCTTGTCCCGGTGTCGCATGACTAGGAAGCGTATTCCTTCAAAAATACGCGCCCTCGTCCGTCGTCGAGCCGGTGGCTATTGCGAATATTGCCTTTGTCCGGATTTTTGTGCGACGCAGGGACATTCAATTGAGCACATTTATCCGGAATCTCTTGGAGGGGGAAGTGACGAGGAAAACCTCGCGCTCGCCTGCCAGGGATGCAATGGATCGAAGTCCGACAAAATTCTTGGATTTGACCCGGCGACAGGGCAGCGGGTAAGGCTCTTTCATCCGCGACAAGACCAGTGGGATGAGCACTTTGCCTGGAGTTCTGACCATTTGTTTCTGGTTGGCATCACCCCGACGGGACGCGGGACGATTCATGAGCTTGACCTGAATCGAGCAGGGGTAAGGAATCTGCGAAAACTTCTCATCCTGAATGGCCAACATCCACCCGACCGGGTGAGATGAACCACGGGTCGTGCCGAGATCTTGTCGAACATAATTCCCATTGCCCACCGGGTCAGGAGAATTCGACGGCGCGCCGTTGCCAGAGTCTTCGGACCTGGGTCGGGAAGAACCGGCAGCCTCTGCGGGTTGGAAAGCCGAGCTGGTTGAGCTGGTCGGCGATGGCCTGGAAGGTGGCGCCCTGTTCGCGCAGGGAGCGGATCATGGCGGCGGCCTTGCGGTTGTTTTCGTTGGTTCGGGCGTTGTCTATGCGGGCGACGGTGCCCTTGTCGCGGGCCTCGAGGGTGAGGTTTTCGGGTTTGCCGAGGACGGCGCCGCGTTCCTTGAGCGCTTTCAAGGCATCACGGGTTCGCCGGGAAATCATCTCCCGTTCCTGCTCGGCCAAAGCAGCGAAGATATGCAGGGTGAAGCGGTTGGCCTGGGGCAGGTCGCAGGCGGTGAAGTCCACGCCGGCGTCCATGAGGTTGGCGATGAAGGCGACGTTGCGGCTGAGGCGGTCGAGCTTGGCGATCAGGAGCATCGCCTTTTCCTTCTTGCAGTACTCAAGGGCAGTCCGCAGCTCGACGCGGTCGTTGTTTTTGCCCGACTCGATTTCCACGAAGTCGGCGACGATCCGTCCGTCCTTCGCGAAGCCCTCGACCATCCGGCGCTGGGCATCGAGGCCGAGACCGGACTGGCCCTGCTTCTGGGTGCTCACGCGGTAGTAGGCGACGTACTTCTTCATCCCTGGTTTTCTCCTGCCTTCTTTTCCCCTGGCTCGATCTCTGAAAAGTCCCTGTGGCCCGAAATCCGGTTCGGGGTTGCCGTCCGGAGCGAGGCGACGGTGACACGCTTCTCCTTGACCTTCCGTTCTCTTCCCTTGCGTCCTTCTCCGAAAAATCCAGTTCTGTCCCCTTTACCCCTCCCCGAAGCTGCTGTGGCCGCAGACATAGTGGACACCAGTGGATAATTTCATTCCAGCGGGTTACCCCAAGGAATTGTGGTTTCCGTCCCGAGGACCGCGTTTAGTCCGGTTCGTGGATAGGGGGACTCTTTATAAAGTGTTGAGCTTTATAAACTTTCCGCTTTTCTTCATCTGCTTGGCGACGAGAAAAGCGCTTCCGTTTCGGCTTTGAACATGTCAGACCTCTCGAAATCACGTCGATTTCGAGGAGGTCTTCACAATTATGCCGACGCAACTGGCGCTGATTTTTGACGACGTTCCGATCACCTGCCCCATCCAAAAACGATACCACGCCATTGCGGGGTGTCTGACCGGGAAAGCCTCGCCGCGTGAGGTCGCCGAGAGATTGAACATCGGGTACTCGACCGTGACCGAATGGGTTCGGCAATTCCGCAACCACGGAATGAGCGGTCTGGCGGAGGGTGGAACGGCCGCTCGAAATCCCTACACGCCGGAGAAAGTGATCGTTCAGGTCATCTTTCTGAAAACGTGCCTTCCGAAATTCGGAGATCGGGAATTGGCACGGGTCGTGGCGAGTCTGACCGGGAAGGCGTTGCACCATCTGACCATCAAGCATTTGTGCGAGCGTTTCTACTTTTGGAAACATGCCGAGTTTCAAAAGGCCATTACCTACCCCGTTCCGGGCGATCCGATTGCGTTGCGTCGGGAAATTCTGCGGTTGGCGAAAGCCGGGATGACCGAGGTCCGGATCGCCCAACTCCTGCGGCTCAATCGGAAAACCGTCCGGAAATGGATTCGGCGCTGGCGCGAAGCGGTGACCGACAAGGTCGTCGGAATTGACCAGCCCTGTCTTTTTGACTTGTCGCGGGCGCCCAAAAACCCGAAGCGCAAGGTTTACATCGGCGCGATTCACGCCGTCTTGCAACTTCAGAAAAAATACGGCTACGCCGGATGGTTTCGGATTCAGGGCTACCTGTTGAAGGATTACGGAATCGAGCTGGGCA
>JBDRAL010000085.1:0-13704 GCA_039793685.1 Blastocatellia bacterium NZW_1522
CCCCTCACCCAGCGACGGCGGAGGGCGTCTCCCGCGCCGACTTTCCCCCTTCAGCCTCCGCGCTTGCCATCTCCCGCCCTCGCACGCAAAATGAAAGCCCCGCGATTACGCCAAATCGCGGGGCGACCGTTCACTTTTGCCATTATCGAAAGGAGCCGGACGGCGGAAGTATGCCCTTCCCCGCCCCGTCCCGCAACCCATATGCCCATTATCGCCATCATCAATCAAAAGGGCGGCGTCGGAAAAACCACCACCGCCGTCAATTTTGCCGCCGGACTCGCTTCAGCCGGTTACAGCGTTTGTCTGGTGGATTGCGATCCGCAAGCGAATGCAACCTCCCATCTCTATAACCGCGATCAAATCCAAGTCACCTTCGCCGACGTTGTCTGCATGCTTGATCAACGATCGCGTTCACGATTTGATTTCCAACCCGTTGAAAACGCCATTTATGAAACGTCGCTCGAAGGATTGGACCTCGTTCCGGCGTCCATTAGCTTGAGCATGTTTGAGCGTCAATCAGCCTTGGAGTTGGATCGTTTTATTGCAGCCATCAGTACCGTCGCCACCAATTATGATTTTGTGATTTTGGATTCGCCTCCATCTCTTGGGCTCATTTTCACTGGCATCATCAAAAGCGCATCGCACGTCATCATTCCATTCTCGGCGAATTTTCTCGCTCTTGAGGGAACCGCCGACCTTCTTTATACGCTGCGCCAACAACAACAGTACCGCCCAATTGAAGTTCTTGGCGTATTGGTGACTCTTTTTGACACTCGGTTAAACACTTGCAAAGACGCAAAACAAATTGTCGCCGATTCTCCCGAACTTGGGCCAAAGATGTTTTCCACCCTGATCACCACTAATAGCCGCCTCATGGAAGCTCCCAGCTACCATGTCTCGATTTATCAATATGATCCTCCTAATCGCACCAACAGCGATGGAATTACGCGCGGCATCCAACAATTCGATGAGCTGACGACGGAAGTGCTTTCACGCCTTCAATACGGAAAACCGCAATCCCGACTTTTGCGGCAGGTGAAGTGACATGACGGAACGCAAACCCAAACCCATGGCTCGCGAGCCAAAACCCAAAAACCAGTCCCCGCGTCCAATCGCACTGGGAAGTAATCCTCTCTCTCGACTTTCCGTTCTGGATTTAATTGAGAGCGAAGCTCAAGAAGATCACTTTCAGTTACCAGTGAGCGAAACAAGTGGACGGCCAAGCATTTCAACCTTTGAGCCGTCCACCTACAAGCGAAGTGGACGGCCAAATACTTCAACAACTCGGCCGTCCACAACTGCGACACGTGGACGGCTTGAGAAGGACGTGGACGGCATGCCGTCCACATCCGAACCCAAAGTGGACGGCATGCCGTCCACGTCTCAAACAAGTGGACGGCCAAAAATAAAACACTCCGGACGGCCAAAAGGTCAAACTGCCGACCGGCACGCAATGCCCAAGGAAACAATTCGGCTTAAACCTGATATATTCAAGCAAATTAGCTTTTTTTGCCTTGAACGGGGTATCACAAAACAAGAGCTTTGGGAAATTTTGGCCGTCCACCTATTGAATAAAATTCACGGCATGCCGTCCACAGAGTTCGACAAACTTGTGGACGGCATGCCGTCCCATGATGATCTGATGATATCTCAGGGAACGGATGACAATATCATCATGCGCTATGAGGAACTGACCAGGCAGGCTTGGACGCGACGCGACGACCGTGATGCAAAACAGTTTAACGGAACGGATCCACGCATCATTGACCTTGCACTCGTCATCACCATTGAGCGAAAACTGCGGGGCAATACAAGTCGGCAACCAATCAAGTCATTTGCATACTTCAAGCCGGAGATTGAATTGCTTCTCGAACAACAAAAAAACGGAGATCTCCCGGCGACCCTTGATGAGTACCATAGGTATGTAATGTCTGCGTGGGAGAAACGTGTCAAACCTATACGAGACGCAAAATGGGACGTAGACAAAAAGCATGACAGAAATCGGAAGTCCTCCCAGGGAGCCGGATGACTGTTGCGCGCCGACCGACAGAAAGCGGAGCAAGAACACTGACCAAGGGGTTTCATCACGTCGAATGAACCGCCCCCGACTCGCGAAGGTCACATTCAAGGGGGTGGCAGTGAGTCGGCAAAACCGGCGCCCCGCGCCTGAGAGGGTTTCTAGGCGGTTTTTACGGGGTGAATCGAGGAATCCCCTTTCCGTGGTCGGAAATCGCGTCCCAGAGGCGTTCCGGGCGCAATCGGCGTCGTGGCGCGCAAAGTTCGGAAAGACGCATCCGCCTTCGGATAATTTTCAGTCGCCTCGCTCCCCGCCTGCGCTCCGCCGCCGCGCGCATCCTGACCGTCATGAAGCTGGCCGCCCCCGTCGGCGACGGCCGCCGGCGCGCAGTCCGAAGCCTTTTTCCACGACCCGATCCTCAACTCTCCCGATGAGCGTCCGACCCGGCATTGGGAACTGGACGCCGATCATCAACCGACCCGCCGCATCGTCGCGGGACGCCGCCCCGCCGAATGCGTGACGCCGATTCCGAAGCCGCGCAAGCGCACGGGCGGCGCGGGCCAGTCGGCGTTCGTCTCTGATGAGGGGCGCGGTCTTTCAACCCCGAATCAGGGCTACGACCACGCGCCGATTCTGAACCGGCGACGACGACGCCTGCCCGACCCGCGTGATTGGCGCGCTCGTGGATGGACCAACGTGATCGGACGCCGTCTTTTGACGGTCGGACTCTTTGGAAACAATATCGCCGCAGACGTCTTTACGGACATGGCTGGAACAAGACGCGTCGCCCAAGCTTGCGCCTGCGTGCGTGGTCGTCATCGACAACGCCGCGTTTCACAAACGCGCCGACATCCAATCCGCTTGCGCTCTTACATAGCAGACTGGGCATTTTGAACGTGAGGAAACCGTGACGGCGGATGCGGCGCACAAGCTTGCGCTGCAAGAGAAAATTGCCGAGACGCGGGGGAAATCGCGGCGAAGATGGAACAGGGACGCGATCTCGCCGACGGGAGGGGCTGCTGAAGACCGCGGTTGAAGAATACGGAGCGGATTCGCCCTACCTACACGCCGTCGTTGAGCGCTACGCCCGGCAACTGCACCGCCATGCGCGCGGCGGACAAGGAGAGGATAAAGTGACGTCCTACGTTGAACGCACCCGCCGATGAGGAGATTGCGAAAAAGGTGAAATCTCCTCTATGTTCAACTATTAGAAGCAATTCCAAATTTTTTTCCGGAGAGAGGACGGACGTGAAGATACCAGTTTTTGACTTCTTCTCAAGCTGCGGCCGAACCGGCAAAGGCTTGGAGCAAGCGAGCATGGAAGGTGTTCTTGGAATGGACATAAACGCGGATGCGGAGAAGACTTTTCAGCGAAATTTCCCGAAGATGCTTGAAACAACTTCACACGTCGGCGATGGAAACTTCAAAGCCTCGGACCTGATCCTCCATCTCAACCATCGTTGCCTGCGCGATGGACTCAAGTGGGATGACGACCTTGTGACGGAAGTTCTTGGACTGTAACAAACAGCAATTGGGAGGAAGCGCCAATGGCGGCAACCATCCAACCAGACGCCATCCTGCGCGGGCCGGTTTTTTCCGAGCCGGTGAAGGTCATTTCCGTCAAGGCGGTTGGAACCAGCCTAAAAATTGTTGGTAGGGGGATCGTGACGGGGAAAACCCACGACCCGATTTTGAGCGCGAAACAGATCGAACTGCTGCAAGTTTCGCCGCCACAAGGACTTTTTGACGGGGACGGGCTGAAATTCAAACTTGGGGTGGAAGCCCTCCGGATCGGGCTGGCCTACGAGTACGACCCATATTTCTCTCTTTCCATCGCCCGCGTCGATCCGCTTCCGCACCAACTTGAAGCCGTCTACGACTACTTTCTGAAACTCCCTCGAATCAAGTTTCTCCTGGCGGATGACCCAGGCGCGGGAAAGACCGTCATGGCCGGACTCCTCATCAAGGAATTGAAAATCCGGGGACTCATCCGCCGTGTTTTGATCGTGACCCCGGCCAACCTCACCTTTCAGTGGCGGCGGGAACTGAAAGACAAGTTCCGTGAGGACTTCAACGTCATTCGGGGCGAAGTTCTCCGAATGAATTACGGTCAGAATCCGTGGCAGGAAAACAATCAGGTCATCACCTCGATTTCGTGGGTTTCGCTCGTCGAGGATGCGCGGGAAAGTCTCCTCCGCAGTCACTGGGACCTCGTCATCGTGGACGAAGCCCACAAAATGAGCGCCTACAGCTCCGATAAAAAAACGTACGCGTATGAACTCGGAGAACGACTCTCGGAAGCGACCGACCACCTGTTGCTGATGACCGCCACCCCGCACAAAGGAGATCCGAAAAACTTCGCGCTGTTTTTGCAACTCCTCGACCGGGACGTGTACGCCGACGTGACGAGCCTCGAAGAAGCGATGAAGCGCAACGAGGCCCCGTTCTACCTGCGGCGCACCAAGGAAGCGCTCGTCACGTTTCCTGATCCGGAAACCGGGGAGGTGAAGAAGCTCTACACCAAGCGGCACGTCGATACCATCGGGTTTCAGATTGCCGAAGACGAGTATGACTTCTATGAGGCGCTGACCCGTTACGTCGAGGACCAGTCGATCAAGGCCGCGAGCGAAAACTCGGCGCGCGGACGAGCGCTCGGCTTCACGATGGCCATGCTCCAGCGTCGGTTCGCCTCCAGCCTCAACGCCGTTCGGGCGAGTCTCGAACGCATGCGGAAACGCCGTCAGGAAATTCTTGAAAATCCGGAGGACTATCGGAAAAACCAGATTGAGCGAAACATCCCGGAGGATTTCGAGGAATGGGCCGCCGAGGACCGCGAAAAACTCATCGAGGACCTCGAAGCCATCATCCCGGTTCTTGACCGCGAAGCGCTCTCGGATGAAATCGGCGTTCTTGGCGACCTCATCGGGCAGGCGGCGGCGCTCCAGGCAAGCGAAGTGGAAACCAAGCTGAAGGCCCTCAAGACATTCATCGCGGAACAGGGCTTTCTTGAAAACCGGGATCTCAAGCTCCTCATCTTCACCGAGCACAAGGACACACTCGACTTCCTCGTCGCCAAACTCCGGGAATGGAGGCTCACGGTCACGCAAATTCATGGCGGCATGAAGATCGGCGACCGCGACACGCCCGGAACGCGCATCCACGCGGAAAAGGAATTCAAGGAATCCGCCCAGGTTATGGTCGCGACCGAGGCCGCCGGCGAAGGTATCAACCTCCAGTTCTGCTGGTTCCTCATCAACTATGACATTCCGTGGAATCCCGTCCGGCTCGAACAGCGCATGGGGCGCATCCACCGCTATGGCCAGAAAAACGACTGCCTCATTTTCAACTTCGTCTCGACCAACACCCGCGAGGGCCGGGTTCTCGACACCCTGCTCAAAAAGCTGACGGAGATCCGCAGCGAGCTGCAAACCGATCAGGTCTTTGACGTGGTTGGCGAAATCCTTCCGACCAACCGGCTCGAAAAACTCTTTCGCGAGATGTACGCCAAGAACACGAGCGAAAAGGACATCACCGACCGGATCGTGAAAGACTTCGATCCGGAACGTTTCCGCCGCATCACCAACTCGACGCTCGAAGGTCTCGCCAAAAAGAATCTCAACCTGTCGTCTCTCATCGGGCGCAGGGAGGAAGCAAAGGCTCGCCGTCTCGTCCCGGAGGTCATCGAGGATTTCTTCCGCAAGGCCGGAATGTCGGTCGGAGCCACGCCTCAACCCGTCCGGGGCCGTCCCGGAACGTACCGCCTGCCGCGATTGCCGCATCACGTTCAGGCGCGCGGGGAGGAACTCGAACCCCGATTCGGGAAGCTTGGGCGCGAGTACCGCCAGTTCGCCTTCGACCGCGCGCTCGTCGAAAACGACCAGACCCTCGAATGGGTGACGCCGGGACACCCGCTGTTCGAGGCGGTTCGGGAACAGACCGCCCGCGAGGCGCAGAATCACTTCGAAAGCGGCGCGGTGTTTTTCGACATTCGGGCCGAGCGTCCTTACCGGCTCGACGTATTTACGTCAAACGTCAATGACGGATGCGGCAACACCCTTCATCGTCAGCTTTCGGTCGTTCGGGTGGGACTCGACGGCGAAATGACCTTGAAGCGGGCCGCGCTCTTTCTGGACCTGACGCCCGCGACCCTGGGAACGGCGATCCCTGACGGGGCTTCAGATCTTCCGCCGGCGGACGACACCGAAATCTTCCTTGTCGGGGAAGCCCTTCAACATGCTCTGGACGAAATCGCCGGACAACGCGCCAAGGAAAACGCCAACGTCCGGCGGCATGTGGAAATCAGCCTGAACGCCCTCATCAACCACCAGCAGGTTCGCATCGGCGAGATGGAGGAGGAAAACCTGCGCGGGGAACTTCCGCCCCATGCCGAGGGCAATCTCAAACAGGCATACGACCGGGTGGAAATGCTGAACCGCCGACTCGAAACCCGGCTGGCCGAACTCGAACGGGAAGGACACTGTTTCATCGGGGATGTCCGGCTGGTGGGAAGCGCGTGGGTTTTGCCCCACCCGGCGCGCGAGCTTCCCGAAAACGCGCCCGCCGTCGGCGACGCCGACATCGAACGCATCGCCGTCCAGATCGCCATCGAACACGAGACGGCGCGCGGCTGGATGGTCGAGAGCGTCGAAGCCGAAAATCTGGGCTTCGATCTGATTTCCCGACGACCCGCGCCGCACGACCCCGCCAAGTTCCTCGAAACCCGTTTCATCGAGGTCAAGGGACGCGCGGCGGTCGGGGACGTGGCGTTGACCCCGAACGAATTTCAAAAGGCGGCGATGCTCCAGGAAGACTACTGGCTTTACGTCGTGTTCGACTGCGCCACCCGTCCCAACCTGAACATCATCGGCAATCCGGCCAAACTAGGCTGGAAGCCGCTGGTGAAAATTGAGCGTTACTCCGTTTCGGCGACAACCATCCGGTCAGCCGTTTCGGAAAATCCACGGAAGGCGGAAGGATGAATCAGAACGAACCATTTCTTGAACGCATCACCGTCGATCCCGAAATCCGCCACGGGCGACCTTGTATTTGCGGACTTTGTCACCCGGTCAATAATGATACAAAATCCGTTGGAAGCGGGGGTGACGGAGACGGAATCGCTTTCGGACTGCGCTGATCTTGAACCGGAAGATATTGTCGCCGCCCAGTGGTTTGATATGAAGCGGATAATTGGCTGAAAGGAGAGAGCCTATGTCAATTCAACTTGAGACCATCGTGAAAAACGCCGTGAACCTTCCTTATGAAGAGCGAGTGGAACTGATCATGCGCGTTTCGGAGTCACTGCTGGCGAAACCCAGGAAATCGAAGCAACTGGAATACGGAAAATACAAGGACACCGGCCTTCGTGAATCGACCGAAGATGATTTCAAATTGGCTGAATGGCATCCGTCGGAGGCGGAATTGAATGGGGAGTGACAAGTTCATTGTCGATACGCACGCCATTATTTGGTTTCTGGAAGGAAACCGGAAGCTTGGTCCAAAGGCCAAGGTTGTTCTCGACGATCCGGAAAGCCATCTGATTTTGCCGATTATCGCGCTAGCGGAAGCGGTGGACATCGTTGAAAAGGGAAGAACCAAGATTCCCTCAACTGAAACCTTACTCTCGGATATTCTCGATGATCCCCGAATCGAGATTTTTCCTTTTCGGCTTGAGGCTCTTTTAGTAAGCCGTTCGGCTTCGTCCGTACCCGAAATGCATGATCGCCTAATTGTGGCGACCGGTCTCCTGCTGAAATCCCAAGGTAACAACGTCTCAATCTTGACCAAGGACGAGAGCGTCGTCGCGTCTGGGTTGCTCCCCATCATTTGGTAAATCACATGCCGCAGGCTTTGCCGAAGCGACTCATCGAAGTCGATCTTCCCATCAAACGCATTTCCGAACACGCCCGCCGCGAGAAAAGCATCCGGCACGGGCACATTTCCACGCTGCACATCTGGTGGGCGCGGCGTCCGCTGGCGGCCTGTCGCGCGGTCATCTGCGCCGCCTTGTGGCCCGACCCGGTTGACGACCATTGCCCGCCCGCGTTCCGCGCGGTCGCGGCGAAAGCGCTCATCGCCTTCGCGCAGAAGGCGCGCAGCGAACGCGAGGTCATGCAGCTCACGCAGGCGACCGCCACACGCTGGGGCCGCACCAACGAACACACCCTCAAGTCCGACAATCCGGGAAGCTGGGGCGACATGCGGTACGCCCTGCTCGACTTCATCGCCGACTTCGCCAACTGGGACGCCTCGACCGTCCCCGCGTTTCTTGAAACCGCTCGCCTGCTTACGCACGCCGCCCACGCCGCGTTGACCCATCCCGAGTTTTCCGTCAAACCCGATGAATCGCTTGAAGCCATCGGCGAAAAGCTCGAAGCCTACCCGCGCCCGTTGCTCGTCGATCCCTTCGCGGGTGGTGGCGCGATTCCGCTCGAAGCCCTGCGGGTCGGGGCTGACGCCTTCGCCTCCGATTTGAACCCGGTCGCGGTCCTGCTCAACAAGGTCGTTCTGGAATACATCCCGAAGTACGGCCAGAAATTGGCCGATGAAGTCCGCAAGTGGGGCGCGTGGATCAAGGAACAGGCTGAGAAGGAACTTGCCGAGTTCTACCCGAAGGATGAAGACGGCGCGACGCCCATCGCCTACCTGTGGGCGCGGACGGTCGTTTGCGAAGGGCCGGGCTGTGGCGCTGAAATTCCGCTCATCCACTCTTGCTGGCTAGCAAAAAATAATCGCCGGTCAATCGGGATTCAGTTAATACCTGACAAAATAAATAAAAAAACTACTTTTGAAATTATTGAGAAGTTTGGACAGGAATGGGTATCAGCTAATGATTCTAGTAAAAAATACGTTGAGCCAAGGTTTGATGGGACCGTTCATAGAGGATCTGCTACCTGTCCGGTTTGTGGTTTCACAACACCGGTCACTTCAGTTCGCCGCCAATTGAAGTTGCGACAAGGTGGTGCAAAAGATGCCCGCCTGTACTGTGTTGTTACTCTTCGGCAAGATGAAGGAACCAGATCATTTCGTTTGCCGAATGACCGTGACCTTATTGCCGTCAGAGAAGCTGAAAAGAAAGTTGACTTCTCGCTCGTTCCAAACGAACCCCTTGACATAAGAGGAATTCGTCATACTTGGGCAATGATATATGGAATGGAAAATTGGGCAGATTTCTTTACTTATCGCCAGCTTCTTTCTTTAACTTCCTTCGGAAAAATAATTCGCAAAGTCATTAATCTACTAAACGAACAAGAAAAAAATGATTCTAATTTTAATCAAGCAATTTTGACTGTGTTGTCGCTTGGAGTAAGTCGATTAAGTGATATTTGTTGTTCGCTTTGTGTTTGGGAAAACACTAAGACCCAAGTACGAAATGTTTTTAGAAGGCAAGCAATACCAATGATTTGGGATTTCGCAGAGCCTTTTATTTTTGCTGATGCTGCTGGGAATTTCGAAGTTACCTTGAGAACCATGATTGAGGTTCTTGAGCGTTTAAGTGGAAATTGGCAAAGTAACGGGGAGGCTTATAAGGCAACTGCAACAAATCAACTTTTGCCTGATGATTCTGCCAATGCGGTTATTACCGATCCTCCTTATTTTGATGCAGTTCCATATTCTTACCTTTCGGATTTTTTTTATTCTTGGTTAAAAAAGAACCTTGAGTCTATTCACCCGCACCTTTTCGAAAGAGCAAGTGTCCCTAAAGATGAAGAAATAATTGTTGATCGGCCACATGAACTAAGTAATTCAAACAAGAATATTGAGTTTTATGAGTGTGAGCTGACAAAAGCCTTTGCTGAAGGGCAACGAGTTCTTGCTCGAAATGGAATTGGAACAATTGTTTTCGCCAGTAAAACTACTGCAAGCTGGGAAGCTATTTTGCAGGCGGTAATCAACGCAGGTTGGACAATCACCGGCTCATGGCCGATTGATACTGAGATGGAAACAAGGGTGGCTGCACAAGGGCAGGCCCGACTTGGTTCATCCATTCATATTGTTTGCCGCCCACGGGTGGACAATGGCGAAAATGTCGGCGACTGGCGCGACGTGCTGCGCGAGCTTCCCATACGAATCAAGGAATGGCTGCCGCGACTTGCCTCCGAAGGCGTCGTCGGCGCGGACGCCATTTTCGCCTGCCTCGGCCCCGCGCTCGAAATTTTCTCCCGTTACCGCCGCGTCGAAAAAGCCAGCGGGGAAGTGGTCACGCTCCGAAGCTACCTTGAACACGTCTGGGCCGCCGTTTCGAAGGAAGCCCTGGGACTGGTTTTCGAGGGGGCCGACACGTCGGCGTTCGAGGAAGACGCCCGGCTGACGGCCATGTGGTTGTGGACGCTTGGCGCGAACCGTCCGGAAAGCGCGTCCAATGGCGACGCGGAGGCGGATGATGCAGACGAGGATGACGATTCTTCATCGAAGAAAAAGAAGGTCGGCGGCTTCGCGCTCGAATTCGACGCCGCGCGAAAGATCGCGCAGGGACTCGGCGCCCACCTTGAACACCTCACCACGCTGGTCGAGGTCAAGGGTGAAACCGCGCGTCTCCTGCCGGTTTCCGAACGGACGAAACACCTGTTCGGCAAGGACGAAGCCGAATCTCCACGCCAGGCGCGGAAGAAAAAATCCCCGCAACAAAGTCTTTTCGAAATGCTGGGCGCCAAGGAAATCCAAGCCGGCGGATGGGGCGAGAAGAACGCGCCGCCGCCCGGAAACTCGGTACTCGACCGCATCCACCAGGCGATGATCCTGTTCGCCGCCGGACGCGGCGACGCGCTGCGCCGTTTCCTCACGGATGACGGCGTGGGATCGGATCAACGTTTCTGGCAACTCGCGCAGGCCCTGTCCGCCCTGTATCCTTCTTCAACTGAGGAAAAACGTTGGGTTGACGGATTGCTGGCCCGCAAAAAGGGCCTCGGGTTTTGATTTTCTCAGAGTTTTCGAGGGGGTTCCATGTACATCAATTCTATTGCCATCGAGAATTTTCGGACGTTCCGAAAGACGGAAATCGAATTTGTTCGCCCGGATGCGGATTTCAATGAGCTTGGTTTTCCGAAACCGCAGTTTCCGAACATCAAGCTGTTGCTCGGAAACAACGGCATGGGAAAAACGACACTTCTCAAGGCAATCGCACTGGCGGCGCTCGGACCAGCAGTCAGTGATTCAGGTATCTATCCCTACCGGCTCATCCGACGTGAACCGAAGGCGGGGCTGAAAAATGTTGAACTTGCTTCCATAAAAGCAACTTTTACACCACACGGGCAGGATCGATCTGAAGGTATCGGTCAAATAGAGTCGTCAGTGAAAGTGCAAAAAAGAGGAGACCTTGAATCGCTTCGGTGGGATCGCGCCGATGAAAAGCGTTGGCATCCAATTTTCAGTTCAGAATCCGACGCCTTTTTCTTCGTCGGGTTTGGGGCGACGCGCCGGGTGGAGAAGAAGCAGCAGCAGGTGGATTTTGGCAGTCGAACGGAAAAATCTGTATCGCGAGCGGGCGATGGTGATTGTCGTTTTACATCCGCAATTGAAAAAGGCCACGACGGGGGGAGTTCGGCGGAAGCCGTCCAGTCCCGCCAGATTGTGGATGGTTTTACCGCCTCCAAATCGGCCCACGCCAATTGCGCCCGCTCCTTTAAGCGTCTTTTCGAAACCAATCCAGCCGAAGCCCAAGCCGTTTTTGATTGCGCCGTCGAATTCATCCGTTCAATTTCCTGAAGTCCCGAATACGAATTTTCGCCTCGGCTTGCAAAGGCGAAGATTCGTTTTACCATTTTGCGAAAGTTGCTTTTGATCTATGCCGCTTCAACCCTGGTACAAAGTCGTCACGCCGCGAGTGGATCTCCGCGAAGGTTCTATCCTTGACGCTTCCGAATTTGCAGTTCATCTGGACGACATCCGTCTGAAACGGGCAAACGCCGATTATCTCGATCCGGAACGATTTTTCTCCCGAACTTTTTTGACCGCCAACCTGACGACCCTGGCCTCTGAAGTGATTCGACGGCTTTCAGGGGAAACCATCGAAACTTCCGCCGTTTTCAATCTGGCAACCCAGTTCGGGGGCGGGAAAACGCACGCGCTGACCTTACTCTACCATCTGGCGCGGGGCGGGGCGAAGGCGGATCAATGGCCAGGAGTTAGGAGGCTGCTCGACCGCGCCGGGATTTCCACCAATCCGGAAGCGGCGACCGCCGTTTTCGTCGGGAACGAATTTGACGCAATCAAGGGCCGTGGCGGCGACGACGGGACGCCCTTCCGACGCACGATCTGGGGCGAAGTCGCTGTGCAACTCGGGAACGGTTCGGATGAATGCTTTCGCCACGTCGCCGAGCATGATCGGGAAATGACGCCGCCGGGCGGTGACGTCATTCGGGAAATGCTTCCCGCCGACCGACCCTGCCTGATTTTGATCGACGAGCTGATGAACTTCATCAGCCGTTTTCGAAAGCAGGGAATTCCGGGGCCGACGTACCACTTTCTGCATAACCTTTCCGAAGTGGCGCGCGGTCGGAAGAACATCGTCATGGCCGTGTCGATTCCGAAGTCGGAACTCGAAATGACATCCGAGGACGAAGCCGATTTCACCCGAATCAGCAAGCTTCTGGAACGGGTCGGGAAAGCGGTGGTGATGTCATCGGAGCGTGAAACCTCGGAAATCATTCGCCGGCGGCTTTTCGAATTCGACGTGAATCTGGTCGATCGGGAAGGGAAAGGTATTTGGGGGCAGGAAGCTGTCAAGGTCTGCAACGAATACGCGGACTGGGTGCAGTCGCACCGTCATCAATTACCTGGCTGGTTTCCGGTCGATTCCGCGCGCGACGAATTTCTCGCGGCGTATCCGTTTCATCCGCTCACCCTTTCCGTATTCGAACGGAAGTGGCAGACGCTTCCCACGTTCCAGCGGACGCGCGGAATTTTGAAATTATTCGCCCTGTGGGTTTCGGAAGCGTACCGAAGCGGATATGGCGGCGCACACCGTGACCCGCTCATCAGCCTGGGAACGTCGCCGCTCGAAAACTCTTTTTTTCGAACCGCCACTCTTGGTCAGCTTGGCGAGAATCGTCTTGAAGGAACGATCACGACGGACATTTGCGGGAAGTCGGATTCGCACGCGGTTCGTTTCGACAACGAGGCTATCGACGCGATCAAGAAAACGCGACTCCATCGAAAAGTCGCCGCGACGATCTTTTTCGAATCGAACGGAGGACAGGCTTCAAATCAGGCAACCGAACCTGAAATCCGGCTCGCCGTCGGTGAACCTGGTCTCGATATTGGAAACGTCGAGACCGTACTGAATACGTTGGTCGGTTCGAGTTACTACCTCGCGGCTGAAAATAAAAAATACCGGTTCAGCCTCTCTCCAAATTTGAACAAGCTGCTCGCGGATCGGCGGGCCAATATTTCCGCCGCGCGAATTCTCGAACGGGCGAAAACGGAAATTCGGGAAGTGTTTTCAAAAGGTCCGTCGGTTGACCGGGTGTATTTTCCCGAAAAAAGCAACGCGATTCCCGACCGACCGCAGTTGACCTTCGCCATCCTGTCTCCGGAATTCAACATGACGAACGATTCCACCCTTGGCTTGCTGGAATCGTTGACGCGGGAAAGCGGCTCTTCGGCGCGAACCTTTAAAAGCGGAATCGTGTGGTGCGTCCCGGACAACATTACGGCGCTCAATGACGAAATTCGAAAAATGCTCGCGTGGG
>JBDRAL010000086.1:0-322359 GCA_039793685.1 Blastocatellia bacterium NZW_1522
TGGGATATTTCGCTCCTCACCAATATGGTGACTAAAGAGACCCGTTATAAAAACCTCCTCTCCCAATCCAACTTCATAGGCCAAAAAAATCTTCTCATTTGCAAACAATGGATGACTAATGGCTGCATGATCAAAATAATGAGGTATTCCACATTTTAAAAAGGCAATGTCAATTGTTGGATCATTTGGATGAGTCTTCCATTCACTTAACTTTGTAGGGTACCATCCACTAGTACCATCTTTTAAATTTACCCTTAAAAATACTTGATCTAGGCCAAAATCCTTTATTTTTTTGATTACATGTTTTGCAGTTATTAAAAAAATCTCATTGGCTATCTCTCCAACAATCTTTCTCCCAATAAAAAAACCTGAGCCTACAAATACTTTCTCTCCATCAGCCATTGAGTAACCAATAAACACTACGCATTTTCTAACTTCATCTGGGACAATCATAAGTTTTCCCCGTATTTTGGAAGTAGAATCTAACCAATGGCCGTCTATGCTCTTTTTCCGTAACGGGCATACCCCGCCGACTGAAGGGCGGTTTTCCGGCCTGTCTTGGAGGCGGCTTCCGTTTCGGGCAGAGACTCGGCGGCGTAGGGCCGCAAGCAGCCGATTACTACACCGACACCCTAATTCATTTTTTCGGGTAAACGTTCTATTACCCCATGAATCGCGCGGCGAACAAGAAAAATCTGGTTTTTAATGCGGGAGTTCCCTGCCTGGAAAAGCGAAACAGGCCAACCGTTTCCGGCTGGCCCGTTGTGCTTCACGCTTTGTTTGTGGTGAGCCGTGCGGGACTCGAACCTGCGACCCACTGGTTAAAAGTCGCTCAAACCTGACGTTTCAGAATGTTTCACTTCTTTTCGATTTGTTTCAAAATAAATCGTTTTGACTTGATTTTACGCGGGCAAAAGGCAAAATCCCCATACCGATTTGTTTCAAAGTGTTTCACGTTGTTTCGTGGCGTTTCACCCCCGAAAAAAATAATAAGGGGGTTTTTAAGGGGGTTTGGATGCCTAAAGATGTGACAGGCTCGGTTACGTTCCGCCAGGGACATCTACGCGCCCGGCTTCGCTTCACTGACGAAAACGGCAAGCGGCGGGAGATCAGTAGAATTGTCAGAACTCAAGAAGAAGGTCAAAAGGTTCTCCGAAAGATTATTCGGCAACTTGAGGAAGGTGGCGCGCGCCAGCTCGAAGCCGAACGAATGCCCTTCTCCGAACTCGCCAACCGGTATGAGGCGCTTTACATCCAGCCCCCGACGTACATCGGAGAGGTCAAAGTCTCCGGCATGCGCTCCTGGGAGAACCAACTTCGCGTTCTGAAAGTCCTTCGTGAATACTTCGCCGACCGAAAAATTCGGACCATCACAGTCGGCGACATCAAGGCCTTCGCCGACCACCGTCTGAAGGCGCCGAAAATCGTCAACCTGAAAGCCAAGCCCGCCACCAAAACCCAACCGGCGCGACCGGCGGAACGGAAAGCCATCGGCGGTCAGCGTTCCCTTGCGGCCGTCAACCGGGAACTCGAATTACTTCGCGCCATGCTGTCGTTCGCCGAGCGGGAAAACTGGATCGTGAAAAGCCCTTTCCAGCGAGGGGCGCGGCTCATTCGGAAATCCGAGGAAGTTTCCCGCGAACGGATTCTGACTGAAGACGAACAGGCCCGGCTGCTCGCGGCTTGCGTGGATCGGTGCGAACACCTGCGCCCCATCATAATCGCCGCGCTCGATACGGCCGCGCGGCGCGGTGAACTCTTTCAACTGCGATGGGCCGACGTGGACCGGCAACGCCGAATCCTTCGGCTCACGTCCCACAAGGGCAAGCGAACAACCCGCCGCATCGTTGCAATGACTTCCCGCCTGGCGTCTGAAATTGAAATGCTGTGGGATTCGTCCGACAAGTCCGCGGACAGTCGAGTTTTCGGTATTGAAGACACCGTAAAGAAATCCTGGAAGACCGCCTGCAAGAATGCCCAGATCGAGGGATGCCGGTTTCACGACCTGCGCCACACGGCAACAACAATGATGATTCGGGCGGGCATCATGTCCGGCGAGGTTATGAAACTGACCGGGCATACCCAGCCCATCACGTTCGCGCGGTACGTCAACACCGACGAGGAAACCGCGCAGCGAGTCGCCGAGGCTCTGGATGCGATGAGAAATGTTGTTCCGATTGATGGGCGGTCGAAAAAACGGGCCGGGTGAAAAAATTAGTCCACCGGCAGGGCGGACATCGGTTTCGGTGTCCGCTTTTTCTTTCGTGTCCGCCTTGAATGTCCGCCCTTGGTTGTGCGGTGCGGACAGGAAACAGTTAACCTATAAGTTTACTTTCGGTTACGTTCTTCAAGCCGCCCCATTCGTTGTCCAACAAAAAAAGCCAGTAGGATCGCCGAAATAGCTACTATTCCAACACCACCCAAAGTCAAATAGAGCCAAATCATTTCCACACCTCGTTTAACTTTTTACTGCCGGTTTCGTTCCTCAAGACGACCTTCAAGACGGCCCAGCCGTTTTCCCCAGAAGAAGGCAATGACAATCGGGACGAGAATGAAAAGCACTCCCCCAACAATAATCAAAAGAAGAAGAAGAATCTCAGGCGTTCCGAATCCACCCATGCTTAACCTCCATTATGCCCGCTTCCCATAACGGGCGACTTTTTGAGGAATAACAGTCTGTTCAGGCAAGGCCTCGGCCGCGTAGGTCCGAAAGCAGCCAATCATGACGCCGACGACACGGACGGAATTGATCGCCCATACCTGATCCTCGTACGCAGGGTTTGAAGAAACAAGCCAAGCCATGTTTCCCTTACGATAGAACCGCTTTACCACCGGGCCTTCCGGTGTCTCGATGAGCACAATCCGTCCGATTGCAAAGTCCATCGCGGATTCGTCGAGTAGAAGCGTGTCGCCGTCCCGGATGTCGTCCTCGATCATGGAATCTCCGATGACACCGACGGCAAAAGGCGACCGAGCGGCCGCAATCTGCGATGGCGCAACCTCTACCCATTCGTCCAACGGTTCGGCCTGGATCGGCAATCCCGCCTTCGCGTACCCAATTTTGCGAACCATCGGTACAACATTCGCCTTGTTTGGGTTGTCATCCAGCGTTCCATCCCGCTCAAAAGCGGCAATCCCTTTTACGATCAACTTTCCTGCGGTTTTAGCTTTTGACCACTCGCGCTTCCCAGCCAAAGCCTCAACATAGGCTTCAACCTCCGGCAGCACGTTGGCCGAAACATTAACCACTTTCTCTTTATCGGGGAGGCGTTTCCTTGGCATACCTCGATAGTAGATGGGATTTCGTTGTCTTAGGTTTCTTCTTATTATTCATTTAATTCGTTGACAACGAATTCCTAGTTATTTATTTTCGAGCCATGGCAAAGAAGAAACCTGTATCCGAAAAACTTATCACCGTGAACGCCTGCATCTCTCCGGCTGAAGTCGCCGCATTGAAGAAGTTTGCGGCTGATCGGGACTGGCCGCCGTCAAAAGCCGTTCGTCGGCTTGCAGCCGAAGGACTCCGGAACTTGGGCTACCTGGAACCTGAAGAACCGGCGACCGGCGGGCAGGTTGCCGCGTGAGGGAGTCACGGGCGCGGATGGTGTGGCTTTACTGGTGGGAATGGGTGGGTGCGATGGTTGCGCGAATGAAGCAATTTTTTCAGAACGATCCGGACTGGCTGATTTTGGCGGTCATGGTTTTCGCGGTCGTCCTGGCTCTGATTTCGACGAAATGCCAATAAGAGAGGCTGTCATGAAAATCGAACTTCACGGTTTCACAATCACGGGTATTGAGCGAAGGCCGGTACGAATTACCGATGAAAATTTTGTCGCGCTTTGCGACCGGTTGGAGAACGGCACGGCGAGCGACGCCGACCTTGAAGAAATCGAAGCGATTTTGGAAAGCGGCAGAATCGCGGCGTAATCCATGACGATACCGACCTACAGATTGTTGGACCTGTATTCCGGAGCGGGCGGCGCGTCGGTCGGCTACGCGCGGGCCGGGTTCAAAGTCGTCGGCGTTGATGTCAGGAAACAGCCGCGCTATCCGTTCGAGTTCATTCAGGCCGACGCGCTCGAATATCTCGCGGCCCACGGTCACGAGTTCGACGCGATTCACGCTTCCCCGCCGTGTCAGGGTCATTCGTCGATGAAGTTTTTGCCACGGAACAAGGCGTCGCGCGCGGTACACGAAGCGGCCGACGCAATCCCCGATCTTCGGACGTCGCTCCGGAAAATCAGCGAGGCGACCGGCGCTCCCTGGATTATCGAAAACACTCCCCTTGCCCCTTTGACGAACGCGGTCGTTTTGTGCGGTACGCAATTCGGCCTGAAGGTGTACCGGCACAGGGTCTTTGAATCGAACATCGTTCTTTTCGGCCTGCCTCACGCGCCGCACAAGGATGCCTGGGGTTCAAGCGGGTTGAAGACTCGCGAGAGCCGGAACGGCTTCATGATGGTTTGCGGCGCGATGTCGCGGGAGAAGTTCAGGAAGTGCGCGACCGCAATGGGTATTGACTGGATGACGCGGGCGGAACTCGTGAATGCCATTCCGCCGGCCTATACCGAGTTTTTGGGGCGGCAACTGATCAATGCGTTGAACAACCGATGTTCGACGAATGCCGCATGACGGAATTCCCCGCCACCTCGGGGAATCGCGGGCCGGTTGTCAGGCCCGAAACGCCAGGTGAACGCCAGCCGCTTCCGGCGACCAACGGAGAATCAGGCGTGACAGTCCGGAGAGACGGGCACGGTTCGAAGCGGGATTTCTGCCTCTCTGTTCGCCCGCTTCGAACCTCTCCTTTCGTTGGTTCTGTGAAACTCTCCGGCGTCGGTCGCTGCGGGCTGCACGGTCGGCGCCGGATTTTTTTAGGGGGTTGGGCATGGACGGATTCTTTATTCCAGGCGAAGGCTTTTCGAAAGAAGACCTGTTTCAAGGCCTCAAAAAAGGTTTTGCTGAGGGTGTCCGGAGAAACCGATTTTCAGTTGCCTTGGATTTCGCAGCGTCTCTTTTGAGTGGTCTGGGTAGTTTTGAATTGGACGTGATCCATTCGAATCGTCAGAAATTTGTTTCCCGATGCCTGGACCTGGCGGATGAATTCATTGCCCAGCACATGGCGCGCGAATTGCCCGAGTTGGCCGGATCGGAAGAGTTTCTTCAAGGAATGTTTGGATTGATGTTTGGTCAACAGCCACAGACACCCGACGATGAATTCCCCTCTGAATTATTTGTGGAAACCACTGAAACCGAGCAACCCAATGATGATGGAAACGAATTGCCCGAGGGTGCGGTTGTTCAGTCAGGCGGTCCGGATGTGGTCCGGACTGATGGAGGCGAGTGTCCTGGCGTTTCGAGCGTCGGACCTGACGCGGGCCAGCCGACTTCAACCGATGATTCGTCGGGCGTATAGCCGGATGCAGCGCCGCCGCTACGGCCTCGAAGCCTGGGGGCGGCGCAACTGAAAGGCGGCGGTCAATGGATGAATTTTTTGCCGTCGTTTTCTTTGGCGTGGCGCTCGGCGTCGCGTGGCTGATCGTAAAAGTCGCGGATGAGACAAAGTGGGGGCGTGATGAAAACGAAGGAAAGTAACCACTGCTCCGAGTGTCAACGGTGGATGGAAGGCTTGTTCACCTGCGACCGCGCGACGAGCCGCGAACTGTCGCCCCAGGGCTACCGGACGTGCTGCCGCGAGTTGTGCGCCTTCTGCGTCGTCCGCGTCGGCGAACTGAGTTTCTGTCCGCAATGCGCTCCGGCGGAAGCCGTCGAGCGAAAAGAAAACCAAGAACGGCCGAAACAGCCGTCGATCTTCTGAGGACGATATGCCGACCTTCATCAAACTTGAACAGGTACTGGAACGGTTGCAGATTTCGAGAACCACTCTTTGGCGCATCGTCAAGGAAGGGCAGTTGCAGTCCTACCGTTTTCGCAACGGCAAGTTGAAGTTTTTCAAACTTGAGGAAGTCGAAGCCTTCCAGGCCGCCAGCATGACGCCGCTGACCCTCGTTCCGTCGGTGGTGAGCATTGAGACGCGAACCGAGAAGCCTACGGCCGAAACCGTCAAACGTCCGGGCAGGCCTCGCAAGGGCGCGGTGGTTGATTTTAAAGCCCTGGCGCCCCGGAGGAAGTCCGCCTAATGTCGTCCGCCGTTGTTCCCTTCTACAACAAAGGGGAAATGCGATGGCTGTCCAGGCCATACGACATGGACAAGGAAGCCTTCTGGCGCGACCGCCCGGCTTCGATGCCGAAGGTTGAATGGGCGTTCTCGCGGGCGAACCGCAACCGCCTGTGCGGAATCGCGCGGTACATCTTCGATACCATTCGAAGGATGACGGCCAACCTGCCGTACACTTACTTCAAAATCGGGAAGTTCCTGGTGTCGAAGGTCGGCGACTGTGTCCGGCTCGCCAACGGGAAGACGGTCAGCGATACCGAGTACGTCGTACCGTTCGAGAAGTCCACCTGGCGCGACAAGCTCGAAGTCTCCCACCGATGGCTTCACAAGCTGCTTCGCCGTCTCGAAGCGGTCGGCCTGATCCAGTGCGCCCACGGCCAGTGGGAGAACAATTACCGCATCGCCCCGGGCGTCCTCGATGGAGCGGCCGCCGCCCCGGCCCCGGCGGCCGCATCCAGTAGACAGCCGTCCCGCCCCGCGCGGCCGGTACGGCCGGTGGCGACGACAGCCCCGGAGAAGAAGAAACGCCGAGTCCGGGAGCATGAGCTTTATGCCGGGTTGCGGCCGCTGCTTGATCGCGCACGCGCGGCCACTGACGCCTTTCTGAAGCACTGCGCCGAAACCGGCATCACCTACATTCCGGATGAAGACGTTTTCCCGGAATGGCACGACCTGCGCGAAGCGATGATGGCCGCCGACGCTGAATTCCAAAGGGAGTTCGCGTTACATTACGGCCCGGCGGCCGAATGGGATCCGCCCGACGGATAAAAACAAACAAAAAACGACAACTGGAGAACCGAATTTCCCTTCCGGGTAGGCGCAAGCCTGCCCGGTTTTGCTTTTCCCGGCATCGTCGAGCGATTACGGCCGGGCGTCGGCGTCCTGGACACGTCGAAATCAGCCGGCGGAAGCCCTTCCGGAAAAGAAAGTTCCAAGTGGGCTACCAACTCGGCGACCGGTTGAAGGCCGGAGTCAAATTCTTCATCTTAAAGCTGAAAAAAATGATTGAAAGGTAGTGAAGGGATGACGACGCCCCCGCGCTCAAGGCCGCGCGGTGTCGGCTGTTCCGACGTGCGCCGCCGAGCCGTCCCGGTGGCGCGGTCGCCGGAATGTTTCAACGCCTGCGGCGCTATCGGATTCTTTTCTAAAGCGGGTTTGCCGGTTTCGCTTTGTGTTATCAGACATCGGAAAACCATCGCGCGGGAGAGATAGTGTCGCCGGCAACACTATCTCGAATCCCGCTCCTGCCGACCGTCGGCAAGTCCCCGACGGTATGCCTCGTCAAGATCGTCATGCCGTCTCGATCCGGACTTCAGTTCCAGCTTGAGAAGGGCGAGGTTGATGAGTCCCCCGACAATGACACCGGTCAGGGGATGTTCGAAAATGGCCACAACCGCGCCCCACAGACTGCCGAAGACGATGAACATACGGATTCCCTCAAGCCAGGCGTCGGCCTTCGTCACGGTCAAATGAAGCGCGTGCTGAAACGTCATGGGCTACCTCACGGGCGTAAAGGCGATGATGCGGAAGGCGTTGTAAGGCTCGATACGCCTGGTCCGTCGGTAAACGCCGTCGCCGTTCCACTGACTGCCGCGTTTCCCCGAGGACGTGTTGCCTTCGATTGTACTGAACGTGTCACGCGAACGCGCCTGCTCGATGAAGCCGACGTGGCCGCCGCTACGCCTGGTCCAGACGACGACATCGCCCGTTTGCGGTTTGTATCGTCCGGCAAGCACGCTGGATGCCGAAAACGAGGCCTTCGTGACAAACCCTTTCGCCCGCGCCGTCCGGACGCGCGGTTCACGCGCCCCGGCTTCCGACAGGACTCCGGACGTGTAGGCCCCGCACCAGGGCGAACCGAGAGGCGCGCCGACGGCACGATTCCACCGGTCAACCTCCGGCCCCCGGTTCGGCCCGCCGCGTTCGGTCGTCCCGACGTACTTCCGCGCCGTCTCGATGACGCGCGTCCGGACGGGTTTTTCAGTTTGAAGCGATGCAAGCGGCCAGGAGACCACACACACCAAGAAAAGCGACAGCAACCGCAACATTCCCATTTTTCAATTCCTCGAAGGTGTCAAATTCCGGGATCAACCACTTGTCGGCCGCGAACAGAAACACCAGGCCAAGCGCCACCTTGCCGACGGCGAAGGCAAAGGCGCTGATCTCGATGGCCTGGAACAGTGAAAGGACAACCGCGCCCGCGCTCGATGTCAGCAGGGCGGCGAGAATCAAAACCTTGCGCCAGCCCGGCGAACCGGAAGGCGGCGCCGCAACGGCCGCACGCTGACGTTCCTGCTCGGTAAAAAACCGGGTCATTGCGACCGTTACCGCTTTGTCCAAATCGTCTTGCCGAATCATGCTCATCATTCACTCCGAAATCGCCGCCATGAAGGCGACGACGAGAACCAGACCGACGGCTCCGATTACGACGACATCGGTCGTACTGACCTTTGACATAAGCGGAACGACGGGAGAACCAATCGGATTGTCCCCTTTCCCTGCCGCCGCCAGAATTTTCCGGACGTAGTCTTGCGTCTGTTTGAACGGCGGAACGCCTTTGTACTTTTTGACGTTGCCTTCCCCCGCGTTGTAACCCGCCAACGCAAGCCGCCAGTCCCCGCCGAACATTCGCAAGAGGTCCGTCATATAGCGGGCGTAGGCATCGGCGGCCGCCACCGGGTCAAAGGGACTTCCGCCCTTGCCGTACCGCGCCCATGTCCCGTCGATGAACTGCGCCGCGCCTTTCGCCGTGCCGTAGCGCGTGGCCGGTCCGACCGCGTTCGGGTTGAATCCGCTTTCCTGGTTGATTTGCGCCAGGACAAGAGATTCATCCAGACCGTACCGCGCGGCCGCGTCACGAAACGCTTGCTTTGTTTGCTCCCGCGTGGCCATTGCGACCGCCCTTCATTACACGTTGACGAACCAGCCGTCCGCGAACATTCGTTCCCGGCCTCGAAGGCGACGGCGTTCACCTGTTTCCAGTTGGGTGGCGTTGTCAACCAGGATGGCCGCGCGGCCGTCGTCCGGATGAACCACAACCACAGGTTCGACGGCCTGCCCGCCGACCTGTTGCGTCGTCGGGTCGTACCCGACCGACACCCCGGCAAGTTTGACCGCGCGGGCCGCCGCGGCTTCCGAGTTTTCAAAAATAAGGAATTTCATGGCGCACCTCTGGAAAACCAACCGTCCGCCGTCAGGTCGGTTTCAGTTCGCAGACGGTCGCGGACCGCCTGGGGGATGATGTCGGCGAGATCGAGCGTGACGCCCATCCCGGCGATGGATTGGAAAAAGGCGAGTTCGTCCGGACTGATGGAGTCGGCGAAGGCCTCGATGAGCGGGGCGGGGTTTCGGTCCGGATGGAGCGGAATCGGGAACGGTTCTTCCGGAACGCCGACCGCCCATTCCGGCCGCCCTGGATGTCCAAGAATGGGCAACAAGGAACTCGTAACGTCTCCGGCCTGGGTGACGGATTGCGGCCGCGAAAGGTCGTAAAGCGTTTCGGAAATGAAGACGGCCGCCGCCTGGGTCTGGCCGGTCAGGAATTTCATCGGCTTCCCCTTTCTACGACAGCGCCACGCCCCAAAAGGCGGCCATGTCGGCTTTGTATGCGTCCCGGTCGGCGTCCGAAATGACCGAATTCCAGAACACGACTTCCCCGGTTGTGTGTGGAACGCCGTTCCAGGGGAATGAGTAGGAAAACCCGCCGAAGGCGAAGCGGAAGTGATTCGCCAGTGACAGGACGGGCGCGGCGTCGGTCGTGACGCCGTTCAACTGCGTGTGGACCGAGTTTTCCGCCGTCCGGACGAAATACTGATTCCGGGCGGCGTAGGCCGGGAGCGTCGCGACGTTCCCCCCGGAAACCCGCAACCGGAATTCCGGATTCCCGCCACCGGTCGTAAGGGCAACCGTTCCCGTTCCGGTATCCGCGTTGACGGTGGTCGGATAGAACGTCAGGAACGAATAGAAGAACGCCGGGGAGAAGTCGGCCGCGTGAATGCTCGCGGACCATCCCGAAGCGGCGGAAATGTTCGGCCCGTACAGGTTGCGAAACCCGTTGTTCCGAATGCCCGGCTTCCCGTTGGTGGTGACGAGCGTCCCGGCCTGGACGATCTGCGGCTGGTTTGACGCGACGGATTGCCCAAGATGATTTCCGTTCCCCGTCTGGTCAAAGACGGCCGAAACGAATCCGTCCCCGCCGCCGACAAAGGAAAGCAGGCTGTCCACGTCCAGGGCATTATCGAGAAAGCCGATGTCCTGTTCCGCGTTGTCGCTGGAACGTCGCACGCGGAGAGCCGAACCATTCCACGCCGTCAGGAGTCGCCGGGCGGATGAATACGCTCCGACCGCCGGGGCGAGTTCATCGAGCGGCAACGGCTCCGGGGGCGGCGTCGCGCCCCCGAAACAAAGCCCTGGCGGTGGAAAAATTCGGTTGCCCATGCTTACGGTCATTTCAGGTCGCCGGAATCACAATGCTTTCAATGTTGCTGAACACCCCGATTCGCCCACCGGAGTACAGAATCCGAACCCGGTATTCATAGGTGCAGCCCTGATCCGGTTCATCCGGGAAAGGGATGGACGAACTGTTCAGCGCATCGTTGTAGGCGGAAGCCGGAAGCGCGACCGTCGCAATCGTGACAAAGTCGTAGAGCGGCTTCGTAATCGGGTCGTTCGTATCGATCCGGCGGCGCTGGACTTCCATGAACTCCGCGTCGATCTCCGAGCCGGAAGGGATCGTCCAGTTCGTCGTGACGATGTCTTCCAGGGACAGAACGGGCGGTTCAAGGATGACATCCCAGCCGACAATGCGGGTTTCATTGATTTCCGCCGTCTCCGGAATGCCCCCGACCACCATGAAGCCTTCGGCCTGGCAAATGACCTGCGTCACCTCGGCGGGGAGGGATGAGACATCCACCAGGAAAGTCCGGCTTCCGTTGATTCGCTTCAACAGGTTCAACGGTTGGTGGAAGGCAATCCGGGCGTTCTCCGCGTCTTCGGTGAAACCGCCGAAGTCGAGCCGGACGACGGCATCCACCGTGCCCATGCTTCCATCGCTGGCCCGGCCGGACAGTTCCAGCCGGGTCAGAAGGAAGTGTGACGATTTCGGCAACGGGACCTGGAACGATGCCGCGTTGTCGGTCGCCGTTTGGGCGCCCGAAAAAACGACGTGCTGAAGCTGTCCCGGCCGGAGGCCGTACAGTTCGCAAAGGTGCAGGATGTGCGCGGCGGTGGTCATAAATCAGGCCGGGGTCTGGCAGAGGAACGCGAAGAAGAATGAACCCGTGGTCGGACTCGTGATGGAAAGGTTGAGGATGTTCGTCGGGGCGAGGTGATACGCCACCGGGTAAGGCCACTGGCGTTCATTGTTGTTGTCGCGCCGGGCGACGTAGCCGACCTGCAACGCGCGGGACATCCACCGCTCGAAACGTTGCGGGTCCTCGATCTCGATGGTCGCCGCTTCGGGAAGGTCCGTCACCGCGCCGATGATGTAGAGGTCGCGGTTGTAGTTCCCGATCTGAACGTCCTTCGCGGTCGCGGCCGTGAAGCTGTCCGACGCCGAAAGCAGGTAGTCCCGCATGGGCGTCGTGATTTCCTTCCCCTGGACGCCGAGCCGTTCGCAAAGGAACACGAGTTCGCTCGATGCGCTCACGTTGGCGCAGTCGATCAAAAGCTGATTGTTCCGGTTCAGCGTGTAGGGGTTTTGGAGAATGCCCGGCGTCGCCGGGTGCGTGCCGTCGCCGGCGACGCGCCCGAATTGAAGTTCCGCCGGCGCGAGGGCGTTTCCCCATTCCCGCGTGTTTGCCGAATCCTTGATCCGGATGCGGGCGTCGGGCGTGTTCGTCCGGATGGCATGAATCAAGAGGTCCTCGCGGACGGGATCGGTCGGCTGAACACCGGCGGCGGGCAGACCGACGCGAAGGAAACGAAGCAGCCCGGTTTTCAACGTACACATGAAAATTCACCTGGTCCGGATGGGTTGAAGGAAGCGGGGAACGCTCGATGAGCGCCCCCGCGTGACGACGCCTTACCGCGCGGCGCTGAAGATGGAGATGGACCGCATCTTCGGACCGTGCAGTTTCACCTTGAGGGCGAACGGCTGAGTGATGGTGAAGCCCGCGTGGTTCTTGATGATGGCCTTGAACTGGTCTTCGGGCGTGAGCGTGAACGCCTGGGGGAGCATGTTCGCCCCGGCGTAGCCGTTCTGCCACGCGCTGTTGAAGGTGTTGGCCGAACCCGCGCCCGCCGCGCCGGAGACGCCGAACGGGTCGGGCAGGTCGCCGAGCAGGATCGGGTCAAAAACGTCTTCCTCGTTCACCTGGAAGCGAAGCGAGCAATACTCCGTCAAGGCTTTCAGGAGGTTGGTCGCATCGTGGACGCCGGTCGCAATCGGCGCGGGGTCGGTGATGCGGGTGACGTTCTGGCCCGAAGCGGCATAGGTCGCCTGCGCGCCGGTCAACAGAATCTCGACGCTGACAGCCTGGACAACCTGGACTTCGCCGGAGAGCTGGCCCGGCTGGGTCAGGTTCGTATCGGCCGCGTCCTTCAAGAAGGACAGCGTGGAATCGTTGACGACGGTCGCCTGACCACCCTTCTGAATGGTGAACAGTTCGTAATCGCCAGCCGCCAGCGCCGCCCCGGCCTTGATCCGGAGCGAGTCGAAGGTGATGCCGAGCCGCTGCATGCTGTTGCGGTCCCAGCGGGACGGGAAATTCGGCAGCGCCACCAGCGGAGCCGGGGCGGGGGCCTGTGCGTTTGCCATGAAAAGCCTACCTTTCGGAAAAAATTGAGTGTTGAACCTTCAGCCTCTGCCCGGTCGGTTACGGCAGATAGAGCGCCCCGGCGAAATTGCCGTCCGACATGTAGAGGTTGCGCCCGTCCGTCCAGACTTCTTCCCCGGACACGTCGCTGATTCCGGCGAGTTGCAGCCCTTCACTCGGCGGGGTCGCGGTTTGCGTCTGGATGAGGTTGAGCGCCTTGCGCGTCACCGTCCCGGCCGGAACCGTCAGCGCCCCGATGGTGAACGGCGTCGCCCGGTTCTTGACCACGGGGATTTTTTCCGCCGCGTACCCGAGAACGATGGCCGTTCCGAACTGAATGGCCGCCTGGACGAAGTCGTTGTTCTTGTACTGCGCGGGAATCGGAAGCACCTTGCTCGCGAAACGTCCGGCGGCGGTGTTCACCATGTTCCCGGCGGCGGCGTAAAGGGCATCGACGGCCAGCGACTTGACGTTCATCGGATTTGTCCGACGCCGACGGCGCTTCGGCTTGTCTTCGGCGGGGTTCTGTTTCGGGCGCGACCGCTTGGCCTTCGGATTGGCTTGAGACGTGTTGCGCCGCTTGGTGGTGGACTTGTTCATTTTCGGTGCTCCCTGACCGGCGGAATTGACGATCTGAATCGGATTCGCCGGGTTGATGATTCGTGCCTGTGGCATGGTCTTCCCCCCTTCGGTGGAGTTCAGTTGCGAATTCCCTCCGGCTCAATCGTGTAATCGCCGCCGAGAATTACGAGATTGCCTCCGGTCGCGCACAGCACCGGCAACGCGCCGCCTTCCTCTCCGAGCTTGTGAATCCAGTCGGATGATTGCGGGTGCAGATGCGGCTTGAAGGCGTGGTAAACAAGGTGTGTGATGTAGCCGAGCGCCACGGCATCGCGCGGCAATCCGCGGGCAATGGCTTCCTCGGCATATTCGTAGGGCAGTTCCAGTACCGGAAGCCCGCCGTTGACGACGGCCTGAAACGTTCCGCCCAGAATGAACATGGTGTCGGTCGCGTCGGCGACGAGCTTCGCGCCGGTGTTCGCGAATTCAAGTACCTGTTGCGCCTTGTCGGTCGAGCCGTCGGTAATGTGGATCTCCACGAGGTCCCCCAGGGCGTAGAACTCGCGCGGCATCCACTTCGGAACGTCCACCGTGTCGATGGCGTCCGGCTCGCGGCCCTGGAACGATTCATAGGCCGCTTCCAGTTGTTCGAGCGTGGCCGCCTGTTCGTCAATGTTCGGATTCCGACGCAGACGCGCCTTCAGAACCGCCTTCATCGCCCGCTTCAGTTCGGCGTTGCTCAACTTCTTCGGGTCGCCGTACTTGCTTTTGACGGCATCGAGGACGGACGGATTCCGCCGCAACCAGGCAAGCTGTTGCTCGATGCTGGCTTCCGGCGCGAAAAGGTCGCGCTGGCCCTGCTGGATGATTCTTTGCCGCGCGGTCGCGTAATTCGGACCGCCTGACCGGTAGTGTTTCGTCACCGAAATTGGCGTCGCGGCCGAATACTCTTTCGCGTTCTTCATGGGCGACTTCTTCGCCGAGGCCTTCGCCGACCGCGCGGGCGACTTGGCCGCGTTCTTCTTCGGTTTGCCCTTCGCCTTGTCGGCGTCAAGGACGCGCGTCATCGCCGCGCCAAAGAGCTTCCGCCCCTTGCTGATGATGTATTTCGCGCCGGTGGCCGAGTTGGTGTGGATTTTCCGTTTCGTCTTCATCAATACCTCCCAACTCTGACCGGTTTGAAAGCGCCTAAAACGGCGGGCAAAAGGACAAGTGTTCCTGCACCAATTCCTACGAGCATGAGGGTTGTTGGCTGAACTCCAATGGTCTGAGCCAGAAAATTAAGTAGGTTGGGGGGAGTGTCCGGCTTGGGATTCGGATTTCCACCGGTGTTTCCACCGGTTGTGCCTAAAATCCGCTCCAAGACTCCCGGAGGAGAGACGTTGGGCAACGTTGGAGCGGGTGCGTTGGGCAGGCTTAAAGTAACCCTTGCATTGGGAACATCCAGGCCGGCTTTTCTGAGGGCATCGCGAATGTCATTGGTAATGTCACCAACTTTGCCTCTTGCAACCTGGCTCACCCCGGTAATGATTACGTTGCCGGCTTGTCTGGAAAAAGGGTTATGCGATCCCCCCTGTACAATGCCCTGCATTGCCCCAAACAAAGGCACGCCCGACGGATCAATCCGCGATTCCAATTCCCGGAGCGCGGTTGGCATCAGCCGTCGAAAAACGTCGCTCGATTGCTCCAAATCAAGCAGGTTTTGTCGAAAAACCGTGTCGATCTCACCTTGCCCTTCAAAACGGAACGGTACATTTGCATAGACCATCCCGTTCGCCGAGGTTGGGCTGTTCGGCCTGTCCGGGGTTTTTGCCGGTGTTTTGGCCGGCTGTTTGGCCCGGGAAACAAGCGAACCCAAACCGGTTGGTGGTTGAGGGGCGAATCCAAGTCCCTGCATATGGTCCCTCACTTCTTTCCGCCGGAAGTCGCCACGGCGACAACAAGCAACGCCCCGCCCCCGACAATCCAGGGCAAGTACTTCTTGTCAATTTTCAGGCCGAAAAGGTTCAACTCCTGAGCCTGAGTCGTTTGGATTTCGGCGGCCGGTTGGCCGGTCGTCGTGGCCTGACCGGTGGCGCTGGTCGCGGTCGTCGTGTTGGCCGCGCCGGTGACGGTCTGGATGACCTGGCCCGAACCGCCGGAACTTCCGCCGACGACGAGAATCGGCGCGGCCGGGTCTTTCGTCGGCGTGGTGGCCGGAAGGTTCTGGCAGGAAAGACACTGGGGCGGCGCTTTGGCGAAAGGATCGGCGGCAACAATCCCGGTCGTTGGGTCAAAAATGCCGTTGCCCCGAATCAAGGCGTTGGTGGTCGCCATCCCGTCCGGACTGAGTCGCCCCGGCGCGTTTCGCAGGTAGTCGGGTAGCCCGCGCTGGTAGTCGTATTCCGGGTTGAACATCCCCTGGCCGTATTGGAGTTCAATCGCCCGGTCGTAAACCGAGTTGTACTCGGCCGAGTACGGCGTGAACTGCGTCAGTCCCAGCCGCATGGAGCGGTCGTAAGCGTCACGAAGGCTCATGTCTATCGGCCCCCCTTCGTGAGACTGGAAACAACCAGGACGGCAACCAACAACCCGCCGCCAATCAAGGCGTATTGGATAACCTTCCGTTGACCGTCGGCGTCAGATGCCGGGTCAGTCACGGCCCCGGCCGCGTTCCGCTGGGCGGCCGCCTGAAGCGCCGCCTGCTGGGCGGCGAGTTGTTGTTGCGCCGCCGCCTGACTTTGCGCGGTGGCAATTGGGTTGTAGGTACTTCCCGGTACGCCGAAAGGCGACGGGTTGTAGACGGGATTCCCCGTGTCTGCCTGCCGGTGGACGACAAACGCCGTCAAGGCCGCGTTCGTGAGATTGTTGGCGAAGTCCCACCACTTGCTTCCGCCCGTTACCGGCTGCGTCGTCAAAAATCCGAGTCCCTGCATGGTCACTTGCCTTTCTTGCCGTCGAGGGCGTTCAGAAGAAGCGCCCCGCCGAGTAACAGCGCCACCCACATCCAGCCCGCGCCGTCATTCCTGGGCGGTGTCGCCGTGGCCGTCCGCGTCATCGTCCGGCGCGTCGGGGTGGGCGGCGCGGTGGATACGCGGCATTGCCGAAAGCGGTTTTCAGGAACACAACCGAGCATCGCCTACCTCTTGAGGAAAAAGATCAGGGCCACGACGCCGACGCCGCCGATCAGAAGTTGCTGTGTGGTGAACCCCAGAAAAGCCGCCGGTTGCGCGGTTGAGGCCTGCGCCCCGGTCGCGCTCGATGTCGCGCCGGTCGCGGCCGTCCCCGAACCGGTCGCGGGCGTACCGGAAGCCGTCGTCGCCGGTGGTGTCGCGGGCATTTGCGCCCGCTTGACTTCGGCGAGGTCCTTGGCTTCTTTCGCCCGGAGTTCAATCCAGTCAAGTTGGGACTTCCCGGTTTTCGGGTCTTTGTTGCCGATGGAGCGCCGGACGCTCTCCACCGGCAGGGCGAAGACGGTTGCCTTGTAGTCACGGACGAGTTGTTCCGCTGTCCGGATGGCAACCGTCGGCTCGATGCGCCCGGCTTCAATGTCTTCTTTCAGGTAGGCAAGCCTGGACATGAATTCTTCATGAATTACGTCCCGGCCGCGTTCGGCCGCCTGTCGGGTGCGCTGGTTGCCGATGAGGGATTGAACGAGGCCAACGCCGACACTCGCCGCGATGTCGAGGCCTGGGATGACGCCGACCTGCCCGCCCGCCCCCTCGAAAATGCCAAACTCGGCAAACCGTTTCGCGTTGACGTGCCAGCCTGGATAGGTCGGAACGGTGTGGCCGTTGAATTTCACCGCGCGGGGTGTCGGGTCAAAGTCGATCCAGTCCTTGCCCCGTCGCCATTGAACCCACACATGGCCCCATTCGCGGCCGTCATAGCTTCCCACCCGGAAGCGCGTCACTTCGCCGACGAGCGCCAGGGCGGTCGCCAGAAAAATCGCCTTGTCGTCGCAGTCGCCGTAACCGAGTTCGAGCGTCGCGCGGGCTGATTGAACGACTTCCACGCCGACCGGGTCGCGCCGGTAGATGACGCGGTCGCGGGCGTACTCGAACAGCCGGACGGCGATGGCGTCCCACTGGCGGGCCGGAATGTCGGAAATGAGTCGATGAATGAACTGTCGGAGGTCCTGGTCTTCAGCGCCCTGGCGAACGAGCCGGGCCATGTGCTGAAGCGTTTCGCGAGTGCCACGCCAACCGGGAGAGAGCGGAAGCGTCTGGACGTGCTGTGATCCCGGTTGTAGTTGAAGACCTGTCACCATTTGCTTCCGCCCCTCGTCGGCGTAGGCAAAGGATAGGGACAAAAACAAAAAGAAACGTGCCGAAAATCACTGAGTTGAGCCGCTGACTGTTTGGACTTCGGTCAGTTCTTCGGTGCTTTTTCGGTGCTTCTTCGGTTTCCTATCGGCGGTTTTTCGGTTATTTTTCGGTCGCTGTGATTTCCCGCAAAAATTTTTTGAAATTTTTCCGGGTTTTTATGTCTCAAATCGTCGAAACCGACTCCATCGGGGTTGAAAGCCCCGAAGTTCCGGCCGCCCGGCCGGGAAAAACCGTCAAAGTCCGTACCCGAATCAATCACGAGTTCACCGAGGAACGGCCACCCGGCTCGCTCAACGCACCCATCTCCGGCCCCCGGCCGGTGATTCCGGCCGCCGAACCGACGCGCATCGTCATGGCGGTCGCCGATGATGATGACGAATTCGAACCCGATCCCCTCTCCCAACTTGCGGAACTCTGTGGAGACGCTGAAACCGGCCTGAAGGTGTCCATCTATCGGTTGAAGTGTGACGCTCAGGGGCGGCCCCTCGTGACGGACACGCGCGGAATGAAAGCCGACTATGGACAATTCTGCGGGACAATTGCCTACGCCGACGATCTTTTGGAACAAGTTCAACGGGTGTACGGGCCGGGCGAATACCTTCTGATTCCCCGCGCGGTCGGTCGCCTGTTCGGAAAGCGGTTTTTCCTGGCTTCCATTGCCGAACCACGCCAGGCCGAAGCCATTCAGGCCGCGCCCCGAAACGACCTGGAAGCCGACTTCCTTCGGGCGAACCGCATGCTTGAGTTGAAAGCGAAGCTGGATGAATTCGCAATCGGGGGAATGATTGCGGCTTTTGACCGGGTCATGGACATTCAGAACAAAATGGCGCAACCCAATCCGACCGCCAGCCCCGAACCGATTCCGGACACCAAAGAAGGCGCGCTGGTGTACCTGTCGAAAGATGATCCCGAACTTCGAAAACGCGCCGTTGAAATCCTTTTCCAGGCCGACAATCCCGAACGGGCGCAATCTCCCGGAAACTTTATTGAACAGACGTTGGACTTCATCCAGGGCAATCCCACAGTGATGGAAAAGGGATTGAATCTTCTTGAAGCCTTCTTCCAACGCACCCAGCAGTCCCAGCCTAACCAGCCGCCCCGCGTCCTCTACGCCGCCCCACCCGGTTATGTGATGTTGCCCATTCCGCAACAGCAAACCCCGCCGACCGAAACGCCCGAGGTTGTCCCGAACCCACAAACCCAGCCGCCGACCGCGCCGGAGGAAACGATGCCCCAGGAAGAAGCCATGAACCCGCTGGAGGAAATGATCCAGGAACTTTTGGACGAAGCCGAAAAGAACGCCGACGACATCGAGTGCGAACAATGGACGGAAGAAACCGAAGACAATCGGGTGAGAGCCTGCGCCGAACGGGTCGCCGCGTTTCGGGCCGAAAATCCGGAGTATGAATCAGATGTCGCAGACGTCTCGAAGACGCCGGTTCGGTTCGTCGTCAACCAGCTTGCCGCCGAGTTCTACGCCGACAATCCGAATGAACTGAAGAACCTTCCACGAATCCGGGAGTTCATCACTAAACTTCAAAAGGAGATGAAGAAGAAGTCCGCCCCGAAAACCTAGAATAAGGGGGTTTTTAAGGGGGTTTTATTCATTTCAATGCGAGAAAAACAACTTAGGCCAGCCGAATCGGCTGGCCTAAGTGCTTCACGCTCTATACTTTACTGTGGTGAGCCGTGCGGGACTCGAACCTGCGACCCACTGGTTAAAAGCCAGTTGCTCTACCGACTGAGCTAACGGCCCACAAGGCAGGGCGTGAAGACCGCCAAATATACGGACGAGGTGGAGTTCCGTCAAGTACCCTTTGGAACGTTTCGGGAAAAATCTTCCGGCTTCAAAAGACGGGCGGTTGACGGGCGGGCGGTTGTCTGCTACCTTCGCGAACCTTCACCGATGCCTCGCGGCGTCATGTTATTTGGGCGGTTAGTCTCAGTTGGTAGAGCGCTCGCTTCACACGCGAGAGGTCACAGGTTCGAGTCCTGTACCGCCCACCATTTACGCCTCCAGAAAATTAAGATCGCTTCATTCACTGAAAATTTCAGCCGAGGGCAACGTTTTGCCCGATTTCGGGCACTTTTTCAGCGATTCGTCGTGTAATTCATCGGTTCACGAATCAAAAACATCGTGCTAGAGTGCCCAAGCTGAAATTTTTACAAGGAACGTATTCACGGAAATATCCAGTCCAGGGTGTTTCGCATTCGTTTCCACGCAGATTCACTATTTCGAGGAGTCGCCCCATGAAAAGAAGCATCACTTCTCTGTGCCTTGCCGCCGCGGTCGCCGTATTTTTTGGCCAAGCCTGCGCGACCAAGAAGTTCGTCCGCAAGACGCTCGACGAGCGGGTCGCCCCGCTGGAAGGCCGGACGGCCGAACTGGAACAGTCGGTGGCCCGCAACACGTCATCCATCAAGGAAGTCGATTCCCGGCTTTCGGCCCGGATCGATACCGTGAGCGCGAAGGCCGAGGAAGCCAACACGCGCGCCCAGACGGCCGAACGGAAAGCCGAGGAAGCCCAGGTCGGCGTTGAAAAGACCAACACCCGTCTGACCGAAACGGCCCGCAACATCGACGAATTCGTCGAAGTGAAAACGGTCCAGATTTTCTTCAAGACCAACAGCTTCCAGCTCAGCCCGGAAGGCAAGGCGGAACTCGATGCGCTCGCGCAGGCCGCCAAGTCGCGCAAGGGCATCCGGATTGAAATTTCCGGTTTTGCCGATCGTCGCGGCAGCGAGCAGCGCAACATCGCGCTGACCGAAAACCGCGCGAAATCGGTGAAGCTGTACCTGTACAACGTCCACAAGATCGAAGCCTGGCGCATCGAGTTCATCGGCGCGGGCAAGGTCGATGACGGTGGGACCACCGCCGAGGACCTCCAGAAAAACCGTCGCGTGGACGTCCGGCTGCTTGCCAACAAGGTCGTCACCGCGGTTGAAGGCGGGAATACCAACGAGTAGCCAGCAGTCAGTAGCCAGCAGTCAGAAAGAAAAAGGTTCGTTCGGTAAATGCCGGGCGAACCTTTTTTAGTTGCCAGAAGCCAGTGGCCAGTCGTCACTTTTCAGCAAGGGCGAATGGCCAACAAATTGGGAATAGCCCACGGCCGGAGCGCTTTGGCGAGGCCGTGGGGAAAAAAATGTCGGCCGATTCCGCATTTGATTTCCAAATGCCCTCCGGACGGGGCCGTGGGAAACCGTTCGAAACCATGAATCCTTCCGGGGCAACACCTGTTTCCCATAGCCTCGCAAAAAACGCTGCGGCTATGGGCTATGCCCAATATTTTACCCGCCCACCGGAACGTGAATTGGTCGCCGGCGGCCATTCATTGCTCCGGCCGTGGGCTATCCTCTTTCAATCCGCCTTGCCGACGCCGATGCATTTCCGACAACGGACCGCTGCCAACCGGCTGCCGACCACTGAGCGCCTGCCCCGGCTTCCGAACGGAAATTTGTTTTTGGAATTCGGGGCAATCGCGCTATACCTTCGGAGCGACCCGATCCCCGAAACAACCCCCATCCGGCAAACTTTTATGAGTGCCCGTCCGTCACTTCCACGACTCGCCTCGGCTTCGCCCCTCGCCGATGCCTTCCCCCGTACCGCAGAAGCCTTCGCGTCCATGCCGGACGGCGACATGTGGCTCGAACGCCTGATCGAACTCGATTCCAATTGGGAACGGATGCGGAAACCGCCGCAGGCCGTCCTGTCGAGCGAAGCCGTGGACGGTCCGGTGACGTTCGAGGCCGATGTCGCAATTGCCGGAGGCTGTTTCGGCCTGATTGTCGGCGCGACGCTGGCCGCGCGCTTCGGCTGGAAAGTCGTCGTGTTCGACCGGCACATCGTCGGCAAAACGCATCGCGACTGGAACATTTCCCGCGCGGAATTGCGCCGCCTGAGTGAAGCCGGTCTGTTCGGCGAAAGTGAAATGGATTCCTTCATCGTCAATGAATATGACGGCGGTTTCGTGAAATTCCACGACGAAGGCTGCGGCCGCAAAGGGCCGACGATGTGGTTTGAGGACGTCCTGACGGTGGCAGTGTCGTCCGACAAACTGCTCGAACGCTGCCGCCGGAAGCTCGAAGAAAGCGGAACGGGAAGCCTCCTTCTCGACGGCGCGACGATGCGGCGGGTTTCGCGGACAAACGACGCCGCCTTTATCGAACTGGAACACAAAACCGAGGGTCGGCAGGTCATCCGGGCGAAACTACTGCTCGACGTGACCGGGACGCTTTCCCCCATCGCGCGGCAGTTGAACCCGAGCGAAACGGTGAGCTACGTCTGCCCGACGGTCGGCACGCTCGCCTCGAATTTCGCCGTCGGGAAAAACGTCGATGAAGTGGACGAGCGAAAGGGCGAAATCCTCGTCAGCAACGAACACGTCCGGGAAGGCCGCCAGCTTTTGTGGGAGGGATTCGCCGGAAAACCGGGCGAATTCACGACGTACCTTTTCTACTACACTTCGGTTGATTCCCAGACCGACAAGTCGCTGTTGAAGCTGTACGAGGAATATTTCGAGAAACTCCCGGAGTACAAACGGGCCGGGAGCGGTTTTTCATTCGACCGTCCGGTGTTCGGCTACATTCCGGGCGTGCATCATCTGGGCTGGGGGCCGCAGAAAAAGACCGCCGACGAGCGGGTGTTGCTGCTCGGCGACGCGGCCTCGATGAATTCCCCGCTCACGTTCTGCGGTTTCGGATCACTCGTCCGCAACATCCGCCGGATTACGCATCTGATTGATCTTGCGCTGAAGGGAGACCACCTGGACGCGCGGTCGCTGGGGCACATCACGGCGTACGAACCGCGTGTCGCGATTATGGCGACCTTTACCCGGTTTATGATCGCCGAGGCGGACGACCGGCCGACCGCCGTCAACGAACTGCTGAACGTGATGCTCGAAGCCCTCGAAGGCATGCCGGAATCGGCGCGGCGCGGGCTGTTTCAGGACCAGATGCAGTGGTCGGATTTCGTACGGCTGCTGTTGACGATGCAGACGCTCCATCCGCGCATCTGGGAAGCCGTCCCCCGCAAGCTCGGATTCAACTACGGGTTGGCGTGGCTGTTGAACTTCGCCGAATTTTCCGCCCACTCGCTCCAGAGCGCGCTCGGCGGCCTGATGAAGTCCCCCGAAACGCTTCCGAAAACCGAGTTTCATGAATTCGTGAATTACTACCGGTACGCGACGGCGTAGGAAAAATGCGGAATGCGGAATATCTAATGCGGAATGAGCAGCTTTGCCTTTTCATTCCGCATTCGATATTCCGCATTCCGCATTTTTGAATCCTATTCCGCGCGTTCGAGCGGCGGAACGACTGCGCAATAGTCGCGTTCGAGGCGACCACGATAGTCGGCGATGAGTTCATCCACCCGCGCGGAATCGGTCGAACGGACGACGAAGCCGACGTGAAACCGCTTTTTCACCCGATAAAAGATTTCCGGATCGCTGAACTGCGACGTGTCGGGCCATTCCTCTTTCGCCAGGCAAAGGGCGACGCCGCCGTATTCCCGGCGCGGTTCGGGCAAAACGTAGGGCGTTTCGCCCCGACCGATTTCAATCTTCGCCCATTCCGCCCAGATATTGATGCCGGATGCCGCTTCGAGCGTTTCGGCGATATAGGCCCCGCCGACGCGGGCCGCAATTTCCAGAAAATAAAACTCGCCAGTCGCCGCGCTCTTGATGAATTCGGCGTGGGTCGCGCCCCGGCGCAACTTCAAACCCTTGATGAGATTGCGGTTCATCGCTTCAAGGGCGGCGTGGTTCTCGGAGTCGTACTCGACGGTCCGGGTGGTGAAGACTCCGCCGTCATGCGCGACGTTCATCGGCGGACGTCCGTAGCGGTGAATTCCGGCGAACAGGACTTCCCCGTTTTCGACCAGCGAATCGACGTGAAAGACCTCGCCAGGGACAAACTGTTCCAGGACGTAGTTGTTCGAACGTTCGCTCAGCCGGTCGCGGGCATCGAGCATGTCGATGGTGCGCCAGACCTGTTCGCTGTCGTTCATTTTCATGATGCCGATGGCGGAAACGTCGGTCCGGGGTTTCATCACCCACGGGGCGGGAACGCGCGACATGTATTCACTGAGTTCCTGATAATTGAGAACATGGACGAACTCCGGCACTTTCACGCCCGCGTCGCGCGCTTCAACCCGCATGGCGAGCTTGTCGCGGAAATGACGGGCGGTCGTGCTGCCCATTCCGGGTAGGCGGAGATGCTCGCGGACAAGCGCGGCGGTCAGTACGTCGAATTCCTCCAGAGCCACAACCGAATGAATTTTCCGGGGTCGAGCCAGTTGGGCCACCGAATAGACGAAATAATCCGGGGTGGAATCGTTTGGCAATGGAATGAACTCGTCGAGGCTTTCGAAGGGCCAATCCTCATGGCGGAATTTTTCCTTGGTCACGAGGACCACGCGGCACCCCTGCCGTTTCAGTTCGCGGAGAAATTCGACACCCTTGAAATAGCTTGCCAGACAGACGACGGTCGGTTGAATTGGCGAACTCATTCCGCAAAGCCTCCAGTGAGTAGTCAGTTGCCAGTGGTCAGTCGCCAGTGGTCAGTCGGTGAAACAATTTGATTCAAAAAGTTCGAAACGATCAGTCGAGAACGGCTGGCCACTGGCCACTGACGGCTGGCAACTATTTCCGTTCCAACGGCGGATATTGAACGACCTTGAGCTTGCCCCGTTGGGTCGCGAAGATGAGTTCGGCTCCGCCGACCCCGAATCGGGCCTTTAGTTGATTGCCGACCGGGGCGTCATCAGGGATGTCATCGCCGCGATTCAGGGGAAAAAGAATTTCAAGCGGTTCGCTGGCACCAAGCGTCACATCGGCGGAATATCCGCGCGGAACGCTGAGGGCAACATCCCCCACGCCAAGTTCCACCTTGATTCCCGATCCGCGCCAACTGAGGCTTGAAAGCTCGACCAGAAGCGAGCCGATTCCGACCGTCCCGACGATCGTTCCGGCCATGCTCGTCAATTTGACGTTGGCTTTCTGGGCGCGAAAAACGATCCCGCCGTAAATATTGCCCAAGACCAGTTCCCCATCGAACATCGAAATATCGAGGTCGGTGTATTCGGGAACCTTGATGACGTAGTCGATTCGGTACGGCAGCTTTTGCAGCGCCGAACTCAGCCCCTCAATAACCTTTTTCTTGTCTTTTCCTGAAAGTTTTGCCTGCGGCCCGAGGGAAATCAGTTCGAATCCGGTCGGCCCCTGACCAAAGGTGAATCCGATTCGACGAGCGAGTTCATCCAGATCAGTGGAGGAAGCGCCCTCGACGTGAACCCGTGCTTCAACCGAGACTTCGAGTTTGGAAGTTCCGACGATATTCAGACTCCCGACCGGTGGAAGGGTAATCCGGATGGAACGGCCATAGGCGAAACGGGATTTCTGTGTTTTCAGGAACTCCTTGAACAGCTTTCCGTCGGGCGTCGTCCCTTCCGCGACGGCCTTGGGAAGTTCCTCGACCGGCAACGGCGGGGGCTTTTCCTGGCCAAAACCGGAAAAGCCCAAAACCGGAAAGACGAACAGAAAAAGGGGCCAAAAGAACATCCATCCCGATTTTTTTGTTTGACGGAGATTGTTTCGGGCCATGGGGTCTGGGGTTCAGGAATGGGCGGCTTTACCCTGATCGCCCCGCCAACGGGCCATCAGGTCGATGAAATCGCGGAAAAGGTAGGTGGCGTCGTGCGGTCCGGGGGCGGCTTCAGGGTGATACTGAACGCTGAAGACCGGAAGATCGCGATGGCGGAAGCCTTCCAGCGTCTGGTCGTTCAGGTTGACGTGAGTGATTTCGAGGTTTGAAGGAAGCGAATCCGTGTCCACCGCAAACCCGTGATTCTGCGACGTGATTTCAATCTGATTGGTCAGCAGGTTCTTGACCGGGTGATTCGCTCCCCGATGCCCGTATTTCAGCTTGAACGTCTTGCCGCCAAAGGCGAGACCGAGCAACTGGTGGCCGAGACAGATACCGAACGTCGGGAACTGTTCGGCGAGAATCCGGACTTCGCGGGCAATGTCGTCGAGGGGTTCGGGGTCGCCGGGGCCGTTGGACAGAAACACGCCGTCCGGGTTCAACCGCTTTACATCTTCGGCGGTGGTACCCGCCGGAACGACCGTCACCTGACACCCGAAATGGCTCAACTGGCGGAGAATGTTGAACTTGATTCCGAAGTCATACGCCACCACCTTGAATTGGGGGGCCGCCTGAATGCCTTCGGTCCACTGATAGCTGTTCCCGCAGGTCACTTCGCGGGCAAGGGCCGCACCGACCATGCTTCTCGAAGCGGCCGCGCGGGCAACAAGCGTTGCCGGGTCCTTTTCAATGGTGGAAATGATTCCGCGCATGGCCCCGCGTTCGCGGAGGTGGCGGACCAAGGCGCGCGTGTCAATTCCCTGCAACCCGATGAGATTGTTGCGCTTGAGGTATTCGTCAAGCGATTCCGTCGCCCGCCAGTTGCTGACGATGGGCGAAAGTTCGCGAACGATGAACCCCTGAAGAAAGAGCCGGCGGGATTCCATGTCCTCGCGATTAATGCCGTAATTGCCGATGTGCGGATAGGTCATCACAATCAACTGTCCGGCATAGGACGGATCGGTGAGGACCTCCTGATAGCCAACCATCGAGGTGTTGAAAACCACCTCCCCGCTGGTTTCCCCGGCGGCCCCGAAGCTTTCGCCCCGGAACGTACGTCCATCTTCGAGAGCCAAAATCGCTTCCACGTTCAACACTTCCGAATTTCTCTGGAATTTGACGGCGCTGGGCCATCCCGCCAACCATAGCACACGTCCGCCGCGTTTTCAGAAGCGGTTTCGGTGGCCCCGGGTCTTCAAACGCCATTCCCGCCACGCCGGGCGGATTTGGAAAACTCGTCCGCCGAAAGCTATAGTGCGGGTTTTGTTTTGGAGGAACACGAACCATGCGCGCTTGCGTCATCACGCTCGGCTGCCAGATGAACGAATACGACACCCACGCCATCCAGTCCCAACTGGCGGGGATCGGCTACACCTTCGTGGACAATTTCAAGGAAGCCGACCTGGTGATGCTCAACACCTGCGCCGTCCGCGGCAAGCCGGTTGACAAGGCCCGTTCGATTCTCGGCGACCTGCGTCGGGAAAAGCGCGAGCGGCGGATTACCGTCGGCCTGATGGGTTGTCTGGCGCAGTTGCCGGAAGGTCAGGAAATGGGCGTGAAGTACGGGGTGGACATCATGCTCGGCCCCGGCGCGCTCACTGAAATCGTTCCGGCGATTCAAAAGGGCAAGTTTCAGAGCTTCGAATTCAAGGAAGAACTCAATTTCTACACCCCGCCGCCACCGGTCGGAACGCTGTCCGCCCACGTTTCAATTACGCGCGGCTGCAATCACAAATGCACCTACTGCATTGTCCCGACGACGCGCGGCGCGGAGGTCTCCCGTTCCGCCGACGACATCGTGAAGGAAGTCGAAGCCCTGCGCGACGCGGGCGTGGTTGAAGTGAGTCTCCTCGGACAGAACGTGAACAGCTACGGCCTTGAACCGGGCCTCGGACCGAACCGGAAGCTGCTTCCGGGATTCCCGTCGTTCGCCGAACTGCTGCGCCGGGTGGGGCAGACCGGGATTCCCCGGCTTCGGTTCATCACGAGCCACCCGATCAACTTCACCGACGACATCATCGAGGCGATTGCGGAAACTCCGTCCGTTTGCCGTTACATCCACCTTCCGGTCCAGGCCGGTTCAAATCGGGTTCTGAAGCGGATGGCGCGGGAATATACCCGCGAGTACTACCTCGACCGCATCGCGAAAATCCGCGAGTTCCTTCCGGACGTCTCCCTTTCAACCGACGTGATTGTCGGTTTTCCGGGCGAAACGGAAGAAGACTTCGAGGACACGCTTTCGTTGTATGACGAGGTGCAGTACGACCTTGCCTACATGTTCATCTATTCGGAACGCGAGGGGACGCCCGCCGCGAAACACTTCGACGACATCCCGCACGAAATCAAGGTCAGCCGTCTGATGCGGCTTATCGAACGCCAGAAACACTGGAGCCTCCTGCGGTACCGGTCGTGGGTGGGTAAGGAGGTTCAGGTTCTCATCAAGGGACCGTCGCACGATGAAGGGCTGATGCAGGGGCACACGCGGGGAAATCATTCCGTGGCCGTGCCGAAGTCAGTGGCCCCGGCACCGGGCCTGTACAACGTGACCGTTACCCATGCCACCCCGCACATGCTGTACGCGGAAGGGGCGACCCCCGCCCCGACGGGGGTGGGCACGCAAGCCTGAGAATGTGGAATGAGGAATATCGAATGTGGAATAAAAAAGGCTGAATTGAAAGAAACCATTTGACAAAAAAGGCGGCGACATACAATTCACAGCATTCCGCATTCCGCATTCCGCATTCCGCATTCATCGCTCTGTTCCCCCCACGGGAAACCCGGCTTATACTGACCGGGTCCCGCCGCCGGGATGCACATCTCAGGATTCCAGCCGACAAGGGGGCCAGCCGTGACCGAAGCCGATTTCATCCGCCTGCGCGACGGGATTGCTTCCGAAATGGGCGAACGCCACCTTCCCGATCTCTATCGGAAGCTGGTCCTCGGAACCCGAACCAGGCGGTTTACGCTGAATCACGAACCCATCAAGCATGTCACCGCCGAGGGGGTGACCATTCTCCATACCCTTCTCGGCATCGAACTCAAAATCGGGAAACACCGCCTTTCCTGCCCCGATCTGGCCACGGCCCGCTATCTTCAGGTCTTTGCCCGGCTCGGTCTGGCGGAGGTTGCCGTTCCCTATGACATTTCCCAGCTTCCCCGGATCGCCGACGAGCTGGAATCCGCCTGGCAGTATTTCCTTCTTCTCCTGGAAAACCGAACCCACGAACTTCCCGCCCGTGGCCGTCGCACGGTCAGGAACCGTCTGGTGGATGAAGTTCGGCATGCTCTTGAAGCCCTCGGATCGGGTGAAAAGGTCCCTACTTTCAATCAGAACACCCGGCAACGAACCGCCGCCAACTGAACGTTGAATGTCCACGAACGATACCTCCCTCGAAACGGGAAAGCCGGTTTCGCTTTCCCAAAGGCTTGAAGACCTGACGGACCGGCAGTGTCTTTTGGTGGTTGCGGGCGTCGCCTTTGCCCTTTTCGCCAACTCCCTGACCAACGGTTTCGCCTACGACGACGAACTCATCGTCCAGAACAACACCCTCATCAGATCACTCGGCAATTTCGTCAAATTCTTTACCACCGGATACTGGCAGGAATTTTTCGGGGGAACGGCGAATTATCGGCCGTTGTTCGTCCTTTCACTTGCGGTCGATCACGCAATCTGGAAAGAAAACCCCTTCGGGTATCACCTTTCCAATGTGCTCCTGCACGTCGCCGTCTGCCTGCTTTTCTTCAAAATCGCCCGGCAGTACGAACTCGACCGGAAACTGGCGCTCCTGGCATCGCTTTTCTTCGCGGCCCACCCGGTCCATACCGAAGCGGTGGCCAACGTGGTCGGTCGGATGGAACTTCTCGGCACGTTGTTTTGCGGATTGACGTGGTTCGTCTGGAAATCCGACCGGATACCGTCTCCGGCGAGGATTCTTCTGGCCGGGGTGTTTTTTCTCTGTGCCCTTTTTTCAAAAGAAAATTATCTGGTTTTTCCGGCGGTATTGTTCGTCGCCGAGATGTTTTCGAAAAAATCGGGACCGGACTGGCCGAACCGGATGCGCCGGGCGATTCCCTTTGCGGTTTTTGCGGCCAGCACGGGTCTTTACCTGGTCTGTCGCCGTCTGAGCGGGCAGGCGGTGGGAAGTCCGACGGCTTCGCGGACGCCGTTATCAGGCTACGGATTCGGAGAGCGGCTTTCGGCCATGGGGTCGGCCAGCCTCGAATGGTACCGCCTGCTGGTGATCGGTTTTCCGCTCAAACCGATGTACGACCAATTCAACGTCGAACTCCCTCGCCACCCCGACCTTCGAACCTGGATCGGCTGGTTTGTATTTGTGACCTTGTGTGCCTTGGCCGTCGCGGGATTTCGGCGTTTTCCACTCGTTTCCTTCGCGATCTTCTTCTGGTTCGTCACCCTCAGCATCGTCAGCAACATCCCGTTTCCCATCGGTGCGGTAATCGGGGAAAGATGGCTTTATCTCCCCTCAGTCGCGTTTTGCCTGATTCTGGCTTTCGGTCTTCTGAAATTCCGCCAGGCGCTCATCGAAAACCGCCGAATCGACACCTCGTCACCGTTGATTTCGATATTGTGCGTCGCACTGCTCGCCAGTTACGGCCTGGGGACCGTTCTCCGGAATCCTGACTGGAAGGACTCTCAAGCCCTTTTCCGGAAAATGATCCGGACCGACCCTCGTCACCCGTTTCCCTACGCGCTGGTGGCCGAATTTGAAATGGACCGAAATCCCGGCGAAGCCCGCGAACTTCTCGAAGTCGGTGACCGGGAAATTCCGGGTCATGTCGAAATTGTGAGGGTGCTTGCCAAACTTGATTTCCGGGAAGAACGCAACGCGGAAGCCGAGAAACTGTTGAAGCTGATTCTGGCCACCGAACCTCCGGACCTCCCGCCGCCGGCCGTTGACTGGTCACAGGTTCACGCACTTCACTCGGCCGTTCTGTTTCAACGCGGTGCCATCCCGGAAGCCCAAAAAGAACTTGAAATCAGCCTTCGGCTCGCGCCGAAACAATACTCCGAGGCACTGTTTGCCAGTCGGGTTCTTTTCAAACAGGGGAAAAACGCCGAGGGCGTACTGATGCTTGAGGCAGTCGCCCGTTCAAATCCCGAGGTTGCCCAGATTCAAAACAACCTTGGCGTCGGCCTTCTCCGACTGAACCGGTTTCCCGAGGCGAAAGCGGCGTTCGAAAAAGCCCTTTCCATCAACCCGGATTATGTTCAGGCAAAACAGAATCTTGCGCTGGTCCTGGAAAAAATGGCGGCCGTCGAGAATAACCGGAGCGTTTCACAATGAGCCAACCGCAAAACTCCACCTCAACCAAATTCCTCGACCGGGTGCAAAAGCTGGACGACCGCACCCTGCTCGCCATCGTGGTTCTGGTCGGATTTCTCGTATTCGCCAACTCCCTCGGGAACGGATTTGCCCTTGATGACGTGGTCATCGTCGAACAGAACGCACTGATTCAGTCGCTGAACAACACCTGGAAAATCTTTACGACCGGATTCTGGCAGGAATGGTTTGGCGGCACCTCCCGGTATCGTCCGCTGTTCACCTTCACCCTCGCCCTGGACTACCAGATCTGGAAATTGAATCCGTTCGGATATCACCTTACCAATATCCTTCTCCATGCGGCGAACTCCGGCTTTTTCTTTATCCTCGCCAGAAAATATGAATTGAGCCGCCGGATTGCATTTATCGCCGCACTGGTTTTCGCCGTTCATCCGATTCATACCGAAGCCGTGTCAAACATCGTGGGACGGATGGAAGTCCTTGGTACCTTCTTTTGTGGAATTTCCTGGTATTTCTGGAAAAGGGAGCCGCAACGCCAATTTCCTTCGCCATTGAATCTCATTCTTTCCGTGATCTTTTTTCTGTGCGCCGTTCTCTCGAAAGAGAATTTCGCGATATTCCCGGTCGGACTGTTTGTGGCCGAGTGGTATGTCAAAAAGCCCGACTTTACCCCCAGGGCGCTTATCCGTTTTGGCCTCCCCTTCGGCGCCTTCATCCTGGGCCTCGGAATCTATTTCGCTTTCCGGAGACTGAGCGGCGAACTGGTCACGGCAAACGCTTCGATCCCGTTGCTGCTTTCGGATTATCCAATCTGGAAACGGTGCCTCGTAATGGCCGACGCCAGCCTCGAATGGTATCGCCTGCTGATGATCGGCTTTCCGCTCAAACCGAGTTACGACCAATACAACTATCCGTTGAAACCCTTCCTTACACTGCGTTCCGGAGTCGGGATACTGGCGTTCACGGGGCTTCTGGGGCTTCTGGTCGTCACCTTCCGTCGCCAACCGGTCATCTTCTTTTCGATTTTCTTTTTTGTTTCCCAGATCTTCGTGGTGAGCAACATCATTGTTCCCGTCGGTGTGTTGATCGCGGAACGCTGGGCCTACCTTCCCTCCGCCGGGTTCTGCCTGATTCTGGCCTGGGGCTTCGACCGACTCTTGAAAGTAACGGCGCGAGAAACCGAAACCAGCCGAAGAAACCTCGTTTACGCGCTCCTTGGGACACTTCTGGCCAGCTACGCGGCCGGAACGGTCATCCGGAACCCTGACTGGAAAGACAATCTCTCCCTGTTCTCGCGCTTCATGGAGACCGACCCGCAACACCCCACCGGCTACACCGCGATCGCCGACTGGTTCATTGAAGAGGAGGACCCGCAATCGGCGAGGCTGCTTCTGGTCAAAGCCCTCAGGGTTTCGCCGGGTAACACCGATGCGCTCAGGCTTCTGGCGGCCCTGAACCTTCGCGAGGACCGGTTACAGGAGGCGGAAGAACAAATCGACGCCATCATGGCGGTGGAACCCCCGGCCCTTCCCCCGAACACCCGGATTGCCCAAACCCACTTCATCAAGGCGGGAATCCGGTTCATAAGGGGCGACCTTGAAACCGGGACCAGGGAACTGGAATTCGGCATCCGCTATTCTCCCACCCAGTATTTTGAACGGCTCACCCTTTCGAACCTTCTGGTGAAAAGGAACTGCAACGAAGCAGGAATCATTGTCTTGAAAACGCTCATTCGGACCCACCCGGATCTCCCTCAGCCCTATAACAATCTCGGCGTCGCGCTGATGCGGATGGGAAAACTGGAAGAGGCCAAAAGCGCTTTTGAAATGACCCTGAAGAAAAACCCGGGACATGTTCAGGCCGGGGAAAATCTCAAGCTGGTCATTCAAAAAATTGAAGAAAAGGGCCGGGAAACCACGCGAAACGAGAAAAAGCCATGAGGATGCAGACCGCGGAAGGCTTTGCCCTGAAAACGTTTCCCTACGCCGAAGCCCACCGGATCTGCGTGTTTTTCACGCGCCAGCAGGGGACGGTCAAAGCCGTGGCCCACGGGTCACGCAGCCTGAAAAGCAAATTCGGCTCCGGACTGGAACTCTTTTCGGAAGTGAAACTCTCCTACAAGGAACGCGAGGACCGGGAACTCGGCCAGCTCGTCACCTGCGACGTCGTCAGGTCGCGATTCGACGCGGCCTCCAACCCTTCCACGCAGGCCATGCTTTCGTGCTGGGCCGAGCTGGTAATCGAGTTTTTTCCTCCCCACCAGGCCAATGATGCGGTTTTCCGGCTGCTCTCCGCTTCCCTCGACTGCCTTGAACGCCCCTTCCAATCCGACAGCCTCTTCCACTATGTCGAAACCTGGCTGCTGAAGCTGGCCGGTTTTTTCCCCGACCTGCGGACCTGCCCGACCTGCGGCAACGCCTTCGCGCCTGATTCTGACATCCGGATTGCCCACGACGGCACCCCGGAATGCGTTTTCTGCGGAAGTGCGGGAGGGGCGACCCTCACGACCGAGGCCCGCTTCGTCATCGGAAAATTACTGCGGACTGCGCCGGGCGAGTTTTGTACATTGGAGTTGGCGACCTCCGCTCGTTCCTCCCTTGCGGAAGTCAACCAACGCCTCATTGGGGCGATACTCGAACGTCCCCTCAAAAGTTACTCGATCTGGCGGCAACTTCGGATGGAACCACACGGTTTCTGAACGCCGGTCCGTATACTTTGGCACGTTCTTTTCCATCTTCTTCCGAATGAAATGCGAGGGCCGCCATGAAACCTCAAGCCATGCCCCAGAAGAACGTTTACCGCTACATCGACGGAAAGGCCGACGGAAACGGCTCAATGAAGGATCTGCTCGGAGGCAAGGGCGCCGGGCTGGCCGAAATGACCCTCGCGGGACTTCCCGTTCCCCCTGGGTTCACCATCACCACCGACGTCTGCAATCTTTACTACGCTTCCGGCCGACAGTTCCCGGACGGCGTCTGGAACGAGGTTCTCAGCTCGATGACCGAAGTCGAGCAGTCGCTCGGGAAGAAATTCGGCGACCCGGCCTCTCCCCTGCTGGTTTCGGTCCGGTCCGGTGCCAAGTTCTCGATGCCCGGCATGATGGACACGGTTCTCAACCTCGGCCTCAACGACGAAACGGTTCAAGGGCTGGCGGCGCTGACCGACAACCCGCGGTTCGCCATGGATGCCTACCGTCGTTTCATCCAGATGTTCGGGCGCATCGTTCTCGGCATCGGGGGAGAAAAATTCGATCACGCTTTTGAAGAAGCCAAATCGGCGAAGGGCTGCCACCTCGATACCGACCTCGACGCGGACGATCTCCGCGCCGTCGTGACAAAGTTCAAGGCCATCGTTCAAACCGAAACGGGTGAACCGTTCCCGACCGATCCCTACCGTCAGCTCGAACTCGCCATACGGGCCGTTTTCGACTCGTGGTTCGGCAAGCGCGCGGTTGATTACCGCCGTCTGAACAAGATTCCCGACGACCTCGGGACCGCGGTCAACGTCGTCGCGATGGTGTTCGGCAACATGGGCAGCGATTCCGGCACCGGGGTCGCCTTTACGCGCAACCCTTCCACCGGGGAAAACGAACTTTTCGGCGAATATCTCACCAACGCGCAGGGCGAGGATGTCGTCGCCGGAATCCGGACACCCGTCAAAATTGCCAGGCTGAAAGAGGAAATGCCGGAAGTCTATGAACATTTCCGCCAGGTGGCGCTCCAGCTCGAACGCCATTACAAGGACGTCCAGGACCTCGAATTCACCATCGAACGCGGCAAACTCTGGATGCTCCAGACGCGCAATGCGAAGCGCACCGGCGCGGCGGCCGTTAAAACCGCCGTCGATTTTGTGCGGGAGGGCATCCTTACCCGGGAGGAAGCGGTCCAGCGCGTCGAACCGAATCAACTTGACCAGCTTCTTCACAAGATGATCGACCCGAAGGCCGACATCACCATCCTCGCGACCGGCCTGCCGGCCAGTCCTGGTGCGGCCTCGGGTGCCGTGGTTTTCGATCCGGACACCGCCGAAAAACGTGGAAATGCGGGCGAAAAGGTTTTGCTCGTCCGAATGGAGACCTCACCGGAGGATTTCCACGGAATGGTCGCGGCGCAGGGTATTCTGACGGCGCGTGGCGGGATGACCAGCCACGCCGCGGTGGTCGCGCGCGGGATGGGCAAATGCTGTGTCGCCGGTTGCGGCGCGATTGTCATCGACTACGAAGCGAAAACCATGCACATCGACGACCAGTTCATCCGGGAAGGCGACTTCCTCACCCTTGACGGGTCGTCGGGACGGGTCATCCTCGGCGAAGCGCCGCTTGTCGAACCAAAAATCGGCGGCGAGTTCGGCGAATTCATGGGCTGGGTGGACGAATTCCGCACTATGCGCGTCCGCACGAACGCCGACACGCCGCATGATTCGCGGGTCGCGCGCGGGTTCGGCGCGGAGGGCATCGGCCTCTGCCGCACCGAGCACATGTTTTTTGAGGGCGACCGCATCGACTCGGTCCGCCAGATGATCATGGCCTCGGCGGATTACCAGCGTCTGCTCGGTGAACTGGCGACGCTGCGCGGCGAACTCGAAAAGGCCCGCAACAACGCCGACCGGGCCGCCGAAATCGAGCATGAAATCGCCCGGGCCGAAGAAAAATTCGTCAGCCCGAAGGAATTGTTCACCGGCGCCCTGGCCAAACTTCTGCCGATGCAGCGCGAAGATTTCATCGGAATTTTCACCGCGATGGATGGTTACCCCGTCACCATTCGCCTGCTCGATCCGCCGCTTCACGAATTCCTGCCGCACACGGACGAGGAAATCGGGCTCCTGGCCGAGAAGGTTCAGCTTCCGGTGGAAACCGTTCACGCGAAAATCGAATCCCTGCGTGAAGCCAACCCGATGCTCGGACACCGTGGCTGCCGGCTTGGAATTGCGTATCCCGAGATCACCGAGATGCAATCGAGAGCCATTTTCGAAGCCGCCGTCCACGTCAAGCGACAGGGCGTTACGGTCTTTCCCGAAGTGATGATTCCGCTCGTCGGTGACGTCAACGAACTGAAGCTTCAGGAAGTCATCGTTCGCCGGGTGGCGAGTGAAGTCATGAAGGAAACCGGCGAAACGGTCGAATACCTCGTCGGGACCATGATCGAACTTCCCCGCGCCGCGCTGACCGCCGACCGGGTCGCCGGGGTGGCTGAATTTTTCAGTTTCGGAACGAACGACCTGACCCAGACTACGTTTGGGCTTTCTCGCGACGATGCCGGATCGTTTCTCCCGATGTACGTCGAGCGGAAAATCCTGAAGGATGATCCCTTCCAGGTCCTTGACCGGGACGGAGTTGGCCTGCTGATGAAAATCGGCGTCGAAAAGGGACGGTCCACCCGCCCGAACCTCAAGGTCGGCATCTGCGGCGAACATGGAGGCGAACCTTCAAGTGTCGAATTCTGTTTCGGACTCGGAATGGATTATGTGAGTTGTTCGCCCTATCGGGTTCCGATTGCCCGGCTCGCCGCGGCTCAGGCGGCACTTTCCGGGAAACCGGGTCAAGGATCGACCCACTCGACGAAGTGAGGGAAACGGCGTGTCATCTCCACTGTTCGACTTCGTCAAGGTTTGCACCAGTTGCGGGCGGCGTGCCGAGGACGGGCGCGTCGCCGAACTGAGCGAACGCCTTCTCCCGCTGCTCAAACGGGAACTTGAAAAAGACGGGCTGTCGGGGATGGTCCGCGCTTCGGGTCGGCCCTGCTTCGGGGTTTGCCCGAACAACGGCATCCTCGTCGGCCTCGGCGATCAATCCACCCTGATGCCGGCGGAACGGCACGTCGTGCGGAGTCTGCACGATCTGGATTTTATCTACGCCCGGTTGATGGGAGAAATCTGACGCCACCCGGGCCGTTTTCCGGAAAATTGGCGGCGACTTCTCGTGACGGGCCTTAACTTTTAACGCTCCGGAAACGGTCAACGACGGCGCGGAGGCGGTCGTCGAGGCGCGCAAGTGCTTCCCGCTCGATTTCCGCGGGGATTCCCCCGAAAAACGCCTCGGCGACGCCGCCCGCGATGGCCGCCATCGTGTCGGTATCGCCGCCGAGCGAAACGGCGTTGCGGATCGCGTCCTCGAAATCGGCCGCCTCAAGAAAACAGAGGAGCGACTGGGGGACCGACCCTTGGCACGACACGTCGAAAACGTAATCCGTTCGAATCTCGTCGAGCGGTCTTGAAAGGTCGTACCCGAAGCGATTCGTCGCCAGTTCGCGGATGTCGTCCTTCGAATGCCCGGTCCGGGCCAAAAATACGGCCGCCGCCGTGACCAGCGCACCGCGAACGCCCTCCGGATGGTTGTGCGTCACGTCGGCACAGCGTTTCGCTTCATTTAAAACTTCATCCAGCGTCGAAAACCAGTAGCCGACGGGGGCCACCCGCATCGCCGACCCGTTTCCCCAACTGTTGTACGGCTCACGGGAACAGGCCATCGCCCATCCGATGAACGACCCGCCGTAGCCCGCGTTCGGATAGTGAAAATAGTAGGAGTGAAAGGCATCGGCGTAGTCCGCACCCGCCATGAGCGCATCGGCCACGGCCACCGACAACACCGTGTCGTCGGTGAAGCGGCCTTCCGGCTGAAAAAGGGGAAATTCCTTCGATTTCGGGGCGATTCCCCTGAGTCCGGGATATTCGTACACCGAGCCGACGATGTCTCCGACGATGACGCCGAGCATGGCCGTTCCCTCCCCTCGAAAGTTTTATTCCGTGCCGTGTTCCAGAAACCACCGATAGGTGGACTCGATGCCCTCGCGCAGTCCGATGCGGGCTTTCCAGCCGGTCGTGTGGAGGCGCGACACGTCGAGCAGCTTGCGTGGCGTGCCGTCCGGTTTTTCCGTGTCGTAGACGATTTCCCCCTCAAACCCCACCACGTCCCGAATGAGGGAGGCCAGTTCGCCGATGGAGAGGTCCTCGCCGACGCCGACGTTGACGATGCCTGCGTCATCGTAGTGCAGCATGAGGTGGAGCGCGGCGTCAGCGAGGTCGTCCACATGCAGAAATTCGCGGCGGGGCGTGCCCGTTCCCCACACCGTCACCGTCGGCGCGTCAGCCGCCTTGGCTTCGTGAAATTTTCGCAGCAAGGCAGACAAAACGTGCGACGTTTGAAGGTTGAAATCGTCGCCGGGGCCGTAAAGATTGGTCGGCATCAGGGAGATGCCGTTCATTCCGTATTGCCGCCGGTAGGAATCCACCATGACGATGCCGGCGATTTTGGCCACGGCGTAGGGTTCGTTGGTCGGTTCGAGCACCCCGGTGAGGAGATGCTCTTCCTTCATCGGCTGCGGCGCGAACTTCGGGTAAATGCAGGAAGAACCGAGAAACAGCAGTTTCCTGACGCCGTTGCGGTACGCCGCGTCAATAACGTTGGTCTGAATCAGCAGATTGTCGCGAATGAAATCCGCCCGGTAGGTGTTGTTGGCGAGAATGCCACCCACCTTTGCCGCCGAGAGAAAGACGTATTCCGGGCGATGTTCGGCGAAAAACGCCTCGGTATCCGCCTGACGAGTGAGGTCAAGTTCTGAACGGCCTCGGACAATGAGGTTTGAAAAACCCTCGGCTGCCAGTTTCCGGTGAATGGCCGATCCGACCAGACCGCGATGACCGGCAATGAAAATCGAACTTCCCTTATCCATCGTTGCGGTCTCCCACATTGATCTGGTGTCCGGCATCCCGCAGCGTCATTTCCTGTTTCGCCAGATTCAGGTCGTGTTCGACCATCATGGCGACCAGCTCCTTGAAGGAAACACGGGGCTTCCACCCGAGGGTTTCCCGGGCCTTGGTCGAATCACCGAGCAGATAATCCACTTCGGCGGGCCGGAAATAGCGCGGATCGATTTCGACGAATTCCTTCCAGTCGAGTTCGAGATGGCCAAACGCCACTTCAAGAAATTCGCGCACGGAATAGGATTCGTTGGTGGCGACGACGTAATCGTCGGGCTTTTCCTGCTGGAGCATCAGCCACATCGCCTCGACGTAATCTCCCGCGAAGCCCCAGTCCCGCTTGGCGTCCAGATTGCCGAGGTAGAGCTTTTTCTGAAGTCCGCACTTGATGCGGCCCAGCGCCCGCGTGATCTTGCGCGTCACGAAGGTTTCCCCGCGGCGCGGCGATTCGTGGTTAAAGAGGATTCCATTGCAGGCGAACATCCCGTAGGACTCGCGGTAGTTCACCGTGTACCAGTGGGCCGCGACTTTTGCCACGGCGTACGGACTGCGGGGATGAAACGGTGTCGCCTCGCTCTGCGGCGGTTTGGCCGCGCCGAACATTTCCGATGACCCCGCCTGATAGAACCGGATTTCCCGTCCGGAATGAACCATGTAATCACGGATGGATTCGAGCATCCGCAAAACCCCGGTTCCGACCACGTCCCCGGTATATTCGGATTGTTCAAAGGACACCTTGACGTGCGACTGGGCCGCCAGATTGTAGACCTCGTCCGGTTGTACCTTTTCGAGAATCCGGCGCAGGCTCGAACCATCGGCCAGGTCACCGTAGTGCATCGTCAATCCCTTATTCTGGTCATGGGGATCGGAATAAAGGTGATTGATACGGGAAGTATTGAACGTGCTTGCCCGACGGACGATACCGTGGACGGCATAACCCTTGCTCAAAAGAAATTCGGTCAAATACGAACCATCCTGGCCGGTAACGCCAGTGACGAGGGCGATCTTGGTCATTGGGGAAGCCTCGGAAAACGGAAAAAACGTGCGGGCTGAAAATCATGCGAGGCGGCGTTTATACGTTACCCGTCGCTCGGCTTGTCAAGCGTTTGTTTCCCGCGAATGGGTTTGTTACATTTCTGACCAATTTTCAAAAAGGATATTCCAACCATGAGACACTGCACGCGTCTACTTTTTGCAGCGCTGATTACCGGGCTGATTTTGGGTGGGATCTGGTCGGAACGCCGGGTTTCCGCCGGCGGCACCACGACGACCACCGGCACTTCCCGCCCGGTTCAGCCACTTATTCGGGAAAAAAGGCTTACCGCGGGTCCGGGACAGGAATCACGGGGACCTCGGCCCCGCATCACCTCGCTGGTTCGCAACCACGCAACCATCCAGGCCGACACCGCCCTGTTGAACTCACAAGCGCGAAAATCCGGGCACCTTTCCCTCGTCATTGCCAACCGCCCGATGGAAATCGACCTTCAACTCAACGACCTTCGCGCCCCCAACTATATCGCCGAGGAAATTCAGGCAGACGGGTCGCGGCGGCAGCTCACTTCAGGGCCGGTCCGGACCTGGCGCGGCACGGTCGCCGGGATGCCGAAGGCGGAAGCCCGGTTCACACTCGATGAAAACACGCTGGAAGGAATCATCTTTGACGATGACGACTGGTACATCGTCGAACCGCTCAGCCGGTACGACGAATCCGCCGGTCCCGGTGATTTTGTGACCTACCGTCGGACCGACCTGATTGAGCAGTCCATGGGGACCTGCGGGACGACGCTGGCACAGGAAATCCAGACGCAGGCGGCCCGGCTCGGGCAGAACGCGAAAAAACCCGACCCGACGCCCCAGCCCCAGATTCAATGGCGCATTGAACTGGCCACCGACGCCGACAGTGATTTCGTCACGGCCCTTGGAAATTCGGACAACGCCAACGCTGAAATCCAGACCATTATCAATCAGGTGGACGGGATTTATCAGCAACAGCTTCTTTTGAGTTTCACCATCGTCCGGCAGGTGACCCGCACCACCCCCGGCCCCTACACCTCGACAAATCCATCAACCCTTCTGGCGGCGGTCAAGGACGAATGGAACGCGAATTTCACCGGTCAGGCGCGCGATCTCGTCCATATGTTCACCGGGAAGGACCTCGATGGAACAACCATCGGGATTGCGTACACGGGCGTCATTTGCAGTGTTCCGACCTTCAGCTACGGATTGTCACAGCGGTTCAATCAAACTCCCCAGAAATTCGTCCTGACCGCCCACGAAATGGGTCACAATTTCAGCGCCCAGCACCCCGATCAGGTCAGCCCGCCCGTTACGGAATGCGTGGGAACGATCATGAACAGTTCCGTGACTCCGGGGCAGACTTTCTGCAATTTCTCGAAAGGCGAAATCTCGGGATTCATTGCCATTCCGGCCAACTCGGCGTGTCTGACGCAGGTTCAGAACACCTGTTCCTTCTCGGCCTCGCCGACGAGCGGGAACTTCCAGATTGGGGGCGGAAACGGCTCCACGACCGTCACCACCGGAACCGGATGCAACTGGACCGCCTTTTCCCAGGTTTCGTGGATTACCATAAACACGCCTACCGGCCAGACCAGCGGGAACGGCACAGTGTCTTTTACCGTTGCGTCCAACTCGGGCGGTTTTGCCCGAACCGGAACCTTCGTCGCCGCTGGACAGGTCGTGACCATTAACCAGGCGGGTACGCAGACCTGCCCCACGACGCAAATCAACTTCAAACAAACTTTGAATGGCGACCTCGCCACCAACGATTGCCCCATGACCCGGACCACTTCGTGCGGCGCGGGGACGCGGACTTTCGACCAGTACCAGTTCAGCGGAGTCGCCGGTCAGCAGGTGGCCATTTCCCTGACGGCGGCCAATCCGACCGCCCTCGACACCTATCTGTTCCTGATTGGCCCGACCGGTTCCGTGGTCGCGGAAAACGACGATATCGTCCTCAATACGAATACCAACTCGCGCATTCCGGCCACCGGGTTCCTGACGCTTCCGGCCACCGGGACCTATACGATTGAAGCCACCTCCTGCAATCCGAACGCGGTCGGCAGTTACACCATTTCGGCCCAACGGCAGAAAAATCCGACCACGCCCGGTCAATACCGTCCCTCGAACGGGTTCGTTTACATCCGGAACACCAACGACACGGGTATCGCCAATTCCGAATTTTTCTACGGCATTGCGAGCGACATCCCGATTTCCGGTGACTGGAACGGTGACGGCGTGGATACCGTCGGCATTTACCGTAACGGCCAGTTCTTCCTGCGAAATTCGAACGACACGGGTAACGCCGACATCAACTTTGCCTTCGGCGCGCCTGGCGATCTGCCAATCGCGGGTGACTGGGACGGCGACGGCATCGACACCATCGGCCTTGTACGCGGAAATCTCATCTTCCTGAGAAATTCAAACTCCACCGGGGCACCCGACATCAGCTTCGCCTACGGTTCGGCCAGCGATCTCTATATCGCGGGCGACTGGAACGGAGACGGTATCGACACCATCGGATGTTTCCGTCCGACCAACGGCTTCGTTTACCTGCGCAATTCGAACACGACCGGCGTCGCCGATATCGAGTTCTTCTACGGTATTGCGGGCGACAAACCGGTGGCGGGCGACTGGAATGCCGACGGGATCGACACCATCGGCATCGTCCGGAGCAATGGGTGGTTTTTGAGAAACACGAACACCACCGGCTTCGCCGACCTTCAATTCACCTACGGTACCCCCACCGACGTTCCGATTGTCGGCGACTGGAACGGAATCCAGTAAGCAAAGTCTGAAGTCGAGAGTCGGGAGTCGGGAGTCTAAAAAAGCCCCTGACTCCTACTCTTCAGGCTGTTTCCTGAGACTCTCGACTCCAGACTCTCGACTCCAGACTATTCAATCGTGACTTTCCGCTCATCCCTTTTCCTCCGGCTTCTTTTCGTTACCCTCGGAGGCTGGGTGACGGGAAACGTCTCGGCTCAAGTGATTCCGACACCGGACAGCAAGCCGAAGGTGATCCTTTCGAAAACGACGGACCCAATCAAGGTTGACGGGATTCTGGATGAATCCGCGTGGCAAAACGCCCAGGTCATCAGGGATTTTCGTCAGCAGGAGCCATACGAGGGCACTCCGGCGACCGAAAAGACGGAAGCGCGGGTGATTTTTGATGGTCGCCACCTGTATTTCGGAATCCGCGCCTTTGACAGCGAACCGGACAAGATCAATGCCCGCGACCTGAATCGGGATTCCGGGTTCGGAAATGACGACAAGATTGAAATCCTGCTCGATACCTACCACGATCTGAGAAATGCCTACCGATTCGCGGTCAATCCGCTTGGAACGCAGCAGGACGCCCTCGTGACCGACGAAGGCCGGGACGTCAACGTTTCGTGGGATACCGTCTGGTATTCCGAAGCCAGAATGGACGGGGAGGGCTGGACGGTCGAGATCGCGATTCCCCTTTCGAGCCTCCGGTTTCGTGACGGCGCGGACACCTGGGGCATCAATATTGCCCGGATCATCCGTCGAAAAAACGAGGAGGCGTTGTGGTCGAGCTGGCAGCGCGCTTTCGGCCTTGAGCGGGTTTCACAAGCGGGCGAACTCGGCGGCGTCGAGGACCTTCGGAGACGGCGGCTGGTTGAAATCAAACCGTACGTCACCGCCCGTGCCCGCCAGAACGTTTCGCCGATCCTCGGGAACCGAATCGAAAACGGGGTCGCGATGGCGGCCGGGATCGAAGTCGCCCGGATTGGAATCACGCCGTCCCTGACGGCGGAGTTCACCGCCAACCCCGACTTCGGACAGGCGGAGGTGGACCAGCAGGTGGTCAATCTCACCCGCTTTTCCGTGTTTTTCCCCGAACGGCGCGATTTTTTCCTCGAAAACGCGGGAATTTTCCTTTTCGGACGACCGGGCGTGAACCAGATGTTCTTTACCCGGCGGATTGGTCTGACCGAAAACGGCGCGCCGGTGCCAATCGATTACGGCGCGAAAGTCACCGGGAAAATCGGAGATTTCAACGTCGGTTTTCTCCACGTCCAGACCCGCGAGCAAACGGCGGAAGACACACCCCAGCAGATTCCACGCCAACAGTTCACGGTTGCGCGGGTCAAGCGCGACATTTTCGGACGCTCGAATATCGGCGGCATCTTCACCAACCGGCAGGGCGGAACCACCCACGCCTACAACCGGGGGGCCGGGGTGGACACCCAGCTCAACCTTTCGAATTACTGGAACGTTTACGGTTTTTTCGCCAAGACCTTCACGCCGGGACTCACCGGCGAGGATTACACCTTCCGAATTCAATCCGAATACAATGACAACCGCCTGAACCTGTTCGGGGTGTACGAGGACATCGGCCGCAACTACAACCCGGAACTCGGGTTCGCGGTGCGGACGGGCATCCGTCAGTACTTCGGTGCGGCGACCTACAAAATCCGCCCGACGGCGTGGAAAAACGTTCTGCGTGAAATGCGTTTTACCAGCTATCTTGAATACTACGCCGAACGCCAGACCAACACCCTCCAGACCCGGACGCTTTTCACCTCCATCCAGGCGGACTTCAGCAACTCGGCCTATGCCTTTTTCCAACCCTACAACGGCGTGACCGACCGCCTTTCACAGCCATTCCGCATTCGGCCGGGAATCACGATTCCAGCCGGGACGTACCAAAACCGCCGAGCCGAAATCGGCGGCGGTTCGGACAGTACGAAACGGTTTCAAATGGACGGAAATTATGCTTGGGGAACGTTTTACGGCGGAAACCGGCGCGAGGCGAGTGCAAATTTCACCTACCGGGCCAACGAACACCTTTCCCTGACGGCCGGTGATTCCTTCAATCTGGTCGAACTGCCGCAAGGAAGTTTTTCCACAAACCTTTTCACCGGTCGCGTCACTTACAATTTTTCGCGAAAAGTTCTCTCGACGGTTTTGCTTCAACTCAATTCCGCCGCCCGCATTTCGAGCATCAATGCGCGGGTCCGTTACAACTACCGACCGAATTCCGACATTTTCTTCATTTACAACCAGACGACCGGAAACGGTCTGGAGCGTCCGACCCGTCAATTTCAGGTCAAGGTGACGTACGACTTCATTCGGTAGCCGTCAGTGGCCAGCGGCCAGTCGCCAGTGGTCAGTCGCCAGTTCCGGAAATCCACATGGATATAGGATCGCGCGCGTACGATGCGTCACGGGCAAAAGTTTCGTGAATCGGGATGCCTCGCCGAGCCAGACATTCCGGTTGGAAAGACGGACGGAAGGCGATTCGGAAACCTGAAAAAGTTTAAGGGGAGCAAATACGACGTATTCGCTCCCCTTTGTTTTTATACTGACGACTGACTACTGGCGACTGGCCATTACACCATGCCGCCCTCGTTCGGATTCGACGGATTCGGCGTCGAGGATTGCGGCGAGGCGATGGCCGCCCGTGCCGGAAGCGAGACGAATTTGCCCTCCGGCGATTCGAGGCCGAGCGCCCCGGCGTATTCCGAGCCAGAAATCAGGACCAGCGCCCCGTTTTCCTCCTTCGAGAAAAGAAGCTTCTTTTCCGAGGGATCGAAGTCCACCAGCAAAAGATCGCCGGTGCTGATCTGGCCGGTGGCCACGAGGCTCGCCACGGGATTTACGAGAAACCGCTCGATGGCCCGCTTGAGATGACGCGCGCCGTACTTGAGGTCAATGCCTTCATCCAAAAGGAACTGTTTCGTTTCGTCAGAGCAACGGATGATGAACTTTTCCGACGCGCTCCGCATGATGCGGTCCTGCACGGCTTTCAGTTCAAGTTCGAGAATCTGTTGCAGGTGGTGCTCCTTGAGGCTGCGGAACACGACCACCTTGTCGATGCGGTTCATGAACTCGGGCGAAAACTTGCGTTTCGCGGCCTCGGAAGCCGTTTTGTAGATTTTCTGGTCGAGTTCGTTCTGAACCGCCTGCCGGTCCGTGCGCAAGGGCGCGAATCCGATGCTGCCGGTGATGAGTTCCGACATTTCCTTGGCGCCCAGATTGCTCGTCATGACGATCATCGTCTTCGAAAAATCGACGCGCCGATTGTCGCCGAGCGTAAGCGTCGCCTTGTCGAGGATGCCGAGCAGCAACTGCCAGAGCGAATCGGAGGCTTTTTCGATTTCGTCAAACAGCACGAAGGTCAACTGGTCGCGCTCGGTGTGATACTTGTCGAGGTTTTCCTGCGTCAGCATCGGAGAGGTTTCGCGGTGTCCCAGATAGCCGGGAGGCGAACCGATGAGTTTGGCAACTTCGTGGCTGTGCTGGAATTCGGCGCAGTCGATTTTGACGACGGCGTAGGGATCGCCGAAAAGCGCCTCGGCCGCGGCTTCGACGACGCGCGTCTTGCCCGAACCGGTCGGGCCAAGAAAAAGCATCGTGCCAATCGGGCGGCCGGGATTGGCCATTCCGGCAAGGTAGATCTGGTAAAGGTTCGCGATGCGTCGGACAGCGCGTTCCTGCCCGACCACCCGACCCATCAGTTTTTCCTCGAATTCCTGCGCGCGCAGGCTCTTGATTTCCGGGTTGAGCGGTATCCGCTTCGGCGTGGTTTCACTCGTGGTGGCGGCGGTGTTCATCGGTGAGCTTCGTCTCCTTGAAACGTGCTGAAAAGTTGACGAATCGAAAGGTTGTATTGGAATTTGGCCGCGATACTAGGCAAACGGCCCGGAGTTTGCAACGCGGAGTTTCCAAACGATGAATGATGAACGATGAACGATGAAGTTTCCGGGAAATCCTGTGTTTTCGACTTTTTTGAAACCGGATTCCATCGAATTCCGGCTTCCTTTCTCCATTCATCGTTCATCATTCATCGTTCATCGTTCCGGTCATTCCCATTCGATCGTCGCTGGCGGCTTCGACGAGATGTCGTAGACCACGCGGTTGATGCCCCTGACTTCCGAAATGATCCGGCTTGAAATCCGGTGCAGTACGTCGTAGGGAAGGCGCACCCAGTCGGCGGTCATCCCGTCCTGGCTTTCGACCGCCCGGACGGCGCAGGTGTTTTCGTAGGTCCGCTCGTCCCCCATGACGCCGACGCTCTGGACCGGCAACAGAACCGCGAAGGCCTGCCAGATTGCGTCGTAAAGTCCGGCGGAACGGATTTCCTCCTGGACGATGGCGTCGGCTTTCTGAAGCAGCGCCACCCGGTCGGGCGTCACTTCGCCGAGAATTCGCACCGCCAGGCCAGGCCCGGGAAACGGCTGGCGGCCAACGATGGCTTCCGGCAGACCGAGTTCCCGGCCGACCGCCCGAACTTCGTCCTTGAACAGTTCCCGGAGGGGTTCGACCAGTTCCAGATGCAGAATGTCGGGAAGTCCGCCGACGTTGTGGTGGCTTTTAATGACGGCGGAAGGTCCCTTGACCGAAACCGATTCGATGACATCGGGATAAAGCGTTCCCTGCACCAGAAACTTGATGTCTCCGAGTTTTTCAGCTTCTTCCTGAAATACCTCGATAAACACCCGTCCGATGATTTTACGTTTCTTTTCCGGGTCGGTGACCCCGGCCAGTTCGTTGAGAAACCGTTCTCCGGCGGCGATGCCCATCACGTTCAGGTGCATGTCGTGGAACATTTCCAGGACTTCCCGGTATTCATTGTTCCGGAGGACGCCATTGTCCACGAACAGGCAGACCAGTTTGTCGCCGATGGCTTTCGAAACCAGAGCGGCCGCGACGGTCGAATCGACGCCCCCCGACAGACCGCATACCACGCGGGCATCGCCGACCTGCTCCCGGATGGCGGCCACGGAGGATTCGATGAACCCACGCATGGTCCAGTCGGCCTTCATTCCGGCCACCCCGACGAGAAAATTCCGGAGGATGTCTCTACCCTTGGGCGTATGGACCACTTCCGGATGAAACTGGAGGGCATACAACCCGCGGCCGGGATTCTCCATCGCACCAAGGGCGTTTTCGGTTTCGGCGGTTACGGAGAATCCCTCCGGGGCCTGCGTGACGTGATCGCCGTGGCTCATCCACACATCGATGGTTTCGGAAAGTCCTTTGAAAAGGGCGCTTTCCCCGGGGGAAACGTTCACCGCCGCCGCCCCGAACTCTCGCCGGGGGGACGATTCAACCTTGCCGCCGAGAAAGTAGGCCAGCATTTGCATGCCGTAGCAGATGCCAAGGACCGGAATGCCGAGGTCGAGCACGCCCCGGTCACAGTGCGGCGCGTCATCGGCGTAAACCGAGGACGGGCCTCCCGAGAGAATGATGGCCGTCGGATTTTTCGAACGGATTTCTTCGAGTGACGTGCGGAAGGGGATGATTTCGCAATAAATGTTGAGTTCCCGGACACGCCGGGCAATCAACTGTGTGTACTGCGAACCAAAATCCAGAATCAGGGCGATTTCGTGATGCTGCACGGGAAAAAGAGGCTCCTCGCTAACGGATTATTTTTCGGGCCGGAAAAACTCCAAGGCATTCAATCACGCGGCATCGCCCGAATGCAAAATTGCGTGCTACAATCGCCGAGAGAAAACCAAGGTAAAGTATGGTTTGGAGGTATCCCGATGATGCAGCGATTCATCATTGCCTTCCTGCTTCTTCTCGTTTGGTCCGGCTCGGCCCTGGCTTACACCGTCATTTTGAAAGACGGACGACGAGTCGAGGTCAGGGAAACCTTTCGCCAGGTCAACTCCGTGGTGGTGTTCACCAAGTCTGACGGCAAACCCTTTTCCGTCTCGGTGACCAACATCGACATCCCGGCAACCGAAAAGGCGAATCGGCAGCGTCCGGGTGATTTCCAGAACAACATGGGGGGCGCCCTTCCCATAACTGACGGCGACGCTCCAGCCCCGGCAGTGGCGCAGAAATCCCCCCGCAAATCACCGGCTCGGCCAGCCCGGGTTCTGACCAATGCGGATTTCGGTGGGGGAAGAGCCAGTGACCCCGAACCGGTCACCTCGCCTTCCTTGCCCCCCGCCCAGGCTCCGGCATCGAACAGTTCTCCCAGCGAAGATCCTGAAACCGAGGCATACTGGCAGGGTCGGGTTCGTCCGATCCTCATGGAAATGCAGATTCAGGTTCAGCTTTACAATTCCCTTGTTCGGCAGGCGAACGATCTCGAGCAAAAAATCGAGCAGCAGGGACGCTCCTACACCATCGTCCGCGGGGTGGGTGGTTACGTTTACCTTCCACAAGAGAACAATTCGGTTGAAAAGCTCGAATTGGCCCGGATTCGCGACCGGATGAACGACGTCAACGCTCAGTTGACCTCCCTTCGAGTCAGATATGCCTATATTCAGGAAGAAGCCCGCCGGAAAGGGATTCCTCCCGGATGGGTTCGCTAATGATCGCCGGAAATCGTCCGTCGCATGGGAGGTGACATGCCCCAACGAACTTCGTCTTTCCTCCGCCGGTTTTCCGCTGCCCTGTTCAGCCTGCTGATTCTTTCCGCCCTTTTTGGTTCACCGACTGCTCAGGCACAACGCGGCCCCCGTCCCGGAACACAAACCGGGGGCGGTCAGGCGGTCCCGGTATATGACCGGACGTTCGAGTACGGCCCCGGAATGACCGTCCGTATCGAAAACCCCCAGGGAAACACGTCCGTTGAAGTCTGGGGAGAGAGTTTTACTCACGTTGCCGCCTCAAGGGACAAAGCCGAATCACGGGTTTTCCCTTCTGAAATCGTTTTCGTGACCGGCCGGACCCAACTCACCATCCGTTGCACGCCGAAAACCGACGGTTCTCCGATTGGATTGAAGGTCTTTTTACCCCGGGCTTCCCACCTGAGGATGGTTTCCGACTCGGGCGATGTGGAAATCATCGGCCCGATTGCCAGCGCCACCGCTGAAACCGACAGCGGGAACATTCTTTTCGAATCACCGCGTTCGATGAATGCCGACCTGACGCTTCACAGCGATTCCGGGAGGGTCGGCTCGGTCACTCTCGCGTCCTACGTCGAGCGGTCTTCGAACACCATCAAGGGCAATCTCGGGATGGGCGGCGGCTCGGTCCTGCTGCGGTCCGGGAGCGGTGATGTCAACGTGAAGCCCCTCCGCGGCTCGGTGGTGGTAGCGGCCGATCAAAATCCGAGGTCCGGCCCGCAACCTGCTCAGCCGACCCGGGCTTCCGACACCGGAAACGGGTCGATTTTCCCTGACCCGGATACCCAGCCGTCCGACCGACCGATGACCGACATTTTTGGGGGAAGCCAGCAACAGAATTCCGACGTTTCAAGAAGGGGCACTGACAGCCGTGGACAGTATGGCGGTTCCGATGACTCGACCCTGTCCGGAAGTGTCGGTGCCCGCATTATTTACCCACGTGGTTATCCGCGGGGAACACCTTCCGGGAACGGGTCACCGACGACGGGCAGTCCCCGGAACGACGCCCCACCCGATTCGAGTCGCCGGGGTGCCCAAACTCCCGCCGCTGACGAAGTCCTCAACAACCTTCCACGACGCGACCCCGCCAATTCGGCCCCTGACGGGTCGGGACGCCCCACGTTGAGACGAAACGGGGCGAACGGCTCAAATCCGGGTGATGGAAACGGAAAAGAATCCGAAACCGGCAATTCCGACCCGGACGCCATCACCGTCGATTCAAAGCTCGTGAACCTCAACGCGGTTGTTACAACCGCCGACGGCCGGGCCATCACCAACCTCAACCAGGGTGATTTCGAAATTTTCGAGGATGACGTCAAGCAGGAAGTCGCCCATTTCGCCCCGACCTCGACCCCGTTCAATCTGGTCCTTCTGCTCGATTTGAGTGGAAGCACAAGGGAAAAAATCGATTCCATCCGGAAAAGCGCCCTTTCCTTCGTTGAAGCCACCAACGGTCAGGACCGGGTTTCCATTGTGACCTTTACCCGGTCCTTTCATGTCCTCTGCCGCCCCACCACCGACCGGGCCTTGCTGCGGGACCGGATCAAGGAGATGCGCGCCACCGACGGCGGCACGGCTTTTTATGAAGCCGTGTGGTTCACCCTTGAAGATGTACTGGGGCCGTTTCCAAACGAGCGGAACGCGGTTGTGGTCATGACCGACGGCGTGGACAACAGCATCAGCGCCGCGTATCCGGCGCCGTCGCGGGTTTCTTTCCGACAGATGGTGGACCGTATCCTTGAATCCGGCACACTGGTCTACCCCATCTACCTCGATACCGAGCAGGAAAATTACGAATTTCACTGGGGCGAAACCAACGAGGTCTATTCCCTTGCCCGAACCCGGCTTCAGCAAATGGCGGATGCTTCGGGGGGTGTTCTCCACCTGGCCCGGAACATCGAAGATCTTGCCGGGGTGTACCAGAAAATCATTGCCGAACTCCGCACCGTCTACAGTCTCGGGTACTATCCGTCCAGCACGGCCGCGGACGGCAAATGGCATCGCATCCGGGTCCGGGCACCCAAGAGCGAATCGGTCATCCGGACTCGCCGGGGCTACTACGCCAAGTGACTGCCGGGCTTTTTTCAATCCGTCGGAAAAACCCGTTCCGGGAACTTTTCCTTTTGTTTTTTCATCGTCCGGTTTTATGGTTGATGATTCCGTTTCAAGGTTCCGACAGACCAAAACGGGTTACTCCCAACCGAAGCAGGCCGCATGTCCGGGAAGCTCAAAACCATCACCATCTGGCTCGGAGCAATCCTGAGCGTCGTTTTTCTTGGGATTTCCTTTTACAAAATCGAGTGGAAGGAAACGCTCAATGTGCTCAGGAATATCCACTGGGGGTACCTGCTCATTGCATTTCTCCTGATGTGGGCGGGATTCCTCTGGCGGACAGTCCGGTGGCGACGCCTGATCGATGTCGGCAAAACCCCCGACCAGTGTATTTCCTTCGTGGAATGCTTCGTCGTCATGTCGATTGGCTACATGGCGAACAACATTCTGCCCGCCCGCATCGGGGAGGTCGCCCGGGCCTATCTGCTGAGCCGTAAAAAGTACGGCACGAAAAGCTTTGCCCTCGGCACCATCGTCACGGAACGCCTGGCCGACGTCCTGATGCTGGTTCTGATGATTTCCTTCACCCTGCTGACCATCAAGCTTCCGCCGGAAAGCCGCGACATCGCCACCGGCGGAGCAGCCATCGGTTTTCTCGGGGCCGCGGGCCTGGTATTTGCGATCATCTTTCGTCAACTCGTCGAAAAAATCGTGGCCGCCCTACTCAAGCTGTTCCGGTTCGAACGCTTTACCGACCACATTATTGAAATCCTCGACCGTTTTCTGAAAGGCGTCAGTTGCGGCGGCTCGTTCAAGACCCTCGGACTGGTCTGGTTCGATTCTTTCGGCATCTGGTTTCTGGGTCTTCTGATGACGTGGTATGTCGCCCTCGCCTGCAACCTCGAAGTCGGCCTGACCCAGATGTTGTATGTGATGTGCGTGGTCAATCTGGGTGCGATGCTTCCGTCGGCCCCGGGCTACGTCGGGACGTACCAGTTCTTTTGCGTTTTCAGCCTCGGAGCGTTTGGCATCAGCAAGGAGCGCGCCCTCGCCTTTTCGCTCGTTTCGCACATTACCTGGTATCTGCCGCTGACCGTGGTCGGGATCGGGCTTTTCTTCCGCGAACGGTTGAACTGGGGCCAGTTGACGACCGCGGACGAAGAACTTGAAAAGGTTGGTGACGGACCGCTCGAGGAGTCGCTGACGGCTTGACAGTCGTCGGGGTGCGGCTTAGTTTTCAAACTCTCGAAATACAGCATTCAGAAAGACTTTGCGGTTCCGTAAAGCCGTCCGGCACAACATGGAACCGGCTCGCTCATCCAAGGGAGGCAGCGTGATTAAACTCGACATCGTCAACCGTGTCGCCGACAAGACCGGCATTCCGAAAACCAAGGCTGAAATCGCCGTCGAATCTCTTTTCGAAGGCATGAAGGAAGCCATGAAACAGGGTGAACGCATCGAACTCCGCGGATTCGGCGTTTTTATCGTCAAACCGCGTAAGCGTGGCATTGGCCGCAACCCGCGTACCGGTGAAGTCACCGACATTCCGCCCGGAAAGACCATTCGCTTCAAACCCGGCAAGGAACTGACCTAAACCCGGGCCGGCAGTTTCAACGACCATTCGACCGATCGGCGGCCGAGCCGCACGGTTCGGTTTTCCCTTTTTCCAACCGGACCCGCGGCCCCACCCGATTTTCGCAGTCTGGACGAGTTTTTATGGGAAATACCTTTGTTTTCGGTGACATCCACGGACGGTGTCAGCAATTGCGGGACATCATTTCCACCGTGGATTACAACCCCCGGCACGACCGGATTGTTTTTGTGGGCGACCTGATCGACCGGGGCGAGGATTCCCCCGGAGTGGTTTCCTATGTCATGGAGCTTCAGCGGGAAAATCCGAACGTGGTCTGCCTTCGGGGCAACCACGAACAGATGCTCCTTGACCTCCTCGATTACGGCGATCCGCTCTGGCTGATTCCCGAAAACGGAGGAATCCAGACCCTCCAGCAATACGGATTCGAAATCGACGAGGAAACGGCCACCCTCGCCATCGGTATTCCCGAATCACACATCGACTTTCTGCGTTCCACGCCCTTTTTCCATGAGGACGAGCGCGGACTGTATGTTCACGCGGGAATTACCTCCGGAAAACATCCGACCGAATGCGAGCCGGAAATCCTGATGTGGACGCGGGACCTGAACTTCTTCACTCTTTACAACGGCAGGCCCTGTTTCTTCGGCCATACCCCGGCCCGGCTGCTTCCGCCCGAAGGCGTTCGTCACCCGGGCGAAATTTATGTCTGTGGAAGCGCCATCGGCCTCGATACCGGGTGCAGCCTCGAAGATTCCCTGAGCTGTCTCCACGTCGAGAAGCAGACCGTCTTTCACAAATATCCGGTCGGGGATGTTCTCTCCTACGAAATCGAAATCCCCTGCCTGACCCACGCCAACCGTTCTACCATGATCATGGCCGGCTGACCGCGGGGAGAAAATTGTCCGATGAAAGATACCCGACAAATCCTGCTCGATCTTGAGCACTTCCTTACCGAGACGATTCGGGCCAACCCGATTCTTTCCCCGGACGACCTCAAACCACATCTGCTGGTTCGCCAGATTCTTGATGAACTGTCATTGAAACGGTTTATCTGGGTTGGGAACCAGACCTATGTCCCGAACCGGCTGGTGGTCACCGTTCCCAACACCACCCCGGCCAAACATGAGGAACTGGAAGTTCTCTTCAATTCCGTCGTTTTTACAAAGTTTATTTACGACTATGTGGCCAGTTCCGGCTTCAAGCTGCTTGAAGCCCTCACCATCGAGATTCGACCGGTAACGGGCGGCGAACATCATCTCTGCCAGCTTTCCTTCGAGTGGACGCCCCACGGAGAGGCCGCCGAATCGGTTTCCGTAACGGTGGATGAAACTGAAGGGCGAATTCTCGAAATTCACGGCCTGAAACCTCAGATTCCGCGGCTTGGGCGATTGACCGCTCTCAGCGGCGAGGTATATCGCTCGCCTTACATCCTGACCAAGCGGACGACTTTTCTGGGCCGCCTGCGGACGGTCATCGACCGGCGGACCGGCGAGGTGGTCCGGCGAAACGATTTTGTCTATTCCCGGCTTGACGACGACGACTCTCCAAACAAAAGCGTCTCTCGCCAGCACGCTTCCATCGTCTTCGACAACGGTGATTTCTTCCTTTTCGATACCGGAAGCGCCAACGGCACCGCCGTCGAACGCGCGGGGGAAGGCATCGAAACGCCCTCGGGGGATTCCCTCGGGATAAAACTCGATGACGGCGACATCATCCGGCTCGGAACGGCGCTCATCCGTTTCGAACTCGACCCGAACGCCAGCGAACTCACCATCGCGCCTCCCAACCCATCCGCCCAGACAGCGGTTGACGACACGGGAAGCGGCAGCATGACGGTCCGGGTCCCGCGCAGCATCATCGCTCAGGAAACCAGCAAGGTGCTCGACTCGGAATGAGGGATTTTTGATTGAAGATTTTCGATTGAAGATTTTTTGAATCGAGTTTGAAGTGCGGGGCTGAGGCCAGGCTCAAGGTGGTTACTTCGTTTGTTCCGCAGCGAAGAAAAGAAGAACCAAAAACCCTGAAACGTCTTTCCAGAAGCCGAAGCGATAGGTTTCAATCAAGAATCTTCTTGAGATCGTTTTCAATCAGAATTTCACAATCGAAAATCTTCAATCGAAAATCGAAAATTCATGATTCAATCCGGTTGCTTCGTCGTACTCAGCCTGCACAGCCCGCGCGAGAAGGTGTGGGGAATCCTGATTTCGCTCGATACGTCGGGGGCGCAGATTCGCGGCATTGACATCAACGCCTTTGACGACTGGGTGAGCGCGATTACCAACGAGGAATACAACATCGGACTGACGCACAGCTTTTTTCCGATGTGGCGGGTGGAACGCGTTTCCCTCGATGAATCGCTCGGCGACATTCACTCGATGGCCCAGATTTTCGCGAAACGGATCGGCATGACCGTCCGGGAATACCTCGGCGGGCCGGTTGACGGACCAGTAAGCTGACGCTTCGGCTATTTCTTTCTCACCAGCGCCCCGCGCCACTCGCCATCCGCGCGAACTTCAAGCACATCCGCGCCCGCAATCGCCATCGCCGCCGTCACCGAATCGATCTGGACGTCGAGAATCCCGGACAGAATCAAATGACCGCCGGGTCGCGCGACCCTGAGCAATTCGTGGGTCAGCGGAATGATGACGTCCGCCGTCAGGTTGGCGAACACGATGTCGAAAGCGTCCGCCGGGTAATCCTCCGCGCTTGCCACGCGGAGGGGGATTCGCTCGGTAAGCCGGTTTGCTTCAAGATTTTCGCGGGCAACGGTCACGGCTTCGGGATCATTGTCGCAAGCCGACACACTCGCCTCGGGAAAGGCTTTGGCGGCGGCCATTGCGAGGATGCCCGTCCCGGTTCCAACATCGAGAACGTCGGCCACCGCTTTCGCGGCTTCATCAAAAAGGTTCAGACAAAGGCGGGTCGTTTCGTGGGTCCCGGTCCCGAACGCCATCCCGGGGTCGATTTCAATCCACAGCCGGGAGGCCCATTCCGGATTGGCCGTTGCTTCGTCGCGCCGCCACGACGGCACGACCAGCCAGCGTTCGCCGATGGGAAGACAGGTCCAGCCGTCTTTCCAGTTCTTGAGCCAGTCCTCGTTCGGTTGTTCGACGGATTCGAAATGCTCGATGCGATCCGCCGGGTGCCCAAACGCCCAGATGGCGGCTTCAACGGCCTTCCGGACGGTTTCGACCTCGGTCTCGGGCGGATAAAAGGCACGGAGTTCGAGGGCGTCGGTCGCCTCGGCAACGGTCTCGACGCCCATTGTCCCGGTTTCCCAGAGCGCTTCGGACACAGCCTCCCCGGTTTCCGGAGGTACGGAAAAAGAAATGACGCGAAAGGTTTTCATGATTATTCGGAACGTTCGATGCCGAGCATGTCCAGAATGCGTTCGTTGTCGCGCCAGTGCGGCTCGACCTTGACGAACAACTCCAGAAATACCCGCTGGTCGAGCATCTCTTCAATGTCGGCGCGCGCACTGGTCGCCATCGCCTTGAGGCGTTCCCCGCCCTTTCCAAGCACAATCGCCCGCTGCGACTGCCGCTCCACGAGAATTACGCAGGAAATGGCGACCACGCCGTTCTCCCGCTGCTCCCACTTCTCGACGGCCACGGCCACAACGAACGGCAGTTCGGCCTTGAGATCGCGCAACAGCTTTTCGCGAATGAATTCAGCCACCAGAACCCGTTCGGTCTGGTCGGTCAGGGCATCTTCCTCGAACAGAGGGGGGCCGACGGGAAGATATTCGAAGATTTTCGAGGTCAGCGCCTCGGTGTTGTCGCCCTTGAGCGCGGAAATCGGAAAAAACTCGGCGAAATCATACTCCGCGCGGTATTCGTCAATCAGCTTTAAAAGATCGTCTTTTTTGCGAACCCGGTCGATCTTGTTCATGACCAGAAAGGTTTTCTTTCCAGCCTGCTTGACGAGGTCGAGCACGAAACGGTCGCCGTTCCCGGTCGAGACCGAGGCGTCGCGAAGCAGAATCACCACATCCACCGATTCAATCGCGTCGAGCACCGCCTGCATCATCCGTTTGTTCAAACGGTAGCCGGGCTTGTGTACGCCGGGGGTGTCAACGAAAACGATCTGGCCGCGCAGGTCGGTGATGATTCCCTGAATGCGCGTGCGGGTCGTCTGGGGCTTGTTTGATACAGCCGCGATTTTTTCGCCGACCAGGTGATTCAAAAGCGTCGATTTGCCCGCGTTCGGCCGCCCAACGAAGGCGACGAAACCGCTCCGGGTTTCGGAAGAAGGATGAGGGATGAAGGATGAAGGATGAATTTCCTCAGTGTCGGCTTCGGTATCCGTATCGACAGAGGATTCTTCATCAGTTTGACGCTCAGAAGCTTCGATCACGCCATTTCCAATCGTTTTTTCTTTTTTATTTTTCATCCTTCATCCCTCATCCTTCATCCCTTTCAGGCGGTTGTCGGCCGCGGCGTCACGGTGTAGGACTCGGCAGCGACTTTCAATTCATTAAACATTTCGATGACCCGGTCCCAGCACGCCTGCGCGAACTGCTCGCGGGTGGAAAATCCGCTCGGCTGCAACGGGCGGTCGAATTTGACCGAAACACGGGTGCTGAGTTGCTTGAGCGTCCGCTGGGAACCGTAAAGGGCAATCGGCAGCACCGGAATGTTGGCTTCCCACGCCGCCCAGATGAGACCGAAGTGCGGCTCCGGCTTGGGGTCGCCGGTCTTGCTCCGCGTGCCCTCCGGAAACAGATAGATCGAATGCACTTCCTTGATGCGGGCAATGGTCTCGGTGATGACCCGGCGGCGGTCGTTCGGGTCCTTGCGGTCAAAAAGAATGTTGCCCGCCACGTTGCCGACGATGCCGATAATCGGTACGCGGACGGCTTCCCTTTTCCCGATCATCGGGCACGGATGCAGGGAAAGCAGAATCGGCGTGTCGGCGAAGCTCAGGTGGTTGCTGATGATGAGGTGGTCGTAGGTGTACTTCCCACCCATATATTCGCGGCCTTCCACATGCAGACGCACGAAAAAGACGAGGCGCGTGAAGTAGGAAAACCACTTGAACGCCGGGGCGAGAATCGCTGTACGGGTGCGCTGGCTACGGAACGGCAACGCGATGATCGCCGGAACCGTCAGAATGGCCGCCGCGAGCAAAATCACGATCACCAGTCGAATTCCGGTCACTACTTTCATCATCATTCGCTTCATTGAGGACACTCCGTTTTGAAAGAAGTCCCGAACCGCGACTTCGGAGATGAAAACGGGGAAAGCACGGGCTTTCCGGTGACGATTACAGCGTGAAGCCTTCGCGCAAGCTCGCCAGCGCGTCGCGGTCGGTGAGATCGTTGCGAAGGGGCGTGATGGAAACCAGACCCTGCCGGACGATATGTAGATCGGAATCGGCGGCGAAATCGTCGCTGTCGGGTTCGAGACCGATCCAGTAATAGGGACGTCCACGCGGGTCGTGGGATTCGATGATTTCGCCGCAGGGCGGTTTCGAACCGGTCGGACAGACGCGATAGCCCAGCACCGGGCCTTTCGGGACGTTGACGTTGAGCAGCGTTCCCTTCGGCAATCCTTCCTTGAGCACTTTCGCGGCCAGCTTGGCGGCAAATTCCGCCGCCGGATGGTAATCGGCGTCGCTGTTGGTCACGAGCGACACCGCGATGCTCGGAATCTTGTTGATCGAGGCTTCGAGCGCGCCCGCGACCGTTCCGGAGTAGGTCACGGCGTCGCCGAGGTTCGCTCCGCGATTGATGCCCGACACGACCAGGTCCGGCCACGGACCATCCTTGAACATCCAGTGCAGTGCGAGCGCGACGCAGTCTGTCGGCGTTCCGTCCACCGAAAACCAGTTTTCGTTGTTGCGATGCTTCCGGATGCGAAGCGGACGTGACAACGTAATGGAATGTCCCGCCCCGCTCATCTCGGTCGAGGGTGCGACGACGGTCACGTCGCCGAGCGGGCGCAGGTGTTCAACCAGCACCGCGAGGCCGTTCGCATTGATGCTGTCGTCGTTCGTGACAAGAATTCGCGTCATTCGTTCAATTTTGGGAAATTCGGGACAAAGGCGACGAGAACGAAAAACGGCGAACCTCAGAATCGTTCATCGGGTTCGCCGTTGGCCGTCATAAATGGTCGGGATGACTGGATTCGAACCAGCGACCTCACGCACCCCAAGCGTGCGCGCTACCAGGCTGCGCCACATCCCGTCGGGGAAAATCCATCAACGCTAAAAAGAACCGAATTGATGAAGGGGACGCTTATACCACCCGGTTCCACGGCCTGTCAACGAAGCCGAATTGTTTGAAAGCGAGCGACTCGTCCCCACCTCACGCCGACGCCAGCATTTCCCGGACATCGAGCGGCGTTTCCGAACCGGCCTCAAACTTCAAAAGGGTCGTCCATTCGCCGGTTTCGTCGTCGTGGTCGCATACAAACGCATCGCCGTAGGCAATCTTCACCATCAGGGTCGCATGCGGGGCGCAGCCGGTCATTCGTCGCAGCAACGCGCGGATCGTGCCACTGTGAACGACCGCCAGCACGGTTTTTCCTTCATGTTCAGGCAGCCAGCCGTCGAGCCAGTCGTTCACCCGCCCGCAGACTTCGTCAAAGCACTCTCCATTGGGGAAACGGACGGTTTCGGGATTCGAAATCCAGCGGGTAGCGGTGTCGGGAAATCGTTGTTCGACTTCGGCGAAGATGAGTCCCTCGATGTCGCCGAAATTGATTTCGCGCAATTCGGGAAAGGCTTCAACCTTTAAACCGCGCGTTTCGGCGAACGGGGCCGCGCTTTCGAGAGTCCGTGAAAAGTCGCTGGCGATGACCGCATCGAGCGGAACGTCGGCCCATTGTTTCGCGGTTTCAGTCAGGGCGGCCCGAGCGTCCTCGGCAAGCGGAATGTCGCGCCAGCCGTAGCAGCGATTTTCGGGATTGTGCGTCTTTGCATGACGCATCAAGAGCAGACGTGTCGTCTGCCGCGTTTTTTCAGAACAATTCATCGCGTCATTCCGCCAGGTAGAAAAAGCAGGAATCCCAAGATGACCGTTTCGCTCACGATGCTCGTCGCTCCGAGCGTGTCGCCGGTGATGCCGCCGAGCGAGGATTGAAAGTACGCCCCCGCCACCACGCACACAACGAGCATCGCCCCCGTCGCGTAAAGTCCGGCGACGCCCAGACAACCACAGGCCACCGCCACCGCCAGTACAAACGCCACAATCACCTGCCAGCCGCGCAATTTCTCGACGAACTTCCCTTTTCCGCCTTCCGCCCGGGCGTAGTTCAACCAGAACGGAAGCAGCACCGTCGGCACGCGCGCGAGCGCGGGCGCGGCCACGAGCGCGAGACACAACGGCTTTTCATTTGAAAAATTTTTGAAGATGACGAACTGCGCCAGAACGAGCAGCACGACGGAAATCACGCCGTAGGTCCCGATGTGTGGGTCCTTCATAATCGCCAGTCGCCGCTCGCGGGTGAATCCTCCACCGACCGCGTCAACCGTATCGGCGAGTCCGTCGTGATGCAGCGCGCCGGTCATCAGAACCGGCAGCGCGACTAGTACCAGCGCGGTAATTTCATGCGGCGCGACATTCCACAACGCCCACGCCGCGCCCGCGTTGACCACGCCGAGCAACGCGCCGACGAGCGGAAAAACACACATCGCCCGCGCCAGTCCGTCCGCGTCGGGATGCGCCCACGCGGGCACTGGAAAGCGCGTCAAAAAGGCGACGGCGGCGAAGAAAAGACGAAGCATGGGGGCAACAGTCTGGAGTCTGGAGTCGAGAGTCTGGAGTCAAGCAAACGATGGGCAATGAATGATGAGAGTTGAAGTCAAAAAAACGGGAGATAGTCAGAAAATAAAGGGCGGCTGAAAGTCGAAATCGACGGTTCCTTCATCCTTTTCTTCTGACTCCAGACTCTCGACTCCAGACTCCAGACTTTCCTCGCTCAGTCCCGCAGCGCAACGATGGTCGCGCCGTCGCCGCCTTCGCTGCGGGGCGCGCGGGCAAAGGAATCCACATGCGGATGCGCCGAAAGAAACTCGTCGATGGCTTTCCGCAACGCGCCCGTGCCCATTCCGTGAACAATGCGGACATCCTGAAAACCGCTCAGAACGGCCTGATCGAGAAACTTGTCCACACGGGAAACGGCTTCATCGGTCGTGTGGCCAATGAGGTTGAGTTCGCGGGGCGCGTCGGATGGAACGTCGATGTCGTACATCAAGGCGCTCGTCGAGGTCTTCAATTTCGACTTTGCCGTTTCGCCCTTCGCGGCGGGTTCGGATGAAATGATTTTCCGCAGCGAATTCAAATTGGCCTTGAGCCGTAGCGAACCGACCCGAACGGCGACCGTTTCGCCTTCAATGGCGTCCACGATGCCGGTCTGTCCGAAGCCGGTCAGTACCGATTCGCCGATTCGAATTTCATCTGAGGAAGTGACTGGAACGGTCTTCGGCTGTTGATCGCCGCCGCCTTTCGCAACGGTTTTATCGGGACGCGCTTCCATCGGCGGCGGCTGGTGTTTCTTGCCGACGAGGGCCGCTCCGCGCTGGATGGCTTTCTCGACTTCGCGGTGCGCGCGTTGACGTTCGACCTGATTGCCGATGCGGTCGAGTACCGGCTGGACCTGCGCGAGAAATTCCCCGCGAATACCGGCCAGTTCCTCGTCGAAAACGGCCCGCCGGGCGACTTCGCGTTCCTGAAACTCGCGTTCAAGTTCTCCGAAGCGCTTTGCCAACGCCGCGCGTTCCTCATCGAGCGCCGCCATCGAATCGCGTTGATAGTCAATGCGCTGTTGAAGCGTCGTGAGGTAGCGGGCCATCGCCGCCTCGCGTTCGCCGAGCCGGTCAATTGCGTTTTGAACGATGGATTCCGGCAGTCCGAGTCGGCGGGCGATTTCGATCCCGCTCGAATTTCCCGATTCACCGCACAGCAGCCGGTAGGTCGGCTGAAGCGTTTTCGCGTCAAATTCAACAGAGGCGTTGATGACCCCGGTCGAAGTATCGGCGTAAATCTTCAGCGGATTGAAGTGCGTCGAGGCCATCACATAGGCCCCGGCGTTGCGGAAGTGTTCGACAATGGCGACCGACAGCGCCGCGCCTTCGTCCGGATCAGTTCCGGTCCCGACTTCATCAAGCAGTACCAAAGCTGGCGATTCAATGGCGGCCGAGATTTCGGTCAAATGGGTGATGTGGGACGAGAAGGTCGAAAGATTTGCCGCAAGCGACTGGTGATCCCCGATGTCGGCGTGAATCTGAAGGAAGACGGGAAGTTCGGCGGACTTCGCGGTGACGTGCAGGCCCGACTGGGTCATCAGGGCGAACAGGCCGGCGGTTTTCAAAACCACCGTTTTACCGCCCGCGTTGGCCCCGCTGATGACGAGCGTCCGTTCGCCGTCGGACAGCGCAAAATCAATCGGCACGGCCCCTTTCCCCGCTTCGCGCAAAGTCGCGTCGAGCAGCGGATGACGGGCCTGCGCGAGATGGAATACGCCCTCGCGCGAGAGCGTTGGCGCGACCGCGTCAAAGCGGTTCGCAAAACGCGCACAGGCGGCGATGAAGTCGATTTCACCCAGCGCGTCGGCCACCCGGACGAGATCGCCATGATGCGTCCGAAGCTGCTCGGAAACTTCAAAGAGGAGGCGCGCGATTTCGGCTTCTTCAAGTTCCTGAAGCCGAACCATTTCGTTATTGAGTTCAATCGAGGCCATCGGCTCGACGAATGCCGTCACGCCGCTCGACGACATGGCATGAACCACGCCGGGCAATTTGCCGCGATGATCATTCCTGACCGGGACCACGAAACGACCGTTGCGCTGGGTGATGATTTCGTCCGAGAAAACGCCGTCGAGGTCGGTTCGACGCAACAGGCTTTCGAGTTGACGTTGCAGCCGGTTGCGCTGAATCTGGATTTCGCTCCGGATGCGCCGCAGTTCGGGGCTGGCGTCCTCATTGATTTCCCCGGATGGATGAATAATCCGCTGGACGCGCCGCAGCAGCCCCGAGAGTTCGGGAAGACGCTCGCAGACGGCGGCCAGTAAAGGGAAGCCTTCTCGATGCGGACGCAGCAATCCCCGCGCATATCCGCCGGTTTCCATCAACTTCATCAGAAGACGAAGCTGGTCGGCGGACAAATGCGTACCACCGATGCGGAGCTGGTCCAGCGTCGGGCGCGGATCGGGGACTTCCCCGATTGAGATGGTCGAGATTTCGGCGAAGAAACGTCGCGCTTCTGTCGTTGTGTCGAGCCGGTGGGCAACGGCATCGAAGTCGCCCGAGGGTTCAAGTGAAAGGGCGCGTTCGCGTCCGAGGACGGACTGGGCTTCGCGGGCGAGACGTTCGAGAACGGATTGAAATTCGAGGGTTTCGGCGGCGGATGCGTAGTTCATGGAGGAAGCAGTTAGTAGTTAGCAGTTAGTAGTCAGTTGTTGGAGACGTAAGCGCCGAAATGGGAAACAGGAAATACTCGACAACGCGAACTTAAAAAAATCGCAGACCCACCCGCCGACACTCGCCAAAAACAAAAGCCAATCACAAACCCCTCGCCACCAACACTAACTGCTAACCGCTAACTACTGACCACTACTGTCCCATCGGCATTCCGGCGGGCATCTTCGGCTCGGGAATGTCGAAATCGGCGGCAACCTGAATTTTGTAACGTTGTGCGAGTTCATCGAGCTTCGCATCGAGCTTGTCCCGCTTGATGCGTTCCCGAATTTCGGCCTTCATTGCATCGTCCAGCGGGGCGACGCGGCGTTCGGTCAGTTTGATGATGTGGAAGCCGAACTGGGTTTCAACCAGGTCCTTCGTGACTTCGCCCGGCTTGAGCGACTTGGCGGCATCCTCAAACGGTTTCACCATCTGTCCCGAGCGGAAAAAACCAAGGTCACCGCCCTTGGTTTTTGAACCAGGGTCATCGGAATTTTCCTGGGCCAGTTTGGCAAAATCACCACCGCCCTGGACCTTGGCGAGAATTTCAAGCGCCTTCTTTTTGGCTTCTTCCTTTGTCAGCGGCTTCGGCATTTCCTTCGGGGCCTGTCCGTCCGGACCGGGCTGGGGCTGCTTGGGCATGGTGCTGATGAGGATGTGGCTCGCCTTCAGTTCATCGAATTCGGCCTTGTGAGAGTCATAAAAAGCCTGGACTTCGGGGTCGGTCGGATTGATGGTGGACTGAATCTGCTGCACCACGTCATTGGCCACGGCATTTGCCTGAATCAGCTTCAACTGAAGCTGAAAGTCACGGCGGTTCGGTACGCCGGCAGCCTCGGCGCGCTGCTTGTTGACGCAGATTTCGCCGTACTGCTGCTTGAGGCCCTCAAGGTTCGGGGCTTTTTTGAAGTTCGGCTGCCCGGCGACGAAATCATCAAAAGCAGTCGGCTTTTCCTTGTAAAACGCCTCGACATCTTCCTTTTTGACCGGGTTCTTTTTCCCTTCGTCGGTCTTGCTCCAATAGTCGGCGATCACCTGGAGGTAGACGATTTCCAGTTGCTTGCGGGTTTCGGGCTTTTGAAAAAGTCCCCGCTGTTCCGCTTCAGCCGAAATGGCGAGCAACCGGATGAGGTTCTTCCGGAATTCCTCTTTTGCCTTCGGGTCGGCCTTGAACTGCGCCAACTGCTGGGGAGGCAGCATGTCGCCCAGAATCTTGGTGACGTCTTCCTTGGTGAAATTTGAGGGAGACGCCGCGCTGAGCTTGCGTTGAACGATGATGCCCCCAATGGCAATCAGGCACACCACGGCAAAAATGATGAATGATTTCTTCAAGACAAACCCTTCCTTCGAAAAAGTCTGGAGTCGAGAGTCTGAAGTCTGGAGTCCGCCAATACACTCGGACCGCAACTTGGATTCCGAACGTCAAAGCTGGCCTGAGCCTTTTGAATCAGGACTTCAGACTCTCGACTCCAGACTCCAGACTTCCTATTCCACATGTCCCGTCTTCTGCGATAACTCGACCAGAACGCCGTTCGTTCCCTTTGGATGAACAAACGCGACCAGACAGCCTTCTGCGCCGGGGCGCGGCGTTTCATCAATCAGTTGCACGCCCTTGGCCTTCAACTCGGCCAGCGTCGCGTGGATGTCCTCGACGGCGACGCAGATATGGTGAATGCCGGGACCGCGCTTGGCGATAAACTTGCCCACCGGCGTGTCCGGTCCGGTCGGTTCGAGTAGTTCCACGCGGCTTTCGCCCAACGGCAGCATCGCAACGTTGACGCCCTGATCGGCGACCGTTTCCGTATGCTTCAGTTCCAGTCCGAGCGCGTCGCGGTAAAACACCAGCGCCTGCTCGATGGATTCCACGGCGATTCCGAGATGATCGATTTTCATAACCATCCTCTTGGATGAATGCGTTCTTCGGCGAAAAAAGCGCGAAATCGCATACTTTCGGGGTCGGCGGGCGGTTCGTCAAGCCGGAATGGTTCTTTCGGCGGCTTTTCAGCCGAAAATCCGGCTCAAAACGGTTTCCGCGACCGAATAGGGGTCCTGCTCGCGCGCCGCGATGCGTTTGGTCCAGTCGCGCCACTCGGCTTCCTCAACGACCTTTTTTCGGATGTGGGCCAACGCCCGGTCACGGATGAGTTCCAGCAGTTTCTGTTCCGCCACCCGTTCATGGCGGGCATCGCTCGCGGTCTGATTGGTTGAGACGAACTCGACGTACTTCTCGATGGATTCCACCAGTTCATCGAGTCCCTGATTCATCGTCGCGACCGTCCGGACAATCGGCGGCTGCCAGAAATCGGGGCGCATCGCGAGGCTCAAAAGCGATTCGAGTTCCATCTGCGTGCGATCCACGCCGTCGCGGTCGGCCTTGTTGATGACGAACACGTCACCGATTTCCATGATGCCCGCCTTGATGGACTGTACGTCGTCGCCCATCCCCGGCACGAGTACGACCAGTGTCACATCAGCGGTTTTGACGATATCCACTTCGTCCTGTCCGACCCCGACGGTTTCGACGATGATCGTTTCGTATCCGGCGGCGTCGAGCAGCAGCACCGCGTCGGCGGTCGCCCGGGCGAGGCCGCCGAGATTTCCCCGAGTGGCCATGCTGCGAATGAAAATGCCGGGATCAGTCGCGAGATTCTGCATCCGGATGCGGTCGCCCAGAATCGCCCCGCCAGAAAACGGGCTGGACGGATCGACACAGACAATGCCGACCTTGTGGCCGCGCGTCCGAAAGGCGTGAGCCAGCTTGTCGGTCAGCGAACTTTTTCCCGCGCCCGGCGAACCGGTCAGGCCGATGACCCGCGCCCGTCCGGTGTGGGGAAAGACGAATTTCATCAGGGGAAGCGCAATGGGCGTGGCGTTCTCGACGGCGCTGATGGAGCGGGCGAGGGCGCGGATGTTCCCTTTCAGGACGCCCTCGGCCAGTGTTTCCGGAGTATTCATCGTGGGTTCAAACCGGGTCGCTTTCGGAAATTCGAACGGGACGGCAACGGCGGTGGCGGACGGCGGTCCCGATATTCGAGGAAAGAGGTAAGTACCACTGAATCGCGTCCCCCGCCAACCCCGACGGACAACTTTTCCCCGCATTACATCTTGAAACGCTTCGAACGAAGCGTCTCGGTCGTGTGCAGTTTCATCACCGGGTTGGCTTCGAGATTCGAACCGGCGCGCTCGCCGCGCATCAGCCGCGCGTAACCCGCCGCGGCGATCATGGCCGCGTTGTCGGTGGTGAACTTCGGGGTTGGAATCCTGACTTCAACCCCCATCTTGTCGCCGACCTCGCGCAAAGCGGTCCGCAACGCGGAATTGCACACCACGCCGCCGCCGGTCAGGACCATCATCGGCTGATATTCCTCGATGGCCCGTTCGAGCGTCCCGCACAGCGTTTTCACGACCGCATGCTGAAAACTCGCGCACACGTCGAGAATCGGTTCGGGCACGTTATCGAGGTCCGCGACGGGGGTCAGTTCGTTTTCGCGAATGAACCGCTGGGTCGCCGTTTTCAGACCGCTGAAGGAAAAATCGAATGGCGCGTCGGGAATCTGCGGCGGACGATAGACCAGCTTCGCCCGTTTCGCGTCGCCGGTCAGCGCCAGCCGGTCCACCACCGGACCGCCGGGATAGCCCAGCCCGAGCAGACGAGCGATCTTGTCGAACGCCTCGCCCGCCGCGTCGTCCCGCGTGTGGCCGAGCCGTTCGTACTCGTGCGGTTTGCGAATCAGGAAAATGTCGGTGTGTCCGCCCGAAACGATGAGCGCCAGCGCGGGATATTCGATGGGCGAATATTCGAACACCGATGAAAAAATGTGGCCTTCGATGTGATGAACACCGATGAGCGGCTTGCCGAGCGCGAACGCCGCCGCCTTCGCGTAGCACACGCCCACAAGCAGTGCGCCGATGAGGCCGGGGCCGTTCGTGACCGCAATGCCGTCGATGTCGTCGAAAGTGACGTTCGCGTCGGACAGCGCCTTTTCCACGACTTCGGAAACGTTGTCGAGGTGCTTCCGGGAAGCGATTTCGGGCACGACCCCGCCGTACTGCCGATGGCTGTCGATCTGCGAGGCGATGATGCTTGACCGTACGATTCGTCCGTTTTCGATCACGGACGCGGCGGTCTCATCACAGGAACTTTCAATACCGAGAACGTAGCGCATATCGACCAGAGTGCAGGGTGAAAGGAAAAGTGTAAAGCGCCCTCAACCAAAATCGGGAAATACGTTTCATCCCTCATCCTTACCAGAGTTTCCACCACTTCTTCGTATCGGGAACTTCGGGCGATGGCGGCGGCTCGTCATGCACGGGCAAGGTGACTGAAGGCGGCGGGGGCGGTTCGCTTCCGACAATCGGGGCTGAAACCGGCGCGAGCTTGGGTTTGGCGACGAAAATGGGTTTTCGCGGCTGCCAGTCGTGCTTTTTCAAAATCGCGTTGACCCGCTCGCGCAGTTCCCCACCCTTTTCGGCATTGACCATCGCGACGTAATTGGCGAAGCCGTGAATGGCGGCCAGTACGTCGTGGTTGCCGTTCCAGTGCTTGCCGACCACGCCGTCCTTTTCAATTTGAAACAGCAGTGCGCGAAACCGTTTGAGCGTGTCGCGCGAGACGTTTGCCTTTTCGTTGACGACCACGCCGGTGACTTCGCGGCGTTCGCCGACGCGCAGAACCCGCGTCTTTTCAGGGTGAATTGTAAAGCCTTCGTGTTCGACGACGGCCTTCACCCGCTCAAGAAGAACTTTTACGTCGTGCCGTTTTCCCTTCGTACAGGAAAAGCTCAGGTCGTCAGCGTAGCGCGTGTAAACGAAGCCCGTTTGCTCGGCGACCGCGGAAAGCCGTTTATCCATGCGGCGGCAGAGAATGTTGGTAATCGCCGGACTGGTCGGCGCGCCCTGCGGGAGACGACGTTCGCCGATGGCGACGTAGTACTTTTTGCCGTCGAGCGTGATTTCCTCGGTGTCCGCCTCGGTACAGATGAGACCGAGCACCGTCGCCACCGATTCCGAAAAACCGAGCGAACGAAACAGCCCTTTCACCCGCCGGTAGCCAACGGTCGGGAAGAAATCCTTCAAATCCAGATTGACCACCAGCGCGGCCCCGACGTGCGGCGCGGCGTTGGTGACGATACCCCGCTTTTCGCGAAAACCATGCGCGGCGTCGTGAAGCTGGACGCGGTTTAAAAGATTGGCCGCGATCCAGTGTTGCGCCTGCTTCAAATAAGGCATCGGCGCGGAAATCAGGCGCTGGCCGCCGGTTTTCTTCGGAATCGCAAACCGGACGTAATGCGAAACCGTCGAAACATCGCGCGAGAAAGCGAGAAACCGCAGGCGGTCGAGCGTCACGCCCATTGCCAGAGCGAGTTCGACCGGCGTGTTGAGGTTCGGCAATCCGTTCGCCTGCAATTTGGCCGGATCGCCGAGAAACTGGTTGAGTCCGCCCGACACGCCTTCGCCGAGATAAACCACTTCGCGGGCCTTGCGTTCGCGCCAGGCGGCGGCGCGCTCTTGTCGCTCGCGTTCGCGGCGTTCCTTTGTTTCCTTCTGCTTCTGTCGTGATTCGGCCAGCCGACGCTTGCGATATTCCTTCAATAACGCTTCATCGTTGCTCAATCGCTTGTGTTCAGCGCGAAGCTCGTTCAGTTCCTTTTGAACTTCATCGCGCCGCTTGATCTCCTCGCCCGGATCGCCCGGCTTGCCGTCGCCGCGCGGCCAGAATCCGAGCCGGACCATTTCCTCATGGATGAACCGTTCGCGCGAGGTAGCGCGAATGCGTTCGTAGAGTTCCTGGCGAGTGCGTGGTTGTTCGGACATGACAGAAAAAACAGCAGCCTGACCGTAAGGGAGGGCTTAAAGGGAGGGCTTGGGCTTTCGAGACAAACGGCGGAGCGGTCGCGAAACGACCCCTTCGAAAAACACTCGGGACTGGGTCGTCTCAACTCAAGCCGACCGTGCCTCCCCACGGCTGCTTTGGATTTGCGAAATCCAAACCGAAACGCCGTGGGGAGGCACTGTCGGCACAGTAAAGAGCGGACCAGTGATGCGTGAACAGGCTGTGTACAAGGACGGCGATCCACCGCCCGGATTGCAAGGTCACGGTCGTTCCGCGACCGATCCGCCGTTTGTCTCAAAGACCCCGGGACTGGCGCGAAAGCAGCATTCTCGCGGCGAGAATGTGTTCGCACGGTCCCTTGAACAGTTTGTTTTGCCGATGCCAGTTGCAGGTACAGTCGGCGGCGATGATACGGTCGTCCCCATCCATCGTCAATGTCGGAGAAAATGTACGGTCCTTCGTTTTGACTTCGGCGCGAAGCGTCCGCGCGCCGGTCCCGTCGTGGCCGGTCACGCTCACCTTGACCGCTTTCCGGACGATGAACTCCGTCGCCTTTTCCTCGCGTTCGCTGGCGAAACGCAGCTTGTCGAACGGCAGCGGTTCGCGGCTCAGTTCACGCGCCCGGTAAACGTTGCGCGGGAGATCGAAAATCGCGCGTCCGGCCTGTGTGTAGGCCCCGAGCGCGGCCAGTACCACTGAACCGTCGAGGTTCAACTGTTCGGCGATTTGGGAAGGTTCGCGAAACCAGAACCGCTTCAACGCGGCGAAGACGACCTGCTTGGTGTAGTGGTCCACCTCGGTGCGCGGCGCGAGCAGATCGAAATTGCCCGCGCTCGACCAGTCGTTCGCGGTCCAGCCGGAAAGCCCGAGCGTGAAGTACATCTCGCCGAGGTCCGCGACGTAGAACGACGGCATGCCCGTCCCGAGCAGATGCACGGTAAACCTGTTCGCCACCGGAATCAGCCGTTCGAGAATGTGCAGCCTCCGACGGCCCCAGACGCGGATTTCCTGCTTTTCTTTTCCTTCAAAAATTGAACGCGGGCACTCGATGACCGTGTTCCACGGTTCAAGCACGATGCGAACCGGCGCGCCGGGCGTCAGTTCGTAGCGCAATCCGCGCGGCCCCGTCTTTTCCTTGTGCCGGCGCAGTACAAAACACAGGTTATGAACGTCCATCGGGTGCAGGTCGAAGCGCGTTGCGGGTAACGACATCGCCGAACTGACCTGAAGGAAACCGCGCACCCAGCTATCGGGCAGGTCGATTTTGACTTCCTTGTATTTTTCCTCGCCGGTTGTCCGAACTTCAAAACCGGAAGGGTCGATTTCAAACTTCGTGGTTTTGTAACTTCGAATCTTTTGAAACTCGTCGTAGAGCGCGGCAGAATAGTCGATGTTGGTCGTGCCGTAGGAAACCTCGTCGAGATTTCGAAACACGTCGTAGCCCACGCTCAAACGGCCGTAGCTCGATTCGTCCTGACTGAAGCACTCGAAGAAAACTTCATCGGGATGAACCGTGATGACCGGATCGAGCACGAACCAGGTATCGCGCTCCTTCTGATAGAGATAGTTGAAATAGCGCTGTTGCGCGTCCCAGTAAGGCTTCGAGCGGTTGTAACTGCGCCGGTTCAAATCCTGGAGTTCATCGGAAAGGGACTTGAGGCGAGCGGCCGTATCGGCACGCCGCTGGCTCACTTCCATCCAGTCCACCAGATCGCGTTCGGCGGCCCACGTTTTGTAAGCCGTCTTGTCCTTCGGCTTGAAACGGAGGTCGGACACGACGACATCGTGAAGGGCGCTGATGGCCTCGCGAAACGCAATGGGCTTTCCGAGTTCCGCGCGAAAAAACGTCGGCTCGCGCTTTACGTCGGGCGCGAACGACATGCTCGTCGAACCACTCGAATTCTCGACCGAGGAACTCCCGCCGTAGGCAAAATCGAAATTCATCTCCGTACCTCCGCCGCCGCAATCGAGAGCGGCGAATCCACGCGCGGAAACGCGCGCCTGATCGCCGTCAGAATTTGAATGATTTTCGCCCGGTCGCCGATGGCAATCGTCAGCGACAGGCGGCCCAGCACCGGCGCGAGAATTTCCGCCGCAGCCTCGCTTTTTAACGCTTCCGCTTCGAGAAACGCGAACACGCGGGCTTTCGCGGCGCGCGCCGTGTTGATGCGCGACAGCACGCTCAGAAAGTAGGTCACGAGTCCCGCGATGCGCTCGGGATCGCCCGCCGCGAAACGTTCAAGCAGGTTGGTCGCGAACAACTGCATCGCGGGCGTCGGATGCTCGCTCAAACGCAGCAGATACAGCGGACCGTGAATTTCATCGAAGTGCCGTTCGATGAGTTCCCTGCCGAAACGCTGCACGTCCGGGCGGACGCTGTCGGCCACCGACACGAGCAGTTCCGGCGGGAAATGCGCCGCGTTGAATTCGTCGCGGAAAAACACGAAGGCGAAGGCGCGAACGTCATCCCACGGGGCGTCGAGAATCCGTAAAGCTTCTGAAAACTCGTCCGGGTCATTGCGGAACTGGTCCGCCTTTGCGCGCCACATGGCGGCCAGACCGTCGCGCGCCGCCCGCGCTTCGGATTTCATTAAGGGCACGAACCGCCGGGTTTCCACGTCGAGGAAGCGTTCGGGCTGGCGGGAAAGGACGATACCGCCGATTTCCTGTTCGAAAATCGAGTGGGACGAAAGCAGGGTCAATGTTCGTGGGACCGCGAGAGTCGCCACCCAGTTTTCAGGCGCGTCTTCGCGTAGCAATTCCACGATTGACCGATGAACGTCAGGCGCGGGTTCGGGTTCACCCAGCGCGGCCACCAGCGCATCGGTGAAATTCGCGACGAAGGCCGCGTCGCCCAGCATCAGCCGTTGCGCCACCGGGCGGAACGCCTGCCGGATGTCTTCGTTTGGATTCGTCGCCAGCGCGAGCAGCAAGGAAGGATTGTTTCTCAGCCGGTCCTCGGGAATGCCGCCGAGAATCCGCACCCCGATGACGCGCACCCGGTCGAACGGCGATTCGAGCAGCCCCGTGATGACGCCCGCCGGAAAGGAAGCGGGCGGCGTCTCGTGGTTCAAAAGAATGTTCGCGCCGAGTTCCTGAAGTTCAACCGTGTGGTGTCCGGTCAGTTTCAGAATCGTCTCGAAATCGAGCGTCCTCAACGCCACGGTAAAGGTTTCAAACACCGCGCCCGCCGCGTCCGCCAGAACTGCGTCCGATGGCATGTTTAAAAGACATTCGATGAATCTTTTTGAAAAAGACCGGGCGTCATCCGGTGAAAAAACCAGTGAACGCAGCACGTTTCGCATGCCTTCGCGCGTGTCGGCGTACGCACAGGTGAGCAGCGAGGCGGCGAACGTCACGTCACGTCCAAACGGGTCGCGCGCAGCCTCGATCCAGCGCATCGCCTGGGCGCGGGCTTCCGCGACGCGACACCGCGCGAGCGCGGAAACGAGCGCAAGGTCGGGCGCGTCCGCGCGGTAGCGCTCACACGCGAGGTCGAAGCCGAGTTGCGCCGTCACGTCGTACGGCCGCTCGATGAGCATCACCAAGGCTTCGGTATCGAGCTTTCCGCAAAAGTCCTTGTTGAACCGCAATGCCTTCGCGGCGAATTCATGCACCGGCGTGCAACCACTTTCCGAAAGCAGATGCAGCAGGCCGACCGGGTTGGCGTCCCACAATTTCGGAAAGGCTTCCTCGCGGAGTGTGGTCGGACCGGGATCGCCGGGGCGATAGTTCGGGCGGCAGCGCCACGCCATCGTACCCTGCCTTGATTCGTACCGCTGACTGTTGGCGTAAAGCAGATGGTTGAATACGAAATAGGACGCAAACCGGTCCCATCGAACCGTCAGCGATTCGCGGGATCGCCACGAATAGTATTCGCGCGTCATCGGTTCGTGGGCGTCGGCGTCGGTAAAGGGCAACAGTACGCCGACCGCCAGTTTCACGAAGTCCGAATCGTTCAACTCGGCCAGTTTCCGCAAGGTCCGCCAGACGCGCATCCGCAGATAGCGTTTCGAATTTGAACTGAACGCCACCCGCGAGTCCGGCTTTTTCAATTCCATTTTGACGTCGAGCCATTCGTGGCCACCGGCTTCGGGCCGAAAACCGATGTGGTCGAAACGGGGACTTCCGAAACCTTGTTTTTCCTTTTCGAACCGGTAGGCGAGGATGCCGAACATTTCCGCGTCGCCGCGATACTCGGCGGTCTTGAACCAGTGCCGTAAGTACTTGAAATAGGGCGGGCGCAAGGGCGCGGTCCGGGCGAGGTTGAGAAGGGCGGGTCGAATCACGGCATCGTCAAGAAGGTACAGCAGATCGAGAACGGGAAAGCGCGTGACTTCCTCAAGGGCCAGGTATTTTCGAAGGGCTTCAGCGAACGCCGGGGCCGAACCCGTCGCCTCATCCAAGGCCGGGGGGAGGTTGGCCCGCATGTCGCGTTTGAACTCGGCGCGGGTTGCGTCATCGGAAAGTTTCAACAATGCCTCGCAGGCGATGCGACGGACGAAATCGGGCGTTCCCGTCCCGCCATAAAGTCGCCCCAGCGCGGAAACGCTCGTTTCATTGCCGCAGCGTCCGAGCGCCCACGCGATGCAGTAATCGCGCAGCGGTTCGCCGGTCCCGATGAGTTTGACGAGCGGCGCGGCGGCGGCGGGCAGTTTCAATTCGCCCGCGCGCCAGATGATGCGTTCGAGCGGCCGCTTTGCTTTTGAAGTATTCCCCAGAAAACGCGCGATGAACCCCGTGGAACTGCTCGCGGCCTCATTCAAACGACGGAGAAGCGCCGCCGCGCGGGCGTCGGGGTTTTCGTTGGTATCTTTTGTTTTCGGGGCCTGACGCGGAGGCGGTGCGGCCACCGGATCGGCGATTTCCTGATAGCCCTTTTTCCGCTTTGAATCGACCAGTTCGTCGAACTCGCGCTCAGCCGCTGCGAGCGCGACCGGGGTGGCCGTTTTCGTTCCTTCCTTGAGGACTGAACCACGCCGACCGTAGCGAAAATTCACGACGTAGCGCCCCGCGCCGACTTCACTCAGGTCAACTTCATAGACCTTGTCGGACGAACCCTCGCGGTAAAAAAGCACGACCTGTTTGACGAGTTTCATGATGACGTTTGAACTTGGTCTACGTTGTCAGGTAACGAAAAATGGCCCACAGCCAGGGGCAATAAACCAAAAGATTGATAAAGAAGCTGGCGAGGTTAATTTTTTGAATGGCGGTTTCCGGAATCTTGAACAACATCTCAAAAAACCAGAGCAGAATCTGGCCTCCGTTCAGGACCGAAAGCGGCATGAGATTCACCGCCAACATTTTACAGGCCAAAAGCCCGAGAAATTGGTGAAAAGCAAGGGCCTGAGAAGCAGCCACCAAAAGTCCGATGTAATGCTTTCCAACGGTACCGGGCGACCATGCCCCGGAAAGAATCTGAAAGAACCCACGCCCCACGCTTCCAATCACATTCGCAAACCCAAGGCCAATAAATCCGATGACGACCAGCATCGAAAGGCCGAAGATGGGAACGGCCATTCTTTTCAAAGGATGAACATCACGAAACGGAATCTCCCCTTTGAGCGGCAACTCCCTCTCAACCATATCGTCTTCCGGGGTCCCCATTCCCCAAAATTTGACGAATCCGCCAAGCGGAAGCGCGCGAACGGTGAATCTGGTCCCCCCGAAATCAAACTGGAAAAGCTTCGGCCCCAGAAATAATGAAACTTCCAGGACCCACGCCCCGATCAGTTTCCCCGCCAGCGCCATCCCGAATGTATGGGTCAGGGTAAGAATGAGAAACGCGGGGATAAAAAATAGCCAGAACGTCATTCCGTCAACCTATTGATGAACCGTCCGTCGGCCCGAGAGGTTCATCCTTCATCCTTCCGCCTTCATCCTTCAACGAGCTTCCGGATGTTGCCCCGGACGCGATAGAAGCCGCCGCGCGACGATTCGCGGACTTCATCCACCACATAACGCGCGCCTTCCTCGCGAACGTCCTTCGGAAACTGGCAGTGCCACGCGCGCTCGAAACCTTCCGAAACGACGCGGACGCGCAGTTCGCTTCCCTCGCGATAACATTCGACGATGACTCCGGTGGAAGTGTCGGAGGTCGTGTCCACCGAGGTTGAAACGGCGGTGGCCGCGATGTTTTTCGGCGCGGTGATGGCCACGGCTTGCGGGACCGTGCCCTGCGAGGCTGCCGTAATCGCCGCCTCGGAAGCGTCAATGCAGGCGAGCGAGCCGTTGCGGGTCACGATGTAGAGTTTTTCCTGAAAATACTGCATCGACAGCGCCTGTCCGCAGCCGGTCGCCAGTTTCCACAACCGCTTGCCGGTTTCATCGAAGCAGTAGACCGCTCCGTTGATATCGCCGGCGAAAATCAGCTTGCCGTCGGGCGAAGTCGCGCAGGAAAACACCGCGCCGTCGCACTGGCAGTCCGCGCCCGCCTCGCCCTTTTTGGTAAAGGCGTGAACCGTCCGCAGCGACGTGCAGGCGTAGACCATCGTTTCTTCCTGCCAGCCGAACAGCACGTCGCCCGGGGTGTCGCGATGCCAGATCACCGTGCCGTCTTCCCAGTCGTACATTGTGACCCCGCCGCGATGCCCGTGATAGACGCCGATTTCATCGCACCGCACCATCCAGCCCCGGTCGCTTTTGCTTTTCTTGGTCCACTGGGATTCGTCCTCGTGGTTGATGACCGTCACCCGTCCGTTTTCATCGGAAACCGCGAGAATGCCGTCGTAAATGTCGAGCCAGTAAATGTCCACGTTGTCGGCGATGCGGTAGGCCGCGCGCGGGGCCTTTCCGCTCAGGTCATAAACATTGCCGTCGTCGCAGCCCGCGTAGAGCCAGTCGCCATCGGCCACGATGCACTTCACGCCCTCCGGCAACTTGTATTTGGCGTTGACCGAGCCGTCGTGGTTCAGGGCGAAAATCGACCCTGCCTCATTTCCGACCCAGCAGAGATTCTCGTCCACGAACACGCCGAAGGCGCACGAACCCGAATCGAAGTTCCAGATGATCGGCGCGCGTTTGACAGCGGACGGCGCGGGTGTCGAGGCGCGGCCACTTCCACTCGACGCACGCGCGGGCGCGGGATCGGCGTAGGCGTCGAACATTGCCGTGCGGCGCGTGACGGCGCGCTTCTGGCGGACGCCCTGCACCGCCCGTTCGTAGCCCTTCTTTATCTTTTCGTTGATTTTCTTGTTGGCCTCCGCGACGGCCTTCTCCGGGGTTGGGAAATTCGAGCTTGAAGATTGACCGGCATCGCCGATGCGACCGTAACGAATAGTGACCTGCGTGCCCGCAACTTTGACTTCGTAGAATTTGTGGGAATTGGCTTCGGAAAGTTCGAGATAGGTGATTTCTTCGGACATGTTGAAACTCCATCACAATAGAGTGTCCCTAGCCCGACCGTGAGGGAAGGCGTAAGTCGCGCCCTCCCTCACGGTCGGGCTAGGGACATGGATAAATAAACCTGGATGGCGGGCGCGAGTGTACCAAAAGAAAACGCGGACGCCACCGGTTTGCAATGGCGTCCGCGTTTTTCTTTTCTGGCGCCGGTAATGGGCGCGAAAGGCGGCTATTCCGACGGGAAGCGGGTGAGTTCCGCGCGAACGTCGCCGAAGCCCGGCGAGGCCGTGATGAGCACGGCGTACCGCTTGGCATCGTTGGTGAACCACAGGCGAATCTTCTTGTCGTCGTTCACTTTTCCGGAGTTGTCGGCAAGCCGCAGCGCAAACTGGACGGCTTCGACTTCGCGTCCGGCGATGGTGAGTTTCTCGACGCCGAGGCGTTCGATTTCAATCGGAATCAGTCGTCCGTTCCGGTCGTCGAAACAGGTCAGACGGGCGACCTTGTCATCGTTGAAATCGAGGTTGCGCGTGGCCCAGAGCAGCCCCGCCGCGTCGTAGGTGTCGCCCTTGAGCGTGGCCGTCTGTTTATCGCCGTATTGCACCTGACGTTTTGTCTGATCGAACGTCACGAGGCTGTTGCGCTCTTCCGGTCCCTGCTTGATGTCGTACTCGGCGCGATAGGGCAACCGCGACTTGGCGTCAAGGAAGGTCGTGAAGCGGTCGTTCAACTCGAAAAGAAACCGGGTCGCCCCGACCGTTTCCGCCTTTACCAGAAGGCGATAGCCTTCCCGGCCATGCAGGTCGCCGCGCTCGACGACTTCGGTCGAAAACCGCGCGACGGTGGAATTGTCGAGGCCGAGGGCCGGAAGGTTCGCCTTGACGGTGTAGACCAGCTTCTCGCCGATGGTGAATTTGTGCCGTTCGACGTTGGCCGCCGGTGACACGGCGAACGCTGCCTCGACGGATTTCGCCGCTGCGGCGGTCGTGGGTTTGCCTTTTTGCCCCTTTTGGGCGGGAACGGTCAGGCCGAAGCCGACACTGACCAGAACGGCCATCAGGGCCGTGAACATCCTCTGTTTCATTGCTTTCCTCGAAAATTCAGGGAATCGGCGGTACTGAACGATGCTTCCGATGCTGAAACCAAAGCGTGATGTTGGTTTCACGCCGGAAGTTCCGTCAAGTTGCGTTTCCTTGTTCGAGTTCCTCGGCGATGCGTTGGGCGGCTTCCACCGGATCGGGATGGGCCGTAATCGGACGCCCGATGACAAGGTGGCTTGCCCCCACGGCGACCGCTTCGGCGGGGGTCAGGACGCGCTTCTGGTCGTTGGCCTCCGCCCACGCGGGACGCACGCCGGGCGTGACGATGGCCCACGACCGGTCGGCGATTTCATCCCTCAAAAACGCGGCTTCGCGCGGAGAACAGACGACGCCGCCCATACCGCTGTCATAGGCCAGTCGCGCCAGTCGCGAGACGGCTTCGGGCGGGGTGCCCTTCAGACCGATTTCATCGAGCGTATGCTGATCGCTGCTCGTGAGCACCGTAACCGCGAGAATGACCGGCAGCGGAAGGTTTTCCTGTTCGGCGACCTCGCGGACGCGCCGCATGGTGGCCCGCATCATTTCGCTTCCGCCGAGCGCGTGAACATTGAACATCTGCACGCCCATCCGGAGCGCCGCAACCGAAGCCGCCGCGACCGTGTTGGGAATGTCGTGAAATTTCAGATCGAGAAAAACCTTCGCGCCGCTCGAAAGCACTTCGCGAACGAACGCGGGACCTTCGGCGGTAAAGAGTTCCTTGCCGATTTTGAACCAGCCGACGTGCGGCGCGAGTTTTTCGGCGAGATTCAGGGCGGCGGCGCGCGACGGGACGTCAAGCGCGACGATGATTCGGTCCTTCTGTACCATTGGGTCTCCGATGGGTGAAGCGAGATGGGCTTTCACGAAAAACGCCGCCAAGCCTGCCCCGGTGGAAAAACGGAACATTTTGACAACGTGAAAAAGGAAGTCTAAAACCAGATTGTCGGCCCTCGGGGCCGGAGTTTTATCCTATAAAGCGGTGGACGCCGAAATGTACGACCATCCGGACATCTGGTTTGTTGAGACCAGTCAGGGCATTTTTCAAATGACCGGGAGCGAAATCGCCTACCTGATCCAGACTGGTCAGATTTTCCCGGATCATCGGCTTTGCCGTCCGAACGGCTTTTGGTGTGAAGCGGCTCGGACCTACGAATTCGGCGGACTTTTCCCTCCAATTCCACCTCCGGCTTTTCAGACCCTTCAGGTCCCGGTCCAGCCCACGCCGCAACCGCCGATTCCCCAGCCCCCTGCAAAATTCAAAACGAGACTCGAACATTTCAATAATTCGGTTATCAAACCGGCCCGGGAGTTTTTTTTGAAGTACCGGGGACGGGTAAAACCCGAAATGTTCATAGCCTGCACCGTCCTCACCGGGGTTGTGGGTGTGGCAATCATGGGGTTGACGCAGTTTTCCTCGGATCTGACTCCGAACAAGTTGTTCATTGAGGTCAGAATTCTGGAAACCAGCATTGTCGTGGTTGGCGTCACGCTTTCGGTCCTTGGGCTGGTCCTCTCCTACAAAACACGCTCGATACTGCATTTACTTTGCGGAATCATCCTTCTGGTCGCCATGTTTTCCGGGTATCAACGACTCAAACAGGACCTCATTGCGGCCTATGTACCCGACCGGCACAACACCGTGTTCATCCCGAAACATCGGGAAAGCCGGATGGTGAGTTCGCAACGAACCGATTCCGGTTATTGGCAGACATACGAAGTTTCCGAAATGCCCGCGACTTCCCGAGTTGAAGTCACCAAGGGCTTTGATCCCCAGGCTCGCTCCGGATGGACCCTTCTCATGATTGCCTCCGGTATGCTCTTCGGTCTCGGGCTGGGAACCAGCTTGCACAATCTCATTGGTGCTTACTCGTCAAAAGGATCTCGAAACGCATCAGGGCTTTCATTTCGGTGATGAAAAAACCATCCCACCCGGAAAAACCGGAGGCGGGGTTGAAAACTCAACCGGTCCGAGCGCCTGAGCAAGGTCGGCAATCAGGTCGTCGGGATGTTCCAGCCCGACCGACAACCGGATGAGGTTTTCGGGCGCTCGCGTGGTCGGCCCTTCAGCCGAGGCACGATGCTCGATGAGGCTTTCAACCCCGCCGATACTGGTGGCGTGGGTAAACAGTCGCGTCCGGGGCGGAATCGCCTTGGCATCCTCGCGATTTCCCTTGATGGTAAACGACAGCACCCCGCCGAAAAGGGACATCTGGCGCCGGGCGATGTCGTGGCCGGGGTGTTCGGGGAGGCCGGGGTAGAAAACGTTCTCAACCCGCTTGTGTCCGGCCAGGAACCGGGCCACCTTCATCGCGTTTTCGGAATGGGCGCGAAAGCGGTACGGCAGGGATCGAATGCTGCGCAACAACAGCCAGCAGTCGAATGGAGCCAGGATGCCCCCACTCAGAATTTGAACCGACCGGATGGCCGAAAAGAAATCGTCGTTCTTTTTGGAGATGACTGCCCCTCCAAGCAGGTCGCTGTGCCCGCCAAGAAATTTGGTCAGCGAATGGACGACGATATCCGCCCCGAATTCGAAGGGCCGCTGCCCAACCGGAGTCGCGAGCGTATTTTCGGCGACCAGTACCGCGCCGCCGCGATGGGCGATTTCGGCCACGGCTGCAATATCCACCACGGCCAACAGCGGATTGGAAGGCGACTCGATCCAGACCAGCTTCGTATTCGGACGCATTGCTTCCGCGACGTTGGCCGGATTTTCCGCCTCGACAAACGTCACCCCCAGTTTCCACCGGTCGAACACCTCTCGCAGCAAGGTGGCCGTTCCGAAATAAACATCCTTTGCGATCACCACATGGTCGGAGGGCGAGAGCGCCTGAAACACGGCAGCGGCCGCGGCGTTTCCGGAAGCGAAGCAAGCCGCCGCTTCCCCGCCTTCAAGATCGGAGAGACAGGCTTCGAGGGCGTTGCGGTTGGGATTCCCCGCCCGAGCATAGACGAAGCCTCCCGGGCACAGGCCGTCTTCATCACGCTGAAAGTTCGTCGAAAAATGAATCGGCGGCATGATCGCGCCGGTGGCCGGGTCAGGCGCGCCGCCCGCGTGGACGGCACGGGTTTCGATGTTGTCGCTCGAATTGCTCATGAGGCGAAAAATCTTCCGGTGTGGAATTGAGGGGACGAGTTACTTATCCCCGAATGGGCGCGCAGATTATCACAAGGCCAGGTTGACGGCGGGAAGACCCTTTTCTGAAACCAACATTAGAAAATCCCCGGAATTGCCCCCTGGAACATTCGGTTTCCTGAATCCGGGTTCAAAAAAATGAATGCCGAATGAAGCCTCCGGCCCTTCGATGAAAAAAAAGCGCTTGTTAAACGCTCAAATTTCCAATTCGGATGAAAAACTTCAAATCTCCAACTCATAAAAACGCTTTTCCGGATAAATCCGGGGAACCCCCTGATTGTTGACCGGTTCGGCACAATGTTTGCCAGAAAGTCGGGCACATTAAAACGCTCGAAGAAGCAATAACGGTTTCCCAAACCCGATCTTTCCAAGCGAGATCAGGTTTGGGCGGATAACGAATAATTGGAGATTTCAATGATCAAGCTGACTTCTCGCACACGAAACCTGCCGCTCCGAGCAGGCCTGAACTGGTTGTTGCCGGCATTGTTCATGCTGGTTCTCGGTTCATCGGCCGCGTTCGCACAGATCGGCACGAGTACAGTCCGAGGTACGGTCACGGATGAACAGGGGGCGGCAATCGGCGGGGCCACTGTCACCCTCGTCAATCCGACCACCAACGCCACCCGGACCCAGACGACCGGGGCCGACGGGAGTTACAGTTTCACCGGGATTCCCATCGGGACCTACAACCTGAAGGTCGAAGCCGCCAACTTCAAGCAGGCGCTCATCGAGGCCGTCCAGGCCACGGTTGACGGTACGACCAGCCAGAACGTTACCCTCACGGTGGGAAACACCGATGAAGTCGTCACGGTGACCGGCGACTCGGCTGAGTCTCTCGTCAACCGGCAGGACGCCACCATCGGCAACACCATCACGCAACGGCAGATCATCGAATTGCCGCTGGCGGCCCGCAACATCGGCGGCCTGCTCAACCTGCAACCCGGCGTGACGCCGGGGGGCGCGGTGTCGGGTTCGCGTTCGGACCAGGCCAACGTCACCCTCGACGGTGTGGACATCAACGAACAGCAGAACAACTCGACCGCCGTTTCGGCGTTCAACACCAACCTTCCGCCGAACTCGCCCGTCCTTCGCACTTCGCCGGAATCAGTCGAGGAATTCCGCGTCACGGTCAGCAACCCCAACGCCAACCAGGGTCGCTCGGCGGGCGCGCAGATTTCGCTCGTGACCAAGAGCGGCACGAACGAATTCCACGGTTCGGCCTTCTGGTTTCACCGGCCGACCATCGGCCGCGCCGGAAACTGGTTCAACAACGCCAACGGTCAGGAATCGCCCCGGATTCTTCAAAACGTGTTCGGCGGCGCCATCGGCGGCCCGATCAAGAAGGACCGGCTGTTCTTCTTCTACAACTATGAAGGACGCCGCGATCGCTCCCAGACCTCGGTGCTTCAGACGGTTCCGCTCGCCAGCCTCGGCCGCGGCGAACTGCGGTTTCCCGAAGGAATCCGCGATCCCAACACCGGCATCATCACCCCGACCGGAAACATCATCACCCTGACCTCGGCCCAGATCGCCCAGGCGTTTCCGACGCTCGCGGCGGCCAACAACGGCAACGCGGTGAACCCGGCGGCGGCGGCCTACCTTGCGGCGGCGGCGGCTCGTTACCGGGCCAACGATACCGGCGCGGGTGACGGCTTCAACACGAGCGGCTTCCGCTTCAACACGCCCACGCCCTTCGACTTCAACGCCCACATCGCCCGGCTCGACTGGAAAGTCGACAACGAGGGCAAACACACGCTTTATGCCCGGGTCAATGTGCAGTATGACCTGATCGGTCAGGGATCGTTCCTTCCCGATACCCCAGCGACCAATCTCTGGCAGCACCCGGTCGGTATCGCCGCCGGACACACCTGGCTGATCAACAACAACTGGACCAACCAGTTCCGTTACGGTCTGACCCGCAACGCCCTCAGCAATCAGGGTGACACGGCGTCGAACTTCGTGAACTTCCGTTTTGTCTTCCAGCCGACCGCCAACGCGCGGACGCTCGACCGGATTTCCCCGACGCACAACTTCACGAACGACACGACCTACATCAACGGCAACCACACGTTCCAGTTCGGGACCAACATCCGGATCATCCGCAATCGGCGCAACGGCCTCGACCGGGCGTTCGACTTCGGCGTGGTGAACCCGACCTTCTACTCGGCGAGCCTGACGACGCCAATCAACAACTTCATCAGCAACAATGGTGCCACGAACATCCGCATCGCCCCGGCCGGCAACGTCCCGGCGCGCGATTCGGTGAACGCGCTCATCGGCCGCATCAACCAGTACACCGCGTTCTTCACCTACGACGCCGACGGCGCGCTGCTTCCGAGCGGCACGGGCGCCCGCCGGACGTTCGCTTCGGAAGAGTATGACTTCTATTTTCAGGACACTTGGCGCATCAAGCAGAACCTGACGCTGACCTACGGCATCCGGTACGGTCTGAGCCGCCCGGTGTATGAAGTGAACGGCCTCCAGGCCGGCACGAACATTCCGCTCGGTGACATTCTCGAAGGCCGCCGGGTGGCCGGCGAAGCCGGTCGCGCCTTCAACGACCTGGTCACGATCAACCGCTCCGGCCCAGCCAACGGCGGCGACCCGCTGTACCAGTTCTCCAAGAACAACTGGCAGCCGCGCGTGGCCATCGCCTGGTCGCCGGACTTCAAGGACGGCTTCCTCGGCAAGGTCCTCGGCAAGAACCAGGAATCGGTCTTCCGCGCCGGGTTCTCGCTCGTGAACGACTACTTCGGCCAGCAGATCGCGGTTCAGTTCGAAGCCCAGAACACCCTCGGCTTCGTTCAGCAGCAGAACACCTCGTTCGCGCAGTTCAACCTCTCGACCCGTCCGGCCCCGCTGTTCACGGGTCAGGGACAGTCCTTCCGGACCTTCCCCGGCATCAACCCGTCCAACAACCTCGTGTTCCCGCTGACCCAGCCCGCCGACGGGCAGCAGCGCATCGAGCAGTCCATCGACCAGACCACCCAGCTTCCGCGCAACTTCACCTGGAACTTCTCCTACGGTCGTCAGTTGCCGGCGGGCATCTTCGTCGAAGCGTCCTACCTTGGTCGTCTGGGCCGGAATCTTCTCGCCCAGCGCGACGTGATGGCGCTGACCAACCTTCGCGACCCGATTTCCGGAACCGACTGGTACACCGCCGCCGGCCAGCTCGAAGACCTGCGCCGCGCCGGAACGCCAATCAGCCAGATTCCGAACATCCCCTACTTCAACAACGTGTTCATCCCCGGCTCGCTCGACGCGAATCTCTTCGGTCAGGGCTTCACGAACACGCAGGCCGTTTACGCCCTCACCCAGAACCCCTCCGCGTTCGGTCTCCTCGGACCGGCGGACTGGACCACTATCCAGCTCATCCTCAACAACAGCCCCCGTCCGGGCGGATACCAGATCACCGGTATTTCAAACCTTGGAGAAGACCTGTTCTTCCACCCGCAGTATGGCGCGCTCAACGCCATCAGCAGCGTGGGCAACTCCGACTACCACGGTCTGGCCATCACGGCCCGCCAGAGGTACAAGGACATCCTGAGCTGGGACTTCAACTACACGTTCTCGAAGTCGCTCGACGATGCTTCGGGCCTCCAGACCGCCGGTTTCTTCGGCGGCGGCGGTCTGATCCTCAACCCCTATCGCCAGCGTGACAACCGGGCCGCTTCCGGGTTTGACATCCGACACATCATCAACGCCAACTTCGTCGCCCAGTTGCCCTTCGGCCGGGGCCGGGCCTTCCTGAGCGACATTCCGAAATGGGCCGATGCTTTCATCGGCGGGTGGCAGTTGGGCGGCATCGTTCGGTACAACACCGGCGCGCCGGTGGGCGCGGTCGGCCAGGACGGCACGGCCTACGCCACAAACTGGCAGGTCCCGAGCAACCTGACCCGCATTCGCGACATTTCGACGTCACCGACCCGTGGCAACAACCCGAACCTGTTCAGCGACCCGACCTTCGCGTCGCAGAGCTTCCGGAGCGCCCGCCCGGGCGAAACCGGCGAGCGGAACGTGTTCCGTCTGCCCTCGTTCGCAAACCTCGACATGAGCCTCGCGAAATCGTTCAACCTCCCGTGGAGCGAAAAACAGCGTCTCCAGTTCCGGTGGGAAGTGTTCAACGCGACCAACTTCCAGCCGTTCACCGGCGTGGCTTCCCTGTCGGCCCCGACCGACCCCTTCCGCAGTGCCGCGAACCCCAATTTCGGACGCTTCACGGCGGTTCAGAACCAGCCTCGCTTCATGCAGTTCGTCCTCCGGTACGTTTTCTAAAGGGAGGCATCAACGACACCCTTTACAGGGAGACCGAAAACGGTCTCCCTTTTTCTTTTCACCAGTGTTTGTCCCGAATTCCAAATTCCGTACATCCGGCAAAAAATCCGAGAATTTGGTTTTTCTTCAAAAAAATTCAACAGAATTTGTTTAGGCAATTTTAATTAAATTCAACTCGTGGAATGAGTTCCTCAAAAAAATCCGTTTCCGGGCAAATCGGCACGGAGCTTGCATAAGTATGTTTATCCACAGAGCAGAAACTACGGGTTTCCCGAATTTTCGAAGGGTTTCGCCCAGTCAATCCTGGGTCGAAAAACCGAAACGCTCAACAATTTTCCGAGGAGAACTTCATGGCACGAACACTCACCAGTCGAATCGGATTGGTCCTTGCCCTCTTTTTTGGGCTGGCCATGACCGGTACTGCTTTTGGTCAGGATGCCACGGGGAAGGTCACCGGCACCATCACCGACCAACAAGGTGCCGTCATTGCCGGTGCGAAAGTGACTGTCACCAACGTGGCGACCAATATCAGTCGCGAGGCAACCACCGACGGAAACGGGAATTACCAGATTCCGCTCATTCCAATCGGTACCTATGTCATCACGGTTGAAGCCAACGGCTTTCGCAAAACGGTCAGCGCCGAGGAAAAGCTTCTCATCAACCAGACCCTTCGGTTCGATGCCAAACTCGAGGCCGGGGGCGGTTCCGAAGTTGTTGAAGTAAGTACCCAGACAACTCCCATCGAAACCTCGAATCCGACCCTTGGTGCGTCCGTTACCGAACGGCCAATCCTGAATCTTCCGCTGAACGGCCGGAACGTCCTTCAACTCGCCCTGCTTCAGGCGGGGGTGACGGAAACGAACCCCGGCAACACCGGCGCTGGCGGTTTCGGCGTTTCGGGCGGACGCAACGACTCGGTGGCATTTCTGCTCGACGGAGGCAACAACAACAGCCTCCTCAATAACGGGGTGGTCCTCAATCCGAATCCCGACTCCATTGCCGAGTTCCGGATTCTGACGAGCAACTACACGGCTGAATTCGGCCGGAACGCGGGCGGGGTCATCAGCGTGGTGACCAAATCCGGCACTAACCGCCTCCACGGCAGCGCCTACAACTATCTCCGCAATGATGCGCTCAACGCGAACACCTATTTCAACAATTCCACCGGAACGCCCCGCGAAGTGCTCAAGCGGAATCAGTTCGGCGGCACGGTCGGTGGCCCCATCCTCATTCCCGGCTTCATCAACGGGAAGGATCGGTTCTTTTTCTTCGTGAGCTATCAGGGCCAGCGTCAGACGCAGGCACAGACCTCAACGAACATTCCCGTATTCACTCCGGCGGAACTTCGCGGCGACTTTTCAGCCTCGGATCCTGACCGTCGGCAGAACGTCGCCAACTTCCTGAACGCCAACCCATTCTTCCAGGCCAACCCGGCCAGCCGCAATCTCGGCATCATCGACCCCGCCCGGATCAACCCGGTGGCACAGCGCTACATTCAGGCGGGCCTCATTCCGAGCGATCCGACCGGCCTTCGCACCTTCCAGTCGGCCGGTAAGTCGGACAGCAACGAATTGACCACCCGGCTCGACTTCCGCCTGAGCGACAAGGACAACATCTCGGCCACGCTCGGTTTTAACCGCTCACCCGTGACGTCCCCCTTCTCGGGAACGAACGTGAACGGATTCCCGAGTACGACCAAGCAGAACCGCTATTTCTCGAACATCGCCTACACGCGGACCTTCACGCCGACCTTCATTTCGGAATTCCGCCTGACGGCCCAGCGGCTCAACACGCAGCAGAACTTCCCGGCCAATTCGAATCCCGGCCCGTCCGATCTGGGTATCAATGTCACCCCGGACCTCGTCACCGGACCGCCCCGCCTGGATTTCGATACCGGGATGAGCATCGGGTACAACCCGAACGGTCCGGCAACCCTCATCAACAACACCTTCGGATACACCTCGACCTCGACCTGGACGAAGGGCAACCACACGATCAAGTTCGGCGGCGTCTACAACGCATACCAGAACAACACCGTCTATGCCTTTTATCCGGTGGGGAACTTTTTCTTCTACGGGTCGTCGGGCGGCAGCGGAACCCAGGTTGACCTGGCGGACTTCCTGCTCGGACTTCCCGACGAATACCTCCAGTTCGGGAACGCCCCGTCGGACATCCGCTCCAAGTCCACTTCCCTGTTCGCTCAGGACGAATGGCGGATCAACAAGCGGCTGACCCTCACCTACGGCCTGCGCTATGAATACAGCCAGCCGAAATTCGATACCCGCAGCCGCTCTTTCTCGCTCCGTCAGGGCCAGCAATCGCAGGTGTTCATCAACGCCCCGCGCGGCCTTCTGTTCCCCGGCGATCCCGGCGTGCCGCGTGGCTCGAACAATTCCGACTTCAACGACTTTGCACCGCGTCTCGGTTTCGCCTATTCGCCCTTCGACAGCGGCAAGACGAGCATCCGCGGCGGTTTCGGGGTTTTCTACGACGTACTGAAAGGCGAGGACAACCTTCAGTTCAACGGCCAGGCGCCCTTCTTCGGGTTTGCCGACCTGTTCTTCGCGCCCCCCGAAACCATCACCGGCACGGTTCCCTACTTTGGTGCCCCGTTTCTGAACGACCTCAACAACACGCCCAACTCCTTCCCCTCCCGGGTTCCCCCGCGGAACATCGACTTCGCCGCGGCGGGCTTTCTCCCGGCGGGCGGTGGCGGTGTGTATTACGTCGATCGCAACCTGCGCACACCGTACAGCTATCAGTACAACCTGAGCATCCAGCATGAACTCGTGAAGGACATCGTCGTCGAAGCCAACTATGTGGGCAGCCAGTCCCGGAAGCTCACCGGCCTCGTCGATGCCAACCCCTATGTTCTCGGCACGACCACCCGGACCTTCAACGTCGGGCTCCCGCAGACCGGCTTCAGCTACCTGCCTGAATTCCGGAATGTCGGCACGGGCAACTACAACGCGCTGCAACTGACCGTCAACAAGCGGCCGAGCAGCACCCGGTTCATCGGAACGACCTACTTCACTTTCGGGTACACCTGGTCCCGGACGATGGACACCGGATCAGGCTTCCGGAACCGGAATGCCAGCGTTCCGGCCTACAATCCGAAACTGTTTTACGCCGCGGCCGACTTCGACCTGCGTCACCGGGTGACGTTCAGCGGCGGCTGGGACGTTCCCTTCGACAAGTGGTTCAAACCGCTCCCGACCCTGCTCACCAAGGGCTGGAGCATCTATCCGATCCTGACCTACCGGACGGGATTCCCCCTCGACATTTTCGCGGGCTTCTCCCAGTCCGGCGGCCGGCCCGGTCCGTCGGCGGCCGGTGACTCCCAGCTCGTCCGGGTAAACGTCAACGGCGTCTTCACGACCATGGACCCGCGTTCCAACAACGGACAGTACTTCAGCCCGACGCTGTTCAACCGGAACGGATTGTCGGCCACTTCACTCGATCCGGTGACCAATGCGGCACTCCGCTCCTACGGCACACTGGGCCGGAATGCCATTCGCGGACCATCGCGGACCAACTTCGACCTTGCCATCGTGAAGGTCACGCCAATCATCAAGGAAAAGCTCAACTCGGAATTTCGGGCGGAGTTCTTCAACCTGCCCAATCTGGCCGAGTTCGGCAACCCGACCACCAACTTCACGAGCGCAACATTTGGCCGAATCACCACCACGGCCGATCCTCGCATCATTCAGTTGGCATTGCGGTTCACCTTCTGAGGAACTCCGGTAAATCCTCAAAGGGCGGGGAGCGTTTCGGCGCTCCCCGTATTTTTTTCAGACTTTCGGAATTCCCGAATCATCGTCAGGAAAAAAACCGTGCATTCGGGGAAACGAAGCGGAGAGAGCAACGTTTAATGTTACGATTCCCTCCGACCGGAAGACATTTCAAGCCTTCATTCAAGGAGAACCCACGTGAAAGCTCTGGTACGCGGATTCATGATCGGCCTCGCAGCCGTTTTAATCCTGATCCCGGCAACCCTGACCAGCCAGGGGCAGATTCAACTGCAACGTCCGAAGGAAAAGCCGTTGCTGCCCAATCCCTACACGTTCAACATGTCGCGTGACGCCATTCTTGACGTGGTCAAACTGGTTTTGAGCGACCGTGAAATTCCCCTCGACCCGGCCCTGAGCGGCCAGAAACCGGGAGTCCTGTTCACCAAGCCCGTCGTCTTCACCAAGGGCGCACTTACTTCCGGTTCAAATCTCGAATACGTCTCACGTCGCCCCGGCGGCGACAACCTCACCTGGGTCAAGGGACGCTTTTCCCTTCAGATCGAGGCGACACCGCTCGATCCCCAACGGACGAAACTGACGGTCTACGCCAAGATCGAGGGCGAATATCAAACCGATATCGGAACAAAATGGGTTGAGTGCCCTTCCAAGGGCGTGAAAGAAAACGACCTACTTGAAGCAATTCTGAAACAAATCGACGGCGGGAACTGATTCAATGACGAATGGAATTTCCTTTTCTCCGGAATGCCTTGCGGTCGTGTTTGCCGCCTGGGGACTTTGGGCCACGGTGACCACGATCGTCATCGGAATCATGCTCATCGGCGCGGCCCTCATCTTCGCCCGGGCGCTCAAAAATGCGGCCGTTCCAAACGAGGAAGGTGACGAAGGCGACATGGGACTGCTTGGGATCACCAAACCCCTCGCCGAGGTCCAGCCCGCCCCCGTCCTTGAACCGGTGGTTCGGATGGCGGCGGCCGTTGCGCCCGAACCCGAGCCGCTCATTCCGGTGGAAATCATTCCCAAGGTGGAGTCCGCTCCCCTGCCGGTGACCGATGCAATCACTGTTTCCGCGGCGGAACCCGTGACGGGCGAACAGGAAAAGGTCATTACGGACGAACTCCCGGCCATCGAGGTCGCCAACGTCTCTCAGGAATCGCTGATTGCACAACAAATTGCCCGGGAAATCGCCGAGCGACGTGCCCGGTTGAGCGCCCCCGAGGAACGGCCGGTCACCCAGATCGTTGCCCCGGTACGTCAAACCGGCGAACTCACCCCGCCGCCAGCCCCGCCGGAACGGGTCGAAGTATCAAGTGCAACCGCCCGCATCGACAGCCACACGGCCAAACTCCAGCCGAAGCCCGTCCTGAGCGAGCAGCTTCCCCCGTCGAACCGAAAACTCCGGCCGCCCACGCCTTCCACCCGCGAAATCCCTCAGTCGGCACCGAATGTCGCCGTCGCGGCCCCGGTGGCGGTATCCGCCGCCCCCGTGCGTTCCGAAACCGGCGACGTTTCCGACCGGCTCATTCCGGTTGAGCAGTTCCCCCGGATCACCACGCCGCTGACGGAAGCCGTCGGCCCGCGTCGGTCCGCCCAACCTATTGAAAAAGTGCCGAATTTCCTCGCCGAAGACGGCGGAATTGAAAACATCGGCTATGAACGCCGCCGCCTTTTCCTTGGAATGGCCGTGGTCCTCGTTTTGTTTGCCGTGGTGTTTTCCATTTTCAACGCCTCCCTTCGAACCAAAATCTATGGGGCAACCTTCGGCGAGCGGCTCGCCGCCATTCCTCGCGCCATTGGCTTCGAAGGGACACCGCCGCCGCCGCTCCCCGCCAAACTCGTTGAAATCAAGGAATTCGCGGCTTTTTACAAACCGAGCGACAAAAAGGACGTCCGCACCGTCGTCAAAACCGGCGTGGTGAAAAACATCGGTCCCGTCAAACTTGAGGGATTGCGCGTGGAAATCGAAATGTTTCCGCGCGAACCGAACCAGCCCCTCGAACTCCGGACCATTTTCCTCGTCCCGGCAGTTCTCGAACCTAATCAGGAAGGAAATTTCAAACTTGAGTTTTACGACAATCAGGTCAGCCGAATTTCCATCAAACGGGTTCTCGGCAGCGAAAAGGACGCTCAGGGGAACGAAGTGGTCAAGGAACTGAAAGGCGACCAGAAGATGGGAATGGAAGCCTCACCCGAAGCTCCGAAGGACAAGGAAGAAGATGCCAGAAAGAAATCGGCTTCCGACAAGGCCGCCGAAAAACGGATGCAGCAAGCCTTCCCTGACGAAACCGTGAGTGGCGGGAAAACCGTCCACAAAAAGGGGAAGAAATAAAACCGGCCGAGCCAATTTCTTTTCCCATCCACGCGACATTCAAAAAAACAGACGCCATGCGACCGTACAGCCGCATGGCGTTTGTTTTTTCCCATTTTGGGGTGACGCCCAGTTTGAGCGACGACGAAATCCGTCAAAAGCCGACCACTCGGGCCAGCGCATTCGGTCCCGGGTTGAACATCACGACGTTTTCACCGACCCGCACCGTCGGGACGACCCGGCGGCCGCCGCTCCAGCGCATAATGCTCTCGGGCGCGCCGGGCGTCGTTTCGATATCGACCTTGCGGTAGGAAACCCCCTTCCGGTCGAGCGCACTTTCCAGCACCCGGCAATCCGGACACCAATTCGCGCTAAACACCTCCAGCGGTTCGGAAGCCAGCGGCGCATCGGCGACGCCCTCAACGAAAAGCCGGGCCAGGACCGCCGGAGTCGGATTGAAGAACAACGACCGGATTTTTTCCCCGACGCGGACCAGCGGGAAGACGCCCGCGCGCCCGTCGGTCCATTTCGCGACGTTTTCAGCCGCCGCCGCGTCCTCCCGGATGTCCACCACCGTGAACGAAAGTTTCAAGCCTTCGAAAAAGGTTGTCAGCGCGGCGGTTGCCGCCGCGTTCGTACCGTCGTGATACAGAAAAATCGCTTCCATCCCGTTCAATCACCTTTCGGAAAATACGTTGGCTTTCGGATACTGCACCGGGGGCCGATTTGTCACGACGGTTTTCCCGAAGAAAGCCGAAAGAATTGACAGCCGGTGGTTTGGAGCCTAGGATGAACCGAATCCTCGAAAAGCAGTCATTTCAGGTGACTTATGGCGTACTCAACTGACAGCCGAAAGACCGCCGGCCCCGCGCCCCGGGAGTTCGGGGGCGTGATAATCCCCGACAAGCTTTATTTCAAGATCGGCGAAGTCTGCGACATTGTGGGCGTGGAACCGCACGTCCTGCGCTATTGGGAACAGGAATTCCCGCAACTGACGCCGCAGAAGAACTCAGCGGGCCAGCGGGTCTACCGCAAGAAAGATGTTGAAGTTGCCCTTCGCATCAAGGCGTTGCGCGAGGAGGAAGGTTTCACCATCGCCGGGGCCAAAAAGCGACTCGCCGCCGAACGCGGCTCCGCTTCCAAACTCAAGGTCGTTCCCATCGAACGGTCGCCCGATTTCCAGAAGGCGGAAATCCCCCCGGTCATCGAGGAATTGGTTGCCGACGTCGAGCCGGAAACCATCGAAACCGCCGCTGCCATCCCTCGCCCGGCTCTTTCGGCCGACTCCCTTGCCGCCCTCCGCCGGATTCGCGCGGAACTTGAAGATGTCCTGGCAATGCTGAAGTAGTCGCCAGCAGTCAGTGGCCAGCGGTCAGTTCAATTCTTATCCGCCAAACCTGCCCTCAAAAATTTGTCCACCCCTGTAGTCGCCCTCACTGGCTTCCGGCCACTGACTGCTGGCCACTGATCCGCAGCCGGTTCAGCGCCGTCGTGCCCCCCGGAAGCTCCTGAAAGAAGGCATTGACCAGCGCGCCTGGCGCTTCGAGCAAGGCGCGAATTTCTTCCCGCTCGTATTCATTCAGTTCCGGGATTCTTGAAAGGTGAAACGTCCTGATTTCACCGTCGGTCGTCCGCAGGGAAATCGCTCCGGCCAGAAATTCATCCAGTTCAAGCGAAACCACGCTTCCGGTGACTTCCAGAACCGGCAACTCGTTATCCCGGACATTCAGGTTATCAACCGTTCGCCAGCCATTGACGATGGCCCGGCTCAAAAAGGGCTTTCCAACCGAAAACCTTGGCGCGCGAACCGGCTGCCCGTCGTTCAGCCCGCTCCGGGTCATCGAAACGACAATCGGAGACATCAACAGTCCGCCGACCACCACGGAGGCCACCCCCGCCCGAACGTGGAAGTGATTCAGAGGGGAAGAATTCCCGAATAGAGAAAAAACAGGGCGAGTCGGTACCGGCGCGGGCGGATTCCAGACCGGAATCATCCCCAGTACATCCGCGCAGCGCAAACATTGGCCAGTCGCCGGGTCGAAAAGATCCGCCTGATGGCAGATTTCGCACCGCGACGGAAGATGCTCGTTTCGAATCCGAAAGTGATCCATCCGGCCTCCCTCGGTTTTTTCGAAGTTCAGGATTGTGGAAGTTCATCGCCACGAAAAGGCGTTTCGCGACTGATGATCCGGGAAACGAAAAGGATTTCAAGGGTCGAATCGTACTGCCCGGTGAGATAAACGTAATTTCCGATACCCAACGGATTCCTGGACTCCATCGGTTGGCACCGCTGAAAGGTTTGGGACTGGACACGGAATTCCCCAATTCGAGGGCAGAAACAGGTGAGTTCACGTTCTCCAATTCGAATCCGAAAACGGTTCCCGGAAAGAATTCCCCCGGAGACGGTCACACCACCTTCGATTATTTTCCCCTGAACCCATTCGTAACGGATTCCGGACTGTCTTTCGGCCTCGCTGAGCATTCCTGAAATTTCCACTTCATTTTCACGGACGGAAATCACAGGAGCAGGTTTATTGACGATTGGCGGTTCAAAAACTTTCGACTGAAGGGACGGGGAGGTTCGGATTGGACGAAATACTTCACTGACGAAAACAGAAATTGAAACTCCCCCGGCGAGAACGAACAAAACGCTAAAGATTTTCAGTCGAGCGAAAAGGAATCGTCGTCTGAATCCACTCCCGATTTTTGCTGAATTCGACGCATTCGCGACGACCGAAACGGAGATTTCCGCACAACGGGCGCATTTCCCGATTTCGGGATTGAACAGGTCGGCCTGATGGCAGATTTCGCACCGCGACGGTAAATGCTCATTTCGAATCTGAAACACGGTCATTCGCCTCCAGTTCAAAATTGGGACACGGCATTGGTTCTTTTTGGCTTCTGTTCTGAAGGGGCTTTCGCGGGTGGCGACTTTTTCACGGGATGAAACACGATTCGGTCAACCAGAATCATTTGAGTGGAAGAATCCCAGTGGCCCTCAATGGTAACCGGCGTTCTTTCGGAAAGCAGGTCCCGAATTCGGCCTTGGTCCCTTGCGGAAAGCCGGTCCAACCGCGGAAGAAAACAATCCGGGTCGTCATCACCGACCTTGAGTCGAACCTTGACCCCTTCGATATTACCGACTTTCTTCGTGAAAGATTCCTGAATGGGAACCCCGGAAAACGATTCGAAATGCAGTAAAAATTCGGGCTTGGCATCAGCCAGAAGTCCATTGACTTCAAGAGTTTGATCCGGTCCGACCGAAATCCGTGGGTCTCCCCCTTCGGGCGTAAGAACATCCAGAAGGGGGCGCATTCCAAGTTCATATGCCAAAGAGAAGTTCTCCTGAACAAAAGGAACGACAAAAAAACCAAAACCAAAGATGGCAAAAAGGAAAAGAAAAAGGACAAAAACCGCCCGCCAGCCGGTCAGCCAGAACATCCGCTCCCACAATGGCATCCGGCCGGTTCTGACGGATTGTGGAGCGATTTGTGGAAGTGGCACGCCCTCGCACCGCCCGCAACGGCCCGACACCGCGTCGAAAAGGTCGGCCTGATGGCAAATGTCACACCGCGTCGCGGTCAGTTCACGGATTACCTGAAACGTCGGCACGTCTTACTCCCCAGGCAAAGTTCAAGGAAACGGAGGTCCGAAATTCTCCACTCTCAATTCTCAATTCTCAATTTCCCATCGCCCGTCGCTCCAACGTCACCCTGACCCCGTGCTTGGGTCGCAGCGTGAACATTTCATCGAATTCAATCGGATGCCCCGGCACGAGTTTGAACCGGTACCGCTGGACGAGATCGGCAATGATGAGCGTTGCCTCCATCAGCGCGAACTGGTTGCCGATGCAGACGCGATGACCGCCGCCGAACGGAAAATAGGCGAACTGCGGCCGTTTTGCCGAACGCTCGGGCGAAAACCGCTCGGGATCGAATCTTTCCGGATCGTCCCAGAACTCCGGGTGACGGTGCGTGATGAACTGGTTTAGGGCGACAAGTGTTTTACCCGGAATGTGATAGCCGCCGATTTCGTCGTCGTTGATCGCCTCGCGCGGCAGCCCCCACGCGGGCGGGTAGAGCCGCATGGTTTCCTCGACGACCATCCGCGTGTAGGGCAACTGGCGCAGGTGTTCGACCGTCGGTTCGCCGCCGCGCAGCGCCGCCGACACCTCGTCGTAAAGCTTTTCCGCAATCTCCGGATGCTGTGTCAGAACGTAAAACGTCCACGAAAGCGTCACCGCCGTCGTTTCATGCCCGGCAAGCAGGAGCGTGATGACTTCATCCCGAAGCTGGAGGTCGCTCATGCCCTCGCCGGTTTCCTCGTCGCGGGCATTCATCAGCATCGAAAGCAGGTCGCCCGTATCGGCGGCGGATTTCCGGCGACGTTCGATGATTTCATAAACCACTGAATCGAGGTGTTTTCTCGATTTCAAAAAAGCGCGATTGGAAGGCGTCGGAACCCACAACGGCACGGGGACCACCGGGCGCATCTTCATCCCGACGAACTCGAAGGCCACCCGCAGCGCGTGCCCGAAGGCGTCCGCCTCGCCGTCCACATTGGTTGAAAACAGCGTCAGCCCGGCGACCGAGAGCGTCAGTTTCGCCATGTCGTCGGCGATGTCGAATGCCGCGCCGCTTTTCGCGAGTTCATCCCAGCGCGGCATCAGCTTGCGGGTTTCCGCGACCATCGTTTCGCCCAAGCCCATCAGCCGCTGCCGGTGGAACGCGGGTTGGGCCAGTTTGCGCTGCCGCCGCCAGAAATCGCCGTCGCTCGTCAGCAACCCGTTGCCGGTAATCAGGCCAATCGGACCGTCAAACACCTTCCCTTTCCGGTAGTTCTGCTGATTCCGGACCAGAATGTGTTCGACGTGATGGGGATTCAGAACGAGATGCCAGTAGAGGCCGGGCAGCCCGCGAAACCGGATGACGTCGCCGTAATCCCTGAAGCACTGCCGATAAAAGGGCAGAATCCCCCGGCGAATGTTCAGAAAACTTCCGAAGAGCCAGTTTCCGCGCGGTCCCGGCGCATGCCGCCGCCCCGCGTCCGGTTTGCGTTCCAGAACGGCTTCCATACGGCACTCCATTTACATCGAAAAAGATGAAAGTGAGTTCGGATATTACTCACCCCACGCCGGAATTCAAAAAAAGGTTGGCCCATCGGCGGATTTCCGTACGAGTTTCCCGCCCAACGCCTTCACGAAAAAACCCGGCCGCCTGCCTTCCCTGACCCTTTTGCCGAAAGAAAGTGCAATTAAAATCGAATAATGACCAAAGTGTAATGAGAAAAAAATTCCAAAAATGAAAAGACCGGATTCACTCCCTGAATCCATAACCCCCGCCGAAAGTGGAACTTCCGCCAGAAGCGGCGCCCCGCCGCCTTTCATTCACATTAACGGATAAATAAAGCCAAAAAAGAGTTTTCAGTGACGTAACATGTCCATTTCAATCCGTTAACAGGGCATCCCGAATTTTCCGCCGGAAACCTTTCCAACCGGCCGTTCCCAATCCGATTTTCAATCCGGATTTTCAAATGAATTCGGAATCGAGGATGGGATTTGCCGGACTTTTCGGAGGAAAAAATGTCTTTTAAAAAAATTCTGGCAGTTTTGTACGCCATCCCGCTCGTGCTCCTTGCGACAACCGCCGGTTTCGCTCAGGTCGACCAGGGCAAAATTTCCGGTACGGTGACGGACGAGGCCAAAAAGGCCATCGCCGGGGCGACAGTCGCGGTCCGCAACGCGGCCACGGGCGAGGAGCGAACCGTCACGACCAATGACCAGGGTGGCTTTACGGTGACCGGCCTGAAAGCCGCCGCCTATCTGTTGACCGTCAACGCCACGAACTTTTCCCCGTTGAAAACCACTTCGGTGGAGGTTCTGGCCGGGCAAACGGTCACCCTCGATTTCACCCTCAAACCCGGCGAAGTTGCCGAAACCGTGGATGTAACCGCCACGGCCGACAACACCGGTCTTGAAACCGGATCGGCCACGGTCGGGGCCAATGTCACGAAACGCGAAGTTGCGTCGCTCCCGCTCAACGGACGCCAGCTTTCCCAGTTGTATCTACAGGCGCCGGGGGCCGTGAATACCGGAAACGGATCGTTCGGCGACATCCGGTTCAGCGGGCGTTCCAACGAACAGAACGCCATCCGCTACGATGGCGTCGAGGGTTCGGCCATCATCGACGGCAACCCCGGCAACCTGAACGGCGAAATCGCCTCTCCGTTCCGGTTGCAGTCGAGCCTCGAAAACGTCCAGGAATTCCGGGTGGATTCGACAAGTTACCCGGCGGAGTTCGGCACCGGGACCGGCGGCCAGATCACCGTCGTCACCAAATCCGGCTCGAACCAGTTCCACGGCGGCCTGTTCGAGTTTCTGCGCAACGACGCGCTCGACGCGCGCAACCAGTTCGACCGCCGGAAATCGCCCCTCCGGCTCAACCAGTTCGGCGGCTCGGTGGGCGGTCCCATCATCAAGGACAAAGCCTTTTTCTTCTTTTCCTATGAAGGATACCGCTTCCGCACCGGGGTGAACGCCATCGAGGCCGTTCCCAGCGCGGCGGCGGCGGCTCGGGCCGTTCCGTCCATTCAGCCGCTTCTCGCGGCCTTTCGCGGTCCCGGCGCGGTGGTGCTTCAGGGCGCGTCGCAAAACCCCGATTTCGACATTCTCCAGCTCAACTCGAACGTGAAGGTGGATGAAAACGCGGTCGGCCTGCGCCTCGATTACCACTTCAATGCGAACCACTCGGTTTACGCGCGTTATTTCCGCGACCAGGGATTGTCGGAACAGCCGGAAGGCGTGACCGGACGGCGCGTGGTTTACCGGGCGGTGCCGCAGAACGGCGTTTTCGCCTACCAGGCGGTCATTACGCCGAACGTCGTCAACGAATTCAAATTCGGCTACAACGGCGCGCTGACGCGCGTCGGATCAAGCGTCCCGACGATTCCCGGTGTTGACCTTTCGAACATCACCATCAACCTGACCGGCAGCATCGCCAACAACGGGATTCCCGGCCAGGGGGCGACCTCGGGCATCGCCGTTCCGGGCGGACTGATTCGCGGCAACAGCGCGTTCAACGGACGCGGCTTCCCATACACGCCCTACACCTACTCTTTTCTCGACACGGTAAGCTGGGTGCGCGGTTCGCACACCTTCAAGTTCGGCGGCGAGGAACGGTTCATCCGCATCTACACCGACCGGCTCGGCGGGACCACCTACAGCTTCAGCAACCTGAACGCCTTCCTCGCCAACCAGCCGTCGGCCATCCAGTTTTCCGACGACCTGAGCAACCTGAGTCCCTTTACCGGAAAATCCGGCCAGCGATTCGCGAAACAGAACTACACCATCCTCTACGCGCAGGATGAGTGGAAGCTGTTGCCCAACCTGACCCTCAACCTCGGCCTCCGTTATGAGTACTATTCGCCGCTGCGCGAGGATCAGGATCGGGTGGTCAATTTCGACATCAACCAGGGGATCATTCTTCCGCCGAACCGGTCGCCCTACATCTCTCTGAAAACCAACTTCCAGCCGCGCATCGCGGTTGCCTGGTCCCCCTTCCCGAATTCACACGGCTTTTTCGGCGGCGGGAAGACGGTCATCCGGGCGGGTTTCGGGATTTACACCGGACCGGGCCAGACGGAAGACCAGATTCAGCCCATTGAAAGCGACCGCATCGCCACAACGCTCAACGGCGTCGCGGCGGGCGGCAGCGGCCTCTATCCGGTCGATCCGGCGGTCCTGCGCGCCAACTTCCTCAACGATCCGCTGAACCGCCGGTTTCAGCCGCGGGCCTACGCGCCGGAGTACAAAATTCCTGAACGGACCTACAACTATTCGGTTTCGGTCCAGCAGGAACTTCCCTACAAGATGGTCCTGACGGCGGCCTACATCGGAACGCAGGGCCGGAATCTGTTTCTCCGCAGTTTCACCAACCGGATTCTCCCTGGAAACGCGACGGTGGCCGTTGGCTCGGCCCTGCCCGCCGGAACCGGTGTCGTAAACCTGACTGATTCCGGCACTGGACGGATCGTCGGCGTGCGGGTCATTCGCGAATTCGACCTTATCAACCAGACCGGACCGGGCAGTCTCCAGACGCCCTACGCCGAAATCGACTTCAAGACGAGCGGCGGAAGCGACCGCTATGACGCGCTCAATCTCGCGCTTGCTCGGCGGTTCAATTCCGGACTGACGCTCAACGCGCAATACACCCTGAGCCGCAGCTTCGGGAACACGTCCGGCTCGAACGACGCGCTGACGGCGGGCAATCCCTTCGATTACAACTACGACCGGGGATACAACGCTTTCGACGTTCGCAATTCGTTCAATCTGAGCGCCATCTACGATCTGCCCATCGGTCGCGGCAAGACATTCCTCAAGGATGCCGGTCGCGTCACCAATCTGCTCGTCGGCGGCTGGGAAGTCGGCACCATCGTCAACGCCCGGAGCGGACTCCCCATCGACGTCCGGCTGGTGCGTCCCGACGTGGTGATCCGGAACCCGACCACGGGAGAAGTTCGTCAGCTTCCCGGCACGATCAACGCCGCCAATCCGCTGCCCGACGGATTCGTCGCGGTGGTCAACACTCCGGGCGGGGGTTCGTCCCGCAACGTACGCCGTCCCGACCTCGTTCCCGGCGTCAATCCGTTCGTTTCGAGCGGCGGCTATCTGTTTTTGAATCCGGCGGCCTTTGCCGTCCCCGCGCCGGGCCAGTTTGGAAATCTTGAACGCGGCAAACTTCACGGCCCGAACTTCCGGCAGGTGGACTTCATCGCGGTCAAGAAGTTCATCATCTCGGAACGGACCAATCTGGAATTCCGGGCGGAGTTCTACAACATCTTCAACCTGACCAATTTCGCCAATCCGGTGGCCACCCTCTCGCCGATTCTCGGGACCGGACTCTCCGGCAGTGTGCCGCAGGTTCAACCTGGAACGCCTCTGTCTGGAGTCACGGTCAACAACCCGAGCTTCGGGCGGTTCACCTCCACGGTGGAACGCGCGGTCGGTCTTGGCGCGAATCGCCAGATTCAGTTCGCCCTGCGTTTCAACTTCTAAAAAAACCGACGGGAGCGGCCTTCGCCGCTCCCGCCTCATCGTTCCGGTTTCGTGACTGGAGGCATCACCCATGAAAAAAACAACGACCAAACTCAACCTGTCCCGTCTGTTCCGGCTACTCTCCCAGCGTCAGCTTCTTCGTCTGCTGAACCTGATACCGCCGGGAACACGGGTTTCCGCGATGACACTCTCCGACGCGACCGGCCTGACGGTTGGCGCGGTCATCCGCCAGATGTCGGAAGCCCGGAAATGCGGTCTGGTCGAGATCACGGCTGACGCCCAGGATTGGTACTTCCAGCTCTCCCAATCCGCTCAATCACCGGCCCGGATACTTCTGTCCGATCTTCAGGATCTGTTCCAGCTCGACGCCCAGTTGCGTCACGAAAAGGACAAAATCAGGCAACCGGGTGACTGACCTCGGGATTGACCGACAACCAACCGTTCCCCCACCCCCCGGAATTTAAATGAAACCAAATTAATTGCCCTTTAAGCCTCCGGTCATCTTCGTCGGGTATACCTGCACGCACTGAGAGGACGGCATCCCTGACCACCCTGAGGGCGGGAAGCGATGTACAGGCTGCCCCTTTTATCGCTTTCCGCACGGGATTCGTCGGAGGTAAGGGATGCCCGTCCACTCCCTGAAATCACACCTCGGAACGCTCGGAACGAAATGCTGTTTTTCAAAACTTCGAAAACCATCCGCCGCCGGACGATTGCCCTTTTGACCGGCGGTTTATTTCTGGGGGGTATCGGTTGCGGACGATCGCACCCGCCCGTTCCGGCAGCGGCGGTGGCTGATGCTCAAGCCGCGCCGCAGGCCATCGTCTCCGCCGCCACGCGCGCCACGCTCACGCAGGAGCTCGTCGTCGCGGCGGAATTTTACCCGTTTCAGGAAGTTGACGTCCATGCCAAGGTGGCCGGATTTCTGCGCTCAATCAAGGTTGATCTCGGGGACCGTGTCGGGGCCGGACAACTGCTGGCAACGCTTGAAGTTCCCGAACTGAATCAAGACCTCGACCGCGCCACCGCCGCCAAGGGGCGCTACCAGGAAGAAATCGCGCGCGCTGAAAGTGAAATCAGACGATACAAGGCTCTTTTTCAGGAATACGACGTCACCTACCAGCGGCTCGAAGCGGTCAACCGCTCGCGTCCGAATCTCGTGGCGCAACAGGAAATAGATGTGGCGAAGTCGAAACGCGACGGCGCGGCGGCCCAGGTCGAATCCGCGCAGGCGACGCTGGCGGCGGCCCGGCAACAACTGGCCGAAGCCGAGGCGAACGAAAAGCGCGCCCGGACCTTCACCGATTACGGCCGCATCACCGCGCCGTTCGCGGGCATCGTCACCAAACGGTACGCCGACTCGGGCGCACTCGTGCAGGCGGGGACGGCGTCCAACATTCAGGCCATCCCGGTCGTCCGCATTGCCCAGATCAACACCCTTCGCCTGTCCTTTCCGATTCCCGAATCAGCCATCCCGAAAGTTCAACCCGGGAATTCGGTGATGGTTCGGGTGCCGGCGCTCGGAAAAACCTTTCCGGCCCGGGTCGTCCGCGCAAGCGGCAATGCCGAAGCCGCCACCCGGACGATGGAAACCCAGGTGGACGTCCCGAATCCCGATTTCGAATTGAAACCGGGCATGCTCGCCTCGGTCGTCATCACCCTCGAACGCCGCGACAACGCCCTCTCCGTCCCGGTGCAGGCGGTGGCCGATCCAACTGGCGCGGCCACGGTGCTGGTCGTCCGTCCGGACAACACCATCGAAACGCGAACCGTCACGCTCGGCCTCCAGACCGCCACCCGGTACGAAGTGCTTTCCGGACTAAAGGAAGGCGAGCGGGTCGTGACCGTTGGACGCGACCGGTTTACCGCCGGGCAATCGGTTTCCCCCAAACCGGCGGAAACCGACCATTCCTCCTGATTTCCCGACCGACGGAGAAAAACGATGAACGTACTGCCGGATTCACTTCTGGAAGCCATTCGTCCGCTCGGAACCAGCCTCGTTTCGGATGCCATCGATGCACTTGGCGTCCGCCTCCGCAATGAGGGCTTCATTCACGGCGGCACCGTGCGACGCTACACCGGTCCGGAAACGCCGATGCTTGGCTACGCCGTCACCGCGCGCGTCCGCTCTTTTTTTCCGCCGATGGCGGGCGCGACCTTCGCCGAAAATGCCGAGTGGTGGCGCTTCATCGCGACCATTCCGAATCCGCGGGTCGTGGTTTTTCAGGACACCGACCGGCAACCCGGCCTCGGGGCCTTTTTCGGCAACCTGCACGCGGCGGTACACCGGGCGCTTGGCTGCGTCGGGGCCGTCACCAACGGGGCCGTCCGCGATGTCGAAGCGATTTCGGCAACGCCGTTTCATCTCTTCGCCGGTTCGCGTTCGGTGTCGCGCGCCTACATCCACATTTCGGAATTCGGGCGTGAAGTCGAAATCGGCGGATTGCGAATCAACAGCGGCGACCTGCTCTATGGCGACGCCAACGGCGTGCTTTCAATTCCACTTTCCATCGCCGACCGGATTCCCGAAATGGCCGCCAAAATCGCGGCCAAACGTTCCCGGACAACCGCCCTCTGCGGATCACCCGACTTCACGCCCGACGCCCTGGTCCGGCTGACCCGCGCGTTCGGGTACGAAGTCGCCGGAACGGGTGTTCATCTCACTTCTTCCAATCCGGATTCCGAAAAACCGTAACCGTCGCGGAGCCGTCAATGTCGCGTTTTGCCATTCGTTTTCCCTACTTCGTCATCGTCTGCTGCCTGATGATTCTGGTGCTCGGGTCGGCGAGCCTGACCCGCATGCCGGTGGACCTGTTCCCGACCATCAACATTCCGGTGGTCGTCGTGGCCACGTTTTATTCGGGAATGCCGCCGGAGCAGATTGAAACCAGCATCACCGGGCGGTACGAACGGTTTTTCACCCTCGCCAGCAATGTGGACCACATGGAATCGCGGTCCCTGCCCGGCGTGAGCCTCATCAAAATCTACTTTCAACCCGGAACGAACGCCGATTCGGCGGTCACTAACATTTCCAACCTCGCACTCGCCAACCTGCGCCGACTTCCGCCCGGCACGCTGCCGCCGGTGGTTTTGAAGTTTGACGCATCGAGCCTGCCGGTCTGCCTCATCACGCTCAAGGGCGAAGGGTTGAACGAAACCAAACTGCGCGACTTCGCGGCCTACACGATCCGCAACCAGGTCGCGAGCGTTCCGGGTTCGTCCGTCCCGCAACCCTTCGGCGGAAGTCAGCGGCAGATTCAGGTCTATGTCGATCCCTCGCGGCTGGAAGCCTACGGAATGAGTGTGATGGACGTGGTCAGGTCGGTGAATGACGCAAACCTCATTCTTCCGGCGGGACAGGTCAGAATCGGCGACCTGAACTACAACCTTTATACGAACAGTCAGTTGCCCAACCTCGGCGAAATCGACCACCTGCCGCTCAAGACCGTGAATCAGTCGGCGGTCATGGTCGGAGACATCGGAAAAGCCTCCGACGCGAAGCAGATTCAGACCAACATCGTCCGGGTGGACGGTCAGCGGTCGGTCTATCTGCCGATTCTCAAACAGGGCGGCGACACCAACACCATCGCCGTCGTGGACGGCATGAAATCAGCGGTCACGAAACTGCTCGACGTTCCGAAACAGCTTTCCACGAAAGTCGTTTTCGACCAGTCGGTGTTCGTCAAGAACGCCATCGAGAATCTTCTTCACGAAGGTCTCATCGGCCTTGTCCTGACCGGTCTGATGATCCTGATTTTTCTGGGAAGCCCGCGCGCGACGATTGCGGTGCTGCTGTCGATTCCCCTTTCGGCGCTGGCGACGTTTTTCATCCTGTCGCTCGGCGGCGGCTCGATCAACACGATGGCCCTCGGCGGACTGGCCCTCGCCTTCTCGCGGCTCATCGACAATTCGGTGATCGTTCTCGAAAACATTTTCCGCCGTCTGGAACTTGGCGAAACACCGGAAATCGCCGCCGAGGAAGGTGGCCGCGAAGTCGCCCTGCCCGTCCTCGCGGCGACGCTCACGACGGCGGTCGTCTTCTTTCCGGTCACGCTTTTGTCCGGGGTCAGCCGGTTTCTGTTTTCGGCGCTCGGCCTGACGGTTGTGATCTCGCTGTTCGCGTCCTACGTCGTGGCCCTCACCGTCGTGCCGCTGTTCTGCGCGAAGTTCATCAAGAAACCTCACGGTCACGATCCGGAACCGGTTGCTCCCGCTCCGACCGAAACGGACGAAACGGAATCCGTGCCGCCTGCTCCCGCCCACAAGCCCGGACTCGGCGAACGCTTCAACCGCTGGTTCAACCACGGGTTCGAAGCCTTTCTCGACCGGTATCAGGGCCTGCTCGCCCGGGCGCTCCGTCGTCCGTGGATGACCGTCGCCGGAATCGCCGTGTTCTTCCTGCTCAGTCTCGGCGTGTTTCCGCTGGTCGGCGTGTCGTATTTCCCGCGCACCGACCCTGGCCAGTTCGTGGTGATGCTCAAATCGCCGACCGGCACGCGCCTTGAAGAAACCGAAAAGGACGTTCAGCGGGTCGAGGAACTCGTTCGGAAAACCGTTTCAAAGGAAGACCTTCGCCTCGTCGTTTCAAACATCGGCTCGACGCCCGATCTGTCAGCGGTCTACACCACGAATTCCGCCGAACATACGGCCTTCGTGCAGGTCAGCCTCGCGGATGAACACCGCCTCGGCAGCTCTGAATATATGAACCTCGTGCGCGAACGGCTGGCGAAGGAAGAACCCCGCCTGCGGGTCTACCTTCAATCCGGCGGACTGGTGGACGCGGTGGTCAATCTGGGACTGCCGGCCCCCATCGACGTGCAGGTCAGCGGCTCGAATCTCGGCGACGCCTATGAAACGGCGCGCAAACTAAGCAAGAAAATCTCCGCCCTGCCCGGCGCGAGCGACGTGTTCATCCCGCAGGACGTGGACACGCCGTCGCTAAAGATTCAGGTTGACCGCGAACGTGCCGCCCAACTCGGCCTGAGCCAGAAGGAAGTCGTCAGCAACATCATTTCGGCGCTCACCTCCAACACCCAGATCGCCCCGAGTTTCTGGGTCGATCCGAAAACCGGAAACGACTATCTGCTGACCGTCCAGTTTCCCGAAAATCAGGTCCACAGTCTGGTTGATTTGAAAAACATTCCGCTGCGCGGGACCGGACGCGCCGAAGGCACGACGCTCGACGCGGTGGCGACCATCGAGCCGTCGCTCGCGCCGAGCGAAGTGGACCACTACCAGATTCGCCGGGTGGTGGACCTCTACGTCGCGCCGGGCGGCGAAGATCTCGGGCGGCTCGCTTCCGCGGTGGACCGCATCGTGAAAGAAACAAATCTGCCGGAAGGCGTCCGCGTCGAAATGCGCGGCTCGGTGCGCGGGATGCGCGATTCGTTTTCGAGCTTCGCCGTCGGTCTGGCCCTCGCAACCGTCCTCGTCTACCTCATTCTGGTCGCCCAATTTAGGTCGTTTCTGGATCCGATCATCATTCTGCTGGCCGTCCCGACCGGACTGACCGGCGTGCTGTTCATCCTCTGGACCACCGGCACGACGCTCAACGTGATGTCGCTGATGGGCGTGGTGATGATGATCGGCATCGTCGTTTCAAACAGCATCCTTATCGTCGAATTCACCAACAAACTTCGGGAAGACGGCATGCCGCTCAGGGAAGCCGTGACGCTGGCCTGTCGCGTTCGGTTGCGCCCGGTACTGATGACCTCGCTCGCCACGGTCATCGGGCTGATTCCGATGGCGCTCAAACTCGGCACGGGCGGGGAAAGTTACGCGCCGCTGGCCCGCGTCATCATCGGCGGGCTGACGGTGTCGGTCGCGCTGACCGTGTTCATCGTCCCGGCGGCCTACCTCATCAGTCGTTCCCGCAAGGAAAAACCCGTCCCGCCCACGGCGGGGCCGGAAGATCTTCAACTCCAGGAGGCCGCATGAAGTTTCGGTTGTGGCTGACGACCGGCGTCGTCGGATTTTTCTTCACCGTTTCGGGCAGCGCGCAGGAAGGCATTGTCTCGGTCCTTCCGAAAATCGTTCAACCGTCCGTTTCCCCGGTTGTGTCACCGGCCCCGGACCAACCGCCGGTCCTGACGCTTGAGGAGGCCCGGAACATCGCGCTGAAAAATCATCCGCGCATCGCGGAAGCGACGGCGGAAGCTGGAGCGGCGCAGGCACTGATCGCCGAAACGCGTTCGGGATATTTCCCGACCGTCACCGGCAGCATCTCAACTGTCGGCGCGACTCCGGAAGCCCGCATCGCGTCGGGTCTGGGGTTAGTCAACCCGGACATTTCCACCCGCTTCTCGACCGGTATTTTTGTCACCCAGCTCATTTCGGATTTCGGACGAACCGGAAAACTCGTCGAAAGCACCCGTCTCAACGCCTCCGCGAAAACCGAATCGGTTCATTCCGCCGAAGCCGAGACCCTTCGGGAGCTGTATCAGGCGTATTACGGCGTGGCCCGCGCCGAGGCCCTGCTGAAGGTCGCCGAGGAAACCGTCAAGGCCCGCGAAATCGTCTTCGAACAGGTAGACACGCTGGCGAAAAACGGACTTCGGTCGTCGCTCGACGTCAGTTTCGCCGCGCTCAATGTTTCCGACGCGAAACTTTTGCAGGTGAAAGCCCGCAATGAGGTCGCGGCGGCGCAGGTCCGGCTCGGAAACGCGCTCGGACTTGGCGGTTCGCAGTTGTACCAGGTGGAAGAACCGAACGACATTCCCGACCTGCCGCCGCTTGAAAACGCACTCCGGACGGCCATTGCGAATCGTCCCGACCTCAAACGCGTACGTCTTGATGAACAGGCGGCGGCGAGTTTTCTGGAATCTGAAAAACGCTTGAACCGCCCGACCATCGGGGCCATCGGTGATGTCAACGTCGTTCCTTACGATTCACGCAAATTCCAGAACGGAAACGCGGTGGCGGGAGTCTTCGTCTCCATACCGATTTTTAATGGGCATCTGTTTGACGCGCGTCGCCGGGAGGCCGAACAGCGCGATGCAGCCGCCAAGGAACGCATTCGGGAAGCGGAAAACCGGATTTTGCAGGACGTCCGGATTGCCTGGCTGGAAAGCGATACGGCCCTTCAACAACTCAGGCTGGCGCAACAGCAACTTGACCAGGCCGTCGTGGCCCTCGATCTCGCCCGCTATCGCTATGATTTGAAACTCGGATCCATCGTCGAACTCAGCCAGGCCCAGTTGCAGCAGACCGCCGCCGCCATCCGCGTGGCCGAATCGCGCAACGACGTGAACGTGAAAATTGCCGAGTTGAAATACCAGACCGGGCAGCTTCAGTAGTGGTCAGTGGTCAGTGGTTAGTGGTTAGTGGTCAGCGGTTAGTGGTCAGCGGTTAGTGGTCAGCGGTTAGTGGTCAGCGGTTAGTGGTCAGTGGTCAGTGGTCAGTGGTCAGTGGTCAGTGGTCAGTGGTCAGTGGTCAGTGGTCAGTGGTCAGTGGTTAGTGGTTAGTGGTTAGTGGTCAGAAAAACACCCTGGGTTTGCCTGGTCAAGCGACTTTTTTCATTCTGTGTTCAAGCTGAAAAAGCCCCCGAGGGACCGGGGGCTTCCAGGCAAATGTTGAACTCGGCGTTCGGGTTATTTGTTTTGCGGAATGACGACCACCACCTCGTCCTTTTTGACCATTCCGGACTTCCGGGCGGCGGATTCGATGGCTTTGGGATCGGCATCCAGGGAAAGGACTTCGCCAGCCAACCGGGCATTTTCCATCCGTGCGTCATGGACCTGCGCCACAAGTTTGCGGTTGTCGTCCATGGCCCGCTGCAACTGGGATTGCGTCCGCCAGCCGGCGGTGACGCACAGGGCGATCAGGGCCAGTAAAATCATGGTCGTCCAGACCGAAAACGGCAGCCCGAGGGCAATCCGTCGTGGTTTCGGCAGCGCCAGTACGCGGGAATCGACCGCTTCAGTGATGTATGAAACTCTCGCCTGACTCAAGCAGCACCTCCAATTCCGTTGGCGAGTTCGCTTCGGCGTAGCACCGGGCCAGTGGCTCGGTCCCGGACAGCCGAATCAGGACCCACGCATCATCTTCTAAAATAAATTTCACGCCGTCGGTCCGATCGATTTTGAGGACCTTTTTGCCGCCCAGCGAATCAGGGGGAGACGCCACCAGACGGTTCGGCAAATGCTTCTGGATCTCGGGTGTCAATTTGACCCCAATCCGCCGGTTGTACAGCGGTCCGACCCGTTTCGATAAGCCGGCCAGCAGTTCGCCGACCGTTTTTCCTTTCCTTGCGACCATTTCGGCAACCAGCAGACATGCCAGAATGCCGTCCTTTTCCGGAATATGGCCTTTTATAGAGAGTCCGGCGCTTTCCTCGCCGCCGAGGAAAATCTTTTCGGCAAGAATCAACTCGCCGAGAAACTTGAAACCGACCGGTGTTTCATACACCGGGACGCCGCAGGCCCGCGCCACCCGGTCCACGAAATGCGAGGTCGCCACGCTGCGCCCAACACCATCCGACCAGCCGCGCGTTTCGAACAGGTACTCGACCAGCAGCGCGAGGACGTCGTTGGCGGTAATGAACGTTCCGTCGCGGTCAATCACGCCGAACCGGTCGGCGTCGCCGTCGGTCGAAAGTCCGAGGTCGAAGTTCCCTTCCGTCACGACCGAAGCGAGTTCCGCGAGGTTCTTTTCGGATGGTTCGGGGCTTCGTCCGCCGAAATAGGGATCGCGCCAGGCGTGAAGGGTTTTCACTTCACAGCCCTGTTCGACCAGAAAGGCATCGAGATAATCCCGTCCGGTCCCCCACAGTGCGTCGAACGCTACCCGAAGCCCGGATTTTTTCAGAACTTCGAGGTCAATCTTTTCCCGGATGTCCGCCAGATAGGCGTGCCGAAGATCAACGCCGGTCACGTTTCCCGTTGTGGCGGCCGCGCCGCCGGTCCGCTCACCGGCCTCGCGTTCCCGAATGAACCCTTCGACCCGCTTCGTGACTTCGGGAAGGGCCGGAGCACCATCACCGGTGGAAAACTTCATCCCGCAGTATTCAGGCGGGTTATGGCTCGCGGTGAAATTGATGGCACCGCGAGCGCCGCGCGACCGGATGGCAACCGAGATCGTCGGCGTCGGCGTATCGCGGTCGGTCACGAGTACATCAAAACCACGGTCGGCAAAGGTTCGGGCGCTAATTTGGGCAAACCGTTCGGCCATGAATCGCGGGTCATAGCCGATAATCACCGTGCCGCCGTTTCCCGACGCGGAAAGTTCATCGGCTACCGCATCGGAAACCAGACGTACATTCGCAAAGGTGAAGTCTTCGGCAATGATGGCCCGCCAGCCGGATGTTCCGAAAGTAATCATGGACGCCTCCGCCGTGACGAAGCGGAAAAATCCGCGCTTCATTCAGACGCTACTTAAAGAAACCGCTTGTAACCAGTGGGAAAAAGAGGAAATACCGTTGAAGTGTCCGAACCTAGCATAGGCATCTTCACCAACGCAATAAAAATTTTTCCAGTTGTGGAATTCCTGTGGGAATTACCGCCCATTGGGTGCCGGCCACGGGAATCGGCTGAAAGGGGGGATTTATGTAGCCAACGCCGAAACCACTTTGCTAGTGTCAAGTCCACTGCGGCTCAAAAAACACCGCCAGATTCCCGGCGGCCCCCAACCCCGAAGGAGTGACCGGCATGAATGCCATGTACACCCGGCTGGTCAATCTCATTATTTCCCGGCTGGTGGTCGTTTTGACCCTGCTCTCCATCGGGGCGTTTCTCAGTACGACGCGCAGCCCGTGGGTCAATTCGAACATCAACACCGAGCCGTTGATTGTTCTGGCCGCGGCCGTCGGCGCGTTGTCCATTCTTTACTACACCCTGCTGCGCGGCTCACAGCATTACCTGGCCCAGGCCTATCTCCAGCTTTTGGTGGATGCGGGGCTGGTGACGTGGCTGACTTATCGGCTGCGCGATTCCGATTTCCCGCTGGTCCCGCTCTATCTAGTCATCATTTTTGTTTCCGCAATGGTACTTCCCCGCACCGGGGCAATCGCCATCGGTGTTTTTTGTACCCTGTGCTACATCGGGCTGCTGGTTTTCTACAAAGTCGGCCTTCTGGTCGGCGGTTATTCGATCATTCAACAAGACACCCGTTACCTTCAGAACAATCCGCTTCTTTATGTCCTGGCCATGCTGGCGTTGACGGTCCTTGGCGGACAGTTGGCCGAGCGGTTGCGCCGGAACGACGCCGATCTGGAATCGGTCGCCAAAAATCTCGCCGAATTGCGCGCGTTCAATCAGAGAATCATTGAAAGCATCAAAAGCGGACTCGTGACGACCGATCTGGACGGCGTGATTACGTCCTTCAACCGGGCGGCCGAAGACATTACCGGGTTTCGGGCGGGCGAAGTCCGGGGCAAATCGTTTGTGGAAGTGTTTGAATCGGATGCCAAGACGCTGCCCCTCAATCCGAAAATCCTGGAAAACAACAATGAACGATTTCGGCGTTTTGAATCCGACTGCCGTTCGGCGGATGACCGTCTTATCCGGCTCGGCTTCACCGTTTCGCAACTCACGGCGGAAAACGGTTCCGTCACCGGATTCGTTTATTCATTCCAGGATTTGACCGAAATCCTGAAACTTGAGCAGGAAATCCGTCGGCAGGACCGCCTGGCCGCCCTCGGCAAGATGGCTGCGGGAATCGCCCACGAAATCCGCAACCCACTGGCAGCCATGCGGGGTTCGGTCCAGTTGCTGCGCAGCGAGCTGGAACTCAGCGACGACCATGATTCGCTGATGCGAATCGTCCTTCGGGAATCGGATCGCCTGAACGGCATCATCAACGATTTTCTGGCCTACGCCCGACCGAGTCCCCTCCGGATTTCTCCCATCGACATCAATTCGCTGGTCGAGGAAACGGTCACCTTGCTTCGCCACAGTCCCGAGGTCAAGCCGGGCCACAAGATTCGGGTTCAGGCTGACCAGCCGGTTCTTTCAATGCAGGCTGATTCGAATCAGATCAAACAGGTAATCTGGAATCTGTCCCGAAACGCCATTCAGGCCATGCCGAACAGCGGCGAACTCGAAATCCGCCTGACCCAGCTTCCCGACAAACGTGTCCAGATCCGTCTGCTCGATACGGGTTGCGGCCTATCCCAGACCCAGCTCGACCAGCTTTTCGAGCCCTTCAGTTCCGAACGGGAGGGCGGAACCGGGCTGGGAATGGCCATCGTTTACCAGATCGTCCAGGACCACCGGGGAACCATCGAAGTCAAAAACCGCGAAGACGAAACCGGAATCAAAGGGGCGGAAATCATTCTGACCCTGCCGCAACTCGAACTGCCCGAACAACTTCCAGCCGAATCAAATCCCCTCCCCCCCCAACGTCGGGTGACCCACCGAACCCCCTCCGGAATACAGATTCCATTCGATTTTCTGAGCGCCAAGTCTTCCCGATGAACGAACGCCTCAAACCAGCAATCCCGTGGATGTTCGCCACCGTGGCCGGAATCGCCGGTTTTTTCATCAACGGTTTCAGGTTTCCCATTTCCGATGACCTTGAACTGGTGTTCGGAAGCATCCTGTCATTCTTTGTCCTTCTTGCAATTGGAACCGGCCCCGGCATTCTGGCCGCCACCCTGGTCTGCCTCCGGACTTTTTTCCTGTGGGATCACGCCTTTGCAATCCCCTTTCTCATTGCCGAAGCGGCCGTAGTCGGTTTCCTGACCCATCGCCGGGAGTTTCCAGGGACCATCGGGGTGGTGATTTATTGGGCTGTCGCCGGCCCCGTGATGTACTTCTTTTTTGTCAGCCGGAAATTTTTCCCCGACTCCCTCGAACTGGCCATCACCCTCAAGTTCATCACCAACAACCTTCTCTGCGTCATCATTGCGGACGCGATCCTGGCCATTGGTCTGGTCCGTTCCGGGTTGAACCGGCTGACCATCGAGCCGCGCTACAACGCATCCATCCGGTACAACCTGAGCCGGGCCTTTCTGTTCATCACCATTCTCCCAATCTGCGTACTTGCCATCTGGTCAGGCCAAAGCAACATCGAACGGCAAAAGCAAAGTGCCCTTTCGGAATTGAAATCCAACGGAGTGAGTCTTTCCCATTCCGTCGGCGATCATCTCGACGAACACAAACGGGCGATTGAAGCGCTGGCGGATTACCTCAACCAGGCCCCCAACGCTTCAAACGAGGAACTTAAGGAATGGCTGACGAGGACACGAAATCGCTATCAGGGATTCGCAACCATGCTGGTCGCCGACCAGGCGGGGAACCTGACGGTCACCAGCCCGGAAATCGAAGCGGGCGTCCAACGGACCATCAATGACCGCGAGTATTACCGGATTCCCCTGACCACCAAGAAAACCTACATTTCGGATACGTTTCAGGGGCGGGGATTTGGAAACCAGATCATCATCGCCATCAGCGCCCCACTTCTCGATGCCAAAGGACAGGTCCGCGGCATTGTCGAAGGGTCGGTCATGCTGAGCCGTTTCCCGGAATTTTCCCCGGCCAGCCTCGGGAATTCGAATCAATTCGTCATCGTGACCGACCAGCGCGACCAGATTGCCTTTTCCAACCGGGCAGAGATTTTTCCCCTGCTCACCGGCCTTTCCGGAACTCCGCTCTGGACCTATTTGAAGGAGAATCGTCCTGAAAACACCTTTTACCTCACGGTTCCCTTCTCCAGTCCGTTACGACTCCCCGACCGGCATTATCTGGGCGTTGCCGTCCGAGACGACCGTACCCGCTGGACCACGGTCATCTTGCGTTCCTCACTGACCACCCAGGCCGCACTCAACCTCCATTACTTCCAGATGCTCGGATGGATGCTGGGTTTCATGGTCATTGCCTCGTTTCTGGCCCAGTTCGTAGCCAATACGGTCATTGCTCCCCTCAAATTTCTGACCGAAGCCACCAAGGAACTGTCCCATTCCCCGGAGGCCCCGGTCGGGGTGATTTTCAGCCGCCTCACCGACCCCATCGAAGCTCCGGCGGAAATCCGGCAGTTGATCAATGTGTTCACCAACATGGCGAAACGGCTGGAATCGACCTTCAATCGCCTGCAACAGACCAACATCGAACGGGAAATCGCCAACCAGAACCTCCAGATGGCGAAAGAGAACCTGGACCGACAGGTTCGTGAACGAACCGCCCAACTGGCTCGCACCATCGAGGAACTCAAAAAGTCAAAAGCGGATGCGGAACGGAATCAGGAGCAGTTGCGCCAGTCCCAGAAGATGGAGGCTCTGGGCCAGCTTGCGGGGGGAATCGCCCACAACTTCAACAATCTGCTGGCGGTCATCATGGGGTATAACAGCCTCGAACTGACCCGAATCGGCCCGGACTCACCGTCATTCAAATCCGCGAAAGCCATCCGGCGAGCAAGTGAACGGGGTCGCGACCTGGTCCGCCATCTTCTGTCGTTCAGCCGAAGCAATGAAACGACGATGGAGAACGTGAGCCTTCACGAGAGCATTCAGACCACCGTGACCATGGTTGAAAAACTCATCGGGGAACACATTTCCCTCCAGGTTTCACTGTCCGACCTCAAACCCACGATTTTCGCCAACCTTCAGGAAATCGAACAGGTCTTCCTCAACCTGATGCTCAACGCCCGGGATGCCATGCCGGAGGGAGGAACGCTGACCATTCGAACCGGAGAGGCCATCCAGGTTGAGGAACGCGACGCACCCGGCAAAATTTATCCGAATTCAATTCAATTCCCGGAAATATTTGCCGTTCAACGGTTTTACCGGATTTCAATCGAAGACCAAGGGATGGGAATGTCCCCGGACATCCTTGAAAAGCTGTTCGAGCCGTTTTTTACCACCAAGGAACAGGGACGGGGAACCGGTCTCGGACTGGCCACCGCCTTCGGGACCGTCACCAAGGCCGGCGGTTTCCTGCGGGTGGAGAGTACGCCGGGGAAAGGGTCGGTTTTCCATGTTTATCTTCCCTGGGGATTGACGAACGAAGGGAAACCCTATTCAGGCGACATCCGTCCGTCACGCCAGTTCACCGCTATCAAACTCGAACAGTCACCGATCGTTCTGGTGGTCGAGGATGAATCCGAAGTGCTGGAAGTCACCTGCGAAATTCTTCGCGCTCACGGCTTTGTCACGCTCGCCGCCCGGGACGGCGAGGAAGCCCTCACCCAAATCAGGAACAATGGGACCCGGATCGATTTCGTCCTGAGCGACGTCCGGATGCCCAAAATGAACGGCCCCAAAATGGCCAGCGAACTTCAAAAACTTTACCCGGAAACCCCCATCCTGTTCATGTCCGGGTACAACGAACTGGCGGATACCGGCCAAATCCACTTTTTCGACAACAACCTGATCCGGAAACCCTTCGAAGGGCCTCAACTCATCAAGAAAATTCAGGAAATGCTCAAGCCGGAGGCGGCCAACGGGAGCCATTGAAGTGGTCAAGGGGCGGAGAAAAACCGGGATTCCCCTGAAATCCGCCCCCGAAACCGCGTTTCCGCCCTCACTTCAGTTGGGACTTCACCCGGGCGATGGCGCGCTTGATGAAGTCATCCTGTCCCTGTGCCAGCTTGTCGGCTGATTCATAGGCCGCGAGCGCTTTGGCGAACTTTCCGGCCCGTTCATACACATAACCGAGTTCCCGAAAGACGCTCAGTTCGCTCGGGGTCTTGATGGCGAGCTTTTCGAGGGCGGCGGCGGCCCGGTCGTACTGGTTGCTGCGCGAAAGGGCCAATCCCAGGTTGAACAGGGCCACCAGATCATCGGGTTTGGCGGTCACCGCCGCGTCGAGTTCCGGAACGGCTTTCGCGAACTGCCGGATCGCAACGTACAAGCGCCCCAATGCCCCTCCCCCGGCGGGCGTACCGTCCAGAACCTTTACTTTCTGCGCCGCGGCGGTGGCCTTTGCCGTCAGCCCCGCGTCGGCCGGATTCGCCGTGACGCGCGAAATCAGGATTTCGGCCAGCAACCGCCACGAATCGAGGTCCTTGTCATTGAGTTCGACAGCCTTGTTGAGCGCCGTCAAGGCGCTTTCCTCGTTGTTGGACCGGTAGTGGGCAAATCCGAGCAAATAGTAGAAAGCGGGGTCTACTTTGGGCTGCTTCACCACAAATTCAAGCTCGGGAACCGCCTCGGCGTACTTTTCCGAATAAAAATACGCCCGGGCGAGCGCGGTGCGGGCCGTCGGGTCTTCCTGTTTTTCCTGCGCCAGCGTCAGTTCGCGTGCTTTTTTGAGGGAGTCAATGGCGGTATCGTATTTTTTAAGTTGAAGGCGACAGAGACCGATGAGTCGGTAGGCGGTCGCATTCGCGGGTTCCTTGACCACCACCGGTTCGATTTCCGTCAGGGCGGCGGCGTATTGACCCTGCTGGTAAAGGGAAATTCCCTTTTGAAGCCGCGCCTGCGACTCCTCATCCCCCTGAGCGAATCCCGCAAACGGAGAAACCAGGAGGAAGAAAACCCCCACAACCAGCGATTTCCATTTTGAAAGACCCGCGGGTTTTACCTTGAACTGCCTCATTCTAGACAACCTCCGGTCCATTGTTTAATCTTCGGCATTCCTTAAAAAAGTGCCTTTTCATCCAAGAACGCCGCCACCCGACCGTCTCCGACCATGTCGCAAACATCCGAAACCCAGATTGAACAACGACATCCGAACGATACGCCGCTGACCGAACAGGACCTGGCGGCTTTCGATAAATTTTTCTCCAAATTCCTCAACAAACGGCCGGATGATTCGATGTCGTTCCTGAAAAGTCTGGCCCTGTTCCGCCGCGGCGATCTTCGGGAGGCCGTTTCGGCAATCGCGCTGCTGGAGGGGATGTACAACTCCATGCTCCCGAACGTCAAACAGCGCGACCTGCTGCTCAGCTTTCCGTCGGTCATTACCAACCTGCACAAGATGGTCTTCGGGTTCAACCAGAGCTACGGCGGACTCGAAGGACAAACGGTTCAGGGCTTCGCCCGCGATCAGGTCATGGGACACCTCGACGGGACTGAAATGTTTCGGCTTGACCTCGACAAGGCGCTCGAAGACTTTCCCTCGATTCTGGAAGACGACCACAAGCTGCTTTCGGACTACATCGCCGAGGGACTTTCCGGCCAACGGGTTGAACGGACCTACCGCTTCATCGTCTCGATCCTCGCGGATCACCCGTTTCTGGTTCTTATTCCGGCCACGGAGCGAAACAGTACCCAGGCCATCGGACGCCTTCGCAAAACCGTCGAGCAACGCCTCGGCGAGAAATTCGACGAATTCATCATCGAATTTTTCACGGTTGGCGGCGGATTTCTCCGGTGGGCCGGCGACCACCTCCACATCGGAGGGGGAAACCCCTTGTTCGACCCCTATTTCGCCTCGCCTGAATCCGAAACCGTGACCGCCTTCAAGGTGAAGTTCAGCGAACACAAGTTCATGCTGGCCCGGCGGATCATCGGCACAGATTTTCCGAACATCAAAATTGAAGCGAACTAAACCTACCTTTATTCAAATCCGGGTGGTGACGCCTCCCTTTTCAATTCGGGATCGCCGCCATCCAGCACACTTCGGAGAACTTCATGAAAGCCACTTTTATTCTTCAAACCATGCTGGCGGGAGGTTTTCTGGTCGTCAGCGCACTCCCCTTGCCCGCCATTGAAAAAACCGGTCCACGACCTGAAGAAACCTGTTCCTGCCCCACAACCGCCGAAAATCCCCAATCGAGGTGCTACGCCATCACCGCTGGCGATACCTCAATTTCCCGCTGCGGCATGCTTCCCGGAAGTTGGCCGGTCCGACTGGAAACGCACGCCATGCCCCTTGAAAGCCACTTTGAGTTTTTCTCACGAAACGCTCAGGCCCCGGTCACGATCCAGTATTTCAAGGATGCACCGGTCAACCCCCGCATCTCTTTGGGCTGCCCCGGCGGCAAAGACTGCGGGACCATTGAAATTCTTGAAAAAATAACCGTTTACGGTCGGGTGTTTATCGGGGATTTGGAGGTGAACCGCCTCGTTTCCCTGAAGAAAACCATCCGGGAAAACCCTCAACAAACCTTTTCAATATCGCTCAAGAACCAGAATCCTGTTCAAGTCAGGTTCTTTTTACAGTTCCTTTCGAATCGCCCGTTGACATTCAAGACCGAACCCACCGGTGGAATCACCTTTGAAGCCTCAAAGAGCACCCTCGACGCGACCATCGCCGCCCTCGGTCTCCACTGAAGCCTGTTTTTGACAACAAAGACCGGGCACGGAGGCTCCCCTCCGTGCCCGGTTTCATTTCACCGCACTGTATTCGGTCGGTTTATTTGCCGGACACCGCTTTGCCCGGTTTCGCCAACCCGGTTTGAACTTTCAGCCATTCGGACATGGTTTCGAGCGCAACCGGGGCGATGGTTTCCTCAAGGTATTTGTATTCCGACGGCGCGCCCGTCTTCGTCGTCTGGAAAAGATGGTTGAGGTTGGGGAGTTCAACCGTTTTGAAATTCCGGTTGCCCCCCGCTTTCAGGGCTTTTTCGATTTCTCCGAGGTTTTCCCTGCACGGGACCTGCAAATCGAGCGAACCATTGATGGCCAGGACGGGAATTTTCAGTTTTTGAAGTGCGGCACGCGGGTCGTACGCCAGGAAGAACCGGAACCACGGGGTGTTGAGCGTTCCAATCGAACCGCGAAGGATTTTCGCCTCCTCCTCGCGTTTCTTCTCATCCTTTACATCCGCGACGACCGTTTCCACCGCTGCCTTCATTTTCTTTTCGGCCTCGGCTGGGTTCGGTTCGGCAAGCAGAATGTTGAAGAACTCCTTCTGTACCCGCGTGTTGCGCTCGATGGCCGCCGCCGCCATTCCCTCGGCTTTCGCGATGAGCGCGCCCTGCGCAACGAGAATTTCATCACCGCGCGTCCCCGGCCCGGCCATCAGAACGATGAAGGCCACGTCCTTCGACCGTGCCGCCACCATCGGGGCAACCAGTCCGCCTTCGCTATGCCCGATGAGACCGATCCGTTTGGGATCGATTTCCTTCCGGGTTTTCAGGAACGCCACGGCGGCTTCCACATCGGTTGCGAAATCGGCGCTTGTCGCCGCGGGGAAATTGCCGGTGGATTTCGCCACGCCCCGGTCGTCGTACCGCAAAACCGCGATTCCGTTCCGGGTCAGATGGTCGGCCAGCACCAGAAACGGCCGGTGACCGAGCAGAAATTCGTCCCGGTTCTGCGGCCCCGACCCGGTAATCAGCACGACCACGGGGACCGGTCCTTTGGCATCGGCGGGCAGGGTGAGGGTCCCGGCAAGTTTGACGTCCTTCGCGGCCGGATTTTCGAAACTGACGTCTTCTTCCTTGTACGGGTAAGGTTTTTTGGGGTCCTGCGGCCTGGTTTTGGCGGCTATCGGCCCCGTCGCCCGTGAAAAATCAAGCGGCAGCGAGCTTCCCTGCGTAAAAGTGCCGCTCATCTTCGTGCCGTCTCCGTTCAGGTTCCCGGCGTAGACGATGTTTCCCCGTTTTAACACGAAAGAGAATTTCGGACCGTCCGACGTCACGGAATCGAGTTTCAGACCGCTGGCCCCCTGATCCGGGCTGTCCATCGTTCCGGAAAGGGTTTTTCCATCGGGTTCGAGAGCAATATGGAGAATCAGGTCGAGCTTGATGGAGCCGACGTCCAGCGTTCCCTTCCAGTCTCCGACGAACGCCTTCGGACCGACTTCGGTTTTGGGGGCTTCCTGGGCGAAAACGGTCCCGAGCTGGGCCATCGCCAGAATGAAAAAAAGAGCGAGCCTTCCGGAAAGAAGGCGCAAACCAGAGGACATTGAACGATCTCCTTGAAGGAAGAATGGCGTGGAAGCGGTTGCGTGCGGTCCGGATGGGTCATCCAGTGAAATCCGGAAGGGATTCTACGCCGGGGTATCCTTCAAAACAAAAGACTTGTTTCAATTTCCGACCGTCTGATTTAGCCTAGGGGCACACCAAATTCGACCGGAGACGATCCGCCGATGAAACGAAGTGTCTTCTGGCTTTTCGCGTGCGTCCTGTTCGTCAGCGCCCTGACGGTCGCCGCCGACAAAGGCCCCGCCGCCGATTCCATGCCACTGGCCCGGATGATTCCGCGCGGGGCGATTGCCTATGTTCAGGCCCGCAACCTGGCCGACCTGTTCGGCCGCTGGCGGAAATCACCGGCCCACGACCGCTATTACAACAGCGACAATTTCAAGGCGTTCCAGCAGTCCAGGCTCTTTGCCAAATTGAGCGAACGACTCAAGGAATTTGAAGATGGCGCCGGAATCCAGATGGACGAAACCCGGATTGCCGAAATGGCGGGCGGGGCGACGGCGGTCGCCATGTACGACATGGGCAAGCTGGAAATCGTTTATGTGACTGAACTTCCGGCTGCGAAAGCGTCACTGACGGCCCTTTTCAAACAGTCGGCGAAATTCGAGGAGCGAAAAGCCGGGAACAACCCGTATTTCGTCCTTGAACTTGCCACCGACGGCGGACGAATGCGGCAGGGGCTGAGTTTTGCGTCGGTGGACGGAAAGTTCATTGTTTCGACCACCGAAACACTGATGCAGCGGACACTCGGAAATCTCGCGGCCGAAAGCGCCGACCGGCTCTCCGACGACATCGCCCCAACGCTGGCCGTCGCCGATGGTTTTCAGGCCCACGACGTGACGCTCTGGACCGACCTTCCCCGACTGAAGGCTCAGCGGTTCTTCAAGTTGTACTGGATTCAGGGTAAAGCAGCCGCCGGGCTGGACGGCATTTCGGCGACTCTGGCCGACCTCGATCTGTCCGCGGACGGCATTCTGGAACGGCGCTGGTCGCTCTATGACGAAACGGCCCGCAAATCGGTGAAACCCGCCGAAACCCGGAATCCCATCGACTTTCTGAAACTCGCCACGGGGTCGCAATTCCTCGACGGGGAATCCCTGGATTCCGCGACGGGCGAGGCGAAAGCCGCTTCCGCCGTGATGCAAACGCTCTTCCCGGCCGTCCGGCCGACGGCGGCCCCGTCCGACCCGCCCTCAATCACGACCGGTGGGGATTCGCGCGGTGCAAACGGCGAACGCTACGCCGATCTCGATGAACGTTTCGACCGCGACATCGACGATCCCAGCCTTGCCGTTGGAAATGCGAAGGATAAAGCCAAAACCGCAGCCCCGACCGTCGATCCGCTTGAAACCGAACTGGCCGGAATCCTGAAAGCCGCCGGTCCGACCCTGGTCGCCCGGCTCGGCTCGGCCAAAACCGATGCGGCCACGAAATACGTCACGTTTGACCGGGCCGTGATTCTCGAATTCAAAAACGGGATTGATGCCAAAAAGTATGAAGCGGTCATTTCGGAAATGATTTTCCGCCGCTACCTCGTTGCGGGCACGCTACGGGGCATCGAATGGCGAACCAACGACAAAGGGATCACCGCTCCGAACATCGGCGGCATCGCGGAACAGGGTGGGGCGTATTTCATTGATGGCAAACGCCTTGTCATCGCCAATTCCGTGGCTTTCGCCGAATCATTGAAAACCCGGATGATCGCCGCCGCTCCCCTTCCCGAATCCGGCGAACTCAAGCGCGTGACCCGGCTCGCCAGCTTCCACCTCAAAAGTTCGGGCGTCAGTTTTCGGAATCTGATGAAAAACGTGGATTACACCTTCAGCGAAGGTCTTGAAGGTATCGGTGACGAGGCGGAAGGCGGCGACCAGAATGTTTCCTTCTTCGGCCAGAACATCGCCTCCCTGCTGACCGTGGCCTCGGAATTCGACCAGATTACCCTCGAAGCCGTCCGTGGAGAGAAGGCGCTGACCGAAGCCGTCACTTACCGGTACGGCACCCCGGCCAACGCAGTCCGGCAGCCGCGACCGGGAGAATAAGCAGTTAGTGGTTAGTGGTTAGTAGTTAGCAGTTAGTGGTTAGTTCTTTACAAGTAGCCACCAATTAATAACTAACTACTAACTGCTAACTACTAACTGCTAACCACTAACTGCTAACAACTGGCAACTATGAACAGCACCCACCGGGCGGGCGTCGGAACGTTCGCCCTTTTTCTTTTGGCGGTGGCGATTGTCCTGAGTGTGACGGAAGTTCCGGTAACGCGCCGGAAGCCCGTTACGCCAAAGGTCAAGTGTGCGGCTCTTGCCTTGAGGGACAATGTGACGCCGTTTCAGAAGTGGGGATCGCGGAATTTCACCATCGACAATCTGAACGCTGCCTATGACCGGACGTGGTACTTCACGCAAAACCCGGAGTACAACCGGAAGGCGGAGGTGCTGGAGGCCCTGAACCGTGCGCTTTCGGAGTACGACGCGGTGGATCTTTTCCTGCTCGCACACGGCAACCGGTTTTATGAGTGGGTGCGGGAGATTCCGGCGGAACGGCGGGCGAAACTGCGGCTGGTCTACAACACGGGCTGCGAAAACCTCGACCAGCACCGGATGTGGCTCGCGCTCGGGGCGAAAACCTACGTCGGACACCCTGGCGTGAGCATGTCGCCGATTTTCTATGTCTATTTTTTAAGGCGCTGGACGTCCGGGTGGACGGTCGCGGAGGCGACGCGCGAGGGAAATCTCCGGATGCGCGGCGTTCTCGGGCGGGTTCAATTCGCTTCGGCGGGAATTCTCGATGCGGATGAATTGTACCGGTCGTCGGAAGCGGCGGTTTTTGGTGACGCCGGGCTGACCGTGGGGGTCGGAAGATGAAGAAATGGCTCGTTCATCCCCCGACCGTCGCCCTCGCGGGGCTGCTGTTTCAGATATTTCCGCCGATTTTCATCATTTTCATCGCCGACGCGGCCTTCGCGCGGGGTCGGTGGCTTTCGGAAGGGGCCGAACGGACGGTTTCGCTGATGTTTTTGACGCTGGCGGGATGCGTCAGCTTGGGACTCGGCGGATTCGGGACGTTTCTGTGTCTGTCGCGGCTGAACGGCTGGCGGGCGGCGCTGTGGATTGCGGTCGGGAGCTTTCCGGCGCTGGTTGGCTGCGTCCTGTATCTCTACGCCGTGTTGATTTTCCTCGCGTGGGTGTGAAAAAAGCGGCGGACCGGAAAAATCGCCACGGATTTCACGGATTACACGGATTCATCTTTCAAGGAGCATTCATGGCCGAATTACAGATTGAAGAACTTCAGGTCGGAAGCGGCAAAACCGCCGAACCGGGCAAGGTTGTACAGGTTCACTACACCGGCTGGCTGACCAACGGAACCAAATTCGACAGTTCGCTCGACCGGCGGCAGCCGTTCGAATTCATTCTCGGCGCGCGACAGGTCATTTCGGGCTGGGATCAGGGCGTGGCCGGGATGAAGGTCGGCGGCAAGCGCAAACTGACGATTCCGCCGGAAATGGGCTATGGCGCGCGGGGTGTCGGACCGATTCCGGGCAATGCCACGCTGGTTTTCGAAGTCGAACTGCTCGACGTGAAGCCGTAACCGATGCGACTGGTGCTGGTTCCCTGCCACGCGGTCTGCGTAACACCCGAAGCCGATGATCCTGCCGATGACGCGGCATGGGCGTTGCAGACGTTTCAACACGGGGAACCCTCCTTTTATATAGAGCACATCCGCCGGGCTGTCGAAGTCGCCGCTCAAGCGACCGAGGCCCGGCTGATTTTTTCCGGCGGGATGACGCGGGCCGAGGCCGGACCGGTCAGCGAAGCCGAAAGTTACTTCCGGGTGGCCGAGCGGTTCGACTGGTGGGGCTTCCCCGAAGTCTCCGAACGCGCCGAGACGGAGGATTTCGCCCGCGATTCGTTCGAAAACCTCCTTTTCGGGCTTTTCCGCTTTCGGGAACTGACCGGGACGCTTCCCGATTGGGTGACGGTCGTCGGCTGGGGGTTCAAATGCGAGCGTTTCGACCTGCACCGCGCCGCCATCGGATTTCCCGCCGAAACGTTTGAATACCTCGGCGTCAACGACCCGGCGGACCTCGCGGGCGCGCTCGTGGGCGAGGCGAAAACGATTGAACTTTTCCGGGCGGACCCGTGCGGTGAGACCGGAGTGCTGGCCGAAAAGCGGCGGCAACGAAATCCTTTCAACCGAACGCCGCCTTATCCGGTTTCCCTTTCCGGATTGCATTTCCTGCCTCAGCGCGAAGGAAAAGGTTAGTGCAGTTTTGGATTGCGTGCGACCTTCTTGCCAAACGGTGAATGACGCGCTTATTGGATGTAGCCCACGTCCGGAGCGCTTTGGCGAGGACGTGGGGAAATGTGTCAAAACATTGATTTCATAGGATTTTACGGCGAAACATGTTCCCCGTAGCCTCGCAAAAAACGCTGCGGCTACGGGCTATGCCCAATATTCCACCCACCCACGCGGCGGTGAGTTTGGTCGCAAACAATCGAGAACCGCTCTAACTTCGGCCCTATCCCTCGAACATTAAAATCGAGCTGCCGCCCACAACCGCCTTGCGTCGAAAACCACTTGAGTTTTACGGTGAGCAAGACTGGCCTCTTTTGGCTTTTTTGGCGGCGCTCCTCGTTTCGTCCTTCCGATTCCGGGATTTGCCCCGATTTTCTCCCGCCCGGATGCTCCCGAAAGTACGAAATGAACGACGCAAGCCAACGCCCCACCGGCCCCCAAGACACCAGCTTTTCCGAATTCAGCATCATCCCGGATGCTCCCGAAACCAAAGAAACCAACCGGCTTCCCCTCGGGTATGCCATCCGGCAAACCTTCGCCGAGGGTTATGACTGGCGGAAATTTCGGTCCGACGCCATGGCCGGGCTGGTGGTCAGCATCGTCGCCCTTCCGCTGGCGATGGCCCTCGCCATTGCAAACGGCGTCCCCCCGCAGTACGGCATCGCCACCGCCATCGTCGCCGGATTCGTCATCGCCCTCGCGGGCGGGTCGCGGATGCAGGTTTCCGGCCCGACGGCCGCGTTTGTGGTCGTGCTGGCCCCGATCGCGGCGAAATACGGGCTGGGCGGTCTGGTCATCGCCACGTTTCTGGCCGGTTTTCTACTGGTCGGGTTCGGGGTGTTCAAACTCGGAAAGTTCATCGAGTACATCCCCTACCCCGTGACGACCGGTTTTACCTCCGGCATCGCCGTGGTGATCGCCGTCCTGCAACTGAAGGACGCGCTCGGTTTGCGCGTTCCCTCGATGCCGAACGAATTTCCGGAACGGGTCGAAGCGCTCTATGACGCCCTGCCGACGTTCCGCTGGCAGGACCTCTCCATCGCCGCGCTGACGCTGGCGATTCTGCTTCTTTGGCCGAAAATCACGAAAAAGATTCCGTCTCCGCTCATCGCGCTCACGGCGGCGGCGGTCGCGGCGGTCGTCCTGAAAAAATTCTTTCCGGATTTCTCGGTTGCCACCATCGGAACGCGGTTTTCCTACGTCGTGGACGGCGTCACCTTCGCCGGAATTCCGCGCATGCCGCCGCTTCCCGACTGGCCGTGGCATCTTCCCGGTCCCGACGGCGGCGCGATTCACCTCAATTTTCACCTGATTCGGGAACTGTTGCCCTCGGCGTTCGCCATCGCCGCGCTCGGGGCCATCGAATCGCTTCTTTCAGCGGTCGTCGCCGACGGCATGGCGGAAACCCGGCACGATCCCGACGCCGAACTCATCGCCCAGGGTCTCGGCAACCTCGTCGGCCCTTTTTTCGGAGGCTTCGCGGCCACCGGGGCCATCGCGCGAACCGCCACCAACATCCGCTCCGGCGCGCGCTCGCCAATCGCCGCGATGCTGCATGCGGTGTTCATTCTGCTGGCGGTCCTGATTTTCGCGCCGCTGGTGGCCTACCTGCCGATGGCGGCGCTGGCGGCGCTTCTGCTTCTGGTCGCGTGGAACATGAGCGAAGCGCGACACTTCATCCACATCCTGAAAATCGCCCCGCGGGGCGACATTTTCGTCCTGCTGGCCTGTTTTTCCCTGACCGTGTTTTTCGACATGGTGGTGGGCGTTACCGCCGGTTTGCTGATGTCGTCGCTTCTTTTCATGCACCGGATGGCCGTGACGGCGCGCGTCCGGGCCATCGAGGACACCCGGCCGCTCGTCCGCGAGACGTTGCCGCCGAACACGGTGCTATATGAAATCAACGGACCGCTGTTTTTCGGCGCGGCTCAGAAGGCCGTCAGCGCCCTCGAAGCCATTTCCGCCTCGGCGCGAGTGGTAATTTTGAAACTCGACGCCTCCCCGCTCCTCGACGCGACCGGTCTGGTCAACCTCGAATCCATCCTCGATTCGCTCCACCGCCGCCACATTTTCGTCATTCTGTCCGGACTGCGCGGACAGCCCGCGAGAACCCTGATGAAAGCCGGAATCCGGCGGGAAACGGGCCGGCTCGCCTTCTGCAAAAGTCTTTCCGCCGCCGTCGCCGTCGCCAAATCCCATACCGACGCCAAGGACCACGGATAAGCCATTCGTCCCGCACGGCTTCGAATCACCCGCCCTTTTGAAAATGTACGGCGGGCATACGGCGGCGCGCCCGTCGTACTGAAAAGATACACCGCCACCTCGCAGTCATTTTTTCAGGCATTCATCTCTAAATCATTCAAAATAATAAACTTGGAAATGGAACTCCAATAGTTCCAGGTTCTGGCACGGGGCTTGCCAAATGAGAGGCAAGGGCGGAAAAGCCCAACCCTTTTTCTGATGGACTCAAGGAGGTCCCCAATGCTCTGGACAATTCTTTCAGTTGTACTCGTGCTCTGGCTGCTCGGTTTTCTGGTCGGAAACGTGGGCGGACTGATTCATCTCCTGCTGGTGGTCGCCGCCGTGGTGCTGCTGGTTCAGCTTCTGACCGGCCGCCGTCGAATCGTCTGATCGTGGCTTCGTCTTTCAACCCTTCATTCAATACCGCGAGGAATCCGAAGATGAAAAAGCATTCTCTCTTTACGATCGCAACCGCCGGGGCGGCCATCGCCTTCTTCACCGTTGACGCCACCTCGGTGGCCACCGCCCAGATGCTGTCCCCGACCGTCAATCAGGACGCCCGGGTTCTGGAAAATCGCACGACGCTGGCCGTGAGCTATCCCGACGGAAAGAAAACCGCGGTTGACCTGATCGGAGCCGGTCCGAGCCTGAGAAGTCGCGGCAAGGCCGAACTTGAACGCAAGGACGGCCGGACGCGCATCAAGGTCAAGCTTGAAAACCTGTCGAATCCCCAGTCGCTCGGCAGTTGGTACACAACCTACGTCGTGTGGGCCGTCAGTCCGGAAGGTCAGGCCGACAATCTCGGCCAGCTCCGGCTCAAGGACGGGAACAAGGCGGAATTCGACGCCACCACGCCGTTTCAGACGTTCGGATTGATCGTCACCGCCGAACCGCATCCGCTGGTAAAACTCCCCGGCCCGACCATGATTGCCGAAAACATTCTCCGCAAGGACACCAAGGGCAGCGTTCAGAGCAGCACCATCGAATACCGCTATGACGGATTCGATTACGGTTCGACCGGCGTTTCGCCCGACTTCATCACGCCGTTGCCGGTTCTGGGGGCACGGCGGGCGGTTGAAATCGCCCGAAAATCAGGCGCCTACCAGTATGCCGAATCCGAACTTCAGAACGCGGAAAACCAGTTGACCATTCTGGAACAGACCTGGCCGCGCAATCGCGACAATGCGTCGAAATACACCCAGATCGCGATGGACACGGTGCGGCTGGCCGAGGTTGCCCGGGAAACGAGTCTTGATCGCTACGCCGTGGCTCGCCTCGATGCCGAAAAACAGGCCGCGGCCGATCGGGTCGCCCGCGCGCGCGAAGCCGCCCGCGAGTCGCGCGAGGAAGCCGAAAGTTACAAATTGACGCTTGAACAGACGCGCAAGGAACTGGACGCCGCCCGCGCGACACTTGAAAACGCCCAGACCGACGCCGAAAAGGCCAAGGCGCGGGAGGAAATTGCCCGACTTGAGGCCGCGTTCGCCAAAGCCGACGCGGAGCGGGCCAAGGATGAGGCCGAAAAGGCGAAGCAGGAATCCGAACAGGCCAAATCGGATCTTCAGACCGCCCGGCAGGCGCTCGACACGTCCATTTCATCGCTACTCGAAACCCGCCGTGAAGCGCGGGGGCTGATCATCAACCTGTCGGACATTCAGTTCGATTTCAATCAGGCGACGCTCAAACCGGGCGCGCGTGAAAAACTGAGCAAGCTGGCGGGCATCCTGCTGGCCTATCAGGGGCAGTATCACCTCGACATCGAGGGACATACGGACGCCATCGGGACCGATCAGTACAACGAAAAACTCTCGCTGAGTCGCGCCGAGGCGGTTCGTTCCTATCTGATTCAGGCCGGCATCCCGGCGGACCGGTTGTCCCCCGCCAAGGGGCTTGGAAAAAACAGTCCGGTCGCCTCGAACGAAACACCCGAAGGACGCCAGTTGAACCGCCGCGTTGAAATCGTGGTGGACGATCAGATGGTGACCGCCGCAGCGCCGCCGCAACCGTAACCGTTCTTTTCGGGGATGTCCGAAAGGGCACCCCTGAAGCGCGCGGTTCTCCAAAGCAAGCAGGCGCGCTTGGTCCACGCGGGGTTCTCCCAAACCGCGTGGACCTTTTTTTCGTCCTTGAAAATGGCCCCTCCCCGTCGTATTTGCTGCGTTTTATTGGTGATGCAACCCTGTTTCCGGATCGGATCATTCATGAAATCGCTTCGCGCTTCCCTCTGCCTTCTGATTCTCGGCGGAATTTCCCTCATCGCCCCCGGCTTCGGCCAGACGCGAAAACTCGGCCCCGTGAATCCGGTTTTCGAAAAAAACCGGAAGTTCATCGCCGCCTCCATCGCCCAGGCAAACGCGAAGGGGGCGACCGGCACGCGGCTGGTGGTCCAGCAGGGACACACCGAGGGCAGCGTGGAAACCCTTGCGGTATCGCCCGACGGGAAATTCATCCTCAGCGGCGGAAGCGACACCACGGCGGTCCTCTGGGATATGACCACAGGCCGCGAACTTCGGCGTTTTGCCGGACACAAGCCCACCCTCAACGGTATCGAGGCGGTCGGCTTCACGCCCGACGGGAAACGGTGTCTGACCGGCGGAAGCAGTCTCGTCATCGTCTGGGACCTCGCCACCGGGGCGCGGGTCCGGGACATTCCGTGCAGTCTGGGAGAAAGCGGTTATCCGCCCCAAATCACCCGGTTCAGGTTCAGCGCCGACGGAAAACGGCTTCTGATCGGGACCGACATCGAATTTGAAGCCCCCGAACAGGTGGCGGCGGTTCTGTACGACTTTGAAACCGGAAAGGAAATCCGTCGCTTTCTCGGAACCGGCAAGGGAACGGCCAACAGCGCCGACATCCAGTTCGTGAACGGCGAAAAACAGATTCTCAACGCCGGATTGCGGGAAGTCCGGATCTGGGACGTCGAGACCGGCAAGGAAGTGAAAAAACTCGGCCAGCGAAGCCCGATCCCCCTGCTTGAAAAGGCGGCTGTTTCGGAAGACGGGAATCGGATCGTTTTTTCGAATGGCGCGCAACTCGCCCAGATTTTCGAGCCGAATGGCGGCCGCATGTTCCAACTGCCGGGAATCACCGCGAAAATTCGCGCCGTGGCGATTTCCTCGGACGGGAAACTGGTCGCGGTCGGCGGTGAGGACCGCACCGTGACCCTGTTCGACGGGGCGACCGGACGGCGGCTGAAAAGGCTGACCGGCCACACCGGGAACGTCAACGCGCTGACTCTTTCACCGGACGGCAAGACGGTGGTTTCCGGCGGCGGACTGGGCAGTGAAATCTACGTTCAGGACGGAGAGCGCAAACTCCGTACCCTGCGCGACCAGACGGTCATTTCGTGGAATGTTGAAACCGGACGGGTGATTCACCGGATGGAAAGCGCCGCCGAACCGGTGACCAGCGCTTCCCTCTCGGCGGACGGAAAAAGAATGATCATCGGCCATCGGGACGGCCTCATTGAAGTCGGTGGAGCGCTCGAAAGCGGCGAACTTCACGGCGGCTACTTCCCGATTGAACTCGGCGAGGTCCAATCGGCCCGATTTTCTCCCGACGGAACGAAAACCGTCGCCACGACCAACCTGAACGCGATCGTCATGGATACGGAAACGCTCGATCCGCTGAGGAATTTCGTCGGGCCGAGGGTTTATACCGACGCCGTGTTCACGCCGGACGGCAAAACGATCTTCACCTCCAATGCCGGACCGAAAATCGGGGTCTGGGACGCAACCGGGTCCAGGCCGCGAGCCTTTTTCGAGGCGCCGGAACTCGGTCCCAACCTCGGCCGAAAACTGGACGACACGGAAACCGCCACCATCGACACCGGAGGGCAGACGATGGTGGAAGGCGCGGCCTCGGTCGGTGAAATGCTCGGAACCACCCAGCAGTTCAACGGGTTGGCGGTGTCGCCGGATGGAAAATACCTCGCGGGGGTCAGAAACACCGACAACGCCGCCGTCCTGTGGGATGCCGTCACCGGAAATGTGGTCCGGCGATTCGACGGACACGGATACACCGTCCGGTCGGTGGCCTTTTCGCCCGACGGAACGCGCCTCGTCACCGCCAGCCGCGACCGTTCCGCCATCGTCTGGAACGTGGCGACCGGAAAACGCATTTCGCGATTGATCGGCCATTCCGCCTATGTCGGACAGGCAATCTTCACGAAGGATGGCACGGGAGTGGTCACCGGCGGCAACGACGGTCTTGTCATTCTGTGGAACGCGGCCACCGGCGAGGCGCAGCGGTGTTTTCCCGGTCACGCCGGGTCGGTGACCGCCCTCGATTTTCTGCCGGACGGTAAAACGCTGATGACCGGCGGCGTGGACGGCACCATCCGGTTCTGGAATCTCGCCACCGGCGAGGAACGCTGCCGTCTGCTTTCCCTGCGCGGACGCGACTGGGTCGTCATCGCGCCCGACGGACGGTTCGACACCAACAACCTCGAATCCGTCGCGGGTGTTCACTGGCTTTCCGCCGACGCGCCCCTGTCGCCCCTTCCTCTGGAAATCCTTCTGCGGGATTACTATGAGCCGCGATTGCTGGCCCGCGTCCTGAACGGAGAAAAGTTTGCCCCGGTCAAAGCGGTCGCCACGCTCGACCGCCGCCAGCCGGAGGTCGAAATCGAGCAGGCCCTTCCCTCGGCGTCCGATTCGCGACAGTTCATGGTCACGGTCCGGGTGACGCCCGCGCGCGGCGGCACGGCGGCGGATTTACGGCTGTTTCGTGACGGCCAGCTCGTCGGGTACGCCGACGGTCCGCTCCAGCCCGCCCCGGATGGCGCGTTCCGCAAAACCTTTCCGGTGAGACTGCCGAAAAACGCGGCCTACACCACGGCGGAGTTCTCCGCCTATTGCTTCAACCGCGACCGGGTGAAATCGCCGACGGCGGTCCTTTCCAAAAACGTTCCGCCCGTGACGGCCAGCACCAGGGGGCGGGCCTACGTCGTGACCTTCGGGGTCAACGTTTATCAAAGCCCCGCTGTCCGCGCATTAAACTTCGCGGTCAACGACACGCGGGAATTTCAGCGGGTTCTCGGCGAACGGCTGGGGAAAAACGACCGGATCGCGGAAGTCGTCCCATTGACGCTCGTGGCCGACGCCGACGCGCCGCCCACCGCCACCAGGGAAAACCTGTTCGCGGTTCTCGACGCCCTGTCCGGAAGACCGGTTTCGAACACGGTCCTCGCCCGGATTCCCGGGGCGGAAAAATTGAAGGTCGCGACGCCCGACGACATCGTGATTATCGGCTTCGCGGGTCACGGCTACGCGGGCGAAAACGGCGTTTTTCGGATCATTCCCTACGACACGGGGAAAAATCAGCGACTGGCGGATGTGCTCGCCGCGAGCATTTCCGGCGAGGCGCTGGCGGCGCGGCTGCGCGACATCGACGCGGGCGAGTTCATTGCGGTCATCGACGCCTGCCAGTCGGCGGCGATCGTCGGCGAAGGTTTCAAACCCGGACCGATGGGCGACCGCGGCCTGGGCCAGCTCGCCTATGAAAAGGGCGTCAGGCTGCTGGTGGCCACGCAGTCCGACAACGTGGCGCTCGAAAACAAATCGTTGAAACAGGGGCTGCTGTCGTTTGCGCTGATTCAGGACGGCCTGGTCGGTGAAAAAGCCGACTTCAAGGCGAAGGACGGGGCGATTTTCGTGGACGAATGGCTCAGGTACGGCGTGGAGCGCGTCCCCCAGCTTTTCGCGGAAGTGAAAAAGGGTTCGGGCCGGATTCTCGTGCAGGACGCCCCCGGCGCGACTCCCCCGCAAAACCTCAAGATTCAGCAACCGGCCCTGTTTGATTTCACCCGCCGAAGAAAGCCGTTCAGGTTTTGAAACGCTCCCCTCGAAGTTAGGGCGCTTTCAAGGCGCGAAGCGCCGTCAGGTAATAGCCACGTCCGTCAGGGCGTGGTCCACGACAAACAACCCCCTGAGCCGCAACGCGGCGCCACAGGGAGAAATGGACAGAAGGCAATTACCTCCGTGCCGCGCCTTCGACGCTCCGGGATTGGCAAATCCACCACCCCACCCTCACGGGTGGGGCTACTTCCTGACGGCGCATCCGCGCCTTTTTTACGCCCCAAAAAAAGCGCAGCGATTTCTGGTAAATACCGAAAAAAGTGGTGGCAACGTGAAAAAAGCCTGGGAAACGCCGGGAAATGCGTGGGAAACGCGGAAAAAAACCATGGAAATGGTCCGAGAAATTCGGGAAATGCGAGAAAAAGCGGAGGAAATGACCCTCAAAGCCATGGAAATGCGGCAAAAAGTTCGGGAAACGACGCGAAAAGCTCGGGAAACGCCGAAAATCAGCCGGAAATGACAAAAAAACGCCGGGAAACGGGTTTTCGACGGATTGAAGGGCTGGCCCGACGTTTCGAGGTCCGGTTCGGCGCCGAATACCGCCATTCGGGCACGGGCGCTCCACCTTTCACCGGTCGGAAGCGATAAGCGCGGGAATTTCAGGCGATTCCGGCCGAAAAAGGGTTCGCGAAAGAATGAAACGAGGCGTAAAGTTCGCCCAATCGTCAATTTTCCCAATTCAATTCCCTTCGCGGAACACCCGCCGGAGAAACCGCCATGGCAGCCGTTCTCCGCAACCGGTTCAAGAAGATCGCGCTGCTTTTGGCGGGGCTGACTCTGGTTGGCGGGGGATTGTGCGCGTCCAGTCGGGTTTCCGCTTCCTTCGGCCCGGAATTTTCACGGACAATCCCCGTCGAACGCGAAGAAACCGCTCAAAAAACGCCCGAAATCGAAAACAGTCCGGTTTCCCCGGCCATCGTTGAAGCCAACCGCCGGAAATTCCGCGAGGCGGAAACGCTTCGGGATTCCGTTTCAGGAAAAAATCCGGTCCGGGCGATGGCGCAACTCGGACATGAGGGTTCAATCGAATTCCTGTGCTGGTCGCCCGACGGGACCCGCCTCGCGACCGGGGGCGGCGACCCCACCGTTTTCATCTGGGACACGGCGACCGGCAAACTGCTCGCCCGTCTGGTCGGGCACCTCAAGGCCGTACTGACGGCGCGCTGGTCGCCGGACGGGAAAATACTCGCCACCGGAAGCCTCGATACCACGGTTTGTTTATGGAATCCGGAAACGGGTGTTCGGACGGGAATTTTTCAGGGCCACTCGCGACCCGTGGGCCATCTTGAATGGTCCCCGGACGGTGGGCGCATTCTTTCGATCAGTTCCCGGGAAGCGGCGCTGGTCTGGAATCCGGACACGCAGGACATTCTTCATCGACGGAATCTGGCGTCGGAGGGGATTTCCTTCGGATATTGGTCGCCGGACGGGACCCGGGCGCTGCTCGGTCCGGTTGAAAATGACGTTCTCGTCTGGCCGCTCGCGGAAAACCGGCCGGAGTCGAGGTTTTCCGGCCATACCGACGCCGTCGTGAAAGCCCGCTGGTCGCCGGACGGTAAAAGGATTCTGACCATCTCGAAAGACCGGACCGTCCGCCTCTGGGAAGCCGCCGAAGGAAAGGAGCTGCGTCGTTTTTCCTTGAGATCGAACGTCATGTTCCCCGATTGGTCGCCCGACGGAGACATGATCGCGGCGGCCGACGAGTTTGGAACGGTCAGCCTGTATTTCCTCGAAATGGAAACCGGGGCGACGAAAAAAATCGACCTGAACATTCCCGCAAGTACCTTCAAATGGTCACCCGTCGGAAACCGGCTCGCCCTGACGACGGAACGTGGGGCGGTGGTTTACGACGCCCGAACCGGTCGCGAAATCGAACTGGCGAGCGAAAACGGATGGGCCGGCGCGGGGCCGGTCTGGTCGCCCGACGGTAAGCGGTTCGCCGTGGGATATTTCTCAGGAAATCGCATCGCCATTTTCGACGCCGCCGGAAATCGCCCGCTCAACATTGAAAATCAGGGAAATTCCGTGAGGAAAACGGTCTGGTCGCCCGATTCCACCAGATTTCTGACGGTTCAGCGAAATGACGGCGTCACCATCTGGTCTCCGGAGAAAACCGACGGACCGGTTCACCTCCGGGGACCGGAAAGAGGATTTTTCGATGCCGTCTGGTCCCCCGACAGCGCGCGGGTCGCCACCGCGGGCTGGGACGAGGTCATCCGGGTCTGGAATGCGACCACCGGAAAGGAAATCTGGACATTTTCCGGCCATTCCAAGTCGGTGAATTCCGTTCGCTGGTCGCCCGACGGTCGCCGACTCCTTTCAAAAGGACAGGAAGCTGCCGCCTACATCACGACGCCCGAATCCGATGCGGCCCCGGTCCGGCTTTACGCGAACAAATCCCATCTGATCAACGCCGAATGGTCGCCCGATGGATCGCGGGTGCTGACCAGCGCCGCCGATGGAGTGATCCGCGTCTGGGATGCCGCCTCGGGAAAGGAACTTCTCCACCGGGCGGCAAAAGACCCGATTTCGGCGCGGGCCTTCTGGTCTCCGGACGGTAAATCCGTCCTCCAGGTCTGGGTGGACGATGCCGTCCGGGTTTTCAATGCCGCGACGCTGGAAGAAACGGTTCATTTCGGAGATGAAAAAAGCCCGGCGACGGTCGCGATCTGGTCCCCGGACGGAAAAAGCATTCTGACCGGCGCCCAGTTCCCGTTCGACCGGGACAAAACCGCCCACATCTGGGACGCCGCGACCGGGACCGAAACAATGCGGCTGGTCGGACATTCGCTTTTCGTCGAATCGGCGGAATGGTCGGCCGATTCAAAACGGGTTCTGACGTTCAGCGAGGATCGGACGGCGGCGATCTGGGATGTCCGGACAGGCGAGGCCATTTCCGTTTTCGCCGGGCATTCGGGGCACATCACCAGCGTTTCCTTTTCAAAGGACGGCGGACGAATCCTCACAAGCGGCGATGACGGGACGGTCAGATTGTGGGACGCCGCCACCGGCCGGGAATTATGCCAACTGGTTTCATTTCGGAACGGCGCGGACTGGGCCGTGGTCGATCCGGAAGGCCGGTTCGACGTGAGCGATCCGACCGAGGTTTCGGGACTTCACTGGGTCGTGATGGAGAACGGGCGGGCGAAGCCCTACGGCATCGAGCTTTTTTTTCGGCAGTACTATGAACCGGGATTGCTCCGCCGCATCGTCGGCGGGGAAACGTTCAAGCCGATTCCCTCCATCGCCAGTCTCGACCGCTCGCAACCGGTTGTCATCATTGGGGAAAGGGACGTCGTTCCGGTACTTGAAAACGGCAATCAGACCGGAATGGCGGATGTCACCGTGACGGTGACGCCGCCGGCCGGGTCGTCCGATTCGAAATCGGCGAAGGCATTCGACCTGAAACTGTTCCGCGACGGTCAACTGGTCGGTTTTTCGCCGGGAGAACTCTCTTTTTCCGGGGGTGAAGGATTCAGAAAAACCTTTCGGGTTCGACTTCCCCGCCGAAGTGACCCGAAAACGGTCGAGTTTTCTGCGTATTGTTTCAACGGGGATTCGGTTCGTTCGACCAGGGCTGTCCGGACCGTCCCGTTGCCGGAATTAAAAACCGTCAAGGGAAAGGCGTATGTCGTAACCTTCGGAGTCAATCGTTACCAGAACCCCAGAATTCATCCGCTCAGGTTCGCGGTCGCGGATGCGCTTGCCCTTCAGAAGTCGCTCGGCGACCGGGTTGCCGGATCGGAGGCTTTTTCGGAGGTGGTTCGGGTGTCGCTCACCTCGGAAACCGGTCGGCCCCCGACGGCGACCAGGGAAAACCTGAAGGCGGTTTTCATGAAACTGGCCGGTCGGCCCGTGCCCGAAACCGGGATTCCCGGATTTGAAAAACTCGCCGCGGCGACCCCGGAAGACCTGATTGTCCTCATGTTTGCGGGACACGGGAGCTGTGGCGAAGGAGGCGAGTTTTTCGTGGTTCCGTTTGATACCGGCGCCGCCGGCGACCCGTTGAAAAAGAGTATTTCGAGCGCCGAATTGACGGAATGGATGCGCGACGTGGACGCGGGAGAAATGGCGATGATCCTGGATACTTGCCAGTCCGGAGGCGCGGTCGGAGAAAACTTCAAACCCGGTCCGATGGACAGCCGCGGCCTCGGTCAGTTGAGCTACGACAAGGGGATGCGGATTCTCGCCGCGACGCAGGCCGACAACGTGGCGCTCGAATCGGGCGTCCTGAAACAGGGATTTTTGAGTTTTTCATTGGCGATTGAAGGACTGGATGAGGGAAAAGCCGATTTCGCGCCGCTCGACGGGGTCATCACGCTCGACGAATGGCTGGCGTATGGCGCGCGGCGCGTGCCGGAACTTCCCGCCGCGATTGCCGCCGGGACGATCAGGGCGCGGATTCTGACGCAGGATGCAACCGCGCCGTCAAAAAAACCCCAGGTTCCGGTCGTGTTCGACTTCGCCCGGCGACGGGCACGGGTGGTCCTTCAAAAAACGGAAAAGAAATAGAACGCAAAGACACAAAGACGCAAAGGCACGAAGAAGATGAAAAAATTCGGAATTGGAGCGGTTCTTTTGGCGTGGGCCGGGTTGTTTTGTCTGAACGCATTGGCGCAGGACGACGCGCGGGCACTCTGGGACACCGCCTTTCAATCGAACCAGCAGCGACCGGCTTCCTCCAAACCAAAGGCGAAGAAACCGGCCCGTCGGCAGTACGCCAGAGTTCAACGAACGAAGCCCGACGCGCCTGTCACCGCCGCCGCCAAACCGGCCGAACAGTTCAAGGTTCCGGCCGGAACGGAAGCCCGTGAAATCGCGGTGACGATGTGGCGGCTGCGTCCGGCGCGGAAAACCGACCCGAAGGACACCCGGATTCTGGTTCAGGACGCCGCCGCGCCGACCGCCGCCGAACTGATGCCCGAACGGATCGCCGCCGGCACGCCGCTGGCCGCCGGCGATCGCGTCCGATTGAGCGTGATGACGCCGAAAAATGGCTTTTTGTATGTCATCGACCGGGAAAAATACGCCGATGGCAGTTTCAGCGAGCCTTACCTTATCTTTCCGACGACCCGAACCAACAACGGCAACAACCGCATCGCGGCCGGGACACCGGTTGAAATCCCGGCGTTCGGCGACAATCCGAACTACTTCAGCATCCGAAAACTTCAAAATCCGGACGGGAAAGTGCTGGTCGGCGAGGAATTGAGTGTTCTGGTGACCGATCAGCCGCTCGAAGGCGTTTCCATCGGCGAGAGCGCGCAGAAAATGGATGCGGCCACATTCGCCGCAATCAGGAATTTCGAAACCGGTGTCGAGCAGTTCGAACTGGTGAACGGAAAGAGTCTGCCCTACCAAAGCGCTGAAAAAATGGCGGCCACGGGCGGCGCGCGCATGCTCACGCAGGACGACCCGCTTCCGCAATCGATTTTTCGCGCCGTGACGCCCGCCGGGCAGCCGCTACTGGTTTCGATTCCGCTGGTCATCGGGAAGTAGCGGTTAGCAGTTAGCAGTTAGTTGTTAGCAGTTGGAAAATGACCATTTCCGTTCATTTCCTTCAGGAAGATTTCGCTTTCCCATCCATTTCCTTTTTACAAAAGTCCTCAACGTTCCCAAACTCGCCCTCAATGACCGCAAACGAGGCGTCGAGATTCACCAACCACTAACTGCTAACCACTATCTGCTAACTACTTTATGAACACGGATCCCAACGCCGAAACCATTACCGACCAGAAAACACAGGCTTTGACATCGTCGGGTGGCGCGACGGTTCAAGGGGGCCGGAGCGCGACCTCGGTTCAGGGAATGAACCTCGCGCGCGGCGACGTGTTGCGCGAGCGGTACGAAATCGAGCGTGAACTGGGCCGGGGCGGAATCGGCGTGGTGCTGCTCGCGAGGGACCGGGCGGCGTTCGGGCGGCCGGTGGTGGTGAAAATGCTGCTCGACCGATCGGAGGGGAATGAATATCTCTGGACGAAATTTCTTCAGGAAGGCGAGGCACTCGCCAAAATCGACCATCCGAGCGTAGTGAAGATTCTGGAAACCGGGACGCTCGACGGCGGAAGACCCTTTCTGGTGATGGAATTCGTCGAGGGCGGCAACTTGCGTACGGTGATGCAGCCCGGCGGGATGGGTGTCGTGCAGGTGGCGGAGATTGTGAAGCAGATGTGCGGCGGGTTGCAGGCGGCGCACGCAAAAGGAATCGTCCATCGCGATCTCAAACCGGACAACGTGATGCTTCAACTGCTGGACGGCGGCGAACGCCATGCCAAGCTGATTGATTTCGGCGTGGCGAAGCAGGCCGAATCGGCGGTGGCCAAGGAAACTTCGGCGGCGATGGCGGTGGGAACGCTCAGTTACATGGCCCCGGAACAGCTTGAAGGAAAGGCGACGGCGGCGAGCGACATTTTTGCAATGGGCGTACTGGCCTACGAAATGCTGACCGGGAAACGCCCCTATGAAGTGGAGAGCGAAAACGCGCTGGTGGCAATTAACTTGATGGCCCAGAAGCAGCGGTCCGGGACGTTTTCCGATCCCCGTTCACTGCGTCCGGAAATTCCCGAAGCGGCGGCGGCGGTGATTTCGGCGGCGCTGGCGTTCGAACCGGAACGGCGACCGGCCACCGCAAAGGAATTCGGGGACCGGCTCGCGGAAGCGCTAACGGGAGTCGGAAAGCCCGGGCCGACAGTGGCGGCGGAATATCCGCCCGCGCCGCGTCCGGTGGCGACGTCCGAACCGGAAAAGCCGAAATCGGTCGTACCGATGGTTGCCGGGGCGGCGGCGATTGCGGTCTTGCTTGGCGGTGGGCTGGTTTTCGCCTTTCGTGATTCCCTGTTCGGTTCAAAACCGGACCCGACGGCCACCAAACCGCCGGTCGCGGCCGTCGAGAAGAAAGCCGTCACGGGGTACTGGCTGACCGTCCGGAACATGCTGAACGGAAAACCCGAGGGTGAAGCCTTTTCGGTGTTCACTTCGACGGTTTTGCGAAACGGGTCGCAGGTCCGGCTTAACATCACCCCGCTCGCCGATGGTCATCTTTATCTGATAAGTGAAGGCGCGCAGCCGCGCCCGGACGGTTTGCCACTTTACGTCAACCTGTTTCCGTCACCGGCCATCGGCAACGGCGGGTCCAAGGTCACGAACGGCAAAACCATTCAAATGCCGGACAAGGCGGACCAATGGTTCGTTCTCGACAATCAGCAGGGAACGGAAATCGTCTGGCTGATCTGGTCGCCGCAACCGGTCGAGGAACTTGAAAACCTCAGGAAATTCTCGAATCCTTCCGACAAGGGCGCAATCAGCGACCCGGCGGCAATCAGGAATCTTCAGGAAAAGCTGAAGGGGCTGGAAAGGGCCGGGACGACCGAAGACGAACCGGGGAAACGGATGCTTCTCGAAGGTTCCGGAACGGTGGCGCACCGGATAAAGCTCGAACACAGGTAAAAACGAAACGGCCGGAGCGTCGCGGTGACTGCCCCGGCCGTTTTCGGTTCTTTACGAGTCGGTTACGCGCCCTGCGCCAGCAGCGACTTCACCTTGGCTTCGAATTCTTCCTCGCTCATCGAGCCGGTATGGGTGCTGTGAACGTTCCCCTTCCGGTCGATGAACACCGTGTACGGAATGCCGTTTCCAATTCCAAAGCTGGCCTGTTGCACGGGCGTCGCCATTCCGATCAGGTAGGAAATCGGACTCTTCACGAGAAACTTCTTGACCAGGTCTTCCTCCTGATCAACCGAAAGTCCAACGATTTCAAGACCTTCGGCCTTGTGTTCCTTATAGATTTTGTTGAAACCGGGCATTTCCGCCACGCAGGGACCGCACCATGTCGCCCAGAAATTGACGACGACGACTTTCCCCTTGGCCTCCTGCAAATTGAACTTTCCACCGTTAAAGGTATTCAAGGCGAGAACCGGGGCCGGCTTGGCATTGGTCGCCGGAGTCGGTTCCGGAGCTTTGGTCGGCTCGACGGGCTTGGAAGGGGTTGAAGGAGTCGAATTCGAGGAGGTCGGCGAAGGCGTGGATGAGGACGACGAGCTTTCGCAGGCAGAATTTGAAAAGGCAAGGGCGGCGGTCAGGGCGGTCGCGAAAAGGAAGCGGGCTTTCATTACCGAAATTCTCCGGAAAATTTGGTCCCGACGGGGAAAACGAACCGGCGGGTTCGGCGATTATGCACGGCCAACCCCCTGTAACCAAGCCGCTTGCGCCCGAAAGTCAATTTGTGTAGCGTCTTCGCCATCTGTTTTCTCGAATTTTCGGAGCGACCTCGGACGCGCGGAGGCCGGATTTGTACTACCTTCCACTCATCGTCGTGGTGGCCGTTCTCGCGCTTCTGGTTCTGTTCGAAACGCGTCGCTATTTCGGGTTGAAATCGAAAGGGAAAGACACGATTCCCGTCCGGGCCAGGTTTGGGCGAAGACTTTTTGGCGCCTGCCTTCTTTTCCTCGGAACCGGGATGGTGACCATCGGACTGGAATATCGGTCATCCTTCTCCCCGGTTGGACTCGTGACGTATTTTTCGGTTTGCCTGATTCCCCTGCTGGCCCTGCTGGTCGTGATTTTTTGGGACGTCCGGGCGGTGTTCCGGCAGTCCATTTCGGAATTTACCGATGAAAAGGCCGAGGAGCGACGGTTTCAGGATTTCATGGAAAAAGAAGCCCGCAAGGAACTTTTGGAACGGGCAAGACGTCAACCGTAACCCTGACCGAAATTGTCCGGGAAACTATTTCATTCGTTTTTTAGAGAGGCCCAATGAACGAAACTGTTGCCGTAACGCCGCCCGGTGATCCCATGATCGGCCGCGTCATCGCCGACCGCTATCGAATTCTCAGCAAGCTCGGCGAAGGGGGAATGGGCGCGGTTTACAAAGCGGAACAGACGAAAATGAGCCGTCTGTGCGCAATCAAGATTTTGAGCGCGTCGTTTGCCTCCGACCGCGACGCGCTGGCCCGTTTCAACCGCGAAGCCCAGATGTCGAGCAAGTTCGACCATCCGCACGCCGTCACGATCTACGATTTCGGCGAGGCTGAAGGCGGACTTCATTACCTCGCGATGGAATTCGTCGAGGGCGAAATGCTCTCCACGATCCTGCGGCGGGAAGGCGCGCTGCCGGTTGAACGAGTCCTCCATCTGGCCCGTCAGGCCGGGGCGGCGCTCGAATCCGCCCACCGGATGAGCATCGTCCACCGGGACCTCAAGCCGGACAACATCATGGTGACCCGGAAGGACGGCATCGAATGGGTCAAGGTCCTCGATTTCGGCATTGCCAAGGTTGCCGGTGAAAATCCGCAGGCCGGTCAAGACCTGACGCAGGCCGGTATGGTCATCGGGACGCCGCTCTACATGTCGCCGGAGCAGCTCGCGGGCGAAAAACTCGACCCGCGTTCGGATGTCTACAGCTTCGCCATCATCGTCTATCAAATGCTTTCCGGCGCGCTCCCCTTCCAGGGCGACAACGTCCAGTCGATGATGATCAAGCGACTTACCGAAGCGCCACTTTCGCTCCGGATGGTCAATCCGCAGGTTCAGGTCGCTCCGGGAATCGAACAGGCGCTGATGATGGGCCTCGCGCGCCATCGCGACCAGCGCTGCCAGACGGTGAGCCAGTTCGTTGGCGCCCTTGAAAACGGCGCGGCCCTCACCGGCGGCATCAATCCCGCCGGCCCGAATCCGACCATCGCCCAGACGCCCGCCTCCGGGACCGTCCCGTTTCCGAACGCCGAGAGCTACAACACGGCCCAGAACCAGCGCCAGAACACGCCGCCGAATTTTCCCTACCCGACCCAGCAGCAGGCCCCGCCGCAACCGCCCCCCCAGCAGTACAGCGGGGGGCAGCCGATGCCGACCATGCCCGCCCCCTCCCCGATTTCGCTGGCCAAGCCGGGCGAACCGTCGGGCGGCTACCAGCAACCCCAGATGGCGCAGCCGTCCGGCGGATACGCCCAGCCCTCCGGCCAGACCTATCCTCCCGCGCCGCCCGTCATGCCACAGCAACCAGCCCGGAAAAAAGGCGGAATGGGCATCATTCTGGTCGTGGTATTCCTGTTCCTCGCCGTTCTGGTCGTCGGCGGCGGAATTGGCGGCTATTTTCTTTTCTTCCGAAGCAGCGATCCGGTTGTCGGCAACGATCCGAATGGTAATAACGGGAACAATGGCAATAACGGGAACAATGGAAACTCACTTCCGAAAAACCCCGGGATCACCCCTGCCGCCCAGACGGCTTTCGATGCCGGGGTAAAGCTTTTGGACAGGAAGGATTACAGCGGCGCGGAGTCCAAGTTCCGTGAAGCGGTCCGGGAAAGCCAGGATTTCGGGAAGGCTCACCTGAACCTTGGAATCGCCTATTTCAACCAGAAGAAGTTTTCCGACGCCATCGAGGAATTCGACAAGGCCGCCCGGCTGTGCGACGAGAAACAGTGCAAGAACTTCGCCCACAGCTATCGCGGGCGGACAAACTGGGAGCAGAAGAAATACGGTGCCGCCGCCGATGATTTCGAAAAAGCCGTGGCCGCCGACGCCAACGATTATTCATCCCTCGCGTTTCAGGGCTTCATGCTGAAACTCGACGGGAAAGCCGCCAGAGCCGGGACGCTGTTTGATCAGGTCCTGTCGGGCAGTAACGATTCCAACTTGAAGGATGTCGTCAAACAGGTGAAAGGCGGGGCAACGCCCCCCGCGGTCGCCAGCGACGCCGGTGTCGGCCCCGGCCAGTAACGCCATCGGTTCAATTCTTCACGGTCCGTTTTTTTCAAGGTCCGGGTGGTCCGCCACCCGGATTTTCATTTTGTTTTGCCTTTTTTTCCTGACCAAAAGCGCCCCGTGATACGCAAAAACTTGCTGGACCGCGGTTTTCGGGCTTATCGTGCCCGTCACCAATAAGACCTTTTGCTTCAACGATCTCAACCAACGATTCAAATCAGAATAAAGGTATTCCATATGGCTTGATCCAATACCGCCGAATCGCGAAAACCCGAGACCCGGGTTGACCCGCTGGCCCACGTTTTTGAAATGCCCGCCGAACCCCGCCGGGTCGTCCGCCACCCGAACGTCCGGGTGATGCCGGCCATCCCCGCAATCACCCCCACCGCCACCGAACCGGAATCCTTCATTTCACGCAACCGAACCACGCTTCTCACCCTGACCATTGCCCTCGGGATGCTCCTGATGCTGGTTGTCGGTCTGTTTCTGGGTGGTTTGGGCGTCTACCTCTATTTCAATTCCTCAAAACTCATTGAAACAACTCAAAAGCCGGCCCTTCCCCGCGAAAATTCACCGTCCAGGCCCACCCGACTCGGCCCCGGTCCCGAATCACAAAAGTATCTGGATCAGGGAAACGAAAATTTGAAGAACGGCCGTTTTCGTGACGCGGAAGAAAATTTCCGCGAGGCCGTCAGGCTCTCGCCGAATAACGCGAACTGTCTGATCCATCTCGGTTCCAGCCTGTTTCACCAGGGAAAATTTTCCGAAGCGAAAGACACCTTTCAGCACGTCACCCAACTCCCCGCCGAAAAGTTCTATTTGAACTATGCCTATTCCTACATGGGACGGATCGAGTGGGAGCGGGGGTACTACTCACTGGCGACCACCAGTTTCGAGAGAGCGGTCGAATTGGCGCCCAATGACTTTGGCTCAATGGCCTGTCTCGGATTTGTTCAAAAGCTGGCGGGAAATACCTCGGAGGCCGAAACCAACCTGAAAAAAGTGCTGGCCGGGAGCAACGACGAAGAACTCAGGAAGATTGTTCAAAAGGTTCTCGACGGCGCCCAGCCTCCGACGACCGCGACGGATGCCGGACTCGGCCCGGGTCGGTAACCGCCCCATCTTTTTCGATTGAAGATTTTCGTTTCTTTCCCGTACCCTGCGGTTTCGCCCTTGAGCGACGATTTCTGATTCCCCTTCGAAAATCGAAAATCTTCAATCGAACTTCCAATGCCTCTCCTCATTCGTAACGGACGCCTCGTCGATCCCTCGCAAAACCTCGACCAAATCACCGACCTCCTGATTTCCGAAGGAAAAGTTTCGGCCATTGGAAATACAGGTGAACCTTCAGCCGATACGGAAATCTTCGACGCGACCGGAAAAATCGTCGCGCCGGGTTTCATCGACATCCACGTACACCTGCGCGAACCCGGTTTTACGTCAAAGGAAACCATCGCGACCGGCACTATGGCTGCCGCGCGGGGCGGTTTTTCCGCCGTCTGCTGCATGGCCAACACTTCGCCGGTCAACGATTCCGCGCTCATCACGCGCTACATCATGGATCGCGTCCGGGAATCGGCGGCGGTACGGGTCTACCCTATCGGCGCGATTACCAAGGGCCTCGAAGGCCAGGCGCTCGCCGAAATCGGAGGGATGGTTGAAGCCGGTGCGGTCGCGATTTCCGACGACGGACATTCCGTCTCAAGTGCCCAGATGATGCGGCGGGCACTCGAATATGCCGCCGATTTCGGGATTCCGGTGGTGGATCACTGTGAAAACAAAGACCTTGCGGCTGGCGGCATCATCAACGAAGGTCACTATTCGACCCTTCTCGGTCTGCGGGGAATGACCCGTGCGGCCGAGGAGGTGGATGTCGCCCGCGACATCGTTCTCGCGGAACTGACTGGCGCGCACATTCACATCGCCCACCTCAGCACCGCCGGTTCGCTGAAACTCGTTCGTCGGGCACAGGCGGAAGGGTTGAAGGTTTCCTGCGAAGTCACGCCGCACCACCTCACGCTGACCGAGGAACTGGCCGAAGGCTACAACCCGAACGCAAAGATGAATCCGCCCCTCCGGACGCAAGCCGATGTTGACGCCCTGCTCGAAGGTATCGCCGACGGGACCATCGGGGCCATCGCAACCGACCACGCGCCCCACACCGGTCTGGAAAAGGACCAGGTCCTTCCCCACTCGCCCTTCGGCATTATCGGCCTTGAATCGGCCGTCAGTCTGATGCTCGACCGACTCCACCGGACGAACGGCATTTCCCTTTCGCGCATCGTGGAACTGTTTTCGACCGGTCCGGCCCGGCTGTTCAACCTGCCCGGCGGTACGCTGAAGGTCGGCGCACCGGCCGACGTGACCATTCTGGATATTGAAAAAACCGTCCGGGTCGATGTTTCCGAATGGGCCTCGAAAAGTCGGAATACGCCGTTCGACACCTGGGAACTCAAAGGCGCGCCGGTCGCGGTCTTCATCAACGGGAAAAAGGTGACTAACGCATGAAACGCAAAGACGCTAAGACGCTAAGACGCAAGAACTACTTTAGAAAGTCGATCGTCCTTTGCGCCCTTGCGCCTTTGCGCCTTTGCGTTTCAATGACATTCGCGGCAATTTTCTCCCTTCCGCTTCTTGCCCAGGACACCAAATCCACGATTCCGCCCGTCCTCGGACGCATCAACTCGGCCCAGCGTGCCTTCGCACGGCTTCTCCAGCTTGAAGATCAGCGCAATTTCAGTGCCGAAGAATTGAAAACCTTTCTCCACTCGCCGAATGCCCGGGTCCGGCGGCGCGCCTGTCTCGCGGTAGGTCGCATTGGCGATGAACGAGGGGCCGACAGCCTCATCGAACGCCTCAACGATGATGGCAACCCGCGCGTCCGTGCGCTCGCCGCCTTTGGCCTCGGTGAAATTGAAGCACCCCGCGGGACGGAAGATCTGATGAAAATGCTGTCCCGAAATGGCGAACCGGCGCTGGTGAAAGCCCGCTGCGCCGAGGCCATCGGGAAAATCCTGGCAAATCCGGAAAGTGCAAAAGTCCTTGGAGATCAACAGGTTGGCGATCTGGTAAAAGCGCTTCTAAACAGTCTTCCGGAACCGACGGCCAAAATAGAAGCCGGAAGCGACGCCGAACTTTTTGCAAATTTGTCCATCACGGCACTCCTGCGGGTACGCAAATCCATCACCATTCCCGCACTCGCAAAGCTGTTGAAATCGCCGAACGCCACGGTCCGCTGGCACGCGGGCAACGCCCTCGCGCGCACGACCGGGATTCCCAACAACACCGAAGCGAAACCGATTGTTCCACTCCTTCTGGCTGCGTTGACCGATGAACATCCGATTGTCCGGGCCAACGCCGCGCGAGCGCTCCAACCGATAAAAGATCCGTCGGCGACCGCGCCGCTCATCAAATTACTGGAGGACCCGGAACTCAACGTCCGGATTTGCGCCATCCGGGCGCTTGGAGCGAGCAAGGACGCCGCCGCGGTGGCCCCGCTGGCGGCACAACTCGAAAAACAGGTCGAGAAACTGAAGGCCGTTCCTGACGCCGAGCGCGCAACCTGGGAAGGACTCCCCTATGCCCTGACCCTCGCAACGGCGCTCGGCGACCTCGAAGCCCGCGCCGCCGCCGCCCCTCTGCTGGAACTGCGCACCCTTCCCACCGGCGGGATCGGGTCGAATCCGGAAACCGAAATTGCGGTCGCCAAACTTGATACCAATGCGTTTCTGGGCCTTCCGCCAATGGGTGCGAAACCCGGCGCAATTCAAATCAGCCTCGACGGCTGGCAAAACATCGCCAACTTCTGCGCCGGAGCCGAGGTTGTCCCGGTCGGGAACGCCGGGCTGGCGGCCTACCTCGAAGAACTTTCAAAAGTCTCAAAACTCGACGCCCGCGCCAGAACCGCGCTTATCCCCGCCTACGTCAAACACAATCCGACCAAGGCGTTACCGTTTCTTCTGGGTGAATTGAAACACCCGGATGTACTTGTCCGGGCGACGGCGGCGGGGGCGTTGGCGGAACTCCCGCTGGACGAGCAGATTTCAAACGCACTGGTGGCGGCGCTTCCGTCCACCAAAAACGACGAATTGAACGACGCGCGGCTGGCAATTCTTGACGCGCTTTCCAAATACGACACACCGACCGCCAAACAGGCGCTTCAGACTGCGCTTCGCGATCCCGACTACCTCACGCGCCGCAAAGCGGGCGAAATTCTCTTAAAGAAGATGAGCGTGGCCGAAAAAGAGCGGCAGGAAGCCGACATCAGGACGAAAATCGGCATCTGCCGGACCGGTCGGGATGAAAAATTCTATCAGCGCATCGTCAAACTCTACGGTTTGAACCCGCAGGCCATTATCGAAACCACCAAGGGCGCGCTTCAGGTGGAACTTTTCCCGGAAGATGCCCCGCTGAATGTCGAGAGCTTCGTCACCCTCGCGGAAAAAGGTTTTTTCAAGGACATCACCTTTCATCGGGTCGTCCCGAACTTCGTCGTTCAGGGGGGCGATCCGCGCGGCGACGGCAACGGCGGTCCGGGCTATCAGATTCGCTGTGAAATCAATGAAAAACCTTACGAACGCGGGTCCGTGGGCATGGCGCTTTCCGGCAAGGACACCGGCGGCAGCCAGTTTTTCTTCTGCCACACCCCCCAGCCCCATCTCGATGGCGGGTACACCGTTTTCGGGCGCGTCATCAACGGTCTCGACGTGATGGACAAACTCACCCGGGGCGACCGGATTCTCTCCATCGAAATCATCCGGTGAGTTTTTCCTTGTGTCTTTGTGCCTTCGTGTCTTTGTGTTTTGCCTTACGTCAATCGCTTGATCGTGTCCCGAACCTTCGCCGGAATCGGTAACTTCAATCGCCGTTTCTGAACCGGCCGGGCCAAAACGTACCTCGTATGAGGCAGTTCCGTCTGCGCGATGTCTTCCGGGGTCGTGTTTTTCGTCTCGATTTCGGGCGCGAAATCAATTCCCACGGTTAAAAACAGGTGTTGGACAAACGCGGAGCAGAACATCGCGCGGTCGCGTTCGAGAATGTTCCGACGTTCCCGCAATCGGTCTTCGTGGAGCGACAGAAAGGTCCCAAATACCTCCCGCAACGAGTATTTCGTATTGCTCGCCAGCAAATTCAGCCCCTCGGTGAGCAGTTGCGTCGCCCGCGCCTCGTCCAGCCCGAAATCGAGAACCGCGAGATTGGTGAAATATTCGTCATCGTGGTACTTCGTGACCCGGTTTTCCTGTACGCCGAGCCGGATAATCCGCCGGTGGATGTCCAGATCGGACTCGATGACCCAGTGCTGACCGTCGAGGCGTTTTCCCTGAAACACGAAGGCATGCCCCCACAGACTCCACGAACCGTCGTCGCGCTGGCGGCGCTGGGCGCGGCGGATCATTTTTTCGATGATGTGGGGACCGCCGGCCAGTCCGATGCACCCGGCCTTGGCGTGACGTTCGAGAAATTCGGCGTTGGTAAGCGAGTCGTATTCGACGACCTGAACCGATGACATAGCGGGCCTCGAAGGAAAAATGCGGTTTTGGAATTGCCCACGCACCCTACCCCAGCCGCGCACGCCCGAAAAGACGATTCCTTGCCCTCGCGCCATCGGCGGCGGAGAATGGAACCAGGTGTTTCCATTCGCGGCTTCACGGAGGCCCCCGATGACAACCACATCCGCCCTCGAATTTCAGAATGTCGCCCTTTCGTTCGATGCCGAAAACGTACTCGAAAACGTCAGTTTTCAACTGCAACCCGGTGAGTTGCTGTGCTTTACGGGACTGACCGGATCAGGAAAAACGGTTCTCGTCAGAACCGCCGCCGGACTTGAAACCGCCGATTCAGGGCGAATCTTCGTTTTCGGTCGGGAAATCGAAAACCTTCCTGAAGACGCCCTGCTCGACATTCGGAGTCGGCAGATGGGATTCGTTTTTCAGGATGAAGCGCTCTTTACGGGGATGACGGTTTTTGAAAACACCGCCTTTCGGCTGAGCGAACACGAAGTCTCCGAGGAGGAAACCGAGGCGGCGGTGTCGGAGCTGCTCGCCTTCGTCGGACTCGACGGGCATGAAGACAAACTTCCCGAGGAACTTTCCGGCGGGATGCGCCGGCGGCTGGAGTTTGCCCGGGCCATGGTGGGGTGGCCGAAAATCATGTTTTACGACGAGCCGACAGCCGGTCTGGATCCGGTCAATTCCCGGCACATCCTCGACCTCATCATTCGCGGACGCGACATCCACGGCATTTCGGGGCTGTTTGTTTCAAAGGAACTCAACCAGATTTCCTATCTTTCACACCACGTCGCCGTTCAAACCGAATCGGGGGTTGAAATCCTCCCCGCTGATGCCGCCCATCCCTCCAGAACTTCAGTTCGGGTTCTCGAAAACGGCCGAATCGCATTTTCGGGAACGTGGGAGGAATTTCACGAAAGCGATACACCGGCGGTGACGGCCCTCACCCACCCGGAACGGCTGCCGCGAAAAAAGGACGCCTACGTTCCGGAACACTGGAAACACCGAAATGACTCGACATGAGTTCAAAAAAGAAGACGCGCGGGACTGAAGGATCAGTCACCGCGCGATTTCTTTTCGGTTAAACGTTTGAACTACTTGACTTTATCCATGGGAAAATTGGTGCCGAGAACGTTCGGATCACCGTTGCAGAGCGTTTTCACAATGTTTTCGAACAGGTAGCTCGATTCCCCGCGTACAACCGGATCGACCCGATCTTCATAGGTTCTGAAGCCCTGATCGAATTCTTTCTTGAGCAGGTCGTAGAGGTTTTTCTGGGCAATCCCCTGCTCGATTTTCTGCGGGTTGTAAATCTTGATGTCACTGACGATGGTCCGGGCAACGCGTTGAGCGATTTTGTGAAGCTCCTCGCTCGCCTGAAAATTGCCGGTGGCCTGTGCAATCACGGCCGGAGTCATTGAAGACAACGGCATGGTTGCATTCGGCGGGGTAAAGTACACCGGCTGGTCGGCTTCGTTGGTTTCGGGCTTGGCCGGAGTCGGATCTTCCAGCGGCACTTCAAAAACAGGGGTCCGGGCCTGAGCGGCCTGCGCTTCGGCGGCGCGGCGGGCTTCTTCAGCCAGGCGAGCTTCCTCGGCGGCAAGGTGGGCGGCTTCCTCGGCGCGACGGGCCTCCTCGGCACGGCGCGCTTCTTCAGCCCGGCGGGCTTCCTCGGCACGACGGGCCTCTTCGGCCTGACGCGCGGCTTCAGCCTGTCGAGCGGCTTCGGCCTGCCGGGCAGCTTCTTCGGCGCGTCGCTGTTCCTCGACACGACGAGCTTCCTCGGCACGGCGGGCTTCTTCAGCCTGACGGGCCGCCTCGGCCTGTCGAGCGGATTCAGCCTGTCGCGCGGCCTCCTCGGCCTTGCGCTGTTCTTCAGCCCGGCGGGATTCCGCTTCAGCCTGTTTCCTGGCTTCGGCTTCCTGTTGCTTCCGTTGCGCCTCGGCAGCCTGACGGGCTTCTTCCTCGGCCCGACGTCGCTGTTCGGCGTTGTCGATTTCGGAAGTTGCCGGCCCGGGACCGATCCCGAGTCCGGCGGCGTCGGGTTTCTTCCTCTTGAACATCAAGACGCCGAGAAGAACGACGGCGATGACTCCCAAACCGATATAAAGATAAAGCATCTTCTCGAATAATCTCCTCGCCGCTGGCCCCGGCGTTCACTTCCGCGAAAGTTCGTCGCGGGTTTCGTGAATCGTTTTGGGGAGAATCTCGCGGATGCCGTGTTCCCGGGCGAATTTCTCGGTGTTGAGCATGGCCTTCTTGCGAACGAAAAACGGAATTTTCTTCATTTCCGCCAGCGCCGCCTCCGACCATACCGGATCACCGGTGAAGGGCTGTTCGACGGGAGCGACGGACGTCACCGCCACCGGTACGCTCGCGCCATTTGTCGATTGAGCCACTTCTTCGTTCACGACCGCCGCCTTCGGCGTGGTCTCCGGCAGGTCCGGCAATCGGACCGAACCGAGCACCGGGTCGTGATCGACGCCGGGCAATTCACGGAACATCTCGATCAGATGAGATTCAAGACCGAGCGTTAATGTGTGTGTTACGGCGTCGAAGATTACATTAGCTCCCTCCCATCCTGCAAACGGTGCGTAACGGGCCGGGAAATCAGTCACATGCGCCGGACAGCTAATCACGGTCGCGGGCACTTCGAGGCGCCGCGCCGAGTGCCGCTCCATTTGTGTTCCCATCACCAGATCCGGCAGGGTGTCGGAAATTTTCTTTTCAACTTCCTTGAAATCGTCGGAGTAAAACCCGTTCCAGCCACGCGCCGCGCACTCGGCCAGAAACGCCTGTGAATGCTCGCGCGTGTAGGTCCCGACGGCCACCGGACGCATGCCGATTTCCTCATCCATCATCCGGGCCACGGCCAGCGCGTGGGAGGCATTGCCGAAAATGAACGACCGTTTCGGCGTCAAATAGTGGCTGTCGGCGGAACGGGTGTACCACGGAAGGCGACTCACATCTTCCGGACGCGGGCGGTAGGTCCCGACGGGACCGCCCAGTTCCTCGACTTTCGCCTGCACCAGATCCACGAATTCGATGGACGCCTGAATCCCGATGGGCGCGTGCTCGATCCACGGCTGGCCGAACCGCTCATTCAGGACCTTTGCCGCGCGGGGGCCGATTTCCTTGTACGGCACGATGTTGAACCACGCCTGCCCGAGCTTCTGAAAATCCCCGGCACTCCCGCCGAGCGGCAGGGCGGCATTGACCTTGATGCCGCATTCGTTGAGCAGATGGGTCAGTTCGCGCAGGTCGTCGCGATGCCGGAATCCGAGCCGCGTCAGGCCGAGAATGTTCACGCTTGGCTCGGGCGTCCGCTCGCCGCTTCCGGTGGCGAGATTTTCCACCAGACCGCCGAAGGTCATGTCGGCGCCCTGATCTTCCTTTTCGCAGAAGGCGTTCAACTGGAGAAACACCAGTTGCGCGTCGCATTTCGACTGCAACCGGTTGAGCGCCCCGCCGACGTCCTCTTTCAAAAGATTCGACGTACAGGTCGGAATCACCTGAATCACCTTCGGGTGGTGCGACTGCTCGACCTGCTCCACCACGGTCATCATCCGGTCAATGCCCGTCGTGCTGACTTCCTTGCGTCCGTAGCTGACGTTCGTCACGGCCGGAAATCCGCACTGCCGTTCGATCATCGTGAACAGCACGCTGGTGTAGGAATCGCCGCCCGGCGCGTGCAAAACCGTGTGTACGCCGTTGACGGACGTGCCGACGCGACACGCGCCGACGTGAGCGGGGCCTTCGTATGTCCAGTAATGAAGTCTCATCTTTTTAAAAAGTCTCAGAGTCTGGAGTCGTGAGTCTGGAGTCCGGAAAAGGTCTGGATCTGTGAGTATTGAGTCTTCGTCTAAAACAGGTTTTTTAAAAGGTTGAACCCATTCAGACTTTGCGGTTGAACTGACTCTCGACTCCAGACTCCAGACTCTCGGACTATTGGTTGACGTACCACCCGCGCTGGGCCATGAGGTTTCCACGTTTGACGGGTCGGGCGATGATTTCGGCGAGGTCTTTCGCGTGCTGGAAGCCGTGAATCGGGGTAAAGGTGAACTCGATGGACCATTTCGTCGGCAATCCCTTGGATTCAAAGGGGTTGGCGAGGCCGAGGCCGCAGATCGTAAGGTCCGGCTTGAGGTCGATAACCCGCTGCGCCTGCGAGATGACATCGGGTTTTTCGTAAACGGTCAGCCCGTCCGGCAGGCAGTCGATGTCGGCGGCCATCGCCTTGCGGTTGAAGTAGGGCGTTGAAAGTTCAACGATTTCCGCCCCCATCTCATTCAGGAGATTGGCGATTGGCAGTTCGAGCAGGTTGTCGCCGACGACCGCGATGCGCTTGCCGATGAGCATCTGGCGTTCCGGCCCGATGCGATCCCAGGCTTCGGCTTCGAGTTCGGCCAGAACCGCGGGCGGCTCCTTGCCGAAGGCGCGGCAGATGGTTTCGTAGAACTGGCGCGAGGCGGCCGGCCCGATGGGCGTCCGGCAGGAAAGAACTTCCGCGCCGCGTCCCTTGAGCGCGCGCATGGTCATCGAAAGGTACGGCTGAAGGGCGACGCAGACCGTATTCGGCCCGATGGCGGGCAGCTTGCGCGGGTCGCGCGCAGGGAGAACGCCGCGCACCGGAATGTCGAGCGCCTTGAGTTGCTGGAGAATTTCATCCTCGACCGTGTCGGCCACCGCCCCGACGAGCACAAGTTCGCGTGGCATTTCCGGGGTCGGGGTGGGGGAAATCTGAAGCAGCGCCTGAAGCACGCCGTCCTCGCCCTGCGTAAACGTATGTTCGAGGCCGGAAACCGGCGCGAACATCACCGGACGACCGTATTTCTCGCTCAACATTTCGCCGATGTTTTCAAGATCGACCTTGATGATTTCCGACGGGCAGGTCCCGACGAGAAAAACGATGGTCGGGTCGTATTCCTTGACGATTTCGCCGACAATCCGGTCCAGTTCAATGTGAGCAAAATCGGCGGTTTTGGCCGCGAGATCCCCTTCTTCAATAATCGCCGTGGCAAATCGCGGCTCGGAGAAAACCATTACTCCGAGCGCTGACTGGACGAAGAACTGGCAGGTATGACTGCCGACGATAAGGAAAAACGAGCCGCGAATCTTGCGGTACAACCAGGCGATGCAGCCAAGCGAGCAAAACCCTTCGGCACAGCTCGCTTCGCGCAGGACGTTCAGTGAGGCCATTGTGGCGTTCTCCGGGGTGGAAGTCGGTTCATGGCCGTTCCCCGTCCGGTCGCTTGAAACGCGATGCGAGGAAATCGGCAAACTTTCGAAAAACGGGATTCGTTCTGGTTCGGGCAGCCCCGCCGCCAAGTCGAAACAATCGAACCGTTTCCGGTAAGCGGCAGACCCTGAAACCAACTTCGTTCATTTACCCACAAAGCGCAAGGAACAACCCCCGTACTTTCCTGAAAACGAAAAGGACCTTCACAAAACCGGAAAAACGCGTTTTTCAGGTGACAAAACGGACGTGGATGAATACTGTTCGCGGCTTCCCTTACCTCAAACCTGATTGAGATTTATGGCGCGCATTCGTAACGGTTTGCTTTTAGTACTGCTGGTCGGCGTTTTGGTCGGCGGTGGCATCCTTTTTTCACTGTACCGCTCGCTGAAAGTGCCTTCGACGCATCGGGCAGTTGGCAAAATCATCACCATCCCCGCCGGAACGGGGTCGCGTGGGGTCATCGAAATCCTTTTCGAAAACGGGGTGATCACCAACCGATACGCCGCAATGCTCTACCTCACACTCAACCCGGGAAGCCGAAGCCTACAGGCGGGCGATTACGAGTTTGAATCGCCGATTTCACCGATTCAGGCACTGGAAAAAATCCGGAAAGGTCAGATTGCCACCCGGAAACTGACCATTCGCGAGGGCAGCGACATTTTCGACATCACGAAACTCCTGCCGGAGAAAAAACCGGGGGATAGAATCGCCGAGGTTTTAAGACGGCCGGATCTCATCCGTGACCTCGATCCGACCGCCACGACGCTGGAAGGGTATGTCTTTCCTGATACTTACATTGTTCCGAAACGGGCAACGAACGAAGACATCGTGGCGGAAACCGTCGCCCGGTTTCATAAGGTCTTCACGCCCGAAATGCGCCAGAAGGCCGCCGCGCTCGGCCTGACCGTCCGGCAGGTGATGACCATTGCCTCGATGATTGAAAAAGAGGCCGCCAACGACGCGGAACGCCCGCTGGTGTCGAGCGTTTTTCACAACCGGATGAAAAAAGGCATGCGGATGGAGTGCGATCCGACCTTTATGTACGCCGCGGAACTCGCCGGGACCTGGGACGGCAACGTCAACAACCCGGTCCATCGGCGGTCATCGTCGCCATACAACACCTACGTCGCGACGGGATTGCCGCCTGGGCCAATTGCCTGTCCGGGACAGAAATCCATTGAGGCGGCGTTGAATCCCGCCCAGACCACCTATCTGTTTTTCGTCTTGGGACCGGGCGGACGCCACCGTTTCTCATCCACGGCGGCGGAACATGAGGTCGCGGTGGCGGAATATCGTAAAATGCAGCGGGAAAGTCGGAAATGACGGAGTTACTGGAGGCCCCGGGAGGCTTCCGAATCCTGAAACTTTCCGGCTTTTTGCATCGTACGCGCGCGATCCTATTATATATGCGCGCTGTCGGGTGACTTCCGACCCTGAAAATCAAAAAGGCGGGACGTTTTCTGCGTCCCGCCTTTTTCGATGTGGTGGAGGTAAGCGGGATCGAACCGCTGACCTCTGCAATGCCATTGCAGCGCTCTCCCAGCTGAGCTATACCCCCGTGTGTGTCAAACGCCTTTTTTCAAAGGCAAAGGCGAAGATAGACGAAGATTTCGGCTCCGTCAACCCTCTCTTTTCCCCTTTTCATCCCCTGAAGAGATTGATGACCCCCATAATCACGGCGAGGATGATGACAAACCCCAGCGCGGCGGCGATCAGGGCGGCAAAGACGACATAAAACTGAAGTCCGGGGGCGCTGTCCGGGTTCTGGTTGTCGCCCATCACGAATTCCCGCAATAACTGTTTGAAACTTTCTTCCTTCGCGGTGGTTGCGAGGGATTCCACCGGTTCGTCGGATTCGACGACCGGGTTCGGGGTGGCGCGTTCTTCTTCGGAAACGGCGGTCGGCATTGAGTTTCCCTAGCCTTTCCGGGCGTGCGCCGCGAGCCGTTTGACGGCGGAATCGAGTTCGGCGGCAAGCACGTCGATGTGGTCACTGAAAAAATGGTCGGCTTCGGGGACGACCGTCAGACCTTTGGGTTCGGCAAGGGCTTCGACGACTTCCCGAACGTCTTCGGGCCTTCCGAATTCGTCGTCCGCGCCCTGGACGATCCACTTCGGCAGGACCGACCGGTTGAGGAACGAAAAATCGAAGTGCCGAGTCGGAATGCCGACGCCGAGCAGGGCGGAAACGGTTTCCTCGTTGCGGGAGGCGCGAAAACCGACCCACGAACCGAAGGAAAATCCGCCGAGCGCGAGCGGCAAACCGGGGTGCTCTTTTTTAAGGTACTGAAAAGCGGCGGCCACGTCTTCCTGTTCTCCGACGCCGCCGTCGTATCCGCCCTGACTGGTCCCGACACCGCGAAAATTGAAGCGTAAAACGTGCGCGCCGTTGGCAAGAAACGCGCGGGCGATGCGGACAACCACGCGGTTGTGCATGGTCCCACCATAAACCGGATGCGGATGACACACGACAGCGGCCCAGCCGGACGGATTGGGGGCGAGTTCATGAATCGCTTCCAATTCCCCGACTGGACCGTTGAGTGTAACGTTCATTGCGAACCGTGGTTTTCAGGTTTGAGATTCCAAACGGAAAAACGAATGAGAATTTCGGATTTCCACCTGAATTCTCAATGCTCCATTTTCAAATCTCAATTTGCCGGAGCTTGCGCCTGTGGCTGCATCAGGGTCGAAATCAGGGCGATGACGCCTTCGGCGAGCGTTTTCAAAAGTCCGCCGATGCTTTCGATGAATCCGGAAATCAGATCCCCGAACCCCGAGGCGTAATCATGAAAGGCTCCGCCGAGATAGCCTTGGTATTCCTCTCTCACATACTGACCCATAGGGTGTCCCTCCTTAAGCATTCAAGTGATTGATTGAATTTGATTTCCGGTCGTTCAACGACCGAAAAACATGGTCGCTCCGGCCATGGCCAGTCCAACCGGCAGGGCGATTTTGACGGCCTGGAGATTGGTGAGCGGTCCTGCGGAGGTCCGAAGACCAAACCGCGCGAACAGAAATCCGAACGTCGCGTAAACCGCGATGTAGAGCAGTAACTCGATCACCATGGGAAAACAATCTCCCGCGAATCGTTCGAAATGAGGGGACGGAGAGAAAGAACGCCGGAAGAAAAGTCCGGCGCGTTACATCTGGACAACTTTTGCTTCGTAGACGGTGTCGGTGCCCACGCTGCCCGCCACCTTGATCACGTTGCCGGTAAACTCGCTCACATCAAGCGGTTTGGGCGCGGTGTCCTTCAGGTGAATCGGATTTTCGAAAAGCTGGTAGGTTTTACCGTCCGAAGAAATCTCGCTCGGCCCGATGACCAGTCCGGTCACCGATCCGTATTCGAGCATGGTCATCTTTCGGGTTGGTTTCTTGCTGAAAAGCATCGCGCTACTCCGGAATCAGGGCTGATGAGCCAACGTGTTCACCCTTGCCAAACCGTCGTCCTTACGCCGTTTCGTTCGGGGAAACCAGTTGAATCACCCGCACATTCGCGAGGTTGATGAGGCGGCCACCATCGACGGCAATCCAGCGCGCCTGCGAGAGCAGGATGCCCAAGGCATCGGCGTTGTCGACATCCATATCCATGCGGGCGTCAATCGGCTCGGTTTCGCCGTTGAACCAGATCTTCAGACGCATCGTCGATGACTGTCCTCTTTGATCACGAACGTAGGGACGGTAGTTTCCGTCGTTAAACGACTCGAATTTCATATAGCACTTTCATTCTCTTTTGGGCAAGGTACACCATATTTTTCCCGGTCAAAACGGTAAATACCAGCAATTCCCGAAGTTCCGGCCAGTCAGGCCGTTTCGCGCAGCCTGGGGGCAAGGGCCGAACGAGCGGCGGCTTCGCCCGCGGCAATCAACGATTCCAGACTGTCCGCCCCGGGAATCATTCCCCGCATCGGTATTGCCGGGCAAACCAGAACGTCAGAATCTTCGACCGCCTCGCGATACTGGGCCGGGAAATACCGGGCCACCTTGGGGTCCCGGGGATCGAGGCCGACGGCCCGGAGCGTCGAGGAAATTCCCATCACGTCCGAGGAAATTACGAAGGACGCGCCGAGTTCCCGAACGTACCGGCTGGGAAGCCCGCAGGCCAGTCCACCGTCAAAAAGCTTTTTCCCGTCGCGCTTCACGGCCCGGATGACCCCGGGAATGGCGCAACTCGCGGCCACGGCGGTCGATAGCTTCCCTTCCCGCATCGGCACGGCCCGCCGCGGTTTCCATTCCGCCGCAACCGCAATGTAGGGCAATTTCAATTCCGCAAAGGATTCCGGCAAATGCCTCTCGCAATACGTTATCAGATTCTTGTCATTAAAAAGATGAACCCATTTCGTCTCGGAGGCGATTTCCGCCATCTCCCGCCAGCCTTTTCCGGCGGCGAGAAACGCGCCGATGATGCTTCCGGCGCTCGTACCGGCCACCGCCACCGGCTGGATGCCGAGTTCTTCCAGCGCCTTGATGACGCCGATGTGGGCCAGACCGCGCGGACCGCCACCACTCAGGGCGAGGCCGATGGCGGGTTTTTCAAATGAAACGGACATGAGGAGGAATCGTCCTTTCGGTGTTCGTTCGGGAGGGGCGCGAACCAGTCTTACGCCAACAGTCTCGCGGAAGTTTTTCTTTTTGCCAAGTCATTGAAACGGAAGAACTTCCCCCCGGTTTACAGCAGTCGTTTTCCACGCTATGATGGACCGCTTGAAATCCGTACCACAATCGGTTGTGGGTTTTTCGGAATGTGACGACCGACGTTTCCGAAGGTCGTCCTGAGTTTTATTTTTTCGGGAGAACGAAAAAGAAAATGGAAGAACAGAAGCTGATACAAGCCAACATTGAAGACGAGATGCGGCGCAGTTACCTCGACTACGCCATGTCGGTCATCATCGGACGCGCCCTGCCGGACGTCCGCGACGGGTTCAAACCCGTTCACCGCCGCGTGCTGTGGACGATGCATGAACTCGGAAACACCTTCAACAAACCCTACAAAAAGTCGGCCCGCGTGGTTGGCGACTGCATCGGTAAATATCACCCGCACGGCGACACGGCGGTCTACGACACGATCGTCCGCATGGCGCAGGATTTCTCGATGCGGATGCCCCTCGTGGACGGCCAGGGGAATTTCGGAAGCGTCGACGGCGACGCCCCGGCGGCGATGAGGTACACCGAGGTTCGTCTCTCGCGTCTTTCCGACGCGATGCTCGCCGACATCGACAAGGAAACGGTCGATTTCCAGGAAAATTACGATGGTTCGCAGGAAGAACCCGTGGTTCTGCCCGCCCGCTTCCCCAACCTGCTCGTCAACGGCTCGGCCGGGATCGCGGTCGGGATGGCGACCAACATTCCGCCGCACAACCTGACGGAAATCGTGGACGCGACGATTCACCTCGTCCAGAAACCGACGGCCACCGTCGAGGACCTGATGAAGTACGTTTTAGGTCCCGATTTTCCCACTTCCGGGTTCATCTGCGGGCGCAAGGGCATTCGCGACGCCTACACCACGGGGCGCGGCTCAATCACGATGCGCGCGCGGGCGGCCATTGACTACGTCGGGAAGAACGGCGGCGAACGGCAGGCCATCGTCGTCACCGAACTTCCGTATCAGGTCAACAAGGCGAAACTGATCGAGAAAATCGCCGAACTCGTCAATGAAAAGCGCATCGAGGACATTTCCGACCTGCGCGACGAGAGCGACCGCGAGGGCATGCGCATCGTCATCGAACTCAAGCGCGGCGCGGTGGCGCAGGTGGTGCTCAACAACCTCTACAAGCTGACGCCGATGCAGACCAACTTCGGCATCATCAACCTGTCCATCGTCAACGGCCAGCCACGCATCCTGAACCTGCTCGAAACGCTGTACTACTTCATCGAGCACCGCAAGGACGTGGTCCGTCGGCGGACGCAGTTTGAACTCCGCAAGGCCGAAGCCCGCGCCCACATCCTGGAAGGTTTAAAGAAGGCGCTCGACATCATGGACGCCGTCATCAAGCTCATCCGGGCGTCGAAATCGGGTCCGGAAGCGCGCGAAGGGCTGATGACGCAATTTGGATTCTCGCAGATTCAGGCACAGGCAATTCTTGAAATGCAGCTCCAGAAACTGACGAATCTGGAACGGCAGAAGATCGTCGATGAGTACGAAGCGATCATCAAGCGCATCGCCGAACTGAAGGAAATCCTTGAAAATGAAAGCGTTCTGCGAAGCGTCATCGTCAAGGAACTTCAGGAAGTGAAAAAGGAATTCGGCGAGCCCCGCCGGACGCTCATCGTGGACGAGGAAACCGAACTGACCATCGAGGACCTCATTCCCGACGAGGAAGTGGTCATCACGATTACGCGCGGCGGCTACATTAAACGGACGCCCGTGTCGGCCTACCGCACGCAGCGCCGGGGCGGCACCGGTCGGCGCGGCATGGCAACCAAGGCCGAGGACGTGGTGGATTCGCTCTACACCGCCTCGACCCACAGCTTCCTGATGATCTTCACGACCAAGGGCCAGGTTTATAAAGTGAAGGTCCACGAAATTCCCGACGCCGCCACCGCCGGTCGGGGCAAGGCGATCGTGAACCTCGTGGAACTGCCCGACGGCGAATCGGTCGCCGGTACGTTCCCGGTCCGGGAATTCACCGAGGGCCGCTACGTCGTGATGGTCACCCGCAAGGGAACGATCAAGAAAACGGAACTGTCGGAATACGCCAACATCCGGTCGAACGGCATCATCGCGATGGGAATCGACAATGACGACGAGCTGATCGAAGTCCAAATGAGCGATGGAAACAAGAAGATTCTTATTTCCACCTTCGACGGACAGGCCATCTGCTTCGATGAAAAGGATGTTCGCCCGATGGGACGCCCGGCCTACGGCGTCATCGGCATCAAGCTGCGCGAGGGCGATTACGTCACCGGCGTCTGCGTGGTGGACGGCGACGAACACGTTCTCGCCATCTCCGAACTCGGTCTCGGCAAGCGCACCAAAATCAGCGAATACCCGGTGCAGGGCCGGGGAGGCGTCGGCGTCATCAACATGAAGGTCACCGACCGGACCGGCGGCGTCGTCAAGGCGCTTATGGTCAAGGACGACGACCAGATGGTGCTCATCACCAAAAACGGCCAGCTCGTCCGCGTGGACGTGAAGCCCGTTCGTGAAACCGGACGCGCCGCGCAAGGCGTGAAGCTCATCAACCTTTCGGACGGCGACCGCGTGGTCGCCGCCTCTTTGGTTGAGGGAACCGAAGAAGAATAGGAAGAAAAAGGATCGGGGATCAGGCAACAGGTCCCTCAAAAAATTGCCCGCGTCATTTGGCGCGGGCTTTTTCTTTTGGGAAGCACGAAAGGAAATTGCCGTACGAAGCGGTCAGGAATAGATTCACCAAGAACATTAATCCAGAAGGCGAAATTCACTCTCATGCCCTACGTCACCAGCGTCGAAAGAATCGGAATCGCCAAGGGCAGGGCCATCGGACTGGCGGAAGGAAAAGCCGAGGGCAAAGCCGAAGCGGTGCTGCTCGTTCTTGAAAATCGGTTTGGCTCGCTCGGCATCCGCCTGAAAAAGAAAATCCTCGCCATTCACGATGAAACGCTCCTGACCGATTTGATCGCCGTGGCGTTGGTCGCGGAATCAATCAAGGATTTTGAGGGCAAGCTCAAAGCCAAACTCACCTGATCTTTTTCCGTTTCAAGTAGAAAAGCCCGCGTCAGACGGCGCGGGCTTTTTCTTTCCCATAATCGGAAAAACGGGCACGTTTATTTTGTGAAAACGCACAAAAGGTCTTCCGCCAACTCCCCCAGAACCAACGGCGTGGATTCCGCCAGCGAGTGCGTTTCAGTCGCGGAAAGCGAAATCTTTTCGGACGCCACCGACCCGGAATAGTCGTGGAGCAGAATTCCAACCCGGTCCGCCGCGCCGGATTGAAAAAGTTCATCCATCATCGCGAACCACCGGACCAGTTCCCGGTCGGTTCCAGCCAGTTCGGGACGCGCTCCCCGGCGGTCCTTTTCGGAAGCGGCGGCCTTTTCCTCAAGCCAGCGGTTGATTTTCGCCTCGCTCCAGCCTTTGCGGCGAAGTTGGTCGAGTTCCCGTTTCGATACCGCCGGGCGGGCATCCACGCGGTACGACCCGAGCGACGTTCCGCAGTCGCAATACTTCCCGGCGGTCAGAAATTGCCGGTCGCCTTTCTCCAACTGACTGGAAAGATTCGGGTTGTCGTTTTCAGCGAACCCGAATCCGTGACATTTGAAAATCGCTTCGGCGGCTTTGAAATCCGCCCGCGCCGGTAAAGTGGCGGTGATGTAGTGGCACATATAACCCTCCCCTCGCTGACGCTCGGGATTCCATACCGGTCGCGAACCGAAGACATCCATCCACCGGTATGGAACCCCGAGCGCCAGCGAGGGTTACTTTTTCCTACTTACCAAGTTCAAAACGTGAATGAATCGCCGCGACGGCCTTGCCCGCGTCGTCTTCGTCCACGACGAACGAAATGTTGAGTTCAGACGACCCCTGCGCGATGGCGACGACATTCGCGCCGCATTCGGCAACCGCCGTGAACAGCCGCGCCGCGATCCCCGGACACCCCCGCATCGCCTCGCCAACCGCCGCGATGATCGCCACGCGGTCGCGAACCCCAATCGTATCAATACATTGGTGGTGAAATTCGACTTCCAGCGCCTTCGTCAGCGCCGCCCGCGTCTTTTCGGCTTCGTCCGAACCGACCATCAGGCAGAGGTTATTTTCCGAGGACGACTGCGAAATCATCAGGACGTTCACGCCGAGCGCCGCCACCGCGACGAAGGTTTTGGCGGCGATGCCGGGCAGTCCCATCATCCCGCTTCCGCTGACCGTCACGAGCGCCACGTTTTTGATACTCGTGACGGACTTGATGTCGGCGTTCCACGCGCCGGATTTGGTTGTCACCCGCGTGCCGGGCAGTTCCGGCTTGAAGCTGTTTTTCACATACAGGGGAATCTGCTTCGGGATGAGCGGCACAAGTGTTTTCGGATGAAGGACTTTCGCGCCGTAGTAGGCCAGTTCCGCTGCCTCACTGTAACTGATCTGGCCGAGCGTCCGGGCGTCGGGTACGAGGCGCGGATCGGCGGTCATGAAGCCGTCGGCGTCGGTCCAGATGACGACTTCGTCGGCTTCGAGCGCCGCGCCGAAGATTCCGCCGGAGAAATCCGAGCCGCCACGTCCGAGCGTGGTCGGAATTCCCGCCTCCGTCGCGCCGATGAACCCGGTGATGACCGGGATGATCCCCTTTTCGATGACCGGCAGGAGCGTCGCGCGGGCGTTAACCGTCGTCGCCGCGAGATCGGGCGTGGCCTCGCCGAAATTGTCGTCGGTAACGACGAGTTTGTCGGCGTCGAAGGCTTCGGCCTCGATGCCGCGATTCCTCATCGCCGCCGCCACCAGACGGGAGGAAAGGCGTTCGCCGGTTCCGGCGATGAAGTCGAGCGCGCGCGGGGGAAGTTCGCCGAGCAGCGAGATACCTTCGCAAAGCTTGGCAAAGCGGTCGAGCAGGCGAATCAGTTCCCCGTCGAGGGTTTCCCGGACGAGGTCGTTTTCGACCAGGTCGGAAAGCGCGGTCCGGTGCTTGGCGAGCAGCGCGTTGTGGGCGGCTTCGACTTCGGAGTGCCGACCGTTGGCCGCCGCGTGAGCCGCCCCGAGCAAAAGGTTCGTCACGCCGCTCATCGCCGACACGACGACCACGATTTTCGGGTCGCGCTCACGCTCGGACGCGACGATGTCGATAAGCTGGTTGATGCGGGCGGCGTCGCCAACCGACGTTCCGCCGAATTTGAGGACTTTCATTGATGATTATTTTCTTTCGAAAAGTGTGAATTGACCTTCTTCAGGGAAATTACACGACGGAAGAATCGTGGGAAAGGTGTCGGTTTTTCTTCAAAGGTGTCGGGTGTCGGGTTTCTGGTTTCAGGTGAAGACAAAGTTCTGAGTTTTGAGTCCAGAATGGAGTTCAAACAGGAAACTCAAAACTGGTTTTACCGGAAACCAGAAACCCGACACCCGACACCTTTGAAGTTTGCCCGGAAATCTGAAACCTGTTCTTGCCGCCCGCCAGCCGAAGTAGTAGAACGCCTCACACCACCGACAATCCCCAAAATCACCCCGGAAGACGTGAATTCCTCCATGAATTTCCGCAGCGTATTGGCCTCCGCCGTTTCATTTTCTCTTCTTTCAGTGAATTTCGCCCTTGCGCAGACGCCGGCCACGCCGGAAATGCCGAAGAAAGAACTTTCAAAGTTTGAAAACGCCATTCTGGCGGGGCCGTCGCCCCAGCGCGCGCGCGAAACGCTTCGCCGCCTGACGGCCAAGCCGCACCTCGCCGGAACTCCGGAGGATCGCGAAACCGCCGAATATGTCCGGGATGAGTTCAAAAAGGCCGGTCTGCGCGCCGACATTGTCGATTACAAGGTCTGGCTGCCCTACCCCAAATCGCGGCTGGTTGAACTGGTCGGGCCGGAAAAATACACCTGCACCCTGACCGAACCCGCCCTCGCCCAGGACCCGGATTCCGGCTCGGATCGCGCGGTCCCGACCTTCGCCGGGTATTCCCCGTCGGGCGACGTGACGGCGGAGGTGGTGTACGCCAATTACGGACTTCCCGCAGATTATGAAGTCTTGAAAAAGCTCGGCGTGGATGTGAAGGGCAAGATCGTTCTGGTCCGCTACGGCAATTGTTTTCGGGGCGTGAAGGTGAAAGTCGCCGAGGAAAACGGCGCGGCGGGCGTGCTGATCTATTCCGACCCGGCGGACGACGGATTCAAAAAGGGCGTCAAGTATCCCGACGGCCCCTACCGGACCGACAACTGCGTCCAGCGTGGGAGCGTCGGCTATACGTTTTTGTGTCCCGGCGACCCGCTGACGCCGACCGGCCCGTCGATTGACAGCTTTCCGCGCATCAGTCCGGCGACGGCGCTGATGCCGCGAATTCCGGTTCAGCCGCTTTCCTACAACGACGCCCAGCCGATTCTCGAAAACCTCAAGGGACCAGCCGCCCCGGAGAATTTCAAGGGTGGCCTGGCCGTCATCTATCACGTTGGCGCGGGACCGGCAAAAGTCCATCTGAAGCTCGAAATGGACTACCAACAGCGAAAAATCTGGAATGTGATCGGCGTCATCGACGGGAAAACCGCGCCGAACGAGTGGGTACTGGTCGGGAATCACCGTGATGCGTGGGTCTACGGCGCGGTCGATCCGTCGAGCGGCACGACCGCGATGCTCGAAACCGCCCGGACACTCGGCGGGATGCTCAAACAGGGCTGGAAACCGAATCGCTCGATCATGTTTTGTAGTTGGGACGGCGAGGAATACGGAATGCTCGGTTCGACCGAGTGGGTTGAGGAACGCCTTGAGGAACTGAAAGAAAAAGCCGTCTGCTACATCAACGTGGACACTGCCGTCAGCGGCGACAATTTCGGGGCCGGCGCGAGTGCGAGCCTCTGGGAAATTGCCCGGGAAACTTTCCGCGATGTGCCGGACGCCTCCGGCAAGCGGAGCGTGTTCGAAAACATGCGGTCGCGGATTCCCAATGCACAGGATGTGTCGTTCAGCCGGCTCGGCGGCGGCTCGGATTTTCAGGGATTCCTTCAGCACGCCGGAATTCCGTCACTCGACATGGGCATGAGCGGGCCGTACGGCGTGTATCACTCGACCTACGACAGCTTTACCTGGATGGCCAAATTCGGCGACCCGGATTTCACCCGCCACGCGGCGATGGCGCGGGTGATGGGGATGCTCCTCTACCGGATTGGCGAATCGCCCTCCATCCGCCTGAACCTGCTTGAATACGCCAACGACCTCAACCTGTCGGTCGAGGCGCTGGTCAAGGAGTACAAGGAAGCCCCCGATGCGCCGGATTTCACGGCCCTGACCGCCGCGGCCAACGATCTTCTGAAGGCTGCCGAAAAATTTGAAAAGACGCCCGAAACCGAACAAAACCGCCGGTTACGAAACGGCATCCGGCTGCGATTCGAACGCGCACTGACCGACCCGTCGGGATTGCCCGGACGTCCGTGGTTTCGCCACGTCGTTTACGCCCCCGGTGTCTACCTTGGCTACGGAGCGGAGGTTTTTTCCGGAGTCCGGCACTCCATCAATCAAAAGGACGGCGAAACCGCAAAAATCGCCGCCGCGCAGGCCGCCAACGCCCTCAAACGGGCGGCGAACCTGCTGAGGTAATTGAGAATTGAGGATTTTAGATTTTTGATTTCAGATTTTCGATTTCCGGTTTTCTGGATCAGGCCGATTTTGCGGGTAACGATTTGTTGGCTGGATTGAAAGCCTGCGGAGCAGGCGAAATATCGTTAGCCTCGGATGGAGCGAGTCTTCGAGCGGGAATCCGAGGTCTTCGAGCGGGAATCCGACGTCTCCCAACGCAATTCGGGGTCTGCGAACGTGAATCTGACGAAGGTGGAGAAAATGCACGACGTTCCGGAATCCATCGGTCCTTTTAAAATCGTCCGAAAACTGGGAACGAACGGCTGGCTCGAAACTTTCGAGGCGTTCGCGAAATCGCCGCCACATTCGCGATTTGTGGTTCGACGGCTGATTCCGACGATGCGTGACTGGCCGGAAGGCGTCGAAATGTTCCGGCGCAAAGTCGGAAAACTCGCCCGCCTGTGCCATCCGAATATTTTTACCGTCGATTTTCATGATCCGGACGCCTTTTTCTACGCCACCGATTTTCTAAAAGGTCAATCACTCGATGAGGTTCTCCAATCCGGGTCGTTGGGGCAGGAAACGGCGCTTTCCGTAACCAGGGATATCGGGGCGGCCCTCGCTCATTCCCACAGCCACGGCATCCTCCACGGTGAACTCTCCCCGGCCTGCTGTTTTCTGACCGAAAATTGTCGGGGAATGCTGAAAAACTTCAATGATTTCGTTGCGCCAAAGGATGTGGTCATGATTCCTCGCAACCCGATTTACCTTCCGCCGGAAACGATCAAGGGGCTGGAAATGGACGCAAGAGCGGACGTTTACTGTCTCGCCGGGTTGCTCTGGCAACTTCTCTGCGGACGGTCGGCATATCGGTACGAAAACCAGCTCGAAGTTCTAAAACAGAAAATGATCGCCCCGCCGCCATCCCCGAGACAGGAAAATTCGGCCGTTCCGCTTTACCTCGACGCGGTCATCCGCCGGGCGATGGCGACTGATCCGGACCGGCGGTTTCAAAACATCGCCGATTTTCTGGGGGCCATCGAAACCACTCCCCAGGACATTTCAAGACAGGATTCCGTCAACGGATTCGGCCTGGCCATCGTCAGCGGAAAGGGTCGGGGCGTATTGGTCCCGATTTCCAATGGTAATTTCCCGGTTGGCCGTTCGAGCGGTGGATCACATTCGCAGGGAAGGCGCCTCGACATCCCCGAAGAAGGGGCGGCGATTGTTCAGTTCAAGCTGGTGCTGGAACCGGGAGCCAACCGGTGGTTTCTTCAGGTCTGCGGAACTCCCCCGGTCAAATTGAACGGGGTGGAATATCGCCACGATTCCACCGCACTTCCCCCGGTAACCTCCGGCGATGTGATTTCCTTCGGCCAGACTGATCTGATTTTTCTTGAACTTTAAAAACGTGGCCCACGGCCCGCGACTCACAACAGAGATTTTTAATGAACGAAACCCCGAAGCAAACCTACCTCGAACCGACGCAGGAATCAGGGCGGGCATTTTTCATGCGCGGCATCACGGGGCCGGTCGTGATGCTCAATCTGCTTCGTTTCCGCGAAGTTGCCGACTATTCCGTCGCCCCGGACCTCGCCCCGGAATCTCCGATCAGCGGCGCCGAAGCCTACCGCCGCTACATCGAACACACCCTTCCCCACCTCGAACGGTCGGGCGGTTCGCTCCTTTTTCTCGGCAAGGGCGGCAATTTTCTCATCGGACCGACCGATGAACGATGGGATGCGGCCCTGCTCGTCCGCCAGAGCAGCGTCGAGGCGTTCATGGGGTTCGCTTCCGACGCCGAATATCTTGCCGGAATCGGCCATCGCCTTGCCGCCATCGAGGATTCGCGGATTCTCCCGCTCATTGAAGGAAGCGTCGCCGACTTTTTCCCATAGACCCCCTTCGGTCCGGCTATGACCAATTGTCTTTCACTGACTGCTGACTGCTGACCACTAACGACTCCCATGCCCAATTCCCCATCCCCCATTCCCGAATTCCGCCGCCGCCTCGCCGTCGGACCGATGAATTTCCGGGATTTCATGGCGTTCGCGCTTTACGACGAAAACCACGGGTACTACGCCACCCGCGAAGATCGCATCGGGCGCGGCGGCGATTTCTACACGTCGAGCAGTGTTTCGGCGCATTTCGGGCAATTGCTGGCGGTTCAGGCCGTCCGGACGTGGGAAGAACTGGGCAAACCGGCGGAATTTTCGGTCGTCGAGTGCGGCGCGGGAACGGGCCACTGCGCCGCCGACCTGCTCGCCGAACTCGAAAACCGCTTTCCCGACACGTTTCGGGCGACGAACTACATCATTTCCGAAATCAGCCCCGCGCTTCAAAGGGTTCAAAAGGAACGACTTGCGCGATTTGGTGAAAAAGTCCGCTGGGTATCGCTTGAATCGCTGGCCGAAACGCCAGTTCAGGGGCTGCTGTTCAGCAATGAACTGATCGACGCGCTGCCGGTGCATCGGGTTCGAATTCGGGACGGAAAGCTGGAAGAGTGGTTTGTCGAGCTTTCCAATGACGGCGCGCCGGTCGAAACGTGGCGCGAAGCAGACAACCCGGAATTCCCCTCTTATATAAAGATGAGCGAATTACGGCTGCGCGAGGGTCACCAATATGAACTCAACCTTGACGCCGTCCGGTGGCTCGAAACCGCTTCGCGCGCGCTCGCGCGGGGGCTGACGCTGACCATCGACTACGGTGACCTCGGCGATCACCTCTCGGAAAAACCCGACGGAACGGTTCGCGGCTTTTTCAATCATCAGGTCACGACCGATTTTCTGGCGCGCGTCGGCGAACAGGACCTCACCGCCGACGCGAATTTCTCCGCGCTCGTGAACTTCGGGGAAAAATTCGGGCTTCAAACGGTAAAAATTCAGCGACAGGCGGATTTTCTGATTGGACTGGGATTGCTTGACCGCCTTCAGGCCATGACGAGCTTTGAAAACGACACGCCACAGGCGCTCAAGGAACGGCTCGCGCTAAAACATTTTCTCGTTCCGGGCGGTTTCGGCGACCGGTTCAAGGTCCTTTTGCAAAAGAAGGGGTAAAAACGTCCGGTGGAAGGTAAGTTCTTATAAAAAGCATATTTCCGAAACTGGAAAAAATTGCGACGCAACCATCACGCCACTATTATCCGTACATATCCTCGTAATTTCGATTTCAACGATTGAACTCCGCGAGTACCGAAATGAACCGACGCCGAATCCTGGTCGCCCTCCTCCTTTTCGCCCTTCCGGTCTGGATTGCTTCCCCGACCCGGATTTCGGCGCAGTCGCAGCCGGTCAATCCCACGAACCGGCTTCACATGTACAGCAAGCCCGCCGTGGTCCGGATCATCACCGGCTTTACCGGAACGTGGTACTGGCGCGGCAATCAATATCCGACCAACAATATTTCAAGCGGGTCCGGGTTCATCATCAGCCCGGACGGCTACATCATGACGAACGCCCACGTCGTCAGCGATCTGAAGAAAAGCGACGAGGACATGCGGAATGAATTGCTCGTGCAGTTTGCGGCACAGGCGCTTCGGGCCGCCAACCAGCCCGTCAATCAGGAAACCATCGTCCGGGCCGCCCGCATTCTGCTCAACGATGGCGCGCAGCTTTCGAATTTCCAGAAAATCAATTTCGTCTTTTTCCAGAGCGGGACGCGGCTGCCCTACGAAATCAAGGCGTACGGTGCGCCTGTGGGTGAAGGCAAGGACGTTTCGATTCTGAAAGTTGAAACGAAGAATGCCCCGACGCTGCGGCTCGGCGATTCGGAAAAAACGCAGGTCGGCGACAAGATTTACGTCATCGGCTACCCCGGCGCGGCGGATTCGGAAGTTCTCGATGCCAAATCGCAGCTTGAACCGACCACCAACGACGGCTCGATTTCCGCCAAGAAAACATCGGCGGAAGGCGCGCCGGTGCTTCAGACCAACGCCAACACGACCCACGGAAATTCGGGCGGTCCGGTCATCAACGACAAGGGCGATGTCATCGGCCTGCTGACGTTCCGCGGAAACACGGTCAACGGGCAGGAAGTTCAGGGGTTCAACTTCATCATTCCGAGCAGCACGGCGCAGGAGTTTGTCCGGCAGGCCGGAACGGACACCAAGGTCAGCCCGGTCGATCAGAAATGGCGTGAGGGACTGGATCATTACTGGAAGCAGGAATACAGCTACGCGAGCAAGAACTTCAGCGAAATCGTCGCGCTGTTCCCCGACCACAACGAAGCCCGCAAACTCATCACCGACTGCCAGGAACATATCGCCAAGGGCGAGGACAAGTCCGGCGCGGGCGTACTCGCGGGGGTGGTCATCGTCGGGCTGGTCGTGGGGGGCGGGATTTTCCTGCTTGTCATCGCCGTCGTCGTCTTTCTTCTGGTCCGAAAGAAAAAACCCGCCGCCCAGCCGCAACCTGCACCGATGGGAATGGGTTACAGCGTTCCACCAACGTCGCAGCCCCAGCCCCCGGCGATGCGGACCGAGCTGTTTTCCCCAGGGATGGCCGCCCCGGCATCGAAAATCGTCTTTACCGCCGGGCCACTTCAGGGACAGTCCTTTCCCCTGACTTCACAGGGAATTTTCATCGGACGTGACCCGAGCCGCGCCCAGATTGTGGTTTCCGATCCGCAGGTTTCCGGGCAGCACCTCTGGGTCGGACTCGTCAACGGGCAAGTGGTCATCCGCGACAACGGCTCGTCAAACGGCACCTACCTCAATTTCGACCTTTCCAACCGCGTCCGTGAAACCGCTCTCAAGCCCCAGGACGTAGTGACCCTCGGGGCGGCCGGAACGGTCAAATTCACGGTCCAGTAACCAGCGGCCAGCAGTCAGCACCCAGCAGTTAGTAGTTAGTAGTCAGCAATCAGTCGCCGGAGGCGACGAAATACCGTTAGCCTACGGCGTGAGCCGTAGGCCACACGGCGAAATTCGGCGACCAATTTTTTATGTCCCTCCCGAAACCTGAAAAACTCGTTGAATTCTCGGCCTCGGAACTGGCCGCGATGATCGCCGCGGGCGAGATTTCGAGCCGCGAAGCGGTGGACGCCCACATCCGGCGCATCGAGGCGATCAATCCGTCGCTCAACGCCGTCGTCGTTCCCCTGTTTGAACAGGCACGGGAGCGGGCCGCCGCCGCTGACGCGGCTCGCGCGGCGGGCCAAAACTGGGGGCCGCTCCACGGCGTCCCGGTCACGGTGAAGGAATCCTGGGACCTTGTGGGCACGCCGACCACGCTCGGGCTGCCGAGCCGGGCGATCCATCGCCCCGAAAAAAACGCGCCGCTGGTACAACGTCTTCTCGACGCCGGAGCGGTGATTCTCGGAAAAACCAATCTGCCCCAGATGGCAATGGCGAACGAGTGTGAAAATCCGCTTTATGGAAGAACCGTCAATCCGTTTGATCCGGAACGGACGCCCGGCGGAAGCAGCGGGGGCGAAGGGGCGATTATCGGGGCGTACGGCTCGCCGCTCGGCCTCGGAAGCGACATCGGCGGGAGCGTACGACTGCCCGCCAACGCCTGCGGAATCTCAAGTTTGAAGCCGACCTCCACCCGCCTGACGATGCTCGGTCACGCCGAGGTTTTTCCCGGAATGGAAGCCATCATCTGCCAGCCCGGTCCGCTTGCGCGCAGCGTCACCGACCTTGAACTGGCGATGGAAGTTTTCTGTGCCCCCGGCCCCGACCAGACCGACCCGACCGTTCCCCCGGTTCCGTGGACCAGTTCCAAATCAATTGAATTAAAAGGTTTGCGGGTGGCGATGTTTGACGACAACGGGGTGTTCACGCCGAGTCCGGGGATTCGCCGGGGTGTTCGCGAGGCCGCCGAGAAGCTCCGCGCGGCGGGCGTGACGGTGGAACGGTGGAGTCCGCCCGCCGTTGCCGAAGCTTTTGCCGTGTACATCGGAATTTTGTATGCCGAAGGCTGGGATTCTCCCAAACGCATCGTCGGGAACGACAAACGCTGGCCGGTACTGGATGAATTTTTCCGGGTCGGACTGATTCCGAGTTTCCTGATGCCCCTGGTCGGACCGATACTTGATCTTTTCGGCCAAAAAACGGCGGCGCGGACCGCCCGTTCCTGTCGTCGCCTCAATGCCGCCGGGTACTGGGCCATCACCGACCAAAGAACCCGCTACCGCGAACGGTTTTTGAATGCGCTGGAAGGGTACGACGCGATTCTCTGTCCCGTGGACGGCCTTCCGCCGCTTAAACATGGCGCGAGCTTCTACCTGACCGAAGCCATCAGCTACACGATCCTTTTTAACCTTCTCGGAATGCCCGCCGGGGTTGTCCCGATGACGCGAATCGCCCAGGGAGAGGAATCCGACCGGAAACCATCCTCCGACCTTGCCGTCAAGGAAGCGATTCGGGTTGAACAAGGAAGCGCGGGAATGCCCGCCGGGGTTCAGGTTGCCGCCCGGCACTGGCGCGAGGACATCGTGCTGGCACTGATGAAGGTTCTGGAAAAGTAACTACAACCCAAGGACGCTTCCCGCCGGGGGAGAAGGCCGGTACCCACCCGGATATTGCGGGTACTGGGGATACTGGGGGGCCCGTGGCGGCATGGGCTGGTTGTAGCTGGTCTGAGCCGGGGCGGTGGGTGCGAGGCGTCCGACCATCAGTTCCACGTCGTAGCCTTCCTGTCGCACGCGGCAATCAAAATACAAAAGACAGTAGGCAATCGTGGCAATCGGCAGGGTGAGCAGTTTCCCAAGCTGGTCCACCGTGCTGAAGGCAATCAGAAACCACGTCGGAAGGGTACGCGGGTCGCTTATTTCGCCAGTGATGAACCCGTAAATCACCAGTGGAATCCCGACTGCCGAAATCACCGCCGAGGCGATGGCGAAGTCGAACATGATGATCTGAAGCACGCGCCAGACCGTGTTTCCCGAGAGTTTGAAGGCTCGGGTCAGACTCCCCGATGCCGTCTGCCCCTCGATCATGATCGAACAGGGGATGAAGATGACCTTTGAAAAGGCGTAGCTGTATCCGATCAGAATTGCCGCCCCGAAGACGAGCGCCGCCAGAAGGACGAGGGCGATGCCGAGGGCTGTCGGCAGATTCGGAATAATGAAACTCAAAATGCCGATAATCGCGAAAAAGACGAACATCAGCACAAAAAAGGCCATCAACATGACCAGCCCGACCAGAATCAACCCGATAAGTTGAGCGCCGATGAGGGTCCAGACTCGTCCCTGGATGAGTTTGAAGGTTCGCCGGAAGGAAATCGGCGTGTCGAGCATGATGAAGTCGGCAACCGTCCGGGTCAGACCTCCGATGACCAGCATCATCAGAACCGGCCCGATCAGATAGGTCAACAGATACCCCGCCGCCAGCATCACTGCCCCGAAGACCGTCGTGCCTCGGGTGATGGCGCTCGTTCCATAGGTGGCCATGAGGGTTCCGGCATAGGTGGCGAGGGCCGGAACGGCGGCAATGGCGAGGAGCGGCCCAAAATTGTGCCGGTAAATCTGAACCGCGCGGTCGATGATGTCGCCGGTCGAAAGCGGCTCCAGTTCGGCCAACTGATTCAGGCTCGGCATTCCCTCGCGCAAGGCGGTCATCTTCCCTCCGGGGAGCAGTTAGCGGTCAGTAGTTAGCAGTTAGCTTTAGGAAAATTCCACTAACGGCTAATTGCTCGCTGCTAACGACTATTTCTCGGCTTTTTTCTTCATTTTCACCTGATTTCCCCGCTCGTTGTACTCGACGTCGTCCATCAGGTGATAAATCAGCATGACCCCGCGTCCGCAGGGCCGCATCAGGTATTGGGAGTCGGTCGGGTCCGGCAGGTTTGCCAGATCGAAGCCGTCGCCCTCGTCGGTGATGACGAAGGTGACCTCGTCGTCGTCCATTTCGGCGGTGATGTGGACGTTTTTGGTCGGGTCGCTTTTATTGCCGTGCTTGATGGCATTGGCGATGGCCTCGTCCAGGGCGACGAAAAGATGGGAATGAGGCTGCACCAACCCGCGCGATTCGAGCTTTTCGGTCAGTTCGTTAAGAACGTCGTGCATCCGTTCGATGACGCTGGGAATGGTGAATTCCAGACGCTCGCGGGTGGGGGCGGGAGTCGCGGTTTCGTTGATGCTCTGATCGGTCATCTTCAACGCGTACCGTCTTTCGGAATGAAATCGAGCCGAACGATGTGGAACGTTAGCACTCGAAGTAAAAAAATTCATCCAATTCGACGCGCCGACGCTCAGGACCGGCTCAGTTTCGAGGCTTCCCAGACGAATCCCGGGGTTTCGGGTTCATTCGGGACCAGCAGTTTCTTTTTGCCCGGTCCAAGTACCCACCGGTGCAGCCAGGTGATTCCCGCCGGACCGTTGTAGGTATCAACCGTTTCGTACGCCTTGTCGGTCAATGCCGTTTCAAGCGTTACGAAGCGGTAGCCCCGGCGCGTCATCATCGCCGCCAGGTCGTCGAAGGTATCTGCGTTCAACTGATTCGAATGCAAAAGGAGGATCTGGCTGATTTGGCGGGCGAACAGGACGTCAGACTGCCGTTCGTAATAGGCGAAGACCGATTCAAGGTAGGGAGCGTAGGCATCCCGAATCTTCTTCTGAAGCGCGGCGTTGCCATCCACCAAGGCCAGTTCATAGGCCCGGGCGAAGACCCATTCCTCGTTGTCGATGGTCACGGGAGCAAGGGTATAGCCGCGCCCGGCCAAAAATGCCTCGATGGCCTTCCGTTTTTCGGCGGTCCCACCGGTGTGGAGAAACGGATGACGGAAGTATCGGAGTTTCCCGCCTTTTTCAGCCAACAAACGGCGCGTAATCGCCTCCCCTTCCGCCACTTCCCATTTGACTTCCTCAAGCGTTATCAGATTGAAGTCACGATGCGTCCGGGTGTGATTGCCAAGTTCCAGCCCGGCATCCGTCCAGAGCTTCAAAATCTCGACCCGCGATTCAAACAGTGTTTCCCCGTCGTAACACTGTCCCTCGTTGACGAAGCCGACCGCCGGAACCTGATTCCGCCGAATTGACGCCACCAGTTTTTCATTGAAGGCCCGTTTTACGTCGAAATCCCGAACCGAATTTCCGGGAAGATCGTCGAAAGTGACCGCCACGGACCGTTTCGGCGTTTCACCGGCTCGGCCCGCGGTGCCAAATCCATTCAGGAAGGCGAAAAACAAAAAGAAAAGAACGCACCCGACGGATGCGTTCCTGAAAAAAAGCCGGTGCAACGGCGTCATCAAACAATACTCCTCGTCAGCGGTTGCGGGTATCGGTGGCGATTCGTCCGTCGCGAATAGTGAGTACGCGATGGGCATGGGCCGCGATGTCCGGTTCGTGGGTGACGAGAATGATGGTGTTGCCGCGTTTATGCAACACGTCAAACAGCGCCATGATTTCCTCGCTGGTGGTCGAATCGAGGTTTCCGGTCGGTTCGTCCGCGAGGATGATCGAGGGATTGTTCACGAGCGCGCGGGCAATCGCGACGCGCTGGCGCTGACCGCCGGAAAGTTCGTTCGGCTTGTGGCTCATCCGGTGACCAAGATCGACCTGTTCGAGCGCGGCCTTGGCTCGCTTGAGGCGCTCGCCGCTGGGCGTTCCGTTGTAGATCAGCGGAAGTTCGACGTTGTGAAGCGCACTCGCGCGGGGCAGCAGGTTGAAGGTCTGGAAGACGAACCCGATTTCCTTGTTGCGGATGTGGGCGAGTTCATCGTCGTCCATCTTTGAAACCAGCTTTCCGTTCAGCCAGTACTCCCCCTGCGTCGGCGTGTCGAGACAGCCGATCAGGTTCATCAGGGTCGATTTTCCCGACCCTGAAGGGCCGATGATGGCAATGTATTCGTTGCGCTGGATGGAAAAACTCACTCCGTGAAGGGCGTGAATCGTTTCATCCCCCATTTTGTAGGTTTTCCAGATTTCCTTGGTTTCAATAATCGTGGAGACGGCCGGAGCCGTCGGGGGAGCGACGGGAGCGAGGGCGCTGGCGGAAACGGGCATGGTCATCGGGTTCTCCAAGGGGATTGCGGCCTGCGACTTTCATTCAGGATGGCGTTCCGCTTTTGCGGGTCACGAACCCGATGAGCAAAACGCTTCCCATGTTGGTTGTTGCGGCGGGAATTGCAAGCAGTTAGTAGCTAGCAGTTAGTGGTTAGCTTTATTCAGTACTAACTGCTAACTGCTAACCACTGACGACTAACTGCCCTACTTCTTCTCTCCCCCGCCGCCATCCTTGCCTTCCTTGGTGATGGCGGTGCCGGGCTTGAGCGTCCGGAGTCGGGTAAACGGCCCGGTGATGATCTTCTGGCCTTCCGCCAGACCTTCCGTCACTTCGATGTCGGTGTCGCCGGTGATTCCGGTCTTGACCGGAACAAACTCGGCCTTCCCGCTCTTTTCAATGAAAACACCCTGAATATCCTGCCGTTTGGCCTTCTTGTTGTTCTGGTCGTTGGCGGGAGTCGGCTGTGGTGCGGGCGTTCCGCCCTTCTTGTCACCGGACGTTTCATTCGCGTCACGGCTGACGAGCGCCGAAAGCGGAACGACGACCACGTTGCGTCGGGTGTCGGTGGTGATGACGGCGGTTGCCGACATCCCCGGACGCAGCCGGTTACGGTCCTTTTCGCTCGGCTTGAGGCGAACTTTGACCTTGAAATCCTTGGCCTCCTGCGACGTGTTGGCGGCGGCGATGGTCTGGCCCGAACGGGTCACGGCGCTCTGGCCGACTTCAACCACTTCGCCTTCGATTTCGGCGTCGCCGAGCGCGTCAACCTTCACCTTGGCGATCTGGCCGACCTTCACGTTCGCGATGTCGGTTTCATCCACCTTCACTTCAACATTGACCTGCGACATGTCGGCGATGGTCATCAACGGCGTGCTGCTCAGGTTGGCGATGGCAAACTCGCCGACGCGTACCGGGAGACTCGAAACAACGCCGTCAATCGGAGACTTTCGAACCGTCCGGTTGAGGAAGTCGGACGCGCTGGCGAGGCTGGCCCGGGCCGACCCGGCTCGCTGCCAGGAGGCTTTCACCGCCGCTTCGGCGCGGTTCACTCCGATTTCGGCATCCTTGATGAGCTGCCGAATCCGTTCAACCTGCGCAAGTTGCGATTCATAGCTCGCCTTGGCCGTGTCGTAGTTCGCTTTGGCCGTATCGTAGTCGGCGCGGGAGGAAACGCCGCCTTCGAGGAGTTCCGTGGTCCGCTTGAGGTTGGCTTCCGAAAGAGCTAACTGGGCCTTGAAACGCTGGAGATCGGCTTCCGCGGAAATAAGCTGGGCCTTGTTCTGGGTGACCAGATTGCGAGCCGTCAGAACCTGCGTCTCGTTGGCGCGGGCGTCCTGCTCGGCGGCGCGGAACTGCGCTTCCGAACTCTGCTGGCTTGTGATCTGCTGCGTCGGGTCAACCTTCACGAGCGGCTGACCGGCCCGGACGAGGTCCCCTTCCTTCACGAAAATGTCGGTCACCCGACCGGCGACTTCCGCCGTCAGGTTGTACAACTCGACCGGACGAACTTCGCCCGAGGCGGAAACCTTGGATTCCAGGAGTTCGCGCTTCTTCACGTCCTGAATTTCCACGCTCACCGCCGACGTGGACCGGGTCATCAAGCTGGCGGCAACGATCACGATGAGAACCAGTGATACGCCACCGACGATCAAAAATTTCTTCGTCCGACTGAGTGCCATTTCGGATGTGCCTCGCAAAAATTTCTAAATTTTTTGGAACTTCTGTTCGATTGTGCCGGATGCGACTCCACTACGTCGCCTTTTCAGCGCAAGTTTCAAGAAAAAGGTTTCAGGTTTCAGGTTTCGGGTTTCAGGTTTCCAAACAACGGGCCAGAAACAGAAGGAAAGGAAGCACCGGGAATTTCCCGGAAAGGAAATGGGAGGAAAGTTTTTCACCTGAAACCCGACACCCGAAACCCGAGACCTTTTCTGCAACCCCTTGTCCTTACACATACTTCTGAACTATCGTGCACGCCGAACGGACCATCCGTCCGTACTTCCCGATACCAGAAAATACGATTCCCCACGCGAAACACCGGTTGCCGCTCCGGCGGCGGTCCGCGAGAGGTCTTCATGAAACACAAGGCCGTTTTCACCAAGGTCCGCGCCCTGATCAACGAGCGCGAACTCGCCGATGACAACCTCGACCGGGCCGAAGATGCCATCGCGGTGCTGCTTGAAAAAGACCAGAAATGCGACTGGGCCTTTGGCCTGCTTTCCGAAATTTACTACTGGCGCGGCGAAACCGCTCCGGCAAAGGAAAAATTGGGGCTGTACCAGCAGGGCGTCGAGTACGGAGAGGAAGCCGTTTCCCTCAACGAAGACTCGCTTGAAGGTAATTTCTGGCTCGGCGTCAATTACGGCTGTTTCGGACAGGAAAAGGGCGTATTGAAAAGTCTTTCCCTCATCAAGCCGATCCAGAAATGCGCCGAAAAGGTGCTGGAACTCGACGAATCCTACTTTTACGGCGGGCCGTGGCGCGTTCTGGGCCGAATTTACAACAAGGTTCCGGGCTGGCCGGTGTCCATCGGCGACAACCGCAAGGCGCTCGAATGCTTCGAAGCCGCGCTCGAATTCGGACCGAAGTTTTATCTAAACCACCTCTACGTCGCGGAGTGCTACCAGTCGCTCAACGATAAAAAGAAAGCGAAGGAACACCTCCAGTGGGTCATCGACGCGCCCCTGTCGAAAAACCACGAGCGCGAAGACACCGCCTACAAGAAGGAAGCCAAGGCGATGTTGAAAAAACTTTGAAGAAAGTCTGGAGTCGAGAGTCTGGAGTCAACGCGGTTTTTGAATCCGTGTAATCCGTGGCAATTTAAAGGTTTCACCATGAAAAGAACCACCGGCCTGACGCTTCTGCTCGGCCTCGGGCTGTGCCTGCTGCCCATCGCCGCGCCCGCCCAATCGAAGAAAGTCCTCGATAAATCAACGTTTTACGACATGGAGTCGGTAACCGGACCGGCGATTTCGCCCGACGGCAAACAGGTCGTCTTCACCCGGACCTTCACCGACAAGATGAAGGATCAGTACCGCAGCGCGCTCTGGATTTCCGCTCTCGACGGCTCACGCACCCGCGAATTGACCGGTGACACCTACAGCGCGCGCAATCCGGTCTGGTCGCCCGACGGATCGCGCATCGCCTTCATCGCCGACCGCGACGGAACGAACCAGATTCACATCCTTTACATGGATAAGGGAGAAATCGCCCAGTTGACCCGACTGGAACGCGAACCCGCCGACCTCCGGTGGTCGCCGGACGGCAAGCGCCTCCTTTTTTCATCCCTCGTGCCGGATACCGATTCCGCCCTGCCAATCAAACTTCCGGAACTTCCCAAGGGCGCTCAGCCGGCGAAACCCGCGACCGTCATTGACCGCATGTCGTGGGCGGCGGACGGCCAAGGCCCGGTCATCAAGGCCAAACGGCAGATTTTTGTGGTGGATGCCGTTCTTGGCGGAACGCCGCAACGGATTACCGACGGGAAATACAGCTACGACAACCCGGAATGGTCGCCCGACGGCACGAAAGTCTACGTTTCCTGCATTCCGAAGGACGACCCGGAGTTCGAGCGCGGCAATTCCGAGATTTTCGTTCTCGACGTGGCCTCGGGTAACTTCAAGGCGCTGACCGACCGCGTCGGCCCGGACACCAACCCGACGCCCTCGCCAGATGGTAAACGCATTGCCTACACGGGCTACGACTACCAGAAATTCACCTTCCACCTGTCGAGCATCTATCTGATGGATGCCGATGGAACCAATAAAAAACTGTGGGTGGGAAATCTTCCGAGTTCCCCGTCAAACCTCATCTGGGCGAAGGACGGCTCCGGCGTTTACTACACGATGGAGGAACGCGGTTCGTCAAACATCTGGTTTGCTCCACTCAATGGCGCGCCGACGAATCTGACCGAATTTCTTTCCGGAAATCGAGGGTCCGGGATTCAACAGATTTTCATTTTGGCCCCCGCGGTCATCACTTCCGGCAAAGGCAAAAAGAATCCACCCACTCCGAAAACAGTCGAACCGGAATCGAAACCAACCCAATCCACACCCGCCGTCAGAGAAGAACCCAGCCGGAAAACCTTGACCGGATTCGATGTTTCGAATTCCGGGCAGGCGGTCGCCGTCTGGTCCACCTTCAAGGAACCGGGAAAACTCATCTCCTTTTCCATCAAGGATCCCAGAATTTTCAAGGAACTGGTGGATGTCAACGCCGACATTCTTTCCGGAATGACGCTCGGCGACGCGGAAGAACTCAACTTCACCGCCCCGGACGGCGTGAAGGCGCAGGGCTGGCTCATCAAACCGGCGAACTTCGAACCGGGTAAAAAGTACCCGATGGTGCTGTGGATTCACGGCGGTCCGTGGTCGATGTACAACGTCGGATTCAACTGGGCTTTCCAGAACTTCTCGGCGGAAGGCTACGCTGTGTTGTACACAAATCCCCGCGGCTCAACCGGTTACGGGCAGGAATTCGTCAACGGCATCCAGTATTCCTACCCCGGGAAGGATTACGACGACCTGATGGCGGGCGTGGACGCGGCCATTGCGAAGGGTTTCATCGACGAGAAAAACCTTTTCGTGTGCGGCGGTTCGGGCGGCGGCGTGCTGACGGCGTGGATCGTCGGCAAAACCGACCGGTTCGCGGGCGCGGTGTCGATGCGACCGGTGATCGACTGGCATTCCTTTGTCGGTACGACCGACGGCCCGGTCATCTGGTACGACCAGTTCCGCAAGTACCCGTGGGAAGACCCGATGGAATTCGCCGCCCGGTCCCCGCTGACCTACGTCGCGAACATCAAGACACCGACGATGGTGATGACCGGTGAAGCCGACCTCCGAACCCCGATCAGCCAGACCGAGGAACTCTACCGCGCCCTCAAGATGTTGAAAAAAGAGACGTTGATGGTCCGCATGCCGGATGAATTTCACGGCTGGCGGCGTCCGACGCACCAACTCGCCCAGCAGTTGTACTTGCAGGCGTGGTTCGAGCGGCACAAGCGGAAATAGGTGTCGGGTTTCGGGTTTCGGGTGTCAGGTTTTTGAAATCGGTTGTATGATTGCCCCATTCAACTGGAACAATTTCAAGAACATCGAAATTGTTTGAACCTGAAACCCGACACCCGATACCTGACACCTGCCCATGTCGCTCGGCCTTTCAAACTACACGCCTGATGAAGATCCGCCGAGCAATCGGTCGGAAAAGAAATGGTTACTCGGAATTGCCGGGGTAACCTTTTTTCTTTTGCTCGGTCTTTTCCTGATGAAGCAGCTTGGCTGGATCGCCTCGCTTCCCCTCGGAATCGCAAAGCAGATTTACAAGGAAAAAAAGGCGGAAAAGGCGGCCTACGAACCGGACAACCTCCGGTCGTACATCGTCTCTTACCTCTCGCAGCCGCGTTTCGCCGGGCGGGAGTTCGAAAAGCAGATTCTGGGCGATTTGCACCTCGAACTGTATTTCGTGGACACCCACGACGTGATTCTTTCGATGTCGAAAGCCGACAACGCGGCGGGCAAGTTGCAGGCGGCAAAGGAAAAGGTGCTGTTTGACCCGACCATGATCGAGGCCGCGCGGGAGGAAAACGGCTATTTCAAAATCGGCCGCTTCGGCGTCCGGCGCGACGACCAGACGGACGTGGCGTTTCGAACCACCCTGAAAAACATCCGGATCGACCCGAATCAGAAGCTGGACTTCACCTTCCAGCGGGCGACCTACACGATGACGCTTCAGGAACTGGCCGATTTCATTCTGAACAAAAGCATTTACGGCGGGATGTTGCGGGCGGATACGGGCCAGACGATGGCCGGTTCGGCACTGATTTTCTACAACCACGGGGCCTATGTCGGAAAAGCGGGTGAGCCGTCGCTCAAGCGGCTGGTGGAGGACCTGACTCGCGACCTGTCGCCGTCCGACCCTCAGTTTCGGGAAAAACGGCTTCAGCGACTCCTCGATTTCGTTTCGAACGAGATTTCCTACGACGATTCGGAAGCACTGGCGTCAACCGAAACGCTCAAGCGGCCGAATGAAACGCTGATGAGCCGCCGGTCGGATTGCAGCAACAAGACAATTCTGCTCTGTTCACTGCTGGAACAAACCGGCGACCCGTACCTGATGTTGTATTGTCCGCACCACATTACCGTTGCGGTCCAAAAAGGCGGTTTTCCGGCGACCAACGGTTACACCATTCAATGGTTCAACAAGGATTGGGTGATTGCAGAAACAACCTTGGCGGGTTTCAAAATCGGCGAAACGCGGGTCCAGCAGGAAGACATCTTCAAGGACATCCGGTTTGTTCAGCAGCCGGACGTCAAGAACGTCATCTTCAACGCGAAAAGCGGCCAGACGCTGGAGTTTCGCTAGTTGTCAGTTGCCGACAAAGGATGCCGGCGGCTGGCAACTACTTCCCGCCGAAAAGGCGTTTTAAAAACCCGAAGAAGCCGCCGGATGACTGCTCGGGTTGCGGTTGCGCCGCCACCTCGACCGTCGGACGGTCGGCCAGTTCCTTTGCTCGAAGTTTCGCCGTGTCAGGTTTTCGGGCGTTTTTGACCGCCACGAGGAAATCGTTGGCCGTGGCGTAACGGCTTTCGGGGTTCGAGGCAAGCGCCTTGGAAAAAACCTCGTCGAGCGCGGAGGGTAGCTCCGCAACGTGGCTGGTGACCGACGGGACCGGCTTCATCTTTGCTTCCAGAAGTTTGCGTAGATCGTCCTGGTCCGCCGGCAAAGCCCCCGTCAGCATTTCGTAGGTCATGACGCCAAGGCTGTAAAGGTCGGCCTGCGGCGTGAGGGTCAGCCCCATCAGATGCTCCGGAGCCATGTACAGCGGGGTACCGAAAACCTGTCCGACGGCGGTCAGTTGTGACTGGTGTTCATCCGGCTGGAGAAGTTTCACGATGCCGAAATCGAGCAACTTGACCACATCCCGGCCATTGAGTTTTCCGACGAGGACGTTGGCTGGCTTGAGGTCGCGGTGGAGCAGGTTGTTTTTGTGGGCCGTGGTCAGGGCATCGCACAGGGCCTCGACAATGACAATGGTTTCGTCGAGGGAAAGGCGGTTGTTCTTGAGAAGTTTGCCGGCGAGGGTTTCGCCATCGACAAACTCCATCACCATGAACAGGACACCGTCATCGGTCTTCCCGAAATCCTGAACCCGGACGATGTTCGGGTGCATCAGGTTACCGCCCACGCGGGCTTCGCGCTGGAAGCGCTTGACCAGCGAAACATCCGAGGCGAGTTCAGGCGCCAGCACTTTGACCGCCACGCTACTGCCCAGCGCGAGGTGGGTAGCCTGAAAGACGGCGCCCATTCCCCCGGAACCGATCATGCGTTCAATGCGATAGTTGCCATTGAGGGTTTCGCCGACAAGTTTTTTGTAATACTCCGAAGCGGCTGCTCCAGACATGGTTACTGTCCTCCGCCGCCGGCCTCCTGAACAATCCGGAAACCAAGCAACTCATTCGAAAAATCGGGTTTTTGAAGAAATCGAAACGTTTTTTCCTCACCCGGGCGATCTTCGGGACGTCCCCGGAAAATCCGGGTATTGGCTTCCACCTCACCCCCCTGAGCGCCGGGATAGGCGGTAAAGGGGTCCCGGGTCCATTCGAGGAAACCGCTCAAAAGATCCTGAATTCCCCGCCGGTCATCAAGGCGGGCCAGATATTCCCATTCCTGTTCGCCGAGGAGTCGGTAACTGTTTCCGGTTTCCTTGCTCAACCACTGACAATAGGCGACCGCGTCCTGCCAGCTTACCCCGGTGACGGGCTTTTCAGCATCTTTCGGGGCCGGCTCCGCGCCGGGCCAGAGGGTTGGCGGCTTGTAACTGGCCTTTTTCACGAATTCGGCATACTGCCGATTCGAAATCAGGGTTTTGGAAACCTTGAAGGGAGAAATTTTCACCGGATGCTCGGGACGTGAAAGCTTGTCGCCCCGGTCGCTCCCGATCTTGCAGGCCCCGCCCGGAAGCGAAACGAACACCGGCATGGCGGCGGCCGGAAGCTGGTTGGCGGAAGCGGCCGGCTTGGAAAGTCCGATGGCGGCGCTGATCTGGGGATAGAAAAACCACCCGCCGGCCCCGGCCCCAGCCAACGCGAGAACGGCGACCCACTTCAACATTCCGCCGCCCTTCGGCGTTTCAGTCTGATCCACCTGGATCATCTGGGTGAGGGCACGGTTGGAAATGGTGACCGGTTCAAAACCCGGAGTCGTCGGAAGCGCGGCCTGTCCCCGGCTCGGGGTCAGACGGTCGCGCAACAACGTCTCCGCCGCGACGCTCTGCTCAAGGGCGTCAAACTCACGGCGAAGTTCGAGGGCGGTCTGCTGGCGATCCTCGGGCAGCTTGGCAAGTCCCTTGCGAATGATCGAATCAAACTGCATCGGGATGTCCGGCCGGAACGAATCGAGCGGCTTGGGATCGGCCAGGAGAATCGTCGGGAGGTTCTTGGTCAGTAACTCGTACACCATCAGACAGATGGCGAAAACGTCCGCCCGCACGTCAACGGGATTCCCGAAAATCTGCTCGGGGGCCATGTATTTCGGCGTGCCGGGCGAACCAAGCCCGGGACCGTCGGTCGTCAGGGCTTCCGTTCCTTCAGTTCCATCCGGCGCGAGCTTCGCAATGCCGAAATCGAGGACGCGGGCCATCACGTCACCGTCCGCCAGGAACTGAAGCATCACGTTTTCGGGCTTCAGGTCGCGGTGAACGATGCCCTGCGAGTGGGCGGCGTGGAGTCCGGCGCAGATCTGCTTGGCCACGTCGATGGCGAAATCCAACGAAACTTCGCCCTGGGCCATCGCATATTTCCGAAGGGTGGTCCCTTCGATGAATTCCATGACGATATAGGGAAGCTGTTCTTCTCCGACCGCGCCGAAGTCGGTCACCATGACGATGTTCGGGTGGCTGATTCGGGCCAGAACTTCGGCTTCACGCTTGAAACGGGCCAGCCGGTTGGCGCGATCGGCATCGTCTTTGGCCTTGTCGAACAGCATGACCTTGAGGGCAAACGTCTTTTTGAGCTGGACGTGGGTGACGCGGAAAACCATCCCCATGCCGCCCTGCCCGAGAAGGTCGTCGATTCGGTACTTTCCGTCGATGACCGAGCCGATCTCAAGTTGATTGTCGATGTTCGAGTTCATGACGCCGCGTGAGCAGTCCCTTCGGCGGGATTGGAAACCGGAAGAACCGGATGCCGGGCTGTTCCTTGTAGCAATGAGTTCCCCGAACTATATTTCAACGCCTGTTCAAAAAACAACCTTCCGGTCGAATTTCACCATGCCTTCAAAACGCCCAAGCGCCCGAATCGCAAAAACGGCTATCTTCACTGCCTGCGCCTGTTTCTGGGCAACCCTTCCAGTGATTTCCGTTCCCGGACAAGGCCAGAAACCGACTTCTTCCCTCTCCCTTGGCAGCGGATCGAAACCGAGACCGCGCCCGACTTCGGCCCTGAGTCTCGCCCCGACCCGCTCGACCCGGGCGACCTCGTCACTCAGCCTCGCCTCAATGGAAACGAGTCAGCGGCGCGGGATTCAACAGGTTGGTGAAGCTTCCGCCATGTCCGAGCGAAGGGTGATCATCAAGAAGCCGATTCCCGGACCGGAAGTTGACGTCCAGCGGGCTGACAACCTGAGCGAACAGGGAAAATACGATCAGGCCATCCCCTTGTATCAAAAGGCTTTGGCCAGTCGTCCCAAGATGGCGAGCGCGCTGACCGGCTGGGGATTCGCTCTGCTTGAACAGGGGAGTTTCGACGAGGCGGAGAAGAAATTCGGCGAAGCCATCGCACTCGACCCGGAAGACCCGGATGCCCGGCTCAACCTCGGGGTGGCGCTCTACCGTGCGGGACGCATCGACGACGCGATCTCGGCCTATCAGACGGCCCTTCAGAAACGGAAACAGTTCCCCACCGCCAACTTCAATCTCGGAATGGCCCTTGCCCACCAGGGGAAATTCGACGAGGCCGAAAAAGCCTACCGGGAGGCACTGGCCCAGAAACCGAGTTTCCGGGAAGCCCACAACAACCTCGGCCTGATTTACGAGGAAACGAAATCTCCGGCGGCGGCGGCGGATGAATTCCGGGCCGCGCTCGGCACCGGGACTGCCACCTACCCCTTGGGCCACTATAATTTAGGCCGGATTTACGAAAAGCAGGCTGAATATGAAAAGGCGATTACCGAGTTTCAGACGGCGGTTCGGCAAAAACCGGATTTCGCCGAAGCGTACCTCAATCTCGGGAACATCAAGCTGATCCGAAGCCAGCGCAACGGTACGCCCGAGGCGGATGACGCCATCACCGCTTTCCGCAAGGCAATTGAACTCCGCAAGGGCTTCTATCCCCTCGCCCACGAAAATCTCGCCATCGCGCTTTCGCTCAAGGGCGACCGGAACGGCGCCCTCGCGGAATACCGGATTGCCATCACGCAGTATGAAGGCGCTTCCGCCGACACCCTTGAAAACCTGTTCGCCACGCTCGAAGCGCAGGAAAATTTCCTCATCGGAAATGAACTCGCCCGCGGCGACAACCCGGGGAACCTCCGGTCGAAGAAAACCCGGAGCAAGCCCGGCATCGAGCGAATCGACGAACTCCTTTTGCGATATGAAAACGATCTGAGCGACGAAATTAAGGATGAACCCAATGTGCGCTATTGCGCCGGGCGCGCTTACATTGCCATCGGAAACGCCGACGGCGCGGAAACCGAACTGGCCCGGGCAGTCGAGAAGTCGGGCGGAAAAGACACCGAAGCCGCCGAACTGCTCGCGGCGGTCCGCAAACTGAAAGCCTCGATGCCACCACCTGAAACCAAACCGGCCGAGCCGGCCAAGCCGTAAATTTCCGGCAACACAACCCCGCGACCGACCACGGCGCGGGGTTTTCATTTCAGGGAAGAAAAACGGTCAGCGGTCTTTTTGGACCACTTACCCCAAGCTGGGGCCGTTTGCCGATTCGTACTGGACCGAATTCCGGAGCCGGTCCACCATCGCCTCGTCCGGGGTTTTCCACCGGAACAACCCACAGTGACTGTCCCTTCCGGTTCAACCGGCGGAAGTTCAAGACCGAGGATCTGATGCGAATCGAATCCCTTCATTTCATCCGTGTTCTTCTCGCGCTCACGCTCGCGCTGGGTGTCGTTCATCCGGTTTCGGCGCGTCCCGTCGCCGGCCCGTCGCCGGGGCAAATCCGCGCCCGCGTTGACGAATACCTGAAGGCGGCGGTCGAGTTCGAACGGTTCAGCGGCTCAATTCTGATTGCGCGCGACGGGAAGGCCATCGTCAGCAAAAGTTACGGAATGGCAAATGTCGAACTGGGCGTTCCGAACACGCCCCGCACCGTGTTTCGCCTCGCGTCTCTGACCAAGCAGTTCACCGCGACGGCGATCATGATGCTTCAGGAACGCGGAAAATTGAACGTCAACGACCCCATCGGCAAATATCTCGCGGACTGTCCGGAGGCGTGGAAAACCATTACCCTGCGCCAGCTTTTAACGATGACGTCGGGAATTCCAGGCGTCACGGCACTTGAACTCGGCCCGTTGCGGGGACTTCCCGTTCCGTGGGATCAGTGGCTTGAGGCGACCGCGAAAAAGCCGTTGGACTTCGCTCCCGGCGAGGACTTCAAATACGCCAATTCGGGCTACACGTTGCTCGGTTTCATCATCGAGAAGGTTTCGGGAAAAACCTACGGCGATTTTTTACAGGAAAACATCTTCACGCCTCTCGGAATGAAGCAGACGGGATATGAAGACCCGCTCCGCATCATCAAAAACCGCGCCACTGGATACCGGCAAATGCCCGGCGACCCGATCACGAACGTGCCTTACGCGGAGGTCATCCGGCTTTATGCCGCAGGCGGCGTCTACTCGACCACCGAAGACCTTCTTCTGTGGGATCAGGCGCTCTACACGAACAAACTTCTGTCTCAAAAATCCCTCGACGAAATGTTTACGCCGTTCAAGGAGATGCTTCCCGGAAAGGGCTACGCTTACGGGTGGTGGACGAGTCAAAAGTATGGGCGTCGGGAAATCGCGCACGGCGGGAATCTGGCCGGATTCATCACCTACATCGCCCGCTTCCCGTCCGACCGTGTCGCGGTCATCGTGTTGAGCAACAACGGTCGCGGTTCGTCCGGAAAAATCTGCAACGTCCTGTCGGCGATTGCTTTCGGCGCGCCGTACGAAATCCCCAAAGAGCGCAAGGCCATCGCGGTTGAATCTTCAAAACTGGACCGGTACGTCGGTGAGTACCGGTTTCAACAACCGAAAACGACCCACACCGTTACAAAGGAAAACGGGAAACTCTTTCTGGAAGAGCCGGGGTTTGCCAAGGCCGAAATGTTCGCCGAATCGGAAACCGACTTCTTTCTGAAGACGTATGACGTGCAAATCAAATTCGAGAAAGACGCGAACGGTTCGGTGACGGGGATGACCGTGCATCAGGGCGACAGCACCTTGTACGAAGTCATGAAGGGACAACGCATCCGGAAGTAAGCTCTCGAAAGGCTTTCGTCAAAACCGTTCAGGGATTCAACCTACCGACTGCTTCATCCGCTGCGACATGGCTTGGACGGATGAACTTTCCGAAACCAATTCAAAGGAACACGGTCATGGCACTTCCCTACAATCGCCGGGATGTCCTCAAATTCGGCGCGGCCTTCGCCGCCGGGCTTTCAATTTCACAACCGGCCCTTTCAAAGCCTGAAGCGAAATCAACCGGCCCGGTGCGGCTGTTTGCGAATGAAAATCCCTACGGCCCGCCGGAATCGGCCCGGAAAGCGATGGCGGCGGAACTCGAACGCGGCAGCCGCTATGTTTTACCCAACGATTTTTCAAAACTGACCCGGCTCATCGCCGACCGCGAGGGCCTCGCGCCCGAAAACGTCGTTCTCGGGACGGGTTCCGGCGAAGTGCTGACCATGGCGGGCGCGGCCTTCGGCATCGGCGGAGGCGAGATCGTCGCCGCCCAGCCGACCTTTGAAATGTTGCCGCGATACGCCGACCGGATGGGCGCAAAAGTCATCCGGGTTCCGCTCGACGCCCAATTTGCCCACGATCTCGACGCAATGAAGGCAAAATGCGGCGCGGCGACGAAGCTGGTTTACGTCTGCAATCCGAACAACCCGACCGGCACGGTCCTCGCCGCCGACCGGCTGGCCGCCTTCTGCGAGGAAGTTTCAAAAACCGCCACGGTCTTCGTGGACGAGGCGTACCTCGAATACGCCGAGCCGAAAACCACCGGCTCGATGGTCGGACTGGTGAAAAAGGGGAAAAACGTCATCATCGCCCGGACGTTTTCAAAACTGTACGGCATGGCGGGAATGCGTATCGGGTATGGACTGACCACGCCGGACATCGCGGCGCGGCTCAATTCCTACCGGATGACCATTCCGAACCGCCCCGGCTTTTTCGGCGCCATCGCCGCCCTTCAGGATACGGCCTTCGTCGAGCGCAGCCGTTCGCTCAATACCGAAATTCGCGAAAAGGTCCGGGCGGAACTGATGAAAATGAACATTTCCTCGCCGGTTTCCCACGGAAATTTCATCTGGGCCAGGGTCGGGACGGAAGGACGCGGCCTTCCCGCCTCGCTCGCCGCCCACGATGTCTGGATTACCGGCGGGACCGAACTGCTTCGTGACGATTACGCCCGAATCACCATCGGCACGCGGGAGGAGATGGACCGTTTCCTTGCCGCGATGAAAACCATCGCCAAACGCTGACCGTCAATTCCAGTTCCGGCCCGAAAATCCCGCCCATTTCGGCGCGGGCCGGGATGGCTTACCCCGAAAAAGGAAAAACGATGAACCGAACCTTCAAATTTCTTCTGCTTTCCCTCGCGCTCGTCCTCGGAATCACCGGTTTGAACGCCCTCGCGCAACCTGACGAAACCGCCGCCGCCCGGATTCCCGTCGAAATGTATTTAAAAGCGCAGGCCACCGGCGATCCGGAACTCATCCGGAAGGCGTTCCATCCCGAGGCAAAACTGTTTTTCAACCGGGACGGCAAATTTTCGCAGCTTACCCGGGATGAATTCGCCGCGCGGTTTTCCGGAAAACCAGCTCCCGACGAGGCCCAACGCAAGCGGACCATCGACAGCCTCACGGTTACGGGCGACGTGGCGGTGGCGAAACTGACGCTCGACTACCCGAACGCCGTCCTGACCGATTACCTTTCGCTGGTGAAAATCGACGGCGAGTGGAAAATCGTGAACAAGATTTTCAATGCCCGATCAAAAGCGGCGAAGCCATGAACCGAAACGCACTTCAGACACGGTTTCCGAGTTTCTGGAAACTTCAAATCCTCGGCTGGGCGATCTACGGGGTCGTGATGTACATCACGTTCCTCACCATCGCCGCCGAGGGGAATTTCACGCGCCTGCTGTTCATCAAGGTTTTTCGAGCGGCGACGGGGTTCGTCCTTACGACCGGCCTCTGGCTGGCCTACCGCCGATTCGGAAAAAACCAGTCGCTCCGGCGCGTGACGTGGCTGGTGATTCCAAGCTCGGTCGCGCTCGGCATTGCCTGGACCTTCATCGAAATCTGGTTCTTTTCGGCAACCACCCCGAATTTCAACCTCGCCGGATCGCTCGCCCGGTCGCCCCGCATCGCCCTCGACTACGGAATGACGGTTCTCGCGTGGAGCGGGCTGTATTTCGGCATCACCTACTGGCGACAGTGGGAGACGGAACGGGTGCGGTCGCTCGAAGCCGTCGCGCTAGCCCATCAGGCGCAACTGGAAATGCTGCGCTACCAGTTGAACCCGCACTTTCTGTTCAACGCATTGAACTCGATTCGTGCCTCGGTGGACGAGGATTCCCGGCGGGCCAAGCGGATGATCACCGAGTTTTCGGAGTTTCTTCGATATTCCCTGCTGAACCGGAATTCCGAAACCGTCCGGTTGCGGGAAGAAATCGAGGCGGTCCGGAACTACCTTTCCATCGAAAAAATCCGGTTCGAGGAAAAGCTCGATGTGGAATTCGACGTCCCGCCCGCGACCGAAAGCTGCCCGATCCCCGGTTTTCTGGTTCATCCGCTGGTCGAAAACGCCATCAAGCACGGTTTGAACGGCCACGGCGAGCCGCTCCGGATCAGAATTTCCTCGAAAATCGAGGCCAACCGGCTGACCATCGACGTCGCCAACACCGGCTCGCTGGACGCGACCCCCTCGGCAAACGGCACGGGGACCGGACTCGACAACGTTCGCGGACGCCTCGAACGGCTCTATCCCGGCCGTCATGCCTTCAAACTGGTCGGCGGCGAAGGCTGGACTCACGCCGTCATCACGCTCGACACCCGCGAGGCCGCCGCATGACACTTCGAGCCGTGGTTGTGGATGACGAACGCCTAGCCCGAAAGGAACTTCGTTCGCTGCTCGACGAGCAGGAGGGCGTGACGGTCGTCGGCGAGGCCGATTCGGTGAATGACGCTGAAGCGGTCATCGAAAAAACCGCCCCGGATGTCGTCTTTCTCGACATTCATCTCGGCGGGGAATCGGGCTTCGACCTCCTCGACCGCCTCGAAGCCGATTGCGACGTGGTGTTCGTGACCGCCCATGATGCCTACGCCATCCGGGCATTTGAAGTGAACGCTCTCGACTATCTTTTAAAACCGGTCAATCCCGACCGGCTCGCCCGGGCCATCGAACGGCTGACGGCCCCGAAACCGGTTTCAATCGCCCCGCCCCGCCAGCTTGAATACGGGGACCGGATTTTTCTCGAAACCGATGGGCATCCCCGGTTCGTCAAGCTCGACACCATCGTCTGTCTCGTCGCCGCCGACGACCATTCCGAGCTGTACACGAGCGACGGGAAGAAAACGCTGGTCCTGAAATCGCTGCGCGAGTGGGAAGAACGCCTTCCCGAACGGCACTTCCCGCGAATTCACCGCTCGACGATCATCAATCTCGAATTCGTCGAGCGACTGGAAACCGGGTTCAACCGGTCCTATCGGGTGTTTCTGCGCGGATTTTCCGAACCCTTAGCGATGAGCCGCCGCCACGCCTCGAAATTGAAACAGACCTTCGGCTGACCCGACGGCGAAACCGACTGGATTCAAACCGGACGGTTCGGTATACCTGCCACCGGTCGGTTCAAAACGACCGCAATCCTTACCAATCCGGAATTTTCAGGAGACTTTATGGTTACTCTCGCGGATGCCCGTCGCATCATCGCGGCCGCCGAAGCCAAGGCCGCCGAAATCGGTCAGCCCATGAACATCGCCGTCGCCGACGCGGGCGGCAATCTCGTTTCCCACGTCCGCATGGACGGCGCGTGGATCGGCAGCATCGACATCTCGATCAAGAAAGCCTACACCTCGCGGGCTTTCGACATCGCCACCAAGGACCTCGCCGAACACAGCCAGTCCGGCAACCAGTTTTTCGGCATCCACGCGTCCAACGACGGCAAAATCATGATTTTCGCCGGCGGCATTCCGCTCAAGAAGGATGGAAAAGTTGTCGGAGCCATCGGCGTCAGCGGCGGTTCCGGCGAACAGGACCACGCCGTGGCGGAAGCGGGCGCGACAGCGTTTTAATTGAAGATTTCAGATTGAAGATTTTCGATTTGGAAAACCCAGATTGAAGATTGAAGATTTCAGATTGAAGGTCTTCGATTTGGAAAACTCAAATTCAAGATTGAAGATTTCAGATTGAAGATTTTTCAATTTGGAAAACCTTGAATGGAGATTGAGGATTTCAGATTGAAGATTTTCGATCTCGAAAACCTTGAATGGAGATTGAAGATTCCCGATTGTCAAAGAACCGAAATGGTCCCCAATCGAAAATCTTCAATCTTCAATCTTCAATCGAAAATCCCTCAGTCTCCCGCCGCGCCCGAGGCCCCAAGTCCCCCGCCGAGCGCCGCCTGAATACCGCTAGAAAGCGTGTCCCGCATTCCCTGATATTCCGACCAGGAACGCCCGCCGATCAGGCCGCCGTCCACGACGAGCGCGTGGCCGTTGACGAACCCGGCGTCCTCGCTCGCCAGCCACAACACGGCGTTGGCGATGTCGCGCGGCATTCCCGCCTTGCGAATCGGCTGCGCCTGCTGCTGGAACGGCGCGAGCAGCCCCGCGACCTGTTTCGATACTTCCGGCGGCAACCCGAAGGCGTTTCCGAAAATGCTGGTGGCGATAAAGCCGGGGCAAACGCAATTCACCCGGATTCCCTGCTCGCCGAGTTCCATTGCCACCGAATGGGTCAGGTGAATCACCGCCGCCTTCGCCGCGCTGTAGGCGTGCGGCGCATGGCCGGTTCGCAGCCCAGCGACGCTCGCGGTACTCACAATCGCACCCTTCCCGCGCGGCAACATCACTCGCGCGGCGTGCTTCATCCCGAGAAACACGCTTCGCAACAGCAGGTCAATCGTGAAATCGAAGCCGTCCGCCGGGGTTTCCGCGATTGAACCCGTCACGCCCTGCGCGCCGGCGTTGTTGTACATCACGTCAAGCTGCCCGAAATGCGAGACGGCGAAATCCACCAGCCCCGCAATGTCTTCTTCCTTCGTCACGTCGGCGTGGCGATACACGGCGCTTCCGCCGATTTCCGCCGTCACGCGCTGTCCCTCCGCGTCCAGAATATCGCTCAGGACGACTTTCGCGCCTTCCGCCGCGAACGCCCGCGCCGTGGCCTCGCCGATACCGCTCGCCGCCCCGGTCACGATCGCGACTTTTCCATTGAATCTGGCCATGTGCTTTCTCCCAAAGGTGTCGGGTTTCAGGAAGGTTTTGGGTGATGGGTTTTGGGTTTTGGGGGCAGAAAAACCTGAAGTGTTTTTCTACGGAGGATCTAAATGCGCCGGTTTGTTTTCCAGAAACAAAACAACAAAGCGCCCAACCCTAAAACCCAATACCCACCACCCAAAACCTTCCTGAAACCCGACACCCGAAACCCGAAACCTCATTGAAGGTTCATCGGTTTCGGATTTTTCGGGTCCGAGTAATCGTAAAAGCCTCTGCCCGATTTGCGGCCGAGCAGTCCGGCGGCAACCATCCGGGTCAGCAGCGGCGGCGGGGCGAACCGGGTTTCCTTGAAGTCCTCGTACATGACGTGCGCCACGTTGAGCATCACGTCGAGGCCGACCATGTCGTTGAGGGTGAACGGCCCCATCGGGTAACCGCAGCCGAGTTTCATCGCCGTGTCGATGTCGGAAATCGAGCCGATCCCTTCTTCGAGGGCGCGGATGGCGTCCAGACAGTAAGGCACGAGCAGCCGGTTGACGATAAAACCCGTCTTGTCACTGGTTTTAACGGGGACTTTGCCGAGTTTCGCGCCGAATTCGGTCACCGCGTCGTACGTCGCGGGATCCGTGAGAATGGTCTTGATAACTTCGACCAGTTTCATCAGCGGGACCGGGCTGAAGAAGTGCAGTCCGAGGAATTTCGGCTTCCGCTCGTTCGACACCACGCTTAAAAGCTGAGTAATCGAAAGCGACGAGGTATTGCTGGCGAACACCGTCTCCGGCTTGCAGAGTTCATCCAGGGATTTGAAAAGCGCGTTCTTGACTTCAAGCTTCTCGACAATGGCCTCGATAATGATGTCGCAGTCGGCGAGCGCGGCGAGTTCCATCGCCCCGCGCAGCTTCGACTGGGCCGCGTCCTTTTGCTCGATGGTGATGACGCCCTTTTCAACAAATTTGGAAAGCGACTGGGTGATGTTCGACAACCCGCGCTGGAGGGCCGCTTCGTCGGCTTCGACCACGATGGTTTCGAAACCGGCCTGCGCGGCGGTTTGTGCGATTCCTGACCCCATCAGCCCGCAGCCGATGACGCCGACCTTTTGAAAATTCACGTTAGAACCTCCGAAGAATCCGTGTAATCCGTGTAATCTGTGGCTTACAAACCCGACGGCGAAAACCACTCCGCCAGACCTTTTTTCTCGACCTTCAGTTTTCCCTGACTCCGGGCGAAATCGAGGTGCGCCTGCGCCTCTGAAACCGCCAGAAACCGGTGAATCCGCCGGACGTGGGGAAACAGCGTTTGTGAAAGTTCCCACGCCGTGATGGAACGACTCCGGCCAACCACTTCGAGAACCTTTTCCTGCCGCCGTTCGGAATGCCCGCGCACCGACCGGCAATGCTCGTGAAGGTCGTGGATGTCCTCCCCGTGACCGGTCTGGACCAGCGTCGGTTCGAGTTCCCGCAGCCGTTCCGCCGATTCGAGGTAGCTTCCGAGCGACGAAAACCGGGCCTCGGCCTGTTCGGGGTGGGAATTGAGCATGGGGTTCGGCGTAATGTGCCGCAAAAGCGTGTCCGCGGCGAGGAGATGCCGCGTACTTTCCCGCATCAGACAGATGCTCCCCGGTGTGTGCCCCGGCGTGTGGACGACCCGCGCGGAGGAATGCCGGAACAGCAGTTCCTCATCGTCCTTCAAGGTCGCCACGTCGAGTTTTTCCCCGCGAAACTCGTTGATGTAAGCGTCGTCCTTCTGAAATTCGGCGATTACGTCCGCGGGTACGCCCGCCCGTTCGAGCAGGACGCGGTGGCAGGCGTAATCAGGGTCGCCCATCAGCCCGCGCGCGTCCCAGTCGTGGATGAAAATCCGCGCGCCGGATGCCTGCTGAACACGATGTGCCAGTCCGAAATGGTCAGCGTGGGCGTGCGAAATGACCACCCGGCGAATTTCGGAGAGTTCCCGCCCGACCCGTTTCAGTTCGAGATTGAGGGTTTCCCACGCTTCAGGCGTGTTCGGACCGACATCGAGGAGGGTCAACGGATCGTCTTCAAGAAGATAAACATTGACGGGACCGACGTAGAACGGAGTTGGAACGACGAGCTTGTGAACGCGCATCCGAGAGAACCGGGCCGAAAGGAAGAAGTGATTGCCAAGACGGAAGACGGCGATTATTACACGAAGACCTTATCTTCATACACGAGGAATTTTCCCATGGGTGATTACACCGCCGAACACGCCGCGAAGGGCATCGACGCGCCCCTTCCCGAACTCGAATGCTGGCCGAACCAGTTTCCCAACTACCGCATCACCATTACTGTCCCCGAATTCACCTCGGTCTGTCCGCTGACCGGGCTTCCCGACTTCGGTACGGTGACGATTCGCTACACGCCGCGCGAAAAGTGCTTGGAATTGAAGGCGTTCAAGATGTACATCCTCGCCTACCGGAATCTCGGCATCTTTTATGAAAACGCCATCAACCGCATCCTCCGGGACGTGGTCGCGGCGTGCGATCCGATTGAATGCGAAGTGCGCGGCGACTTCACCCCGCGCGGCGGCATCAGTTCGATTATCGAAGCCTTCCACAAGGCCCAGTAAAAAAATTCGGGCGGCGAGGTCGCTTCCCCGCCGCCCGAAAGATTCGTGAAGTTCAACCCGCCGGACGAGTTTGTCCGGCGGGTTTCGTTTTATCGGTTGAGTTGGTTCCCTTGCGACTGAAGTGTCCGGTTCAGGCCGACCCAGAAATCGTCCCCGAGGTTCAGGAACGTTTCCAGTTCGGGTTGAACCGGGACGGCCTCAATTTGCTTTCCATCCTTTGAGGGAATGAACAGGAAGGCCATCCCGACCATGTTTTCGGGTTGCGACGCAACCGTGAACGTGGGGGCGAAATTGACCTTCTTCCCATTCTTCAACGAAGCGATGGGGGCGGTGAAGCTCCCGTCCACCCCGAAGATGGCACGGAAACGACGCAGGCTCGGGAGCGCGATGACGAAGCGGACCGTCACCGACTGGCCGGGCGCGAGCGTCGGCAGGGTCGCCGGCGTCGTCTGGCCATCCGTGGACTGAATCGAACCGATCAACCCGCCGGACGAGCAGGACGCGCCGTCCGCCGTCAGCAGCCGGAACGGAACCGGCGGAGGCGGCGAACCGGCCGCTTCCTGAAGTTCAAGCACCGTAAAGAACGGGTTGTAGATGGTTTGCGAACCGTTGTTCGTCACCAACGCCGTGATGACATAGTCATTCGAGTACGACGGCGAACAGGTCGCGGGATTGACCGTCTGCGAAACGACCCCGAAGCTGATGGAACTGTTGACCGGAACCGAAGGATCCTGGTTCACAGTGTAGCTCTGTCCGCCGATGGTCAGTATCGCCGAGCGGGTGGTTTCGGAAAGGTTCGGACTCACCGAGTAGGTGATCACCTGCGTTCCCGTGCCGCTTCCGGGCGTCACGTTCGAAATCCAGGTCGGAATGCCCGACACGCTCCACGCACAACCGGCGTTCGTCGTCAGCGTCACGCTGCCGTTTCCGCCGGAAGCCGGGAAGCTGGCCGAGGAAGCCGACAACCCATAGCTGCACGCGCCGGTCGTGAAGCTCTGTTCACCGCCCTGAACCGTCCCGAAGGTGTTGGTTCCTTCCGCGATGAAGAAGTAGGTCACCCCGGAAGCGAGGCCGGAAATGTTGGCGCTGATGGCGGTCGGCGTCGTGCCCGTCACCGGGCTGGGCGTCGCGGCCATCGAGTTCGGGTACGGACCACCCGCTGTCGTCCCGTAGCGGAACAGAACGGTGGTGCTGTTGCCGTTGGCGTTGACCGTGCCGTTGAGCGTGGCGCTGGCGGGCGTCACGTTCGTGGCGGCATTGGTCGTCACCGTCGGCTGGCAGCCGGTAATCGGTACATTGAGGTTTCCGTTCGCCGGGCAGCCGCCGAACGTGACCGTCACCGTCAGACCGACGGTTCCGGAAGCGCCCGCCGTGTAGGTGATGTTCCGGACGTTGGTCGCCGAGGTGATCGTCCCGTTGGTGATGCCCCAGCTATAGGTCGCGCCCGCGCCCGCGTCGGGCACGGAGGCCGTGTTTCCGGTCGAAACCGCGCAAACCGGATTCGGAACCGCCGTGATCGTTGCGTCAGGCGTCGGATTGACCGTCACGACGGCACTGCCCGTCATGTTTGCCGTGCAGCTCGTCGTCGCGTTGGTCGCGACCACGGTGTAGGTGCCGGCCGTCGTCTGATTGCCAAAGTTCAGGGCTGACCCCGTGCCCGCCACCGGACTGCCCACCGGCGATGCGCCGTTGAACAACTGGTAGTTGACACCGGTCTGTGAACCGCTCAAGCCGACCGCGACTCCCGTTCCACCGGAGCAGAACGAACCGCCGCCGGTCACGCTGAACGCCGTCGGCGTCGGGTTGACCGTCACCACCGCGCTGCCGGTCATGTTGGCCGTGCAGCCGCCCGTCGTGGCGGTGGCAACCACGGTGTAGGTCCCGGCCGTGGTCTGGTTGCCGAAGTTCAAAGCCGAACCCGTCCCAGCCACCGGGCTACCGACAGGTGAAGCGCCATTGAACAACTGGTAATTGACGCCGGTTTGCGAACCCGAAAGTCCGACCGCAACGCCGCTGCCGCCGGAGCAGAACGAACCGCCGCCGGTCACGTTGAACGCCGTCGGCGTCGGATTCACCGTCACGACCGCGCTGCCCGTCATGTTCGCCGTGCAGCTCGTCGTGGCGTTGGTCGCAACGACAGTGTACGTACCCGCCGCCGTCTGGTTGCCGAAGTTCAAGGCTGAACCCGTGCCCGCCACCGGGCTACCGACGGGAGATGCGCCGTTGAACAACTGGTAGTTGACGCCGGTTTGCGAACCGCTCAACCCGACCGCGACTCCCGCCCCACCGGAGCAGAACGAACCGCCGCCGGTCACGCTGAACGCCGTCGGCGTCGGATTCACCGTCACGACTGCGCTGCCCGTCATGGTCGCCGTGCAGCTCGTGGTGGTGTTGCTCGCGATGACAGTGTACGTGCCCGCCGCCGTCTGATTGCCGAAGTTCAGGGCCGAACCCGTGCCCGCAACCGGGCTGCCCACCGGCGACGCGCCGTTGAACAACTGGTAGTTGACGCCGGTCTGCGAACCGCTCAACCCGACCGCGACACCCGTTCCGCCGGAGCAGAACGAACCGCCGCCGGTCACGGTAAACAACCCGGGCGTCGGATTGATGGTGACTATCGTGCTGCCGGTCATGGTCGCGGTGCAGCTTGTCGTCGCGTTGGTGGCGACCACCGTGTAGGTACCGGGGCTGGTCTGGTTTCCGAAGTTCAAGGGCGAACCCGTCCCGGCAACCGGGCTGCCGACCGGCGACGCGCCATTGAACAACTGGTAATTGACGCCGGTTTGCGAGCCGGACAAGCCGACCGCCACGCCCGGGCCGCCGGAGCAGAACGAACCGCCGCCGGTCACGTTGAACAAGGTCGGCGTGGGATTGACGTTGACCGTCGCGCTGCCCGTCATGTTGGCCGTGCAGCCGGTTGTCGCATTGGTCGCAACCACCGTGTAGGTGCCCGGGGTGGTTTGATTTCCGAAGTTCAGGGCTGAACCAGTACCCGCCACCGGGCTGCCCACCGGCGACGCGGCGAGGAACAACTGGTAGTTGACACCGGTCTGCGATCCGCTCAGACCGACCGCGACGCCGCTGCCGCCGGAGCAGAACGAACCGCCGCCGGTGACGTTGAACGCCGTCGGGATGGTGCCGATCGTGGCCGATGAACTCGATATGGCGCTGGGGGCCGTGCAGGTCCCGTTGGTGGCCGTTCCGGCGGCAATGGTGATGCCGAGCGTGCCGCCGCCGCCCACGTTCGAAATCGTTACCGTCCTGGTATTCCCCGATCCGGAAATTCCGACCGTGCCCGTGCCGGCGCCGACAAAGGAAACGTTCCCCGCGACGAGGCCGATGCTCGCGGCATTGGTATACGTCACGATGAAACTGACCGAACCGCCCGGACAAACCGTCGTCGGGGTCGGCCCACTGATGGAAACCGTGACCGGCGCGCTGACGGTGAAGGTGGAGCTGGTGGTTGCGGAGGTTGAGTTGACCGAACTGCCGGTCACCACCGCGTCGGCGGCGGTGTTGGCGTTGTTGGTCCCCGCCCCGGCGGGCACCGTGAACCCGAGCGTCCCGGTTGAAGGAACGCTGATGCCGGTAAAAGAAACCGTCCGGGTCGAACCACTGCCGGTGCTGTTCACCGTGGCGGTCGCGCCGCCGGTGGCATTCGTCGTGGTCGAATGCGCGATCGTGGTGGCCCCGATGTAGGTTACCGTGTAATCGACCGAGGGATTCGAGGAGGTACACACCGCCCCGGTGGTCGGCGCCGAAATCTGGACGAACGGAGCAAATTGAACCTCAACCGCGCCAAGGTCGACATTGGGGCTTCCCGAAGTGCCGGTGATGCGCGAGAAATTCGAACCCCGCTGGTCGGACAGGGTGACGCCCGCCGTGACCGCAAAGGCCGGGAGCACCGCCAGCGCGTTGCTTCCGGCGTTGATGACCGGGCTGCCTCCGCCGGTCGGGAACAAGGTCTGCGGGCTTCCGGTCGGGGCGCCGTTCAGCGCCAGCGAAGCGCTGATCTGCGGGTCGCCGGGCGTAAAGGCTGGTCCCGAAGCAGAAACGGTTCCGGTGGTGGTCGAAGTTTCGACGATGTTCGAACCACTCCGGGTCAGATTGACCGTGGCCGTGCCGACGTTGGTCGTAAAGTTGTGGAGAACGAGGTCGCTTCCGGTATTGCTGTTGGCCAGTACGGAGTTGGCAATGGTGAGTGACGCCGTGCTGGAAGCTGAGGTGGAAGTCCGGCTGACCGCGCCGAGATTGATGCCGAGGTGATAAAGCGCGCCGCCGTTCGCCGAGCCGTTGTCGGTTGAAAGACTGGCCACGGTTCCGGTTCCGCCGACCACGGTATTGCCGGAGATTGTGACCTGGGTCAGGGTCAGGGAACCGGAGCGGTTGAAAATGCCGCCGCCGAAACCCGCGCCGCCGCCCGCGCCGCCGGTCGAGAACGCCGCGCCGCCGTTTCCGCCCTGCGCGCCGTTTCCGAAAATGGTGACGTTGAAGGCGTTGACCGTACCGGCGTCGTTGAAGATCGCGCCGCCAAGCCCCGCGCCGCCGCCGCCGCTGAAGGAATTCGAGGTGCTGACGCCGCCGCCGAACCCGCCGGGCTGGGAACCGGAAGCCACCGCGCCGCCGCCGCCGCCGCCGAAGCCGAGGTCGCCGGTGGGGTTCGACCCGCCGGAGCCGGAAGCGCCACCGAAACCGCCGCGGCTGTTGGCGACGCAATTACCGCCGCCGCCGCCGAAGCCACCCTGCGAATCGGTGTTGCCCCCGCCCGCGCCGCCGCCAATGCCGCCCGCGCCGCCCGGGACGGATGAACTGGACCCGTTTCCGCCGCCGCCGCCGCCGAGATTGCCGGCCGCGCCGCCGTTGCCACCGTTTCCGCCGTTTCCGCCGCTGCCGCCGCCAACGCCCCCGGTGGTCGTTGAAGTCGGCGAGCCTCCGTTATTGGCCGTGTCGCCGGGAAGCGTCGTCTGGCTGATGCCGCCGCCACCCGAGCCGCCAGTGCTGGTGCCGGTCAGCACGCCGCCGTTGCCGCCCATGCCGCCGCCGCCGCCGCTGCGGCTGAAAACGCCGCCCGCGCCACTGGTCGCGGAGGCGCCGTTGCCGCCCATGCCGCCGCCGCCCGCGCTTTCGACCGAGATGCCGTCGTCGCTTCCGCCATCACCGCCGCGGGCGGTGTTGCCGGAGAGTGTCACGCGGTACATGTTCAGTGTTCCCTGATTGTAGATCGCGCCACCCGCGCCGAGGCCGCCCCCGCCGCCGCTGAGGGCGCCGCCGTCGCCGCCCCGCGCGAACCCGTTGGAAACGGTCACATTGATGAGCGTGAGCGTTCCCGTACCGCTCGGGCCGACGCTGGCATTGCCGCCCGAAATGTAAAAAAGACGATAATTCGAAGCGCCGGTGCGCCGGATGGTCGCGCCGTTTCCATTGTTGCGAATCGTGATGTCGCTCCGGATCGGCGGCAGGCCGGTCGGGCCGTACCAGAAGTTGTTGATCGTGCTGACGTCGAAGTTTCCGTCCGCCAGCACGATGGTGTTCGCCCCGTTGTAAGGCGCAACCTGTCCATTACAATTGTTGATTTCGGCGATGAGCTGGGCGGTCGTGGTGACGTTCACCGTTGTGCCCAGACGAACCGGCCCGGCTTCCTCGCCGGGCTTGGTATCGTCTCCTTTGGCCGGTTCTGAAAATGTTTCTGGTTGAATCGTGGCGGAAGTTGCCGCCGGATGTGAAATCTGGGTACGAGTTCGGGTGATTTCGGACTGCGCCTGCACGGTCTTGACGCTGGTCGGCGGAAACACGAACCAGAGCGTCGCGATGAGCGCCGAAACCGCCACGGCCAGGCTGGATACCTGGCGGATGGAATTCGGAAGTTTCATATCGGTTCCTTGGCGGTCACGGAGGGGCATCGAACGTGACCAATGTGGCGCGGGACTGGATTTTTACAACCCGAGTCCCGCAACCGGTTTTATCCACGCGGCGGGAAAATTCCCTGCAACGCGATGATGAAGTTGATCCCCAGATAGGGAGGCATGTTGTTGTGCGGAAGGCTGCCGCCCACGACCTGAAGGGCGGTTGGCGCCATCATGGCACCATTTCCGGGGGCCGTATAGGTATTTAACGCCTGCGTCCGGCTGCCGCCCTTGCCCCAGAAGGCGTTGGCTGGAGAAACCTGGGTGGCGTCGGTTCTGGCCGAGGGGGCGTGGGTGTGCGACGGGATTTCAGTCACCAGCAGGGTCACGGATGTTACCCCAGTCATTTCGCCCTGAACGTAGTCGGAAAGACCCGGCCCCTGTCCCCACATGATCGGGGTGCTCCCCTGAAGATTGGGAAGGGCGAAGGTCGATTGACCATTTCCGCCGTACATCGTTCCGAGCAGCGAGAACAAAGCCGTGTTCTGCGAAATCGGCAAAATCTGGCCCGCGCAAAAGGCCCAGCCGGTGGGCGCGAAGTTGAATCCGGCCATGCGGATTTCAGCGACAAATTGGTCTGCCATGAATTTCTCCTCTTTTATTCGGGTCCGTTTAGTTCTGGCTGGGGAAAATGCCCTGAAGCGCAATGCACAGGTTCAGCACGAGGTACGGCGACATGTTCGGGTGAGGCTGGTTTCCACCGACGCTCCCCATGGCCCCCGGCGCCATGGGCGTGTCGGGACTCTGGGTGGAAAAGGGGTTGGTCGTCGAATTCGCCCAGACGGTGCCGGTCGGGTCATTCGTCGTCGCGCTGTTGTTGGAGGCGATCACCGGGTGCGTATGCGCCGGAAGGTTCGTGAGGGTCAGCGTTACGTTTTCGGACCCGCCACGTTCGCCGAGGGAAAACGTCGTGCCGTAACCGAACGGCATGCGGCTCCGGAAATCAGGAAGGCCGAAATTCGTCGTCCCGTTCCCGCCGTAGGTCGTTCCCAGCAGGGCAAACAGGGCCTGGTTCTGGTTGATGGGAAGCAACTGGCCATTGCATTGCGCCCAGCCGCGGGGCGCGAAATTGAAGGAAAAAATTCTGATTTCCGCCAAAAAGGGTTGTGCCATGATCTTTTTTTCTCCGTGAACCGACGAGAGTGACCGTCGGGAAAAAGAACCGATTCAAGTTCCGTGTGCGATTTTTCCTTCAGTTTTTTAAGTGGGAGACGGAAAGACGCCGAACAGCGAGATGATGAAGCTGATGGCCAGAACCGGCGGCATGTTTTCGTGGGGCTGGTTGCCCCCGGCGGGCTGGATCGCGTTGGCGGCGATGGCGGCGGCTCCGGTGGCGGTCTGCGAGTAGTAATTCTGCCCCGAGTTCAGGCTCGACCAGTAGGCATTCTGCGGACTCGGCGAGTTGCCGCCGCTGCTCACGGCCAGCGGAACGTGGGAGTGCGCGGGCATCTGGTTGGTCAGGAGCGTGACCTGTTCGACGCCGCCGCTTTGCCCGATGACGTAGGTCGAAAGGCCGGGACCGGTCCCCTGATGAATCATCGCGCGGCCCCGCAGGTCGGGAACGGCGAACGTGGACTGCCCGTCGCCGCCGTAGGTGGTCCCGATGAGGTTGAACAGGGTTTCATATTCGGAAATCGGGAGAATCTGCCCGTTGCAGAACGCCCACCCGAGCGGGGCGAAGTTGCCGCCGAACATCCGTATTTCACCGACGTATGGTTGACCCATTTTTATTTCCTTTCACGGTTGTGGGTAAGAAACGGCGTGGAAGCCGTTCAGGGTTTGACGGCCGGTCGTTCAAGCCGACGATGGATTCCGGATTCGGATACGGCGACGAACCCGAAGTTTTCAAAGAAACGCTGCGAACGAGGACTGAATGTTTCGACGTAAACGCTCAGTGTTTTCCCCTTCTCGTCCGCTTCCGAAACCAGGTTTTCCAGAAGCAGGCCACCGATGCCGTGGCAGCGGAAGGCGGGCAGGATGGTGACATCGAGAATGTGGTGAAATTCCTCGCCCCGGTTGAAATAAAGCCGCCCCACCCGCCGGTCCCCGAACAGAATGACCGAGTGTTCGCCAGTTGGGTACTTTTCCCGGTAATGGGCAAGCTGGGCGGTGAACTGGTGCTGGATGAACGCCGCCTTCATCGCGGCGTCCCACGGGACCATCGCCAGTTCGGCCTCGCGGGTGGAGGCATAAACGTCACGCAGGAAGGCTTCGTCCTCGGGCGTGATCGGACGCAGGAGCAGGGCCAGGGCGGAAGCCGCCGCCGGTTGAGTGGTCATTCGCTTGCCCCTCCCTTGGCCGAGTCAATCAGAAGGTTGAAAAAGGCTTCGTATTCATAGGCTTCCGCGGTCATCCCGATTGGCACGAGGAAAATCTCCGCCGTTCCGAATCCGGGATTCGACAGCGGATAAGTTCCCTGCGGCACGAAGGCGTCGCGCGGTCCGGTGAAATGAACCGAAAATTGCCGCTGATGGCTGGAACGGCTCACCTCGGTGGCGGACACGAGGGTCAGGCCGACCGCGAGATCGGGTCCGAGCGGGCAGGTGAAGACGGCGTTCTGGTGAGGAAGAAAGGATTCGAGATCGAGTTGTTCCGACATGGTTGGTTGCCGTGACGATGAATTGACCGGAGGCTTCGCGATGCCCTCCGGCGCCGGGATGAGGTTCAGGCAGTGGCTGCCTGCGAGCAGATGAGCGACGGACAGACGCCGGAGGTGTAGGTGCTTCCGCAGGCGGTCGAATGCGCGGCCGCAATGGCCGAGAAATCGAGAATCGCCATCGTTCCAACGATTTCAGCCACCCGTTCCGCCGTAAGAAGGCCCGTGTTCGGCACTACGGCATGGTTTTTCTCGATGTAGAAATAGGTCGTGTCGAGCGCGGCGTAATTCCAGTTTCTCGCCTGATTGAAGAAGTTGGTCAGCCACACCGGGAGGTCCGGAATGAGATTGATGATTTCGAAGAACCCCGGGGTCGGCGGGAGGAACGGAACGACGTCCAGAAACCCTTCGTAGGGCGTGACCGGAATGGTCGAAAGCGGAAACGCGGAGGCAAAATCCGAATCGCCCGCATGCGGGGCCGCGAACGTATACACCGCCGTCGGCGACGGCAACGGGCCGTTTTCAGTAAAAGAAATCAAAGCGGCCGCCAGAATCGCCATGGCGCCCCCCTTGCTGTGACCCGTTATGTAAAGCCTCGCGTCGGGGTTCGTTTTCATGAGGTCCTGTACCGCCGGAACGATCTGCGGCCAGATGGCTTGAACCGCATCCCAGAAACCGGTGTGGACCTTCCCGGGCAACGGCGATTCGGCGCCGGGAGCCACCATGAAAATGTCCTGGAACCAGTCAAGCACCGAGGGCCAGTTTTTCGCTGGCGGGATGGTCCCTCGGAATGCGATGACGATTCCGTCTCCGTTCAGGCCGACGAGACAGGCGTCAATGTCATCATCACCTGCCCCGGAGGAAATGGCGACTGGACCGGAAACCCATCCCACCGCGTCATTGAAGTACGCGGGCGGCGTATAAACCCCGGTCTGAGGATTGATGCTGTAGGCGCAATGGGCGGCGGACAGCATTCGGCAATCAATGGTGGGCGCGACGGCGGACATAAAATCTCCTCGAAGTTCAATCACTGGAAAGACCAGCCGAGACCGTTTCGAGGGCCGACGTTCCTCAAGGAAACCTCCCTCCCGGCAAAACGGAGCGCGACTGGATTGAATTGCTTCGAAGATGGAATGACACCAACGGAGGTTATGGTACGCACCATTCCGAAAAAAAAAAGGAAAATAATTTCTTCAGCCAAAAAGGAGATTTTTCTTGCCAGAAAAGGGCAAAACCCCACCACTGGATTAAAGGAACGTTTAATTTTCCTTTTTCCTCACGACCCTCTCGCCTGCCCAATGGGGGCTTCCGAAAGTTTGTGGAAAAGGGGGACGGAGTTTATCCAGTTGAATCTTGGATTATTTTTTTCCGTAAGCGAGAAATCCGTTCTACGCTACAGGAACGTAAGGCAAAAAATTTCCAAGGAACCGAATTTATGAACCCGAAAAACCGCCGGGACTTCCTGAAAACGGGGGCCGCTTTTTCAGCCGCGGCTCTCGTCGGAACGGATTCCCTGTTCGCGCTGGCGCAGAACCTGTCCGCACCTTCCACCTCGGAAATTCTCACGGCCGCCAGTTTCGAAGCCGCCCTCGGGAAAACCCTCTACCTGCTGACCGAGGAGGGTCAGATCGGGGCAACCTTCGGAACGGTGACAAAATTGGCGAATTCATCCATCGAACGACTTCCAAAAACCTATCGCCATGAAAGCTTCACCGTCCAACTGACCTACAACGGCCCCTCCCTTCCACAGGGAACCTATGAATGCACTTCAGTCGATTTGGGACGGCGCGCGCTTTTTCTGGTCCCGCTTCCGGAGCCGGACGCCAATGGAAACCGAATTCTGGTGGCGACCTTCAACAACCTGGTGAAGTCGGGCAAGCTGGGCAGGCTTGTCGGCTGACATCGGCCAAGACGAACCACCGGCGTTTCGGCCCGGTTCGCCCGTTCGGCAACCTTCCGGCCTTCCCGATTTTCCCGTGTTGTTGGCCTCAGTTCGAAAAATTCGGATTTCTGACCATTTCAAGATACATCCCGTCGTTGCCTTCCTCGACGAAACCGAGCCTGAGATACAGATGAACGGCGGGATTTCCGATAAGAACACTGAGCCGGACCGGCACCCCTGCCCGTCCAGCCTTTTCAATGACGTCTTCCAGTAACGCCCGCCCGATACCGCATCCACGAACAACGGACAGCAGCGCGATATCGACCACCCGGAATTCGGATTCCGTCCGGTTGATCAGCACGCGGCCGACAGGACCGGCATCGGTTTCGACGATGGAATGTTCGGCGTCGGGATACAACCCGGCGTAGGACCGGGACTGAAAATCGTACTGCATTCCCAGAAAAGCCTGGGCCTGGGCTTCCGGCCAGCCGAAAGCCGCGATTTCGCCTTTGCGGGTGTCGAAATAGAGCGAACGAAGGAAATCGCGGTCATCGGTGACCGCCGGACGGCAACGAAACGTCGGTGTGTGGGACATGATTCGATTGAGGGGCGAAATGTTCCGCCCGGGGCAGGAGGGATTCCGGAACCTGGTACACCGGCATTAATACCTCAGGCGACAGAACAAATTCAGGTTTTCCTTCCGCCACGATGCGCCCCTGATGAAGAAGTACCACCCGGGTGGCGAACCGGGCGGCCAGATTCAGGTCGTGAAGCACCGCGGCCACGCCTGTGCCCTTTCCGCACAATTCCCGCGCCACCGACAGGGTCGCATGCTGATATGTGAGATCGAGACTCGCAGTCGGCTCGTCGAGCAGAAGAAACCGTTCGCGCCGGTCGGTCGGCCAGATCTGGGCCAGTGCCCGGCCGAACTGGACCCGTTGTTTTTCTCCGCCCGAAAGGGTCGGGAAGGCGCGGTCGGCGGCAAAGGTCATACCGACGGCGTCGAGGGCTTCCCAGACGATCCGGCGGTCCTCGTCGGCCCGGCCAGATTCCCGGTGCGGAAGCCGCCCCAGCGCCACGACTTCAAAGGCCGTAAAGGCAAAGTTCAGCACCGTTTGCTGGCTCAGGACGGCCAACGTCCGCGCCCGGTCCCTGTTTTTGACCCGGAGATCGGCGCCGTTCAGCCGGACCTGCCCGCCCCAGGGCCGGAGGGTCCCGGACAGGGCTTTCACGAGCGTCGATTTCCCCGCTCCGTTCGGTCCGATGACGGCCACGAATTCACCCGCCCCGACCGACAGGGACACGTCGTCGAGGAGATTCCGTCCTCCCGCCTTGACCCGGAGATTGAGGGCTTCGAGCATCAGTCGAGTTCTTCCCTTCGTTTCAACATCGTCAGCAGCCAGAGAAAGACCGGCGCGCCGAAGACCGCCGTCAGAATGCCGATGGGCAATTCGGCGGGAATGACCACCGTTCGGGCGACGCAATCAGCCACGACCATGAGGGTCGCCCCGTAAATCGCCGAGGCTGGAAAGAGAAACCGGTGGTCGGGACCGCCGACCAGCCGCAGAACGTGGGGCACGATCAGTCCGACGAAGGCGATCAGGCCGGTGAAGGCGACTGTTCCCCCTACCGCCACCGAAACGAGAATGACGATCAGGGTCTTGGTTGCTTCCACCGGTACGCCCAGCGCGTGGGCTTCCGCCTCTCCGAGCAAAAACCCGTTCAACCGACTCGAAAGAAGGGGAAAACCGCAGACCGGAATCAGAACCAGTGGCGCCAGAAGTCCCACGTTGGTCCAGGTAGCCGCGCCGAGGCTCCCCAGCTTCCAGAATGTGAGATTACGCAAAGCCGTGTCGGTGGCAAAAAACGTCATCAGGCCACCGACCGCCTGCGCCAGCGCGTTGATGGCGATACCGGCCAGAAGCATGGTCGAAACGCTGGTCCGGCCCTCCCGGGTGGCCAGCCGGTAGATGACCAAGGTCGTGACGAATCCACCGACGAAGGCGGCGGCGGGCAATGAAAAGGCGCCGAGCGTACCGCCGGCGGTCAGCCCGACCGAATCCATGAAAACGATGATCGCCGTGGCCCCGAGCGCCGCGCCGCTCGAAACGCCAATCAGACTCGGGTCGGCCAGCGGATTCCGGAACAGTCCCTGCATCGCCACCCCGGAGGCGGAAAGTCCGGCTCCGGTCAGGATGGCAAACACGATGCGCGGCAGCCGGATGGTCAGCAGGACCGCCTCGTGCTGTTCGGAAACGTCAACCTGGCTCAAGAAACCGAGCGGTTTCACCAGAATCGCCAGAACCGATGTAACCGGAATGCGGACCGCGCCGCGTCCGACGGAGTAAATGGAAACGGCGACCAACAGTCCGATTCCAGCGAAAATGACGGATCGCCGGAGGGCGGATCTCCGCCGTACCAGTTCAGCCGCCGTTTCCGCGGTCATTCCGGTCATTTGGCCGTCCGGAGTTCAGGGTGGAATTCGAGTGAAAGCGATTTTACCGCTTTCCCGATTCCGGGACCGAACCCCATGAAATACCGGTCGCTGACAGCCAGGACCCGTTTGTTCTTCCCCGCCGGCGTCAGGGCGACGCCGGGGAACTTCAAGGCCCCTTCCAGCCCCCCGTTCCGGTTGAAACTACCCTCGGTCATCAGAAGGATGTCCGGCGCGGCGGCGACCACGGCTTCCTCGGTCATGGGCCGGAAGCCTTCAAAGCTCCAAATGGGATTCGTCCCGCCAGCCAGCGAAATCATCATGTCGATGCCGGTGTTTTTCCCGGACAGGTTGCCGGTCGGCATGTTCGCGCCCTTGCCGCAGAAAATCACCTTTGGTTTCGACGTGGTCTTCGCAAGCTGCTCGCCGACTTCCTTCATGTCGGCGTCGATCCCCTGCGCCAGCGCGGGGGCCTTCGATTCCACCCCGAGTGCCTTGGCCACGGTGGTGATGTTGGCCTTGACGCCCTCCAGCGAGTATTTCACCGGAAGGACCAGCACCGTGATTTTCGCACCCCGGATCTGTTCGAGGGCCTCTGGAGAACCCGCATCGGCGTTGCAGATGAGCAGCGTCGGTTTGAGGGAGATGACGCCTTCCGCCGAAATCGAACGAAAACTCCCGACCTTGGGCAGTTTCGCGGCTTCGGCCAGGTAATTGACGCTCGAATCGTCCACCCCGGCGATGCGACCGCCTTCCCCGAGGGCGAAAACCGTTTCGGTGACGGCCGTCCCGATGGTCACGATCCGCGCGGCATCCGAAATGACGACCGGCTGTCCCTTGGCGTCGGTGACCGTGACGCCCTTGGCGGGCGCGTTTTCTTTTCTGGTACAGGCCGGAAAAAGCGCGGCGACCAGAAGAATCAGTGCAACGAAATGAATTTTTTTGAACATGGAGGAAACGGCAACGCCCGGACCTTGCGGTCCGGGCGGAAAAACCGACATTTCAAAAAGGTTCAGAAGCTGAAACGCGCGCTGAACTGGAACTGGCGACCGGGATCGACGTTGCTGATGCCGCCGAGCGGCTGGCCGAGCGTGGTCAGCGGGACGCCGTTGGCGGCGTTGCCGTAGGTCCCGTTCCGACCGACGATGTTGGCGTGGTTGAACAGGTTTAACGCCTCGGCCCGGACCCGCAGCCCGAACCGGTCGGTTTTGAATTTGAAGACGTGCTCCACGAACATCCCCACGTCGTAAATGGAACTTCCCCGACCGGCGTTTCGGCCCAGGAGGCTGCCACCCACGACCGGACGGTCGTTGTTCACGCCGTCGCCGTTGTTGTCGGTCCCGGTGGTGATGTTGTAGGGCCGCCCGGAAGCCATCGTGACCACTCCTCCGGCGGAAAACCGGTAAGGCAACTGATACCAGCCGCTGATGACGGCCCGGTGGCGCTGGTCGAGCAGACTGTTGCCGCGCTCGGGCAGCCCGAGCAGGTTGGCGTCATTGGAATCCTGTCCCGGCGCGTCGGGTTCGACCGTGTTGATCGTGTGCGACACCGTGTAGCTCGCCAGCAGCGAAAACCGGTTCGCGAACTGACGCCGGAGGTTGACCTGAAGGGCCTGATAGTAGGCTTCTCCGCTGTTGACCGTGCCGACGATGCGGCGATACCCGTTGGCGACCGGCACGATCGGACGCGCCGCGTCGGCGGCGGCGGCGGAACGAACCTGCCCCGGCGCGGTCCGGACAAACGCCGTCGGCGAATTGAGGTCCACCGACCGGTCAATGTTGATGGTGTGGGCGCCGACGTAGTCGAGGCTCAGAATCCATTTCCGTCCGAGGTCCTGCTCGACGCCCAGCGTCCATTGCTGGGTATAGGGATTCAGCAACGCATCCGGGTAGAACCGAAGCCGTGACACGTCGAAGAACTGGTTGTAGTAAGCGCGGCGTCCGGGACGAATCGTGATGTCGCGCGCCGGAACCAAAGCGCCGGTCGGCAGCGCGGGCAGGGGCGCGAGGGTGGTGGGGAATCCGAGCTGCCCCGGCGCGGCGCTGAAGGAAAACAGCCCGGTCGGTCCGCCGATGGAAAATCCGGCCTGAAGATTCGCCCGCAACTGCGAGTAGTAAATGCCGTACCCCGCGCGGATGACGGTTTTCGTGTTTCCCGCCACGTTGTAGGCCAGCCCGATGCGCGGCGCGAAATTGTTTTTATCGTCCGAAAAGGTTTGCCGCTCATAACGCACGCCGAGATTCAGGGTGAGATCACGACGAATCTTGTAATCGTCCTGAATGAAAAACGAATACAACTCCTGATCCACCGTGTAGGCCTGGCTGCCGAACGTCTGGGTGAACCGCTGGACGTCGTTGATGGTGAGCTGCGAAATCGGAGCGACCACTCCGGTTTTCAGGGTGAACTGACCGAGCAGGAAGCCGTTTCCGAATTCCTGACCATCACCACCCGACCGGGCATAAACGAAATCCCCCCCGACCTTCAGAAAATGCCGCGAGAGCGAAAAGGAAAGCGTGTCGGCGATCTGGAACTGACGGCTGAAGAGCGTCCCCCGACGGGACTCCCCTTCCGTGGCCACCCCCGGACGCACGAACTGCACCGATGGGGTCACCGGTTGAAACTGCGTAATCGGCGAACCGAGCTGATACTGCGCGCGGACTTCATTGACGATCCGGTTGCTGAGGATCGCGGTTTCCGAAATCTGCGCGCTGTAGGTGTTGCGCGTGAAGGTCCGGGCCGCGCTCGGCAGACTCGTGCCGCCAACCGCGTCGCTCGGGTTGGTGTCGAAGAACCGTTCCAGCGAAAAACGCCCGAAAATGGTGTTGCGGTCGTTGATCCGGTGGTCGAGCCGACCCAGAAACAGCGTCTGGCGATATTCTCCGGTGAAGAGTCCCGGCGCGAGCGACGAAGTGATGACGGCGTCGCGGTTCTGCCGGTTGTATTCCAGAGAAGCCAGAAAATGCGTGCGATCCTTGAAAATCGGGCCGGAAATCTGGCCGCTGTACTGCCCGAGGGTGTCTTCAGTGGTGCGGGTCGCGAGCGGCGCGCGGGCTTGAATGCCCCCCGGACGCCACAGTCCGTAAAACTCGCCGTGAAAATCGTTGGTCCCGGTCTTCGTCACCACGTTGTAGACCCCGCCGCCGGTCCGGCCATACTCGGCGGAAAAGGCGTTGGTCAAAACGGTGGCTTCCTGAACCGAGGAAAGCGGCACGTTGGTGAAAATCGTCTGCCGTCCCCAGGCGTCGTCGCCGGTGCTTCCATCGAGACTGAAGGTGGTCTGACGGCGTCCCGTTCCGTTGGCCACGAAAAGCGTGTTGTTCAGGAAAAGGTCGCCAGTCCCGCGCGCGGGGCGCACGGCGGAGTTGAGCAACACGAAGGAAGTCAGTTTCCGCCCGGCCACCGGGGTTTCATCGAGTTTGGCGGAGTCGAGCCGGACACCAAGTTGGGAAGAATCCGAGCGGACGCCGTCGGTCGTGCCGTAAACCGTCACCGTGCTCTGTTCGCCCTGCGGACGAAGCGTGACGACCGCTTCCGCCGTTTCACCGGCTCGAAGTTCGACGGATTCGACCTTTTCATCCGCGAAACCGGATTTGGCGCAGGTCAGAGCATAACCGCCAGTCACGGAAAGCCCGGGGAGCAGGAAAAAACCGGCTTCATCGGTCTGGGTCCGGCGCTGGATGCCTGTGGCAAGGTTGGTCACTTCGACGGTTGCACCGCCGACGGCGGCGCCGGACTGATCGACCACGCGCCCGCGAATCGTTCCCGTATTGACGGTTTGAGCTGAGGCTTGAACCAGGGTGAGGAGAGCGACAACGAAGAGAAGAAGATAACGAAACGTCTCTTTTTTCAACATTTTTTCAGGTTTCAAACGGAGGAATTGGAGATTGAAGGCACGCTGACGCACGAATCAACCACCCCAATGGCATGCGTTTGGAGCGGGTACTTTCCGATGGAAAAACGAATTTGTCGGTGGAAATTCGACTTTCCAGTTTTACAAACGGATGAACTCGCGGTTTGACTCAAAACGAGAGACGGCTGAAAAAAACATTTTCTTTCATTTTTCTCATCATCTATTTCACTTCCGGCGCCGCGGCTTTGCCGACTGGAATTCCGAAATGACTCAAAATTGACTTTCGAGGCCGTAGGGTCTTACAGTGGAAGTACTTCCACCCAATCAGCGGCCCTCGCTGTTTCCGATCTGACTTCAGTCCCCGTTTACACTCACGCGAACCCCGACCGGTTTTCCCGTTCGGCGCGTTCAAATCCGAAAGGACATGTGCCATGGGACTGTTTCGAAATGTCATCAACGAACGGTTCGGCAATTTTGAGGAAGCGCTCAACAATTACCTGAACGGTGTGGGCGGCAACTACACGGCCTTTGCCGGCTCCTTCACCAAAATTCAGAAAACGCTGTTCCCGGACCTCTCCGCCGATGTCGAGGATTTGCCATTCCCGGCGCCCGAGGAAGAACCCGAAAAACCGAAAGCGGCGGCAGCGCCCAAACCGGCGGCGGCCCCCAAACCCGCCGCGGAGGCCAAACCCGTCCCAAAACCGAGTGAGCCGGCGCCCGCCCCTCCGACAGCGGAGGCCAAGCCCGCGCCGGCTCCGACACCCGCACCGCAACCCGCTGAACCGCCCGCGGCGGAAGCCAAACCGGCACCGCCTCCGCCACCAGCGCCCAAACCGGCTGAACCGCCGGCTGCCGAAGCCAAACCGGCGCCGCCTCCGCCCGCGCCCAAACCGGCTGAGCCGCCTGCGGCGGAAGCCAAACCCGCTCCGCCAGCGCCTGCTCCCAAACCCGCTGAACCACCGCCCGCGCCGGTCGCGGAAGCCAAACCGGCCCCGGCTCCGAAACCGGCTGAACCCGCGCCGCCCCCGACCGCTCCGTTGAGCGCCCCAAAAACCGAGGCTCAACCGCCCGCCGCCACGCAACCGCTGGTGTCGGCGTCCGAAACTCCGAAAGCGGGCAGCGAGACGCTCACGGGCGGATCGCCGGTCGTCCCGCCGAAGGGTCCGACCGCTCCGCGTCCCGGAACCTCCGCGCCGCCGCCGTTCAGTGGAACGTCCCGGCTCAACCGTCCCAAAACGGACCAACCTGAAAACTGATTCATGGCAAGGTTGGTTTTCTCAACGAATTTCGAAAGTGGGGAGTGAACCCGGATGAGTGAATTCAAATTCGATCGCGACGACCTGAAACCCCTCGAAGGTCTGGCCCGCCTTGCGGCAATCGCCGGAACGGGAATTTTCTATGTGACCGCCTTTCCGATCGCGAGCTTTTTCCCGAATACCTTCAACAAGGTGTACAACAAGCTCGCCGATTTCGATCCCGGCAAGGCCGGAACGATGGGCAGCGGGGCCGCCAAGCGGGTCGCCGCTCCGTCGGCCGAAAAGCCGGCGGCAAAGCCCGCCGCCAAACCGGCTGCGAAACCGGCGGAAGGCGAATAACCGTTTTCACCCGAAAACCAGAAAGGCATTCGAACCGGTTCGGCTCGAATGCCTTTTTCGTTGCGGGCGAACCGCCGGAAACCCCATATAGAAATAGGATCGCGCGCGTAGGATCGCGCGCGTACGATTGAAAATGCCCGAAAGTTCCCGGTTTTCGACCGGGGCGATTACGCATTTTTCTGTCGGTTTTTGGCTTCCCGAACCGTCGAAACGATCAGTTCCCGGAGAACCTTCGCATCCACATCGGCCAGCGATTTGATGTAAAGGCATCCCTTGCCGGATTTGTACTTCCCGAGTTTGGCCAGCAATTCGCCATGAAATTCGAGGTAGCCGCAAAAATAGAGCGTAATCGCGGCCTTGCGGGGTGAAAAACCGGCGTAAAACCAGTCCCCCTCCCGACCGCTTTCATAGCGATAATGGTAGTCGCCGAACCCGACGATGCTCGGTCCCCACATTCGGGGTTCGGATTTCGTCGCCTTTTGAAAAATGCCGACCAGCGCCTCGCAATCACCGCGCTGTTTTTCATCGGCGATGCTTGCAATGAAGTCCGCGACCGAATTCGGGGTCGCCTGGGTTTTGTTTTCGGCCATCGTGATCCTCCGGGGCTGCGGGCGGTTTCCGCCGTTGAACGGGTCGAAGGAAACCGCCGGGGAAGGTAGAATGGAAATCAGCTATCGAAACTTCAAAAAAACGTCCTTTTCATGACCTTTACCCGAAGACAACTTCTGACGCGAGGCTTTTTTATCCTCCGCGTTCTGACGCCCGCGCTGTTTCTCATCGCCCGCCGCGTCGCGACCTTCCGGTTTCTTTCACCGGTCAGCCGCGAGCGCCTCGATGCCCGCGCCGCGCGACGACTTCGGGAGGCGATGGAACGCCTCGGCGTCATCTTCATCAAACTCGGCCAGTTGCTCGGCGTCCGGGCGGATTTTCTCCCGCCGGCCTACGTCGCGGAACTCACCAGACTCCAGGATCAGGTGTCGCCGACGCCTTTTCCGCTCGTCGCGGCGTTTCTCGAACAGGAATTCGGACGCCCGCCGTCGTTCTTTCTGGACGACCTTGAAGTCGAACCCATCGCGACCGCCAGCATCGGGCAGGTCCACCGCGCGACCTATCGCGGCGAGGAAATCGTGCTGAAGTTTCTTAGGCCCGAAACCCGCGAGGTGCTCGACCTCGACCTTCAACTGTTGCGGTCGTGGGCGAAATGGAGCCGGAAAGTCGATCCGCGCCGCCAGTGGAAACTGATTGACGACATTCTCAACACCATCGAGGCCGGTTTCGCCGAGGAATCCGACTTCACGACCGAGCGGCGGCACGCGGAGCGCATCCGCGCGCAAATCTCCGGAATTGAAGGTGTTTACGTTCCTGCAACAATTCCCGAACTTTGTACGCGCAATGTACTCGCGCTCGAATTCTGCGAAGGCGTCCGCATCGGCGACACGGCTCGGCTGCGCGCGTGGGGACTCGACGGCGACGACATTCTCAACCGGCTGGTGGAACTCTACGCCCGGATGATGCTGCTGGACGGCTACTACCACGCCGACCCGCATCCGGGGAACTTTCTGGTCCGCCCGGACGGCACGCTCGTCCTGCTCGATTTCGGACTGGTCCAGGAACTTTCGAATGAAACCCGGCAAACGCTGTATGAAGCGGCAACGGCGGCGCTTGGCGGCAATCTCGACGGCGTCGTGGAATGCCTGTACCGGTCGGGGATGCTCGCCCCCGATGTTCCCCGGCCCGCCGCCCGCCGGTTCGTCGAGGAATTCGGCCGGTTGAGTTTTTCGAATACCGAAACGCGGGCGCGGGTTGAGGCCATCGAGAAACTTTTACTTGAAAACCCGGCGGTCACGTTCGCCATTCCCGCCGACTTGCTTTACGCTTTCCGGCTCGTTCAAATGCTCGAAGGGGTGGCGTCCAACTTCCGACCGGGGTGGAACGTCATCGCGGACGGGGGCAAAGGTCTGACGGCCGCGTTTGCCGCCTTTTTGATTGAAAAGACCGTCGAGGAATACGACACGCCGCTCGGACGCCTGTTCGGCGTTCTCAAGTTCGGCCTGAAGTCCGCCGCCCAAAATCTCGGCGACCGACTCTCGATTCTGCGCCGAATCCTGGCGAATTAACGATTGGATCGCGGACTTCCGGTCCGCATGCTTTTTTTATGCCCGAACCATCTTTTATAGAAAAACCGAACCAGATCAGCCCGGCCCGCCGCGTGGCGTACGATGTGTTGCTTCGCGTCGAACTCGACGACGCCTGGGCCTCCGACCTGCTCGACGACGCCCTTCAAACCATGCGGCCCGCCGAGGGCCAGTCGCCCGAAACCGTCGCCGCCGACCGTCGGCTCGCGCAGGAAATCGTGATGGGGACGCTCCGCTGGCGCGGACGCCTCGACGCCGAAATCGTGAAAGTCGCCGGACGCCCGATGGTCGCGCTCGACGCGGGCGTGCGCGTGGCCCTGCGGATGGCCTTTTACCAGATTCGGTTTCTAACCCGGATTCCCGATTCCGCCGCCGTCAACGAAGCCGTCAATCTCGTCAAGGCCGACCGGAAAATCACCTACACCGCCGGATTCGTGAACGGCGTGCTGCGGGAAGCCATTCGCCTGAGCGGCGCGTCTTCCGACGTGAACGAACCGAGGCACCTGATTGTCCGCAAGGCGGTCACGGCCAAGGAAGCCGCCAAGCGCAAGGAAGCCCGCAAAAAATCATTGAAAACCAAGGTCGAGGTGGTCCCGGTTCAACGCACCATCGAGGACATGGAATTCGACCTGTCGCACCCGGCGTGGCTGCTCAAGCACTGGGCGCGGTCGTTCGGCGAGGAACGGGCCATCAAAATCGCCTCGGCCAACAACCTCCCGGCCCCGGTTTACCTCTGGATCAATCCGCTCAAGGGCGAAATTCAAACAACGCTGAACAAACTCGACGCGGCGGGACTGAAACTCGGCGTGGTTGTTCCCGACGAAACCTACGAACTGCTCGAAGGCGACTGGGCGAAGGTCTGGTCGTTTGTCAGAACGGGAGAAATCTACGTTCAGGACGCCGCCTCGCAGCAGGTCGCGCGCTGGCTCGGCGTGAAACCGGGAATGCGCGTCCTCGACATGTGCGCCTCGCCCGGCGGAAAAACCGCGCAACTCGCCGCCGCGATGAAAAACGACGGCTCGATTACCGCGCTCGACCTCCATTCGCACCGCGTCGAGGCGATGAAACGCAACCTCGAACGGCTCGGCGCGACCATCGGACGGTGCTTCACCGCTGACGCGGCTTCGCCGAACATCGTTTCCGACACCGATCACCGCCAAATCAGGAAGAAACTTCCCTTTTCGCTGTTCCCGGATTCCTTCGACGCGGTTTTGCTCGACGCGCCCTGCTCCGGCACCGGGACACTCCGCCGCCATCCCGAAATCAAATGGAAGCTCGAACCGCGCAAGTTCGGCGAATTCGCGGGCGTACAGACCAAACTGCTCTGGAACGCCGGGAAGGCCGTCAAACCCGGCGGGACGATTCTCTATTCCGTCTGCTCCCTCGAAGAACGCGAAGGCGAGGAGGTCGTCCGGACCTTTTTGAAACACCATCGGAACTTCGAAGTCGCGCCTCCCGAAAACGCGGGCGACGCCGTCAACGCGGAAGGATTCCTCCGCCTCTGGCCGGAAGCCGGCCCCGACGGGTTCTTCGCGGCGCGGCTGATTCGGAAATAAATAACCAACAAAACAGCAGCCCGACCGTCAGGGAGGGCTTCCAACGTTATGAATACCGACGTTTCCAAGAAAAAAGCCGTCGTCCTCCTGAGCGGTGGACTCGATTCGACCACCGTCCTCGCGATTGCCCGCCATCAGGGCTATGAACCGGCCTGTCTGTCGTTCGATTACGGCCAGCGGCACAAGCGCGAACTTGAAAGCGCGAAACGGGTCGCCGCCGCCAACAGCGTGACGGAACACCTCGTCGTGAATTTCGACCTGCGGGCAATCGGCGGATCGGCGCTGACCTCCGACATTGCCGTCCCGAAGGCGCGCGCCATCGAGGAAATGAGCCACGGCGTTCCCGTGACGTACGTCCCGGCCCGCAACACGATTTTTCTGTCCTTCGCGCTCGCCTGGGCGGAGGTGTTGAACGCGACCGACATTTTCATCGGAGTGAACGTCTACGATTATTCGGGGTATCCCGATTGCCGACCGGAGTACATCCGGGCCTACGAAGCGATGGCGAATCTCGCCACCCGCGCCGGGATTGAAGGAACGTCGCGACTGACCGTCCACACGCCGCTCATTCAGATGACGAAGGCGGAAATCATCAAAACCGGCCTTGAACTCGGCGTGGACTACGGCTTGACCCACAGTTGCTACGACCCGTCGCCGGAAGGACTCGCCTGCGGAACCTGCGACAGTTGCCTGTTGCGGCTGAAGGGGTTCGCCGAGGCGGGCGCGACGGACCCGGTCCAATACCAATAGCGAGGCTTCACCAATGGCGGCCAAGGACTTTTTTCACGAAGCGGTTCGCAATGCCCTCATTAAAGATGGCTGGAACATTACCCACGATCCGATGATTCTCGGTATTGGCGGAGTTGACCTTTTTATTGACCTTGGCGCTGAAAAATTGATCGCGGCAACCAAGGGAGACTCAAAGATCGCGATTGAGGTAAAAACCTTTCGGTCGGGGTCCCCAGTTTCGGAGTACCATCGCGCGCTGGGACAGTTTTTCAATTATCGACAGGCTCTGGAAGATTCTGAACCTGAACGCGAATTGTTTCTCGCAATTCCCGAAGATATTTACCAGGATTTCTTCCAACTTCCCTTCATTCAGGAATCAACCCGTCGCCACAACGTCAAACTGATTCTCTATCTTCCGGAAAGCGAGGAAATCGTGAAATGGATAAAGTAAGCGAATACCGAACCATCATTCAGGAAATCCTTCAAAGACACGCGGACTTGAAGCCGAGTTACGGCAACCTCGAAAAGCAGGCGATCTTCGATCCGGTCCGCGATCACTACCTGGTCGTGACGGTTGGTTGGCACGGGCGCAAACGGTATCGCGGCAGCACCATCCATGTTGACATCAAGGACGGAAAATTCTGGATTCAACACGACGGAACCGAAGTCGGAGTCGCCAACGAACTTGAGGAACGGGGCGTTCCCAAGGAAGACATCGTTTTGGGATTTCTCTATCCCTACCGGTTTCCGGATTCCGTCGCCGTTTAGGCTTCCCCTTTTTGCCGGTCCGGGCCGACGTTCACAAACGGAAAACCTGCCCCCCGGCCCCTGATCCCCGATCCCTGTTTGAATTTGCCAATCCCCGCGCCGACGTTCACAATCGAGCGGCCATCCTCCCCAGTTTCAGGTTGAGGTCATCCCCCGATGAATCTTCCCGCGGTCGCGTCCGCGCCGGACGATTTGCGTAAAGCGGAACGCGATTTTCACTTCCTGCTCGACTGTTTCCGCGAGGTTTTGACGGAACTCGGCGAGCGGGAATCCCTCGCCGTCCTGGCGGGCGGTTCGACTGCAAATTCCCCATTCAACGAGCGCGTTGCGCAGGCGTACTCCATCGCCTTTCAGCTTTTGAACATGGCGGAGGAAAACGCGGCGGCGCAAACCCGGCGGACCGTCGAGACCGAAAACGGCCTCGCCACCGAAGTCGGCCTGTGGGGAAACACGCTCAAACATCTGAAATCGCTCGGCGTTTCGAGCCGGACCATCGCCGAAACGCTTTCTCATATCCGGGTCGAGCCGGTCCTGACCGCGCATCCGACGGAGGCCAAGCGCGCGACCGTTCTCGAACACCACCGGCGGCTGTACCTGCTCCTCGTCAAACTTGAAAACCGGATGTGGACGCCGAGCGAACGCTCGGCCATCCGCGAGGAAATCAAGCTCGAACTCGAACGGCTCTGGCGCACCGGCGAAATCTACCTCGAAAAACCGAGCGTGGCGGATGAACTGCGCAACATCACGCACTACCTCGTGAATGTTTTTCCCGAGACGCTTCCGCTGCTTGACCGTCGCCTGCGCGCGGCGTGGGAGGAAACCGGTTTTCTGGGAAAGGAACTTGCCGATCCGGAAAGCCTGCCGCGTTTGAGTTTCGGCAATTGGGTGGGCGGCGACCGCGACGGACACCCGCTCGTCACCGCCGAAATCACCGCGCAAACACTGAAGGAACTACGTTCCCGCGCCCTCGAACTCCTCCACGACCGGCTGCACACGCTCGCCTCGCGCCTGAGCCTGTCCGACCGGCTTCAGGACGTTCCGACGAAACTGCTCAACCTGCTTTATCCGCTGAAAACGTCGAGCGACGAAACCGCGCGGCTCGCGGTCAAACGCAATCCGGAAGAATCGTGGCGGCAGGCCGCAAATCTTTTACTCCTCCGCCTCCCGACGGTTGAACCGGGCGACGGCCCGCCTCCCTACTTGCCTGCCTACCGAACGCCGGGCGAATTCATCGCCGATTTGAAATTGCTGGCGGCTTCGCTCGAAGCCGTCGGCGCGCACCGGCTGGTGGAAGGTGACGTGTACCCGATTCTCCGGATTGCCCAGACGTTCGGTTTCAGCCTCGCCGCCCTTGACGTACGCCAGAACAGCCAGCTTTACGAAACCGCCGTCGCGCAACTCGCCGCCGCCGCCGGTCGCGAAACCGCCGGGTATTCCGAATGGAATGAAGAAACGCGCGTGGCGTTCTGGAATACCGAACTGTCATCCCCGCGCCCGTTCACGCTGCCCAAAATGAAGGTCGGCGCGGAAGCCGAAACCGCGTTGAGTGTTCTGCGCGTGCTGGCGGAACATTTCGAGGCACACGGCACAGAGGGCCTCGGCGCGCTCATCGTCAGCATGACCCGGAGCGTTTCCGATCTGCTGACCGTTTACGGCCTCGCGCGCGAAGCCGGGCTGGCATTCGACACGAATGAAGGACTGGTCTGCCCTCTTCCCGTCGTTCCGCTCTTCGAAACGGTGGACGACCTCAAGCACAGCCCGGATATTCTCACCGCTTTTCTCGACCATCCGATGACCATCCGCAGCCTCGAATTTCAACGAAAAATGTCCGGCGCGCCGCATCCGACGCAGCAGGTGATGATTGGCTACAGCGACAGCAACAAGGACGCGGGCATTCTGGCGAGTTCGTGGCATTTGTACCGCGCGCAGGAACGGCTCACCGAAGTCGGACGGGCGCGTGGCGTGTCCATCCGCTTTTTTCACGGTCGTGGCGGCACGATCAGCCGCGGCGCCGGGCCGACCCACCGTTTCCTGAGCGCGCTTCCCCCGTCGGCGGTCACGGGCGACCTGCGCCTGACGGAACAGGGCGAAACGATTTCCCAGAAGTACGCCAATCTGGTCAGCGCGGTCTACAACCTCGAACTTTTACTGGCGGGCGTGGCCGAAACCGCGCTCGCCGCCCGTTCGAAACCACCCGCCTCGCACCCGCTCGAACCAGTCATGGACCGCCTCGCGGAAACCAGCCGCGAAGCCTATGAACAGCTTGTCCAACAGGACGGGTTCGTCGAATTTTTCGGACAGGCGACGCCCATCGACGTCATCGAATCGGGCAAAATCGGCTCGCGTCCCGCGCGGCGCACCGGACGGCGTACCATTGCCGATTTGCGGGCGATTCCGTGGGTGTTCAGTTGGAGTCAGGCGCGGTTCTTTCTCTCCGGGTGGTACGGCGTCGGAACCGCGCTCGAAAAACTGTCCGTGGAATCTCCCGCGTCGTTTGAACTTTTGAAAACGGAAGGGTTGAACTGGTATCCGTCGAAGCTGCTGCTCACCAACGTCAGCATCGGCGTGCTTTCCGCCGACCCGGACGTGATGGGCGAATACGCCGAACTGGTCGAAAACGAGGAAATCCGGACACGGCTGCTTTCGATGATTCAGGCGGAATACCACCGGACGTACCGCATTCTCGAAACGCTGTTCGGCGGGCCGTTGCCCGAAAAGCGAAACCGGATGTACGCCACGCTGTTCATGCGTCAATCCGGCCTGAAAATCCTTCACCGCCAGCAAATTTCAATGCTCCGGACGTGGCGCGAACGCCGCAAACAGGGCGACACGCCGCAAACCGAGGAACTTCTGCGCCGCCTGCTGCTCACCGTCAACGCCGTGGCCAGCGGCCTGCGTACCACCGGCTAGCACACCCAAACAACGGCAGCCTGACCGTCAGGGAGGGCTGTCTTCCACTTAGCCCCAATTCTCAAGGAACGCCATGAAACGCACCAACATCGCCACCGGCACGAAATGGGAACCGATTGTCGGCTACTCGCGGGCGGTCAAAATCGGCCCGCACATTCATGTTTCCGGAACGACCGCGACCACGCCCGAAGGGACGCTCGTCGGAACCGGCGACCCATACGCCCAGACGGTTCAGATCATCCGCAACATCGAGGCTGCGCTTCGCAGCGTCGGCGCGTCGCTTTCGGATGTCGTGCGGACACGCATTTACGTCACCGACATTTCGCTCTGGGAAGACGTCGGTCGCGCCCACGGCGAGTTTTTCGGAGAAATCCGTCCGGCCACGTCGATGGTCGAAGTTAGTGCGCTGATTTCGCCCGAAATGCTGGTTGAAATCGAGGCCGACGCCTTCGTGACCGACGAAGAACCCTAAAAACCGCTTGAATGTTGGGCGGGTTGTGGCGCGGAGTTCGATGGAGTAAGTTCGGAAGTTACTCCCCCTGAGCAGTCATCCGAACCGATATGACCGAACGCCTCACCTACTGGAACTACATCAAGCTCGACGCCATCCACGACCTTCAATCCAACGCCCAGACCGATTGCTTTGACGAACCGATGTTCATCGCGGTTCACCAGCATTTCGAACTCTGGTTCGCGCAGGTCATCCGCAACCTCGACGAAGTCATCCGCCGCCTGATGGATGGCGCGCCCGCCGTGGCTTCCGCCGCGTTCCTGATGGAGCGGGTCAATCGCGAGTTCGAACTGGCGACGCGGGGATTCGAAGTAATGAAAACCCTTTCGCGCGAACAGTTCATGGCGTTTCGCGGCGCGCTCGGCGTCACGTCGGGCCTTCAAAGCGCGCACCTCACGGTCATTGAACTGCTGGTCGGACGCCGCGCCGACGAGATGTACCACGCGGAAATCGCCGGTCCCGGAATGACTGACTTTCAGGAGAAGTACGGCGGGGAAAACGGACTGCTCGCCACCGTCGCCCGCGATCGCCAGACGCGCGGGACGCTTCGCTCGGCGTGGGATCGTATTTCTTCCGACGAATCCGCTTCAAAAGAGGAAGTCGAAGAACTGAAACGTCAGATTGTTCGCTTCGATGACCAGTTGTTCTCGTGGCGCAAACACCACTACGAGATGGCGGCGAAGGTTCTGGAGAAGGATTTCACCGATTCTTCCGGCACGGTCGGCAACCAGCATTCCTGCAAGGACAACCTCAAAATCGGCATTGCCCATACCCATCGGTATTTCGAGGACCTCCTCGAATCCTGATCGGCCCCAACCGTCTTCCACACAATTTTCAACTATTCCGAAACGGTTTTCGCAATTTCCAAGGTTTCCAGGACCGTTTCGGAAGCCTCAGCCCGTTTTACAATTGCCTCCGCCAAATTTCTCCGACTTCGGCGTGGCCCGTGCTTCCCCGTTTTTCCGTGAAAACAGGTCGCCAGTCGTGCATTTCCATTTCAGGCTGGAGATGCTGAACAATTTCGGTTTGAAAAAAGAGAAACGGCCCGAAACGACACCTTCGGAGGTCTTTCGACCGATTCAGAAAAAAAGAGAGAAAGGTGTTTCGGGCCTGCCGCTCCCTAATGCGAATTCCGGGAAGAAAAAGTTGCGTGAGTTTGCGAATTTTTCGATTAAATTTCGACAATCTTGAGAAAAAATCTGTTATCAGAATCTGCAATAGTCACCGAATTTCAAGCAGTTCGGCCCAGTGCGCCCGAACCTCGATGAGGATTTCCTCGGGGCACAAGGGGTCTTCCACGAAAAACCAATAATTGCCGTGCTTGTCGTTGATGCTGAATCGGTGTCCGCGATAGGTGAAATCAATCCATGCCTCGGTAACGTCGTCCGTAATGAATCCGGTCAGAACCGCACCGCGAAGCAGGCCAACGTGATCCCGGACGTCGTACCAATCGCGCGTTATCGGCAGGTCGGTGAAATTCCGCGACCCGTCGTGCATCCTGAAATCGAAAATTTCCGGCATTTTTCGCCTTTCAAATTCGACGGAACTCAGGTCCCGCTCCCGCCGTTGTTTGGTCCGAACGAACTCACCATCAATGAATCCGGCTTGTGATCCGCTTCATCCCGGCGAATCGCGGTGCCGCCATTCCCCAATGCTTTGGGTCAGGGAGGCTTTTGCCATGAAACTCCTTCGCACTTCATTTTTCATCGGATTTTTCCTCGCCTTTTTCTGGATGACGGCGTTGATCCAGGCCCAGTCAGGCCAACCGGCGGGACCATCTCCCGAAATGCAAAAAGCCAATGTCCTGTTCAACGAACAAAAATGGACGGAAGCCATTCCGGCTTTCGAGGGTGTTACCAAAGCCGAACCGGCCAACGGACAGGCGTGGTTCCGGCTCGGATTTTCCCATCACTCCCTCGGTCACTACGACAAGGCGGTCGAGGCCTATCACAAATCCGAAGCCATCGGGCACAACCCGGTCGTGATGTACAACCTGGCCTGTTCCTATTCACGACTGAAAAACATTGATCGGGCCTATGAATGGCTCAACAAGGCGGTCGCCGGGGGCTTCAACCAGGTTTCCAAAATCCAGTCCGACCCCGACCTTGAAAACGTCCGGGCGGATTCCCGCTATCCGGAGCTTCAGGTGACCATCGACAAGGCGGCGAATCCTTGCAAATACGAGGCGAAAAGCCGCGAATTCGATTTCTGGATCGGCGAATGGGATGTCAGCGCCAAGGGACAGAAGATGGCGACCAGCAGCATTCAGCTCATCCTCGGAAGCTGCGTCATTTTCGAGAACTACACCAATGGCGCATATACGGGGAAAAGCTTCAACTACTTCGACGCCGCTACCGGAAAATGGCATCAAACGTGGGTGGACGCAGTGGGCGGATCAATTGAATTTTCTGGCGAATTCAAGGATGGCGCAATGCGGTTCGAAGGTGAATCGCACCAGATTAACGGGACGAAATCGCTTCAGCGGATGACGTTTACCCCGCTTGAAAAGGACAAGGTCCGCCAACTCGGCGAAACCTCGACCGACGGCGGAAAGACGTGGAGCGTTTCCTATGACCTGCTTTATGAACGGAAGAAAGGTTGACGAGATCAGTTTCGGACGGCCCAGCCACGGAGTGCGTCATGCGGGCCATACGCCCGGGCCTGATCGTCGAGATTCCACGAGACGTTTTCGAGAATGACCACCGTCCGGCGGGTTTCCGGGTAGTACAACAGGAGTGATTGAAATCCCGGTACATATCCCCCGTGGCTGTATTCCAGCCTGCCGCCGTTGGTCGTCACCTGCAATCCGAAGCCGTAACCGATTTCGCCCCAGCGGTTCTTGCGGGTAATCGTCGGCGTCACCATCGCGTCCTGGCTCTGTTTTGAAAGCAGCTTTCCGCCGTGAAGGGCGGCGGTCCATTTCACGAGGTCTTCCGCCGTCGAAACCATTCCGCCGGAAGCTGGGAATTGAAGCGGCTCGGCCGGGTCAGCCTTTGAAAATTCGTTGAGCCTGATTTCATCGTACCCCGCCACAATCGGGAGGGATTTTCCCGCCCCGGCCGCGAAGGAATCGCGCATTCCCAATGAACGGAACAGTTCGTTGACCGTTTCAGGAAACGGCCGACCGGTCACTTTTTCAATAACTCGGGAAAGTAGAATGTAGTTGAAGTTTGAATAGACGAAGGTCTTCCCCGGTTCGCTGGCGAGCGGTTTGCCTTCTCCGGTAATGCCCGAACTGTGGTTCAGCAAATGCCGAATCCGGATTGAGCCTGCCCCCGGCGCGTTTTCGCCGAGGTACTTCCCGATGACATCATCCAGATTCAATTTTCCCTGATCGACCTGCCGCAGGACGAGCGTCGCCGTGACCTGCTTGCTGATTGAACCGATGATGAACCGGCTCTTTAAGATTAACGGGATTTTCTTTTCCCGGTCGGCGAATCCTTCGGCGTAAAACCCGACCCGCTTGCCCGCGTCATCCACGAGCGCGACCCCATGAAACGGTCGAGCCGTTCCGAGGGCCGCTTTCAATGGATTCGGCGGTTTCGGAACGGCTTGAACAAACTGTCCGGCGAGAAGGACAAGAAAAAGCGCCAAAATGACGCGGAAGCGACGGTCCGCCGGGTTTTCAGGCATTGCCTTCGGCTTCCTTGACGAACAGGGCGTGGAGGCGCGTGTCTTCGGTCATTTCCGGGTGGAACGTCGCGGCGAAAAGGTTTCCCTGCCGGACACACACCGGCTTTCCGTCGTGTTCGACGAGGATTTCCACGCCATCGCCGAGCCGGGTGATGATGGGCGCACGAATGAACACGAGTTCGAGCGGCGCGTCCCCCAACTTCGGCGCCGGGATTTCAGTGATGAAGCTGTCCACCTGACGGCCGTAGCCGTTGCGCTGGATGCCGATGTCGAGCAATTCCAGCGATTCCTGTTCGGGGCCGGTCACATCCTTTGCGAGCAGGATTGCACCCGCGCAGGTCCCGAAAATCGGCTTCCCTTCCTTCGCGAAGGTCCGCAGCGCATCCATCAATCCCTCGTTCTTGAGGAATTTGAGCATCGTGGTGCTTTCGCCGCCCGGAAGCACGATTCCGGACAGCCCTTGGAGGTCACGGACCGTCCGCACCTCGCGCGACGCGACGCCCAGCCGGTCGAGCATCTTCCGGTGCGCCGCGAAATTTCCCTGAATGCCGAGAACGCCGATCATAGGAAAGGATGAAGGATGAAGGATGAGGGATGAAGGAGAAAAAGGTCAGGCGAGCTTACGCCGTCTTTTTTTCATCCTTCATCCCTCATCCTTCATCCTTTGAAAAGGGTTACCAGCCGCGCGCGGCGAGAACCTGTTCGCCCTGGAGGGTGGAGATTTCGAGGCCCTTCATGGCATTTCCGCCTTCGAGTTCCTCGCTCGCTTCAAGCACCTTGGCCGGGTCCTGATAGTGGGTGACGGCCTTCACGATGGCCTTGGCGAAGCGGGTCGGATCTTCCGATTTGAAGATTCCGGAGCCGACGAACACCGTTTCCGCACCGAGCAGCATGCAGAGGGCCGCGTCGGCCGGAGTGGCGACGCCGCCAGCAGCGAAGAACGGGACGGGCAGTTTTCCGTGCTGGGCGACGTAACGGACGAGTTCATAGGGCGCCTGAAGCCGCTTCGATTCGGTCATCAGTTCGTGCTCGGTCAGGACGGTGAGCAGTTTCATGTCGCGGACGATTTCGCGCAGGTGGCGGACCGCCTCGACGATGTTGCCGGTGCCGGCTTCGCCCTTGCTGCGGATCATCGCCGCGCCTTCGCCGATGCGGCGGAGCGCTTCGCCAAGATTGGTCGCGCCACACACGAACGGAACCTTGAAAGCGAACTTGTTGACGTGATTGTAGGGATCGGCGGGCGTCAGAACTTCGGATTCGTCGATGAAGTCCACCCCGAGCGATTCAAGCACCTGGGCTTCCGCGATGTGGCCGATACGGATTTTCGCCATCACCGGAATTGAAACTTCTTCCATGATTTCGCGGATCATTTTCGGGTGCGACATCCGGGCCACGCCGCCGTCACGGCGAATATCCGCCGGTACGCGTTCGAGGGCCATCACGGCCACTGCACCCGCGTCTTCCGCGATGCGCGCCTGTTCAGCGTTGACGACGTCCATGATGACGCCGCCTTTCAACATTTCGGCCAGGCCGGTCTTCAATCGCAATTGCGTTTCACTCATTGGAAGTACTCCAGTTACGTCGTAATGGTGACTTCGTTTTCCAATTTGGGAATCAAACGAAGTCGTTCTGAAAAATCGCGGGGGTAGCGTTTACCGTACCAAACTTAGGGACCGAAAACCGGCCACGCAACCACCAATTCCGCCGGAATGGCGGACCACTCATCCGGAATACATCCCTTTTTGATTCAGCCTGAATAGCATCCGGGAAAATCGCGTGAACTGGCCTTCGTTGTCGAGAAATGAATCCGCCTGAAAAGCGACCTTCCCCACGCCGATTCGTTTCATTGGCTGGCGAAGGATATTTTTATTGAGTGGCCAGACTGGTTCGAGCGCACGGCTGATCTGACGGAAATCACGCGAAACAATGGCCTTCGGTGCGTTTTCGAGCATCCAGCGTTCAAGTGTCCGGTAGTTTTCCGATGCGAGGATTGACCGGTTTTGCCCGAGGCAGGTGTAGTCGAACGACTCAGCCCGAATCCGGAAGTGGCGGGTGGTTCTTCCATCGAAGAAATCGAACAGGAATTCATCCCGGACCGTCTCATTGAGGTCTTTCAATTCACGCCCGGTGCGCCGGGAACGGGTTTCTTCCTGTGTCGAAATCTGGGTGTACCGGATGGCCGCGAAAACAAACAGGGAAATATCGCTCCACCGGACCAATTCCGGATGGGTCAGTTCATTGCTCCACAACTCAAGCGTATCCCCAAGCGGCTTGATGCGACGCACCCGAAAAGGCAGGACCTGCACCGAAAGCTCCTCATCGGGAATGATGGTCGTCCGGACCCCCACCGAGAGAAGCCTTTTATAGAAGATATCGGCGTCTTCGCGGGATTGCGGCCGGGCAATCGGAACGGGGAGGTTCGCCCGCATCAATTCGGCCACCTGTTGCGAATCAAGCCGTGTCACGGTTTCAATTTCCCGGAGCGCCGAATCATCGGCCAGGCTGTCGGCCGGAAAACAGATGAGGTTGAACCCCAGTTCGGCCTCTTCAAGTGGCCGCAAGGCGGGCAGTTTTTCCGTCTCTCGCCCCGGCTCAACCGGAAGGTTTGCACCGCAGTAAATGCAGGTCATCCGGTGAACGCCGTTGTTCCGGTTACAGGAAGGGCACGCGATGACCTTGTTTTCCGTCATTTCAATCTGATCCTTGATTCGGGATGAAACCTGGAAAGTAGTGAACCGGTTCTCCCGTTTTCAAGAAGTTTCAACGGGTTTCACGCGAAAAAAGACGTGAAAGTGGCTTGCGGTCGGCCATTCCCCCGGTCAGAGTTGGCGGACTTGATCAAAAAAAGGTGAAAACAATGAAAATCGGCTGGGTCACGGTGGTTTTGCTTACGGGAATGATGCTTCCCGTACAGACGGCAGTGAATTCGAAACTGCGGACATTCGTCGTCAACCCCATCTACAGCGCCCTCATCAGCTTTCTTATCGGGACCACCGTTTTGGTGATTCTTGGCGGACTGATGGCCTCGCAGGGTCAGGCCGGGAATCTGCGGGGGGCGGCCAATGCCCCGTGGTGGGCCTGGATTGGGGGCGCGTTGGGAGCGATGTTCGTCACAATGGCGATTCTGGCAGTCCCTCGGATCGGTGCCGCCGGCTACTCGGCAGCCATCATCACGGGTCAGCTTGTCGGCGCATTGATGGTTGATCACTACGGGTGGTTCGGATTGCAGAAAACCACGATTTCCCCATCGAAACTGGCCGGGGCCGGCCTGCTTCTGGTTTCCGTCTGGCTCATTCAACGAAAGTGATCGGCCGTTTTTTCACCCGCGAATGGAATTCCGGCGGCTTCGGCAATCAATTTGGCCAGTTTTGAATGATCGAGGTAAACCTTGGCGGGGGTGTTTACCAGAACGGGTTCCGCCGGTCCGTAAAGAAAAACGTGCTGACGTCGCCGACCACGGGAATTCACCCTCCATTCGACGCCGACTTCCCGAAGTTGATGCAAATTGACGGTCTGAACGGATGTCCGGAAAAGCCCGGAAACGACTCGGGTGAAGGTCTTTTTTTCCTGATCAATGGTGAAACGTTCCCGCGTAGCCACAAACTCGACCACTACCCAGAAAATTCCCAGCCCGAAAAACAGGGTGAAGTATTTTCCCTCGGCGTCCGATCCGCGGACGACATGAAAGAGCGAGAAGGAAATCATCGGGAGCGAGAAAATTCCCCCGATGACAAAAAGCAGGAACGGAATCTGGCGGATGACGGTGCGGGATCCTTCGCGATGAACAAAATTCATGCCCGGCGGCCCCCTTCCCCGCGCAGAGTTATTGAGGAGAATTTCCCGGGGCCGGGGTTTTGCGATTTCGGGAGATCATCCGGAACAGCGGACGACGCACCTTCCTCGCCTGACGTGGTCGCAGGTGAAGCAGTTCCCGCAAGGGACGCCGCTCTGGCGTCTGAATCCGGTCACGAATCCCAGCGTAAAAATCCTTGAAGTAATTGGTCATTGACCAGAGCGCTGAAATGACCACCCACCACATCAAGAACCTCCCCAGACCGTAGGAAATGATCTGGAGGTCGGGAATCGTGAACCCTTGGCCGGCGAAAATTTTGGTGAAGGCCTGTTCGACGGCAAAAACCGAAGTGGTGCCGACTGGTAGCGGCGGTCCGCCCCGATTACTTCCGAGCATCAGCAGAACGATGGCGATGACCTCGGAAAGCATTTTGAATTTGCCCATTTTGGAAGCGGGGATGACGACCCCCTGCTGAGAGGCGATGCTCCGGAGTCCGGAAACCGCGAACTCGCGTCCAATGATGATGACCACCGCCCACCCCGGGGCAATTTTATTTTCGACCAGCGCAATCAGGGCGGCGGAAATGAGGAGCTTGTCGGCAATCGGGTCCAAAAGCGTCCCGAGCGTCGTGATTTCCCCACGCGCGCGAGCCAGATAACCGTCGAGGAGGTCGGTAATCGAGGCAATCAGAAAAAGTCCAACCCCGAGATACTGGCGTGGCACGCCGAACAGGGATTCCGAGACACTGGTCATCAGAACGACGACCATCAGCGGAACGACGAAAATTCGAGAAATCGTAAGCGAGTTTGGGAGATTCAAGACGATCCTCTTCCCGACGGCTGAATGATTTTCGAGTTTTCGATTGGAGGCTTGGGAAGGGCACGGGCAGGCCCATTGCAATCAAAAAACCGACTAATTCAATGGTACGGCGCGTCATTCAGCCCTGTCAAACCGACTGGCGGCGCATCGGAGACGCCCCGCCGCCCGGTCTAAAACAGCTTCAGCTTGATGGTCAGGAATTTTTTCGGGTCAGCCCGAAAATCGATTAAAAGCTGGTTCGCGTTGGCGGAGGTCGCGGTCAGGTTGTCGTACAACTGAGGATCACGCAAAAGCCGCCCGGCCGACCCTTCGCCGCGCTCAAGGCGAGCCACCACGGTATTGAGATTCGCAACCGTTTCCTCGGCATCACGATACAGTTTGTCGTCCTTGAGCAGACGGCCGACCGTTCCCTCGCCACGTTCCAGGCGGGCAACCGTATCTTCGAGTTTCGCCGAGGTCCGGTCCATGCGCTCCAGAATCGTCATCAACTCGGTGTACGCCTTGTCATCCTTGGCCAGCTTTCCGAGGGTTCCCTTGCCCTCATTCACGTCGGCAAGGAGCTTGTCCACACGCTGAACGGTCGTGAACAGTTCCTCGTAAAGCTGCGGATCGTTGATGAGGCGAGCAGCGGTTCCCTTCCCGGAACGGATGTCCTGGACCAGCCGCTGTGCTTCATTCACCGTCCGGTTCAGGTTGTCGTAAAGCGCCGCGTCGGAAACCAGCTTCCCGACCGTCCCCTGCCCCTGATTGATCTTTTCGGCAATCTGCTTCAACTGCCCCGAAAGGGTGGTGAAGTTGGCCAGAATGTCGTCCGCGCCGGAAATCAGTTGGCGAATGGTGGTTTCCTGTGATCCCTTGATGACCGCGCCATTGGTCACCGCGTCGCCCTTCATTGTTCCGGGAGAAATATCGACGACCTTGTCGCCGAGCAACCCGACCGATCCCAGGATGACCTGCGAATCGGTCCGAACCCGTTCGCCGGCCGGACGACCGTCGATTAAGGGGTCCAGGGCAAGTTCAAGTTCGACCGTCTGAGTGGCCTGATCGTTTGCCGGAATGGGAAGAAGGGTGATCTTCTTGACCTTTCCGACCTTGACCCCGGCGAGCCGGACCTCGGCCCCCGGCCGCAATCCATCCACGTTCGACAGCTTCGTTTTGACGATCAGTTCCTTGCGAAACGGATTGATGTCCCCGCTGATGGTCAGAATCGTCGCAATGACCGCGAGAATGGCAATCAGGGTCATCAGGCCGACGCGAAAATCAATGATGGAGAGTTTTCTTTTGGACATAAGGCGGGAAGGAGTCGGGAGTCGGGAGTCGGGAGTCGGGAGTCGGGAGTCGGGAGGAGCGTTTGTTTTTCGCGGTATCGGGTCAAGGCGTTTTTACCTGAAACCCGAAACCGGACACCCGAAACCTTTCTTACTCCAGTTCGAGAAAATTCCTGATGTACGGATCGCGGGAACCCCAAAGTTCCTCAGCGTTCCCTTCAAAGATGACTTTACCTTGTCGCAGCATGACGAACTTGGTGTTCGCATGTGCTTCTTCCTTGCGGTTGCGAACGATGACGACATTTCCTTCGTCATCAATCGTGGCATGGTTTTCCGCCAGAACAACCGCATCCTGAATCCGGTGAGTCACAAAAATTGAGCTGACCCCTTCAAGGTCACGCAGTTTCAGGGCAAGTTCGCAGATTGTCCGGGCCGTCGGCGGATCAAGTCCGGCAGTAGGTTCATCATAAAGGATGATTTTCGGGCTTCCCACCAGTGCGCGGGCGATGCCGACGCGGCGACGCATCCCGCCCGAAAGCTCCGAAGGCATCTTGCTGATGGCTTCCTCCAGGTTGACGAACCGCAGCATGCGCCGAACCGTTTCCTCGACTTCTTCCTCGTCGGCGCCTCTTTCAAATAACCGATACCCGACGTTTTCATAAACCGAGAGGCTGTCGAAGAGTGCCCCTTCCTGAAAGATCATCCCGATGCCCTTCCGGACCTCGATCATCTGGGATTCCTTGAAATCGGTCACATCCTGCCCATCGACGATGACCCGTCCGTCAGTCGGTTTCAACAGCCCAAGCACCAGTTTCAGCGTGGTGGACTTTCCGGTTCCGGACCCGCCCATCAGAATTTTCGTTTCGCCCGGGCGTACGGCAAAACTGACGCCATTCAGAATTCTCTGCGGCGGAAACTCGAGGACCACATCCTTGAATTCGATGGCGTTACGGGAAGCTTCAGTCATTGCGAAAGGTGTCGGGTTTCAGGTTGGGTTTTTGAATAAAGATCGATAATCCCGGTTCAGGGGTTTGAAATGAATGCCGGTCTGCCCGTGGGCGGCTTGAAAACCTGATACCCGACACCTGCTTCAGGCGTTTCCGCCCAGGGTCAGAATCAGTCGGGTCAGGAAGAAATCGGAAACCAGAATGAGCAGAATCGAAACGACCACCGAGGTCGTGGTGGACTGACCGACGCCGACAGTCCCCCCGCGGGTCCGGAACCCGCAGCGGCAACCGACAATGCCGACGATCAGGCCGAAGGTCGAGGCCTTGATGAACCCGCCGTAAATATCGTTGAAGTTCAAGGCGTCCTGTGCGGACGAAAGGTAAACCGAAGATGGAATCTGGAGCAGCGTAATGGACACGATAAGACCGCCGATGGTTCCGATGACGTCCGCAAACACGGTCAGCACCGGCGCCATGAAAAACAGGGCCAAAAGTCTCGGACGGGCCAGTTTTCGAAAGGGATCGGTCCCCAGCGCGCGCATCGCGTCGATTTGTTCGCTGACGGTCATGGCACCAAGTTCGGCGGCAATCCCCGACCCGGCGCGACCGGCGAGGAGAATCGAGGTCAGCACCGGTCCGAGTTCGCGAACCAGCGACGTGGCAACCAGCCTGCCGGTGAAATTCTGGGCACCAAAGGACCGCAGCGTCCCGGCGGTTTGAAGGGCCAGAACCGCCCCGATGAAGAAACCTGCAAGGAGTGCAATCGGAAGCGTTCCGAAGCCGATGATGTCCATTTGAGACACGGCCTCACGCCAATAAAGCGGCCGTTTGGACAGCCCCCGAAAGGCCCGAAAGAACAGTAACGTTCCTTCCTGAAGTTCGCTGAGTGCCAGATAAAAAAAGTTCACGCGTTCGCGGTGCCGACGGTTCGATTCGGTTTTTTGACCAGTGGTTCATCCGTTGGTACCACTCGTCGTTTTGATTGGCGGATGCCACGTTTTACGGAGCAAGGGCGAGGGTGTCAAGGCAATTACTCCCTGTCCAAGACCAATTTAGGCAAAATGAAGCGCCCCGTCACTCAAATCGTTTCAACTCCGTCCAGTCGAAGGAGTATTCGGGGGTCACCAGACGGGAGCCGGAACCGGGGACATACCAGGGGGTTCGCTCATCGTCGGTGGGATTCTTCAACAGGTGAATGTCCTGGGCAGGCATGAACCCCTGTGCCAGAAGGAAGACTTTCTTTCCGTCGGAGGGTCGCTCGGCAACGTCCATGACCAGCACGGCATGGCCCGGGAAACCGCCGTGGATAAAGACATCGCCCGGCTGGACCTGATTTGGATCGGCGACGGTCTTCATCTCCCGGCTGAGGGAATCCGTTCCGGCATAGGTAAAAATCATTTTCAGGTATTCCCGGAAATTCTGTCGGGACGTTCCCTTCGGATGACCGCTCGTCCAGACGACGGAATTTCCCCTGATCGAAGGACGCTCCCCTTTGGCCCATCGGGAGAAAGAAACCCGGTCGCCGCTCGTGAAATTGAAATGAATGTCATCAAACCGGTTTCGGGAAAAGAAATACTCCGCTCGAAGCCGCATGACCGAATCCGCGCATTGCTGGAGATCCCCCTGAAAGGCGTCGATGTCGAGTACGGCGACGTGCACCGACTGATCGCCTTTCAATGAACCGTTATAGAGTTTGACCGGCGGATTTCCCGGCTTGAGACGGAAATTCCGCAACCAGGCTCCGAAGCTCGAATCGGGGAGGGTCACCCGCCGGTAGCCGTCGGGAGGGAGGATGCGCTCGGAAACGAGATTTCCCGCTGATTGCGGCCTGACATTTGGCCCTGGCTTGCCTTGACTGACGGTCGAGCAGGCTGCAAAGGAAATCAGCCCCGCCGTGAGGATGAGCGTCGGTGCCATCTGTTTCACCATGTTCATACGTTCCTCCAAAAAAATAACGGGTTCGATGAATCCGAACCCGTCAACGTTTTCCCGATGGCAAAGGTTCTTAAACCAGAACCAGACGCAGAAGGAGGTAAAGCGTTCCCGACAGAAGCATGGCGGCCGGCAGGGTCAGCACCCACGCCGAGGCGATTTTCATGACGGTTGAAAGCTGAAGCCCCGACCCTTGGGCAACCATGGTGCCGGCCACGCCCGATGACAGAACGTGGGTCGTGCTCACGGGCAAGCCGAGATATGAAGCCATCCCGATGCTGCTCATCGCGACCAGTTCGGCCGAGGCGCCCTGCCCGTAGGTCAGATGGTCCTTCCCGATTTTCTCACCGATGGTGACCACGATGCGTTTCCATCCGATCATCGTCCCGACACCGAGCGCGAAGGCAATCGCGACCTTGACCCACGTCGGCGCGAAATCGGTCAGATCCTTCATTTTGCCGATGTCTTTTTTCAACGTAGCGGCGTCCTCGGGGGAAACCTTTACCTTTTTCTGAAAATCCTTGAGGGCGCTGTCCACCTTGATGATGCGGGAACGGAGGTCCTGCCGCTGCTCCTTCGAAATTTCAGTTAAAGAATTTTTTCCCTCCAGCGTGGCCGTTACTGAAGCAAGTTGTGGCACCACCTTTTCAGACTCGGCCGGAGAGAGCCGTTTCACGGTTTCTTCAATCCGCCGGGCCGCTTCGATGCTTTTTGCAATCTGCTCTTTTGAAACGCCCAAGTTGAGGGCAAAGGTGGTCGGCACGATGCCGATGAGAATCAACATCACCAGCCCGATTCCCTTCTGGCCGTCATTTGAACCGTGGGCAAAACTGACGCCGGTGCAGGTGAGAATCAAAATTGCCCGAATCCAGAAGGGGGGTGGGTTCTTTTCATCAGGTTGGGTGTAGAGTCTTTTATCTTTGACGACCCTTTTGGCGATCAGCAAAAGCAGTGCCGCCACCGAAAAACCGACCAGGGGAGAAATGAACAGCGCCATTCCCGTTTCCTGAACTTTCGTCCAGTTCACTCCCGAGCCGAATTTGTGTCCGGGAAGCAGTGAATGGGCCAGTCCGACGCCGATGATGGCCCCGATCATCGTGTGCGAACTCGACGCGGGCAGCCCCAGATACCAGGTCCCCAGATTCCAGAGAATTGCGCCAAGCAGGAGGGAGAGCACCATCGCCATGCCCGCGCCGGGCGCGTTGGCAACCAGCAATTCGGTGGGAAGGAGATAAATGATCCCCATGGCAACCCCGATGCCGCCAAAGAACACACCGCTGAAATTACAAAGTCCGGACCAGATGACGGCACGCCACGGACTCAGCGACTTGGTGTAGATCACCGTCGCAACCGCGTTGGCCGTATCGTGAAATCCGTTGACGAATTCGAAGCCGAAGGCAATGGCAAGTGAGAGGAGAAGGAGGAGGAGCGTACCAGCTTCAAGCGGAGTTCCGAAAAGTGACTCCATAAAATTTGTTTTTCCTTACAATTGAGCAGCAAAGCTGAAAATCTGCGTGGCGAATCTAGTCAGCGGTTGTTAACTTCGTGTTTCACGCTGAAGGCTTTCTCATATCACGAATTTCGGAAATTCAACCCTCGTGGACCGCAAAAAACTTTTTCGCTGGGCCATTGTTCTGGCCGTCGGCGGCGCTGCTCTTCTTTTTCCCGCGCCAGTTGGCATCACGTCTCAATCGTGGCGATTGACGGCCATCTTCACCGCCGTGGTGGCCGGTTTGATTTTTCAGCCCGCACCGGGGGGAATGATCGTCCTGCTCGGCGTGGCCGCAACCGCCATCAGCGGAGCACTCCCAATCAAATCCGCGCTGGCCGGGTATGCCGACCCGACGGTCTGGCTGGTGCTCGCGGCCTGCGTCATTTCGCGGGGAATGATCCAGACCGGCCTCGGTCGTCGGATTGCCTTCCTGTTTATTCGGGCCATCGGGCAGCGGACGCTGGGCCTGGGATACGCTCTGGTGGCCACGGACATGGTCCTGGCTTCCGTAATTCCATCGAACGGGGCCAGGGCGGGCGGGATTCTCTTCCCGATTACAAAGAGTGTCGCGGAAGCCTACGACTCGAAACCCGGCGTCACCGCCCATCGCCTGGGCGCATTTCTCATGACGATGGTTTATCAGTGCGAAGTCGTCATCTGCGCAATGTTCCTGACCGGTCAGGCCTCCAACATCCTCATCGCCAAATTTGCCAAAACAGTCACCAACCTCGACCTCACCTATACGAAATGGTTCGTCGGTGGGGTTGTCCCGGGGCTGGTTTCGTTGTGCGTCGTGCCCCTGCTTCTGTATCGGATTTTTCCGCCGACAATTAAAGAAACGCCGGAAGCGGCGGCCTTTGCACAGGAAGAACTCGACAAGCTTGGCCCCATGTCCTCTGGAGAGAAGACCATGCTCGGGGTCTTTCTGTTCATTGCCGCGCTCTGGATGCTGCCCGCCGTTCCGGGGGTACAGAATTTCCTGACCGGGTTCGGCCTTGAAAGCCTTTTGAATTACGCCGTGGTTGCGCTCATCGGCGTGTGTTTTCTGCTGGTGACGGGCGTGCTGTCGTGGGAAGACGTCACGAGCGAGCGGAGCGCGTGGGACATCTTCATCTGGTATGGCGGACTGGTCCGGATGGCCGAGGCGTTGGGCGAAACCGGCGTCACGAAAAAGTTCGCCGAATCGGCGGCGGGCGTTACGACCGGCTGGTACTGGTGGGCGGCGCTGATCGGCCTGCTCATCGTGTATTTCTACGCCCACTATGCGTTCGCCAGCATCACTGCGCACGCGACCGCGATGTACACGCCATTCCTCGCCGTCATTCTGGCAGCAGGCGCGCCTCCGATGGTGGCCGTGCTGGCGCTGGCCTATTTTTCAAACCTCGACGCCAGTCTGACCCATTTCGGAACGACCCCCGCCCCGATCTTCTTCGGCGGTGGTTACGTCAGCCAGCGCGACTGGTGGCGCCTCGGCTTTCTGGTGTCGATTCCCAACATCCTCATCTGGCTGGGCGTTGGCCTGTTATGGTGGAAAGCGATTGGAATCTGGTGATTTCTATTCGAGTTCGATCGGGACCAGTTTGAAGTAGTTCGACAGGAGCGCGCTGCGGTTCTGCCCTTTGACGGGTTCGATTCTTGCACCGGGCAAGGAACCGAGCGCCGTTGCGGCTTCCGGCGTCAGCAACGTTTCGCCCGCGGCCGCGATGTCTTCACCCAGTTTGAACGCCCGGTTCACCTCCGCCCCGAAACAATCCTCGTCGCCGATTTTCAGAATTTCACCGAACCCGAGGCCGAGACAAACCTCGATGGTATTGTCGGCCGGTTTTCCCTTGTTGAAGCTCGCCGTCGCGCGGTGCATCGCGAGGGCGCAGGTGGCGGCGGCGCGTACGTCGCGAAACAACATCAACAGATTGTCGGCCTCTTCCTTCAACACGAGTCCGTTGTGCTGGAGCGCGATGGGTTTCATCAATTCCTGCATGCCATGAATCAAGGTCAGAAAATGCAGGATTCCGAATTCGTCGGTCCGGCGTGTGAAGCCCGACATATCACTACACAACACGGCCCACGTCTCGCCGAACAGCGCGTAAATCCGCGCGTCAATCTCTCCGGTGTTGCCCTCCGCCCGATGCCGTTCCTCAAGCAAACCGTGAAACACTTTCATGGACTCGCCCATACCGATGCTCCGGAAAAAAGTAATGAAATGCCTGATTCACATTGCCCCGAACCCGTTCAATCGTCAACTGGTCCGTCAGGACACGGCATTGACCGCGAGCGGATTCAGGAAAAAATGGGACCTCGGCTAAACTTCCGTACCTTTTGAATCCAACCCGGAACCAGCTTCGAAATCGGGGAGGTGACGCGAAACGGCGTCACGCCGGATGAGCACGCTCAATCCGGCAACCAAACACCTGACACTGAAAGGATCACAAATGTTGAATTTGCGCATTGCTCGAATCCTGCGGTCAGTTCTGTTGGCAATCGTCCCCGCACTTCTGCTGTCGGCGACTGAAGCCTCCGCACAGACTTCCCAGTCCCAAACGTTCAACTTCATCAACGGGAAAACTTCCGTCCAACTCTCCCCGACCTTCACCGGTGCGTTGACGTCACTGAACGTCACCCCACGGCCCATCGGTCGGGCACAAATCGTCAACGGTTTTGCGGAGTTCCCCATTATTGAAGGAACGCTTGCCGTCTCCAACGCTCGTGGTGAAGTCGTTCACCAGGGCGGCCTTTCGCTGACCGCCGGGACGACCCGGGTCGAGTTGAAGAACTTCGTCATCGACACCACGGGCGCGACTCCGGTTCTCACCGGACTGGTAGTAGCCAACAATGCCGTCGTTGGCCGGATTCCCCTCTTCAACCTTCAGCTACCCGCCAACTTCCAGGTGCCGCTCCCAATCTTTCGGGCCTTTGCCAATCGGCTCCTGATTCTCAGCAACATTCAGGTCACGCTGACGCAACAGGCGGCCACGGCCCTCAACGGCGCGTTTAACGTGACTGCGTTCGCCGAGGGAATTCCAATCGGGCAGGCGACCGTACTCGGACTGGCCCCGGCATCAGGATCCGGACATTAAAACCGGACCTGTCTCGTCAACTTCTGGCGCCGACTGTGAAGATGGCCACTTCCGGTCGGCACCAGAACCGCACCTGAGCACGAGACATTCCGATACCACGACTGACATAAAGCCTGGAATCGTTTTTTTCGTACCAACCTTCGAGGTAGTTCCCGCAACCGCCCGGCAACCAGAGCGGCCCGTACAGCGGGAGGCAGACCTGCCCTCCGTGCGTGTGGCCGGCAAACGAGAGCGGAATCTTTCCGCTGATTTCATCAAAATAAACCGGAGCGTGGAAAAGCCCGATGACATAGGCGTCCGGCGCAATATCGGTCATCGTCCGTTCGAAATTCGGTCTTCCGGCGAAGGCGTCGTCGAATCCGGCAACCCACAAGTCATCCCGCACGCGGCGCGATTCATTCACCAGCAATTCGGCCCCGACCGATTTGTAAAAGGCTTTTTCATTTCCGATGGGATGCCAGAGTTCCCAATTGCCGCGAACGACATACACGCCAAGCGGGGCCTTGACATACTGGAGGAATTCCTGAACCCTTGGATATACCCGTGAGTCAGTCGACGTATCGCCAATCACATCACCGGTAACGACGATGAGATCGGGCTTTTCCGCCTCAATCAGTTTCAGAATGAATTTTTCACGCGGTCCGATTCCGTATGTGTGAACATCGGTCAGGTGAAGAATTTTCACCGGTGAACGGAGCGGTGCCTTGACGTTGTGGCGGGTGACCCGAATCCAGTCGGGTTCAATCAAAAAGGCATCGATTCCCGCGAGCGCCCCAAGCAGGAACAACATCGCCAGAATCCATGCCCTTTTTCGATTTTTTCGTCGAGCGGTTTCGGCCGAAGCCGAACTATCCTCGACGGATTCAGTTTGCCGAAGCGCCATTCCCGAATCGTTTTGCGACATAGTCGTTCAACAGGTTGATGAAATCGGGAACGATGTTGGCGCCCTCAAACGTTGTAAACTTCTGACCATCCACGAACACCGGGGCTTTCGGGTCCTCACCCGTTCCGGGAAGCGAAATGCCGAGATCGGCGTGCTTCGATTCGCCGGGGCCGTTCACGATACAGCCCATGACGGCAACCTTCAAGCCTTCCACCCCGGGGAACTGCGTTTTCCAGACAGGCATCTGATTGCGGAGGTAAGCCTGAATGTCCTGCGCCATTTCCTGAAACAGGGTGCTGGTGGTGCGTCCGCAGCCGGGGCAGGCGGTGACGAGCGGTGTAAAACTACGGATGCCCATCGTCTGAAGAATCTGCTGGGCGACCCGAACTTCCTCGGCGCGGTCCCCTCCGGGCGTCGGCGTCAGCGAAACGCGAATCGTGTCGCCAATGCCGTCCTGCAACAGCAAGCCGATGCCGATGGCACTGGCCACAATCCCCTTCGAACCCATTCCCGCCTCGGTCAGGCCGAGGTGCAGCGGGTAATCGCAACGCGCGGCAATCGCCCGATAGACCCCGATGAGGTCCTGGACCTCGGAAATCTTGGTGCTGATGAGAATGCGATCGTGGGGGAGGCCGATTTCCTCGGCCATCTGCGCCGATTCGAGCGCGCTGGCGCACATGGCCTCGATCATCACTTCACTGGCCGTCAGGGGGTCCGAACGTTTGGCGTTTTCATCCATCATTCGGGCAAGCATCGCCTGGTCGAGTGATCCCCAGTTCACCCCGATGCGAACCGGTTTGTCGTTCTCGATGGCAATGTCGATGATCGACTTGAAGTTGGCGTCATGCTTTGCACCGAAGCCGACGTTCCCCGGATTGATGCGGTATTTGGCCAGCATTCGGGCGGTTTCCGGGTATTCCCGCAAAAGGGTATGCCCGTTGTAATGGAAGTCGCCGACGATGGGGACGTTCACCCCCAGATCGCGAAGGCGGGTCACGATTTCCGGAATCGCCGCGGCGGCAGCCTTGGTATCCACGGTGACCCGGACGATTTCGGAACCAGCCGCATGAAGCGAGGCGACCTGCTCCACAGTCGAAGCAACGTCCGAGGTATCGGTATTGGTCATTGACTGGACGACAATCGGATTGTCGCCACCGACCATGACGCCGCCCACATTCACGGCGACGGATTTTCTACGCTTGATGAGTGACATAAAACGAAAAGGTTTCGGGTGTCAGGTTTCGGGTGTCAGGCCAAACAATCATTATGGAAGCTGAGTCCTAAATCTTGAATTTGTAGCGAAGCGCTCCGGGAACGGAGAAAGGATTCACGCCCCTCACAAATTCATAATTCATAACTCATAATTCATTTTGCCCGACACCCGATACCCGACACCCGATACCTGCTTAGCCTTTCTTCTTCTTGCCGGGACGAACGAGGTCCTTGAGCGTGTCCTTGATGTACTGGGCGGAAATCGCCGCCTGCTGCTTCTGGTCGGCATTGTTGGACTTTTCACCGACCGTCTCAAACAGCGTGTAGGCTTCCTGAGCGCGCGGGACGTCCTTGAGTTCCGGGTCGAGGGAAATGATCGTCAGACCCAGGCCGTTCATCGCATCAAAGTTGTTCGGGTCCGCGGCGAGAAGTGAGCGATAGAGGGGTTCGGCTTTGTCGAACAGGTTGCCGTTGCGAAACGCTTCCGCAGCCTTGAACTGGAACTTTGCCTTTTCCTTGGCCCCCTGCGGAGATTCGGAAATTTGAAGGTAGAGCTGTCCCGCCTTGGCGGCCGATTCGGTATCACCGAACAACTGACCGAGGAAGGCGAGGGGTTCGGCGGCTTTGAGGCGATATTCGCCGGTCTGCTTTTCGGCGGGTTGCGCCGCCTCAAGTTCATTGGCCTTCAAAGCGCTGGCTGCCGCTTCCTGAAATGCGGCTCTTGCTTCCTGCTTCAAATTGGCGTCCTTGGCCTTCACGCCACCGTTGTACTTTTCAACGGCAATCTTCTGCAACGCAGTGGACAGGTTCCCGTGGAACACCATCTGGTTCGGGTCAATGGCGATTCCAGCCCGATACTCCGCGGCGGCCGTCTGGTAGTCCTTCTTGTTGAAGGCCGCGTTACCCGCCTCGATATGTTTCTGCATCGAGGCATTGCTCTCGGTAATCTTTTCGTTTTCCTTGGTAATCCGTTCCCGTTCGGCCTTGCGTTTTTCTTCCTCGGCCTTTTCCTCGGCGGTCATTTCACGGGGCTGGCCGGTGGGTGTCGTCGTCGGGGCCGTTGCACGGGCTTCGGCGTTGATCTGTTCGTCGGTCGGCACCGCGCCGTCGCCGGGGACCAGTTCGAGTTTCACCTCAACCGGGTCACCGCCCTGCACGCGGATAGGCTGGAGAACTTTGCGCTTGAGGCCCGGTCCGAAGGCGGCAACCACATACTCGCTGAAGGCAGGAAGTGAGTAAAAGAAAAAGCCGTTTTTGTCGGTTTTGGTGACATACCGGCCCTTGATGTCCTGCCGGAGAATGACGATTTGAACGTCTTTCCGGGGAACGGGCTGGGCCGCGTCGTTTTCCTTGACGGTCACGGTACCGCGAATGGCGCCGTTCTGGGCATAGGCGGCAGCCGTCATCAGAACCGCCGCAACGGTCAACACGCCTGCACGGACAACGGCCGCAAGCATTGATTTGGATTTCATGTGTGCAAACCTCCGAAGAGAAAGTCCTGGAGTCGGGAGTCGGGAGTCGGGAGTCAAAAAAAGACGGTAATGGGAAATATTCCTGAAAAACCAATGAATTTTTGAACCACGGACTCCAGACTCCAGACTCACGACTCCGGACTGGTTATTTGAAAAAAGATCGTATCCACCGCGAAAGCCATTTGGCCGCGACTTCGTGCCATTTGACCGTTTCGGACTTCATCATCATTCGGCGCATGCTCCGCTGAACCGCCGGCGCGGCGTCGGCCATGATGTTCCATCCAGGTTTGAAACAGGTTCCGAGACCTTCAAGCATCGAAACCACTCGAAAAACGTACACCATTTCCTTGGGCATTCTGAGGGGCACATACCCGAAGGCATCCCGCATGTAGCGCCCGAGGCGTTCGATCCGCTCCGCCGTCGGCATGTCGCGCATGTGAATCTCGCGGAATTTTTCACCAACTCTCAGCGCGATGGCCCGGTCGGCGTTCGGATCGATGACATCCATTTTGTACAACTCGTCAATCACCCCGGCGATATTTCCCTCAATACCTTCCAGGGTCATGCGGAGCATCCCTTCCCGAATTTCTCGGGACAGGGTTCGGACAATTCCGAAATCATACAGAATCACCCTCCCACGACTGTCCACCGCAACGTTTCCCGGATGGGGATCGGCGTGGTACACCCCGTGGACAAGAATCATTTCCATGTAGATTTCAACCAGCTTTTCGACCGTTTCAAGCGGGTCGAGGCCATGTGCCTGTAGAGCATCGCCATCCGAAACCTTGATGCCGGGGAGGTATTCCAGAACCAGTACATTCGACCGGCAAAGTCCGGGAAGGGTTTTCGGAATCACCACCTCTGGGTTTCCTTCGAGCAATCCCGCCAACCGCTCGGCGTTGGCCTGCTCACGGGCGAAATCCATTTCCTCGCGCAATCCGTGGTTGACCTCGGCAACAATCTGGGAAAACAGCCGGGTCAACACATGGACATCGGAGTTTTCCTGCCGAAACCTGACCAATTGCTCATCCAGAAAGCGCAGGATGGATGTCGCCACCCGAAAATCGGTTGCAATCTGATGCTCGATTCCGGGCCGCACCAGCTTGACGACGACTTCAATTCCGTGATGAACCGCGCGATGAACCTGTCCGATTGAAGCCGTGGCAATGGGGCGTTCATCGAACGACTCGAACACGTCCTCCAGTGGCTGGCCATAGGTCATTTCCAGCGCTTCCCGGACGACCTCGAACGGCATCGGCGTAATTTCGTCCTGCAACGTTCGTAGTGCGTCAAGGTAAGGCTTGGGGAGGAGGTCACCCCGGGTACTCACCACCTGACCGACCTTGATGAAACCGACCCCGAGCCGTTCGATCTTGTCCCGAATCCGCTTGGCCCGCCGTTGGTGAATCGACTCCGAAACCTGCCTTCCACCGCCGAACAACAGGAAACGCTGCTCGTCACGCCAGAAGTCCAGCACCAGCGGCGCCGCGGAGGTCACGACCTGGGCCGCCCGTTTGGCAACGTGGTACCGCCGCATGGGAACGGGGGTTTCAAGCGAAATCTGATTGGAGAGGACGGCGGACAAGGCGATTCGGAAAGAAAAATCGGTAAAGTTCACTTCCACGGAGGAAACCTGATTGTAGCGTTTCATACGCTGCTTGACTACATTGGGCGGAAGTATCCCGAAAAACTCCATTCAAACGCCGCCTTTTCAACCGCCGTGGAAGACCCGATCCCGAACGAATCTCTCAGCCGGAAAGGCTGGAAATCACTGACGCTGTTTGCCGTGCTGGCCATTGCCGCCGCCTGCCGATTGTTTCATCTCACGACCCAAAACCTCTGGAATGACGAGGTCTATTCCTGGGATGTCGCGCGCAAGCCGATTGACGCCATCGTCAACTGCGCCAAAGCGGATGTCCATCCGCCCTTCTATTACATTTTTCTGAAAGGCTGGACGCGCTTCTTCGGCGAATCGGCGACGGCCCTGCGGATGTTTTCCGTTTTGGCCAGCCTGGTTGCCTTGTGGCTTGCCTTCCGGCTTTTTCGAAAGTTCGCGGAATTTCGGGTGGCCGGTCTGGCCGTGCTGTTGATGGGCTTGTCCGCGCATCAGATCTTTTTCGCGCAGGAAGCCCGGATGTACGCCCCGGTCATGGCCCTGCTGCTCGGCGCGGCACTCGGGTATCACGAATGGATGGAAAGTCGCGGAGAAAGCTTTTCCGGCCTTTCGCAGTTTTTCTGGTGCAGCCTGACCGCGCTGTATTTCCACTACTTCGCGATGTTCGCCATCGCGGCCTTTTCATTTCATTTCCTGGCGATGCTCTGGTTTGACCGGGCACAATTACCAACCGAAGCGACTCACGACGACCATCCACAAACGCCACCGACGCCCCTCGAACGCATTCGGAACTGGGCACTCGCGCAGGTCGCCATCGTTCTGCTTTTTGCCCCGTGGATTCCGGTCTTTCTCGCTCAGGCGGGACGCGGGCAAACCTGGCGAAAGAAACCGACGTTCACCGACGTGGTCTGGAACGAAATGGCGTTCATTCAGGAATCCACGCTTGGTTACAGCATCTTTTTCGACAATGTCCGCGACTGGCTGACCGGTCTGGTCACCAAAAACATCTCGCTCGATCGATACTATTTTTCCCATCTGGTCGCGCTCAACAGTGCAATCGTCGTATTCCTGACGGGTCTGACCGTCTGGGGGCTGATTGCCTGGCTGAAGGCCGAAAAGAAACCGCTTTCGGAACGCCTTTTCCCGGTCATCCTTTTCTCTGTACCGCTCCTGATCGCCTCGGTGGCATCTCTGAAACAAAGCCTCCAGCTCTCGCGGTATCTGCTCTACATCACACCGTATCTGTTCTTTTTCATCGCGGTCGGCTGTTCAAACCTGAAGTTCCCATGGTTGAAAATCGCCGTCGGATTGCTGTGCGGCATTTCCATGCTTCAGGGACTGAAAACCCATTACGGCACGACCGCTCGCGATAGCGATTTGCGCCCGGCCCTTACCTTCATCAAGGAAAAACTCGGCCCCGGCGAACGCATCGTCATCGACCCCGACTCGGTGGACATCTGCCTTTTCTATTACGCCGAGGTGTACGGGCTTTCCGACCGGGTCTACGGCGCGCAGATCGTCCCGACCGGCGAACCGAACGGACAGGGCCAGCTCGAACGCATGCGGTCCAATCCACAGGTCGCCCGCTGGTGGGTCGTATTGGATTACCGGTCGAAGTATTTCGAGAAAAAAGACATCGGCGACGATTTCACGGTCGTTTCGGTTTCGGATTTCCCCGACCGGTTTCCGAAAGTCCGGGTTCTCGAAGTAAAACGAAAGTAGAGATTTCAAGCGCCGGTTTCGGCATTTCGCGAACCGTGGTTCTTCTCGCGGCTTTGAAGGGTGTGATAGCTTACGAAGAATCGCGGCTTTTCATACTGTTTACGCTGTCCGCGAGATCATACCGGTATCATCCAATTCGTACCGCACCTTCCCTGGAGGAATTATGGCTATCAAAGTCGGCATCAACGGCTTCGGACGTATCGGACGCAACATTCTGCGTTCGGCCCTCGGCCACTCGGACATCGAATTCGTGGCGATCAACGACCTCACCGATTCGAAAACCCTCGCGCACCTGCTGAAGTACGACTCGATCCTCGGCAACCTCAACAACCACACCGTCACGTCACCGAACGAAGACACCATCGAAGTTGACGGTCACGCGATCAAGGTGTTCAAGGTCCGCAATCCGGCGGAAATCGACTGGGCCTCGACCGGCGCCGAAATCGTCGTCGAATCCACCGGCTTCTTCACGGACCGCGACAAGGCCGCCGCCCACCTCCGCGATTCGGTCAAGAAGGTCATCATCTCGGCCCCGGCCAAGAAGGAAGACCTCACCATCGTGCTCGGCGTGAACGATGAAGCCTACGACCCGGCCAACCACCACGTCGTTTCCAACGCCTCCTGCACCACGAACTGTCTCGCCCCCGTGGCGAAGGTCATTCACGAGAATTTCAACATCGTGAAGGCGATCATGACGACGGTTCACGCCTACACCAACGACCAGCGCATCCTCGACTTCCCGCACGAAGACCTCCGTCGCGCCCGCGCCGCCGCCCTGTCGATGATCCCGACCAAGACCGGCGCCGCGCAGGCCGTGGAACTCGTGCTGCCGCAGCTCAAGGGCAAGTTCGACGGCATCGCCGTCCGCGTTCCCACGCCGAACGTCTCGCTCGTGGACGTGACCTTCGAAGTCGAAAAGACGACCGATGTGAAGGCCGTCAACGCCGCGCTGAAGGCCGCCTCGGAAGGCGCGCTCAAGGGCATCCTCGGCTACTCGGAAGAACCGCTCGTTTCCATCGACTACCGCGGAAACTCCAACTCGTCCATCGCGGACGGTTCGTTCACCAAGGTCATCGGCGGCAACATGATCAAGGTGCTTTCGTGGTACGACAACGAATGGGGCTATAGCTGCCGCGTTCGCGACCTGATCAAGTTCATGGTCGAAAAGGGACTTTAAGCAACAAGTCGGAAGGATGAAGGATGAAGGCGGAGGGATGAATAAAAGTTCATCCTTCACCCTTCCGCCTTCATCCTTTTTTTCTTTGGTGAACCCGGTCGGCTTTCAATCGTGGAAAACACGCAATGATTGAAAATTACGCCAACCTCGCCCCTGAACGACTGGCCGAACTCGAAGCGGCCATCCCGAACGTCGCCTCGATGCTGGACCTCTTCCAGTGGGGCGCGAAGCCGGACTCCCTCGCCGCCGTCCCGCAGGTTTTCTCCGAAGTCGTCAAACAGGACGAATACACGCACGACTTCATCATGCCTTTGAAAAACGGTCTGTTTCTGGTCTACGACTCGACCTGACTGGGCGCCATCGCGGCGGTCGCCGTGTGGGACCATCATCCAACAGCAGACGAAATCCTCGAAAAAAGACTCGCGGACGGCTGGCTTCCGACCCCTTCCCCGCTCAAGGAAGGCGATGTCGTGCTCGGCCACGCCTGCTCGGTCAGGAAAAGGCCATGAAAAAATTGATCCCGGCGTTTCTTTTTCTGTCTTTCATTGTACCGGCTCAGGTTTTTGGCCAGTTTTCAAATCCGGTAAAGCACGATCCTGCCCGAGACCAGGCGTGGCAATTTTTCCTTTCCCACCTCGACGAACCACTCATTGCTCCAAACCAATCGGAGCAGGAGTACAAACGGAGACTTCATTTTTACGATTTGTTGACCGGTCAAGAAAACGAGGCAAATCAGATTCGATTCAATCCATTCCGATTTCAAAAATTTTCAAGCCCGGATAATCGCACAAGCTTTGTTCTGCTGGCCCGCCCCAATATTGTTCCAATGCCCGGAATAGACGCGGTCCGTGTCTTTACGTTTTCCTCTGGCGGATACGAATCTACCAGACAAACTTTTATTTTTCGGAGTCGCCGATACGACCTCATTGACGCCAAAGTTGAATTCCAGGCCCACCTTCGCCTCCCAACCGTTCGAATTTCATTGAAAAGGAAAAATGAGGAAGGAATCGTTACCACTTTTTTTCTTGCAATGAACAATCACCAGTGGGCCATTGTCCGGCTTGAAAATGAACAAGGTAAAATCCTTCCTTACGACTCCCGGGAAAACATTTACGAAGGATTTCAACCTGAAAGCGGAATCATTAGGCCCTCTCGTATCATCCTCAGCGAGGACGACCCCATTGCAACCCTTGAGTCACTTCTTTGGCTCGGAGGGATCCAGGATTCCTCGGATAAAGACACCTTTTCAGTTTGCCAGTTGGCTCGAAACTCCCCTGAAGTCCGTGAAAAACTGAAAACCCTGGCTGCTTCAAAAAATCAGTGGATTCGTGAAGCCGCCCACCTTGCCCTCTCCCCCCCGAAACCGGAAGAGGAGCAGTAATTCTAATCCTTCATCCTTCAAAAAAATCCCCCCACTATGTACATCAACGGAACCAATCTCACCCTCGCGCAGGTCGTCAAAGTGGCCTATTCAAATGGCCCGGTCGTCCCCGATCCCGACATCCTTTCCCGCATCCATGCTTCGCGGCAGGTCGTCGAAACCATCATCGAATCGAACAAAACGGTGTATGGCGTCAACACCGGCTTCGGTAAGCTGTCGAGCGTCACCATCGGTCCCGATGAACTCGCCACACTCCAGTTGAACCTCGTACGCTCCCACGCCTGTGGCATCGGAAAGCCGCTTTCCGAGCCTGAAGTCCGCGCGATGCTGTTGCTGCGGGCCAACGTACTGGCGAAAGGCACATCGGGCGTCCGACAGGATGTACTCGATGTATTGCTGGCGATGCTCAACCACGGCGTCCACCCGGTCGTTCCCGAAAAAGGTTCGGTCGGCGCGAGTGGCGACCTCGCGCCCCTCGCCCACATCGCACTCGCGGCCATCGGCGAAGGCGAAGTGTTCTATCGCGGCGAGCGGATGAACGCGGCCGATGCGTTGAAATACGCCGAAGTGATCCCGGTCACGCTTGAAGCCAAGGAAGGGCTGGCTCTTTTGAACGGGACGCAGGCAATGTGCGCGGTCGGCGGCCTTGCGCTGGCCCGCCTGATTGATTTGACCGAACTGGCCGACGTCATCGGCGCGCTCACAGTGGAAGCGCTTCACGGAACGGCAACTGCGTTCGACGCGCGCATCCACGCGGTACGCCCGCACACCGGGCAAACGGCGGTCGCCCTGCACATGCGCGAACTTCTGCTTGGCAGCGAACTGATGGCCGCGCACCGCGATTGCGACCGGGTGCAGGACGCCTACAGCCTGCGCTGCATCCCCCAGGTTCACGGCGCGGTTCGCGACACGCTCAACTTCGCGCGCCATGCCCTCGAAACTGAGTTCAACAGTTCGACCGACAACCCGCTTGTCTTTGCCGGGACCGGCGATGTCCTTTCGGGCGGGAACTTCCACGGCGCGCCGGTGGCGCTCGCCCTCGACCATTCGGCGACCGCCGTTTCCACGCTGGCCGGAATATCCGAACGCCGCATCGAACGAATGGTCAATCCCGACCTTTCCGAACTTCCCGCGTTCCTCGCCAGAAAACCGGGGATTCATTCCGGCCTGATGATGGCGCAGGTCGCGGCGGCGGCGCTGTGCAATGAAAACATGGTCCTTGCTCATCCTGCTTCGGTCGGATCGCTTCCGACTGGCGGCGGCAAGGAAGACTTCGTCTCGATGGGAATGACGGCGGCGCTCAAACTTCGGACCATCGCCGAAAACGTCGCAAGCGTCCTCGCCATTGAACTGCTCGCCGCTGTGCAGGCGCTCGAATTCCTGCGCCCCGCGCGGACCAGTCCGCGACTGCAAAAGGTCGAGGACCTCGTTCGGACCATTACCCCGCCGATGCAGAACGACCAGCCGCTCGCGCCAATGATCGCCGCGCTCACGGAGCGGTTGCCCGATGTGCTGGCGGCCTCCCGCGAATAGATTTTTGAACACGAAGGCACGAAGTCACAAAGACACGAAGAATTGAAAAAATCTTTGTGCCTTTGTGGCTTCGTGCCTTCGTGTTCTTTTCTTTTTGGGGTTTCAATTCATGACCGGGCGCGTTAAAGTTCGGGCATCACACAAACCGCTCAGGGGTGCCATGTTTTTCAAGCTTGCCGAAAGCCTGTTCACGAACCTGTTGGGCAAACCCACGCCGCCGCTCCACGAAGACGGCTACAAGGTTTGGCGCGAGGATGACGGCGCGAAAAAACCGCTCAAATACAAGCTTTTACTCGATGAGCCGACACTGAAGGTCCGCCGCTACGATTCGAAGAAGCGGAAGCGGTCGCGCATTCCGGTCCTGCTCGTCCCGCCGCTGATGATTACCGCCGAGGTGTTCGATCTGCATCCGAAACGGAGCATCGTCCGGACGCTGCTCGACAAAGGTTTCGATGTGTTCGTGGTGGATTACGGCAAGCCCCGTCGTCGCGACCGCAACCTTTCCCTGTCGCGCTACATTGAACATCGCCTCCACACGGCGGTCCGGATCGTGAAGAAAACGACCGGTTCAAATGAACTTTCGCTGGTCGGCTATTGCCTCGGCGGCATTTTCGCGAACTGCTACGCCGCGCTGCACCCCCGGTCGGGCATTCGCAACCTGGCAATCATCGGCGCGCCGACCGACCTTTCGAAACTTTCGTTCTATCAATCACTGGCCACGGTTTCGCGGCGTCCACTTGAGAAACTGGCCGAGCATTACGGCTACATTCCCGGACCGGTCATCAACTCCGCGTTTCACCTGCTCCACCCCGACGCGGTGATCAAGAACCCGTTGAAGTTCATCCAGAGCCTGCGCGATCCGGGCTACGGTGATGTCATCCGCAAGAACGGCGCGCGAAATCTCGAATACATCAACCTTTCCGAGTCGGCCTTCAAGCAGTTGTGGACGGAGGTCGTCATTGAAAACCGTCTGCACCACGATCGCTTCACGGTCAATGGACGGTTGGTGAATTACGGCAAGATCAAGGCCAATTTTCTGGCCATCGCGGGTAAGGAAGATCGGCTGATTTCGACGGATTGCGTCCTGTCGGTCACGCAGAAGCTGAAGACGAAGGATGTCACGACGAAAGTTGTCCCCGGAGGCCATCTGGGGATGCTCGTCGGTCGCCGCGCGGAAAAAACGTGGAAGACGGTGGGAACGTGGCTTGAAACCCGTTCGGCCAAAACCGCGACGGTCAAGAAACCGAAGGCCGCGCCTTTGGCCGCTCAGGTCACCGTGATGAGACCTCGTCGGGCCGCCAACGTCGTTGAATTGCCCAAGCGTAAAGCTTCGTAGAAAAACTCCGCCCAGCGCCAATCATTTCAGGCCGGAGTTGAACCGTGGAAAAAGTATTTCTTTACGTCGCGTTTGCCCTACTGACGTTCGGGCTGTGCGGCTTTCCGAATCCTTTTCGGAAAGTCGTCCGCAAAGTCGAGGAACCACCGCCCAAAATCGAACCAACCAGCTCGGTTTCCCTCAAGGAAATCCCCAGATTGAACATTCAGGGGGTCTTCATTGCCGTAAACCTGAATGGGCAATGGGTCAGCGAGCGGGAAATGAAAGACCCCAAAAAGATTCAGGCAATGTTTTCAATGCTTGAGTCGGCCCAGCCGTGCCCATTCAAGTCCGAATTCGAAATCCGGCGAATCAGGATTCTTTATTCCGACTCCACGACCCAGGAGATTGTTTGCTCCGAGTCGGTTCTCAAATGGCAAGGCTCGTTTTTCAAAACGCCTGCTCGGTTGCTTGATCTTCTCTACGAAAATTAGGAAAACGCTCTCCACGAAGGCCGGGCTGACTCGAACGCCGCAATCGCATCCGCGTGGCGAAGGGTCAGCCCGATGTCGTCGAGGCCGTCAAGCAGACAGGTCCGCCGAAACGGTTCGATATGAAACGGCGCTGAAAATCCGTCGTCGTCCGAAATGACTTCCTTCTCAAGATCGACCGTCAGCGAATAGCCTTCCTTTTCCTCAGCCTTTTTCATCAGTCGTTCGATGGTTGCATCCGGCAGGATGACCGTCAGCAGGCCGTTTTTGAGACTGTTGTTGCGGAAGATGTCGGCGAATGAAGGCGCGAGAATCACCCGAAAACCGTATTCGGACAGCGACCACGGCGCATGTTCGCGGGATGAACCGCAGCCGAAGTTTTTTCCCGCGACGAGAATGCTCGCGCCCTGGTAGCGGGGAAAATTCAATACGAATTCAGGATTCGGCGATCCGTCGGGAAGATAGCGCCAGTCGTTGAAAAGACAGGTATCGAAGCCGGTTCGTTCAATTCGCTTGAGAAACTGCTTCGGAATGATCTGGTCGGTATCGACGTTGGGCCGATTGAGCGGAACGACTTTTCCGGTGTGTACGCGAAAGGGACTCATAAGCTTATTCGTTAAAATTCCACTGGCGAACATCGACGAACCGACCCGCCACGGCGGCGGCGGCGGCCATTGCGGGGCTGACCAGATGGGTCCGCCCGCCGCGTCCCTGTCGCCCTTCGAAGTTGCGGTTGCTGGTCGAGGCGCAGCGTTCGCCGGGTTGGAGAATGTCTTCATTCATGCCGAGGCACATCGAACAGCCGGATTCGCGCCATTCAAAGCCCGCCGCCAGAAAAATGTCGGCCAGACCTTCCTGTTCAGCCTGCTTTTTCACCTGCTGCGAGCCGGGAACGACCATCGCCCGCACCTGACCGTTCACTTTATAGCCTTTGACAACCTTCGCGGCGGCGCGCATGTCCTCGATGCGTGCATTTGTACATGAGCCAATAAACACGCGGTCGATTTCAATGTCGGTGATGTTCGCGTTGGGTGAAATCGCCATGTAGGAAAGCGCGTTTTCGATCGAAACCCGCTCGACCGGAATTTCAATCTTGGCCGGGTCGGGAATCCGTCCGGTGACGGGCGCGACCTGTCCGGGACTCGTTCCCCAGGTAACGTGTGGCGCGATTTCCGAAGCGTCGATTTCGATGGTCGTGTCGTAGGTCGCGCCTTCGTCCGTCCGAAGTTGGGACCATGCCTGGACGGCGGCGTCCCAGTCCTCGCCTTTCGGCGCGTAACGGCGACCTTTCAAATACTCGAACGTTTTTTCATCCGGGGCCACCAGACCTGCGCGCGCGCCGCCCTCGATGCTCATATTGCACAGGGTCATCCGCGCTTCCATTGAAAGTTCGCGGATGGCCTGCCCGGTGTACTCGATGACGTAACCGGTCGCGCCGTCGGTTCCGATTTTTCCGATGACCGCGAGGATGAGGTCTTTCGCGGTCACCCCCGGACCGAGACTTCCGTCGCATTTCACCTGCATTGTTTTCGGAAGACCTTGCGGAAGGCATTGCGTGGCGAGGACGTGTTCGACTTCGCTCGTTCCGATGCCAAAGGCGAGCGCGCCGAACGCCCCGTGCGTGGACGTGTGACTGTCGCCGCACACGATTGTCATCCCTGGTTGCGTCAGCCCTAGCTCGGGACCGACGACGTGGACGATTCCCTGTTCTTCATCACCCAGATCGAAAAGCTTGATTCCGAACTCGGCGCAGTTTTTCCGCAGGGTCTCAATCTGTTTCGCAGAGATTTCATCGCGAATCGGCTTATCACGATCCGTTGTCGGGACGTTGTGATCGAGCGTGGCGTAGGTCAGGTCGGGTCGCCGCACGGTACGGCCGTTCAGGCGCAGCCCGTCGAACGCCTGCGGCGTGGTGACTTCGTGAATCAGATGAAGGTCGATGTAGAGCAGCGCGGGTTCATCGGCGGGTTGATGAACGACATGCTGCTCCCAGATTTTTTCGAAAAGCGTTTTCGGCACGGGACGTTCCAGATCAGTTTGAAATCAGGCGGATTGCGCGGCGGAGAGGGCCGTCGAGGCGTTGAAATGCTCAAGAATCAGACTGCCCATTTCCTCGGTTGTGCATTTCTGTTTGTACGTTCCGCGGGCAATGTCCTCGGTGCGATAACCGGCATCCAGCACCGCCCGGATGGCGTCTTCAATCGCGGTCGCCTCGGCTTCGAGGTTGGCGGAATGACGCAGCAGCATCGCGGCTGACGCAATGGCTCCGATGGGATTGGCCTTGCCAGTTCCGGCAATATCAGGGGCCGAACCGTGGACTGGTTCATACAAGTCAATCTTTCCGCCGATGGTCGCCGAACCGAGCAGGCCGAGCGATCCGGTAATGACGGCGGCTTCATCGGAAAGAATGTCGCCGAACAGATTTTCGGAAACGACCACGTCGAAGCGTTGCGGATTCATCACCAGATGCATCGCGAAAGAATCGACGTAGTGATGTTCGACCGTTACATCCGGGTATTCAGAAGAGAGTTTTCCGACGACCTGCCGCCAGAGGCGCGAGGTTTCAAGCACATTGGCCTTGTCCACCGACGCCAGGAACTTGCGGCGGGTGCGGGCGGCCTCGAACGCGACGCGCGCGACCCGTTCGATTTCATCTTCCGAATACCGCATGGTGTTGAAGCCCGACTGCTTGCCGTCAATTTCCTCGATGCCGCGCGGCTGGCCGAAATAAAGCCCGCCGAGCAGTTCACGGACAATCAGAATGTCCGCCTTGCCGAGCACTTCGGCCTTGATCGGCGAGGAATCCGCGATGCTCGGGTAGGCGATGGCGGGGCGCAGGTTGGCGAAACCGCCGAGGGCCTTGCGCAGCGCGAGCAGCCCGCTTTCAGGGCGGCGCTCGGGAGGCAGCGCGTCGAACTCGGGTGAACCGACCGCGCCGAGCAATACGGCGTCGCTCTCAAGACAGGCCGCGAGGGTGTCTTCCGGAAGGGGGACGCCGGTTTCGCGAATGGCCGCGCCCCCGACCTTTTTTTCATTGAAGGTGAACGCATGGCCGTGACGCTCGGCAACGGCTTTCAACAGACGTACGCCCTGCGCGGTCACTTCGGGACCGATGCCGTCACCGGCGAGTACCGTGATGTTCAATTCCATAAACGGGGATTCCTTTGGGTCAAAACCCGACCGGAAGGCGTCGGGCCTCACGGTCGGGTCTCGTTGAGCAAGCGATTGAAACCGGGTTGCGTTTTCTTGTCAGGCCGCCGCCGCCGCGAGGTCGGACGCCCGCTGCTGGAGCGCGGTCAGCAATGACAGAAGGTCCTGATCGTAAATGTTTTTCTTGCGGTCGGCCAGCGCGGTGAATGCCTTGTAAACACTCGAAAGCTGTTCGGCGCTCAGGTCGTAGCCGAGTTCGCGGAAGCGCATCGCCAGCGCGTGCCGTCCGGAGTGCTTTCCGAGAACGATGCGATTGGTTGGTACGCCCACCGATTCCGGCGTCATGATTTCATAGCACAACGGATTGCTTAAAACGCCGTGCTGGTGAATGCCCGATTCGTGGGCGAAGGCGTTGCGTCCGACGACGGCCTTGTTGGGTTGAACTTCGATGCCGATGATCTCGGTCAACAACTGGCTGGTCGGAAAAATCCGGTCGGTGCGAATGCCGGTTTCAAACGGCATGCGGTCCTGCCGGACGCGACAGGCCATCACGACTTCCTCAAGCGACGCATTCCCCGCGCGTTCGCCGATGCCGTTGATCGTGCATTCGACCTGTCGCGCGCCGGCGGCGACGGCTGCCAAGCTGTTGGCGACCGCGAGTCCGAGATCGTTATGGCAGTGGACGCTGATGATGACGTCGTCGCGGTCCGGGATGACCCGCGTTTTGACCGCGCGAACGAGTTCGGCGTATTCGGTCGGCAACGTGTATCCGACGGTGTCGGGAATATTCAGGATGGTCGCGCCTTCGGCAACCACGGCGGAAAGGACGTCACAGAGAAAGTCCACGTCGCTGCGGGTCGCGTCCTCGGCGGAAAATTCGACTTCGTCGGCGAGCGTCCGGGCGAAGCGCACGCCGTCGCGCGCCATCGCAAGAACCTCAGAGCGAGACTTCTTCAATTTATGTTCGAGGTGAATGTCGGAAGTGGCGACGAACGTGTGAATCCGCGGTTTCGCGGCCCGTTTCAAGGCTTCACCGGCGCGGGCGATGTCGGCTTCAACCGTCCGGCAGAGGGCGGCGACGGTGGTGTGGCGGCAGCGTTCGGAAACGCCTTTGACGGCGGCGAAATCGCCGTCGGAAGCAATCGGGAAGCCGGCCTCGATGATGTCCACGCCGAGTTCCTCAAGGCTCTGGGCAAGACGGACCTTTTCTTCCAGATTCATCGAACAACCCGGCGACTGCTCGCCGTCACGCAAGGTGGTGTCGAAAATCGAGATGCGCGTCATCCCCATTCAGTCTCCCTGATTCATCAGAAGTTTGGCCGCGACAGGGCGCAAGAACGGCCGCAACCTATGGGCGGGGAGACTAAAAGTCAAACTTATATTTTCAATATTTGAATAAGGAATGCTTATTCAATAAAAATCGGGCCGACCGTCATAAACGGAAGCGGCCCTTTACTCACGCGCCAATCGGGATGCGGGCGACTCGTTGAAACGCCTTCCGGTTTCCCGGCCAGATCAGGCGGCTGTACGCCTCGTCATACGGCAGCCACTCGTACCCATCGTGTTCCTTGGGTGAAATGGCGACGTAATCACCGGAAACCCTGACGCAAAAGGAATGTTCGCGGTTAAAGATCGGCTGGTGTGCATCCATTCCCTTCTTGCTCCATTTCTTTTCAACCAGGAAGGTATGAACGTATTCGAGATCGCGCACGGCGGCTTCGTAGCCGGTTTCCTCAAACAGTTCGCGCCGGGCGGCCTCGATGGGCGTTTCCTCGCGCTTGCGTTTAATCGAACCGGTCACCGGCTGCCAGAAATCGCCCCGCGATGGAAGACGATGAAGCATCAGATATTCGCGAATCCCGTTTCGCTCGCGGTAAATCACGACCTGCACGGAGTGGTGTTGCACATGTTCGGTTTTCGGTTCACGTCCGAACACCAATGCAAATTTATCGGCAACATTCCGTCCGATGTCGGCGAGGGAAACGACTTCGCCGATTTCGCGTTCGATGGAAGTCACGGCCTTGTCGGTAATTCCGCAGGGCACGATAAGGTTGAAGTCGTCGAGCCGGGTCGAAACATTGAGCGCAAATCCGTGTGAAGTGAGCCACCGTGAAACGCGTACGCCCATGGCCGCGATTTTACGATTCCCGACCCAGACGCCGGTCAACCCGTCGATTCTTCCCGCGGTGATGCCGTAATCCTTGAGGGCGAGAATCAGGACTTCCTCAAGGTCGCGCATGTATTTGCGAATGTCGCGCCGGTCGGGATTGAGGTCGATAATCGGATACCCGACAAGCTGGCCGGGACCGTGGTACGTCACATCTCCGCCGCGGCCGGTTTCAAAAACCTCGATGCCGCGCGCGGAGAGCATTCGTTTCGAAGCGACGATGTGGTTCTGGTCGGCACCGCGCCCGAGGGTAATCACGGGCGGGTGTTCCAGCAAAAGGAGCGTATCGGAAACTCGGCCTTCGCGACGAAGCGCGACGATGGCCTCCTGCATGCGGAGGCCGTCGTCGTAATCCACCCGTCCCAGCGGCCAGACTTGAACCGTTCCGGTCATGGGTATTCCTAGTTTTGTTCTTGAGGTTGGCCCAGAAAATCGGTGGGCCGTTCCTGGAGGGTCAGCGTGAAGGACATCTGTTTTCCGGCTCGATAGGCTGAAACCGTCACGGTATCCCCGATTTTGCGGTCTTTCAGCGCGCGGAACACGTCGTCCGAAGTCTTGATGGCGGTATCGCCGATCTTTACGAGAATGTCGCCGGTGACAATCTGTTCACCGCGTTGAACCACCCGGTCGCTGGCGTACAGTCCGGCCTTCGCCGCCGGGCTTCCCGGCGCGATGCCGGTCAGAATCACGCCTTCGGTCACGGGCAGGCCGAAGCGTTGCGCCACGCGGGCGTTGACCGGATACGAGGCCACCACGCCCAGCCACGGACGCCGTACGCGGCCGAACTGAAGCAGGTCGGGAATGATCTGTCGGGCGACATCCACCGGCACGGCGAAGCCGATACCCACGCTTCCCTGTCCCGGAGAGTAAATGGCCGTGTTGATGCCGATGAGTTCGCCCGCGGAGTTGAGCAGCGGACCGCCGGAGTTTCCGGGATTGATCGAGGCATCGGTCTGGATGACGTTGTCGATGGTCCGCCCGTTTTCGGCCCGCAGCGGTCGCCCGAGCGCGCTGATGACCCCGGTCGTCAACGTCTGGTTCAATCCGAAGGGATTTCCGATGGCGAGGACTTTTTGTCCGACCTTGAGTTTTTCGGAAGTACCCAGTGGAATCACGCGCAGCTTTTCGGGCGGCGCGGTTATGCGGATGACGGCAATGTCGTTGTCGGGATCGACGCCGACCAGCTTGGCCGGGTAGGTCGTGTTGTCGTTCAGCGTGACTTCCAGCTTGGTCGCCCGCTCGACGACGTGGTAGTTGGTCAGGATGTTGCCCTTGGTGTCAAGAATCGAGCCGGAGCCGCTTCCCTGCGTCGGATAGGCGCCGAAAAAGAAATCCTCGACCACTGACGTATTGGTGATGTTGACCACGCCGGGGCTGAGGCGTTCGTAAAGCTCGATGTTGTTCTGCTCGTCACTGCTGAACCGCTGGCCCTGGCCGGTCGCTGAATCCGATTTGACCGTGGGCAGGACGCCGCCCCGTTTGGCGGAATACCACCGGTTGCCGACATAGCCGATACCGGCGATGACGCCGCCACCAAGAAGAGCCGAAAAGATGATGATCCAGAGAACCTGACGTACGCTGAGTCGATACATGGCAAAACCCGAGGATGAAACGCAAAATACCGGACTTTCCACCGAAAGCCCGGTATTCGATTCAAAGCCACGCGCCGACCAGCGTCAAGGCAAAGTCACTCGAATTCAGTTGTCGCGCCGTTCGGGTTCGGCGGGTTTGGCATCGGAGGGCGAGTCGGGGCGGTATTTTTTCATCTGCTTCATCATGGAACGGGCCAGCCGCCCACTGACGGTCCCGAAAAGCGAACTGACTTCGCCCGACATCACGACCCTGTTGGCGACGGTGTCCAACACCCGGAAGGGAAAGTTCGTCGTGAAGGGTGTCCGGTGAACTTCAACCACGAGGTCGGCCAGTTGCGGACGAGTAACGATTTCCAGCTTCCACTTCTTGAACTCCGGCTGTTCACGGAGTGCGTTTTCCACCTCGGCCTGCTTGACGAACTGGGACTGGCAGTCAACGAAAATGGTCTGGGCTTTTGAAAGCGATTCCCTTTCGTGATCGGGTTGCTGCGCCTTTGCCTGAAAATTCGCGATGATGAAGAACAGGGCGACACTGAGCCAGACGATTTTGGTCATGATGAGCCTCACATTCACGGTAACCGGTTTCTGAAAACACCGATCCCCGCGACGGCTGCTCGAAGAAGCATCGTATGCACAGCCCAGCGCCTATGTTGGGTGAGCAGCCATCGCGGGAATCAGGAACGACGCGAATGTAAACCCGATGAAAACAGCCTTGGAAAACCGTGTGACACTTTTTTCAACTGTCACATTCCGTCGTCGGCCCGGACGTCCTCGACAGCGGCGCGAAGTTCGGCCAGCGACTCGTCGGAAATGAAACGGTAGGTACGAACCGGCATTTCCTGTGGGAGCTTCGACGCCGTGAGGATGTCGCAGACGACGAAGGCGCTCAGACTAAGGCGGCCAGTCCAGTCGTTTTCCTTGGCATCCACGATGGAAAGGGCGTCCGGATGAATGCCCGCCGCGACGAGCAGCGTTTTCCCCCACTTCAAAAAACCGTCCCAGTGCGAAGCGAGGGCGATCATTTCATCCGGGCCGGGCCGCTGCTGGCCGGTCAGCGTCGAGGGAATCGAACGCAACGTGATCCAGTGGCAGGTTTGTCGTTCATTGAACAGGGGTGAAAGCAGCGCGCCGTGGGTGTTGAGCGCCGCCGGGGCCAATCCGGTCAACATTGAGGGATTGCCAAGCACTTCTTTCGGATGAAAACCGAAAATCCGGCATTCGACCGATTCCGCGACTTCCATCATCAGAATGTCGCGCAGATATTCATCGGGTTCGATGACCGCCACGCCATCCACTTGTTGAACTTCAATAACCCGGCGGATGCTTTGCTGGATTTCACTCAGCGAAAAACCTTCCGCCCGCGCCCGACGCAGAAAATCCGCGGCCATCCCGTCGAGCAGATTGAACGTTTCCCCGCTCTCGGAGTGAATTCGCTCACGGACATAAACCCCGCTTCCATGGCGAAATTCGACCCACCCCATATCGGCGAGGTCCTTGTAGGCCGCGTTGACCGTGTTCGGATGAATGGCCAGCCGGGTCGCCAGCGCGCGAATGCTCGGCAACCGCTCACCGGCCTTGAAGTCCTCGCTGATGATTCCGAGCTTGAGTTGTTCCGCGAGTTGTTCACGGACCGGAACTTCGCTGTTTTTCGAAAGCCAGATTCGCATCGGGGAAATTTCGATTGAAGATTGAAGATTTTCGATTGAAAACGGCTGAAACCGTCGGCTTTCCTTTTCCCGGCGAGGAGAAACGACTTGAACCGATTTTCGGGATACAACACTCTACTGCGGTTTCCCCCGAACGCGCGCCATCTTTTTCCAGATTCACAACCATGAAAATTGAAACGAAGAAACAAACCCGCGAGGAAATGAGCGCCTACTTCGCGGAGGCAATGCAGGGACTTTTCGAAGGAACGCCCGAAATGTCGCCCATCGAGGGTGGCCGGACCGCCGCCGAAAAACGGCTGGCGAAATTCGACGTCCGGCGCTACGGCTCGCGCAATCACGTCACGCGCGGGCACGTCTCGCGTCTGTCGCCTTACATACGGCACGGCGTGCTGACGCTGCGCGAGGCGCGGGACGCCGTCTTTCAACGCTTCGGGCGGACCGGCGAAGCCATTTACAAATTCGTCTTCGAACTGGCGTGGCATCAGTTCTGGCAGGAAGTCTACAAACAGGAAGGCGACGCGATTTACGACGACATGGAGGATTACAAGTTCGAACCGCCGCGCTGGTCGTTCGAACTTCCCGAAGATGTCGAGAAGGCGCAAACCGGGCTGGTCTGCATGGATGAAACGCTTCGCGAGCTTTATGAAACGGGTTACCTGCACAACCACGCGCGGATGTGGTTCGCCGCGTGGCTGATTCATCATCGCAAGGTTCACTGGTCGGTCGGTGAACGGCTCTTTTTCAAGCACCTGCTGGACGGGAACCCGCCGCCGAACGCGCTGTCGTGGCAGTGGGTCGCCTCGACCTTCGCGACCAAGCCGTACTACTTCAACAAACAGAACATCGAGAAGTACACTGACGGTGAGTGGTGCAAACGCTGCACGGTCAAGTGTCCGTTCAACAAATCCTACGATGAACTCGCGGACGAACTGTTCGGGCGGGGTTTTTGATCGCCTTGGCTTTCACGAATGATACGGAAGAACATCGTGATTGAATTTCGAAAAGGAAATTTGTTCGAAGCAGGAACCGAGGCGCTGGTCAACGCGGTCAATACCGAAGGCGTCATGGGCAAAGGTATCGCTTTGCAATTCAAGCTGGCCTTCCCTGAAATGTTCGTTTCGTATCGCGAAGCCTGCGCTTCCGGTGAACTTTGCCCCGGCACGCTCCATGTATTCGACCGGGGAGAGGCTTCAACGCCGCGCTACATCATCAATTTCCCCACCAAGCGGAGTTGGCGCGCGAAATCGCGGCTTACCGATATTGAAAGCGGATTGATCGCGCTGGGGAATATGATTCGCGAAAGACGTTTCCGTTCCATTGCGATTCCGGCGCTCGGATGCGGACTTGGCGGTTTGGATTGGGAACAGGTCCGCTCCCTCATTGAATTCAAACTCGCCGAAATTTCGAATGTCACGGTTCTGGTTTTCGAGCCGTAAAGTAAAACGGAAACGCTCAATCCCTTTTTCCAACTGGTTACACGGATTTCAATGGAAGAATTTGTACTCAGGGCGGTCGTTAATGAACTTTCCGCCCACCTCGAACGCGCCGGTACGCTGCGGCTCGGGAAAATTTTCATCACCGGCGCGTTTTCCATCGGCCTCGATTTGAGGCTGCGGGACGGGGGCATTCTCATCTGTTCGGCGCGGCCCAACGACAACCGGTTTTATCTGACAATGCGGCATCCGAAGGCGCTGGAAGCCGATGCCCCCGGCGAACCGGCATTCGTCCAGCGGATTCGCAAGGTTTTAAGCGGCGGACGACTGATCGCGATTGAAAAACCACGCGGTGAGCGTTCGGTGACGCTCAGGTTTGAAGCCTTTGACGACGCGGGAAACGTTTCAAAACTTGCGATTCGCCACGATCTGACCGGGCGAAGTTCAAACCTTTATCTGCTCGATGAAGATGATCGGGTCCTCGACGTTCTCCGACCGTCGGAGTCGGTCATCATCGGCGCGAAGCACGAACTTTCTCCTTCGAAACATCAGAAGGAATGGACCGAACTTGAGTGGGACGACCTTCCTCCCGACCCGGCGGGACTTGAGAAATTCCTGCGCGTGAGCGTACGCGGGTGCGGGGCCACGCTCGCCCGCGAGGTTGCCTTTCTCGCATCCGAAATCGGCGCGGCCAAAGCGCTGGAACAGACGCGGGAACGCCTTCAATCATCGGTTTCGGGCTTTATTTACAGGACGGAATCGAAGTCGGTCCTTTCGAGCATTCCGCTCCGGCAGTTCCCCGACGCGGAGGTTTTGAAGTTTGCGACCGTCAACGAAGCGGCGGATTCATACTTCAACCTTCTCGACCGAACGGCGATTCTGAATCAGAAACGCCAGACGTGGGGCGGGGCCGTCGCCAACTGGCGCAAGCGGCTCGATTCGACGCTGAACAAGATCGTGGATTCGCAGTCGAGCGACGCCGACGCCGAAACGTGGCGACGCTGGGGTGAACTGCTCTACGCCAACGTCAAAACGGGCACGCGGAACGCGGCTGGAATTGAAGTGATTGACTACTACGACGAACACCAGCGCGCCATCACGATTCCACTTGAGGATGGAGAAGAAATTACCGACGCGGCCCGCAGATATTTCAAGAAGTACCAAAAACACCAGCGCGCCCAGACAGCCGCGCAGGAACGCCTTGAACTGCTCGAAAAACAATCTGCAACGGTCGAATTTCTTGAAAAATTGTTTGGCGAGGCCGATGACGAGGAAAGCCTCGATGCCGCCATTGCCGAAGCCGCCATTGCCCTGCCGGTTGAGCTTCGACCGAAGCAGGCCGCCGAAAACGCCAAGGCCAGATCAAGAGAAAACGAATGGTCGGGTTTGCGGCGGTATCGCGGGCCGAACGGTTTTGAAATCGTCGTCGGACGCAACGACCGCGACAATGACCGGCTGACGTTCAAACTCGCGCGTCCGATGGATCTGTGGCTGCACGCGGCGGATTATCCGGGTTCGCATGTCCTGGTTCGCAATCCCACGCGCCAGCCCGTCCCGCATCACGTCGTCATCGCCGCCGCCGAACTGGCCGCCTTCTTTTCAAAAGCCAAAAACGACGACAAGGTCAACGTGCATTACGTCGAGAAGCGACGCCTTTCGCGACCGAAAAACGGCGCGCCCGGCGCGGTGCTTCTTTCGGAAAGCAAAACCATTCTGGCGAATCCGCGCGAAACGCTCGAACGCATTTTGTAAAAAAAATTCGGTACGGCAGCCTGACCGTCAGGGAGGGCTGTCCCAAGAAAATGAACAAGCTGATCGTACGTCACGAATCACCGCCCGAACGTTGCGAAATTTGCCACCAGTCCGACCGGTTCAATCCCGAAACGAGTTTTTGTTCGCGATGCCAGGGCGCGCTGAAAATTGAATCAGCCCCACATGAAGTCGGTCCGTCCCCTTTGTCCTCACCCGAGGAGCTGACCCGCTGGTTTCAAAAATGGAACCGGAAGTTCAGGATTGTCCGCTGGAAAATATCCGAATTCATTCAAAAGCCATTCCCCAAAGAGAAACGCGGCCTTCTCGTGGCTGGATATGTTTCCTACCTGGGTGTACTGGTTTTGCTTTCCATCCGATTTACCCAACACTGGTGGACGTTCCCTTATTTCTTTGGCTTGGCACTTCCCTTTGTCGTTTTCGTCATTCTTTCAAAATTCGCCGAAATCATCCGGCCTCCCGGGAATCCCGAATAGCCCCTCAATTCAAATCACGCAGTTTCCCGAGGGCCAGTTTCAGGTGATCGGTTGAATGTGCCGCCGTGACTGTCAGCCGCAAACGGCAGGTCCCCGGCGGGACGGTCGGCGGACGAATCCCCGAGCCGAAAATTCCCGCCTCAAGAAGTTTCGCCATCGCGTTCATCGTGCGTTCTTCTTCCCCAAGTACAATGGGGAAAATCGGCGTGGTCCAGTCCCGGTCGAGCAGGCCGAGTTCGCGCAGTCCGTTTGAAAAGAAGCGGATGTTTTCGTGAAGCCGCAGTCGAAGTTCATCGCTTTCCTGAAGCATTTTCACGGCTTCGAGGGCGGCGGCCACGGACGCGGGCGGGAGTCCGGTCGTGAAAATCAGCGAACGGGCGCGGTTGATCAAAAGCTCGATGAACGGGGCCGGGGCCACGACGTACGCCCCGAAACTTCCCAGCGCCTTTCCGAGCGTCCCCATTTGAAGATGAACCTTGCCCCGCAGGTCGAGTTCATCCACGAGGCCGCGTCCGTTTGAACCGAGCACGCCGGTTCCGTGCGCTTCATCCACCATCACCCACGCATCAAACTTCTCGGCCAGTTCGACGATGTCGCGAAGCGGGGCGCAGTCGCCATCCATCGAAAAGACCGAATCGGTCACGATTAGTTTTCGCCGCGCGCCCTCGTTTTCGCCCAGTTTTGACGCCAGATCAGCCACGTCATTGTGGCGATAGCGAATTTTTTTCGCCCGGCTCAACCGGCAGCCGTCAATCAGGCTCGCGTGGTTGAGTTCATCGGAAAGGATGACGTCGGGTTCGGCGGTCAGCGCCGGAATGATGCCCGTGTTGGCGTGATAGCCGCTGTTGAACAGCAACGCCCGCGCATCGGCGACGCCCGTCCCCTTGAATGCCACGAGTTCATTTTCGAAAGCCTCGTGAATGCCGAGATGACCGCAGATGAGGCGGCTCGCGGTGCTGCCCGCGCCCCAGCGTTCGGTGGCGGCATTGGCGGCGGCGATCAGGCGCGGATGGGTGGCGAGTCCGAGATAGTCGTTGGAGGAAAAATTGAGCAGCCGTTTGCCTTCCAGTTCGAACTCGACCGACGGCGGCGTATCGGCGCGGCGCATCGAACGGAAGCGCCCGGCGGCGCGAATGGAAGCAAGTTCATCATTGAGTGATTGAAGTGCGTTCATCCGCTCAAAATGCCTTAAAAAACCACAAAAAGTCGAGTGTTCGGGCATTCAAAAAAACCGCGCCGGGGGAGACGTCCGGCGCGGTTCGTACTTCCAACGAATCGTTCGGGTTAGTAACGGCCACCCCAACCCCGGGTGCCGTAGCCCTGATTGTAGCCCCGAATGAAGGCGTCGCGGAAAATCCGGCGATATTCTTCCTTGTCCCCGTACTCGCGACGGTAACCATGGTCGGCGTGCCGGAAGGAATCCGAATCGGTGTAGTCGTACCGGTGGCTGCGACGGCGGTCCTTCAAACCGTGTTCGAGGCCGCTTTGGTAGCCGTTGTCGGCGGCAAGCCGGCGCAGGTAGTTGTAATTGTTGCGATAGCGGTCACGGTCGCGGTAGCCATCGCGATCACGATCACGGTCACGATAGCCGCCGTTCTGGCCGTAACCGGGTCGAGGATAGTAACCGCCGTTGTTGTATCCGCCGCTTTGCTGGGCCAGAACCGAAAACCCGAGCATCGGCACCATTCCGAGCGCGAGTCCGACACCGGCCAGACTCTTCCTTGAAAATTCCTTGATGGCCGTGAAATTCATAACGTACCTCCAAAACGGTTCAACGATTGCGATGTCACGAGGCATCGTTGCATCGGCGTCCTGGGGAAAAGATGCTTTTACGGGCGAGGTGTTGCCCATTTCGGGCACGCGGTACGTTAAAATGCTGTAAAGAATTGAAAAGACGGACCGTGAAGGAACGCCGCCACCCTTGAAATTCTTCGTGGTGAATCAGTTGGCGGTCGTTCGTCCGGGATCGACGGGCGTCTGAATCCGTGTCGTCACATCTTCATTGATTTCGCCCTGGAATGGCCCGGTGGAAACCGTCGAACCGGCCTTACCGCGAAGTTCTTCCGGCAATGCCTCGACCGCCGAGCGAAAGCGTTCGGCAAGCCGGCTCATCGTGGGCCGTTTCGCCGGGTCTTTTTCCAATGCGCTCAACACAACCGAATCCACGGATTCCGGGAAACCGGGCAATTTTTCGCGCAGCGGCGGCGGGTCTTTCATCAGGTGGTGCATGATGACGCCCAAGGCTCCGGATGACCCCATTTCAAACGGGACGTGGCCGCAGATCATTTCATACAGGGTGATGCCGAGCGCGTACACGTCGGATTCGCCGTCATAGGGCTTCTTTTCAAGTCGTTCGGGGGCGAGGTAAAGCGGCGTCCCGACCACTGCCCCGGTCGCGGTCAGCGGGTGATCGCCCGAGTCGGGCTGTTCTTCGAGAAACTTGACGATGCCGAAATCCACCACCTTGACGATTTCCTCGCCGTTCGGCCCGTGGTGGAGAAAGATATTGTCCGGCTTGATGTCGCGGTGGACCATCCCCAGCCGGTGCGCTTCGGCGAGCGCGTCGCACACGGGCGCGAGGATTTCGCAACACCGTTGAAGGCTCAGCTTTCCGGCGGATTTGATTTCGCGACTCAATGGGAAACCGACCAGCAATTCCATCACGAGGTAGGCGATGCCGTCCTCGGTGACGCCGGCGTCGAGGACGCCGACCGCGTGGGGATGGTTGATTTTCGAAGCGGAAACGCCTTCGAGACGAAAACGCTCGACCGCTTCCGCCGTGTCGTTGCCCGGCGACGGACGAAACACCTTGACCGCGATGGGCCGGTTCAGCGCGAGGTGCGTTGAACGAAACACCACGCCGAAACCGCCCTGGCCGATTTTTTCGTCCAGCCGGTACTTCCCTTCCAGAATCGTTCCGGGCAGGGCTTCCGCCAGCGCGGTGAAAATCCGGTTGGCCCGTTGCTGCGAGGCGACCAGTTCGGCGTTGGCCCGGCTGATTTCACGGACCTTGCGATCAAGTTCGAGGTTGCGTTCGTCGAGTTGCCGCGCCTGCTCGCCGATGGTGCGGGCGCTGAGGAAGTCCTTTACTCGCGCGGCGAAAACCGTCTGCCCGAGATACCACGCGAAAAACATTCCCGAGCCGCCGCCGAAAAGTGCGTGAAACCGATCCCCGGCGGTGTGAAGGTAGTGATTCACCGCCCAGAAGTAAAAAAGGGCGTTCAGTGCGTAAACCAGATGAACCAATGCGTGCGGGTAGTAACCGATGACGAACAGGAGGTAAGTCCCGCTGACGAAAACCACTACGTCACTATTGAATTCAAGCGTCAGCAGAAAAACCGCGTCCAGCAAAAGGACCAGCATCAACGACGTGGCCACGTTCAGCACACGGTGAACCGGACGGATGTCGGCGGGAGTTGAAACCGGGTGAAACCGGCTGAAAAGGAGAAATCCAATCGCCAGAACCTCGAAACCGAGGTGAACCGCCAATGCTCGTCGCGCCGCCTCGGGCGTGAGCGGGAGGGCGCCGCGAACGTCGATCAGAAAAATCATCAACCCCATCAACACGACCACAAACCACATGGTCACCTGAAGGCGGGAGAAAATCGAAAAGGCGATTTCGTCGAGAAAATCCGCGCGGGCGTCGTTGGGGACGCGCCGGATGGCACCACCGGTTAAAAGGCGGATTTCTTCGGTCGGCATGGACTCGTTATGAAAACGGACTGGGATGAAAAACGAAAAAGGCGACGGAAAACTATCCCTGCGCCGCCGATTTGGTCCGGGCGTCTTCCTTGAACGGCTCGCGAGGTTTCAGGCCGAGCGTATCGAGCAGGGCAGCGTCCTCGTCGTAGTCGTTCGTCGGCGAGACGGTGGTCAGCATGATTTTCGCGTCACTCGAAAAGATCGAATTCGCGCCGGCCATGAAGCAGAGGGCCTGTTCACTTTCCGACAACGACGTACGCCCCGCTGAAAGCCGGATAACCGATTTCGGCATGACCAGTCGCGCCGTGGCGATCATTCGCAGGGTTTCCCAGAAGGGCACGTCTTCATTTCCCTGCATCGGCGTTCCTTCGACTTTGGTCAGAATGTTGACCGGGACCGAATCCGGATGCGGGTTCATCGTCGCCAGCGTATGGAGTAACGACACGCGGTCCTCGGGACCTTCGCCGAGGCCGAGAATGCCGCCGGTACAAATGGTCACGCCCGTTTTGCGGACGTTGGCCAGCGTGTTCAAACGATCATCGTACGTCCGGGTCGAAATGACCTCGCCGTAGTGTTCGCGCGACGTGTCGAGATTGTGGTTGTAGGCGTACAACCCGGCTTCCTCCAGCCGCCGCGCCTGCTGTTCGGTCAGCATTCCGAGCGTACAGCAGACCTCGACGCCGATGGCGTTCACTTCGCGAACGATGTCGAGCACTTCCTCGAACGCCTCGCCGTCCTTCACCTCGCGCCACGCCGCGCCCATGCACACACGGCTCACGCCGTTCGCCTTCGCGCGCCGCGCCGTCTCGACGACATCCGACATTTCCATCAGCGCCTGCGATTCAATGCCGGTTTCGTAGTGGGCCGACTGCGAGCAATAACCGCAATCTTCCGGGCAGCCGCCGGTTTTAATCGAAATCAGCCGACAGACCTGAATTTCGGTCGGGTCGAAGTTTTCACGGTGAACGGCGGCGGCGCGATGCACCAGATCGAGAACGGGCGATTTGTAGAGCGACCGGATTTCTTCCTTCGTCCAGTCGTGGCGGAGTCGATTCTGCATGGGTTTATCAGTTTCCAAATCAAAAAATGAAGGTGGCGTTAGTTGCAATTCGAGACGTTGGACTTCAAAAACTCGATTAACGTTCCGTTTGATTCTTTTTCAAGAAGCGCATCGAGAAGTTTGAACTTTGCCTTCGGTTTTTGAGTTTTGATGGCTTTCCAGGCAGTGAGTGTTCCCCGCGCTCCAGCAAGTTGGACGGCTTCCTTATCCTTGGCCTTTTCGGGATTCAGGATGATGAATTTAGCTTGTGAAATAGCTGACTGGACAACCAATTCAGTCTCATAGTCGCCTTTGAATTCCTTCGCGGGTCCAAAAATTGCGGGACAAACCGATACCGAAATATCGGGCACTTCAATAAGAAAACGCATCACGAGGGTTCGTTTATCCTTTGCATCCTTGCCGAGTGGGTTGTTTTCGAGGTAGGTCGCGATTTCCACTGCCGCCTGCCGTTCCTCCGGTGTGGAAGGACCTCTTTTAGGTTTGTCCTGAGAGTTAGCCGGCAGGGACATAAGACAAAAAAACAAAAAGACACCGACCAATGAGCGAAGCGTCTTCATCGGAAACCTCTTGGATTATGTTGTGGCGAGAAAAACGCCCGAGTCCCACGAAACTAGCGGGACTCGGGCGTTCCGGTCAATGAAACTGTTTCGGTTTCCGCCGATTACCAGACAACCACGACCGTCGGATACAACGGGGCGGTCCAGATCGGGCTGATGTAGAACGGGCTGAGATAGGGCGTGTAGTACAGGTAGGGATCGGCAATCACGTAATCGTAGTCGTACACCGTTTCGGTCACGGTTTCCGTCACGACCTCGGTCTGCGGCTGAAGGGCCTGCTGCTCAGCTTCATACTGCGCCTGCTGCGCGTCCGCTTCCTTTCCGCGCCGCACCAGTTCCAGCATGATTTCGCCGCCCCGCGTGAGCATTTCATTCAACACCGAATCGGGAGTCACTTCAAGCTGCTGCCCCGGATGATTCGGATCATCGACCATATAGCCGAGCTGGCACGGGTGCAGGTTGGAGTTCACGATGGACAGGATTTCATTCCAGATTTCGCCCGAAAGGATGGCGAATTCCCAGCGTCCGTCGCCCCACTGATCGAACCGGCCTTCGAGAACATAGGACATGAACACGATTTCGACCGGGTCGAGCTGTTTGTGAATGGCCACGGCGACACGCAGGTCCTCCCAGCGTTCCTGCTGAAGATAGACGCGCCATTCGGCATCGTTGTCGAAGTCGTAGTACTTCTCGAAAGCGAACTCGCCGGTCGTCAGATCGACGGCGCAGTAAATGTCGAAGACGGTCAGATATTCCTCGTACCGCTGGCGGAAGGTGCGGATGCGGTTCTTCCCTTCCTCGGTCGCAACGTAGTACGCGCCCTGAATTTCAACCAGCCGTTCATTGAACAGCGCCTTCATCACGTCTTCGAGGCAGCGCTCGTCGGGATTGGTCGGCGCGACCATGAGTTGGCGGTTTTTCCGGAGCATCTTGTCGAGAACGAAAATGCTCGCAAAGCCGAGCTTTTGCGCTTCGGTCAGCGTGTAGTTGTGTTTCGTCATACGCCTTTTTTTCTTGAAGCAAAGAGGAAGACAGCCCTTCCTGACGGTCGGGCTGCCGTTGCGCGTTTAAAAGTGGGCTATCCGCGACGTCCCCGCGAGGTGAACGACGGGCGCGAGGGCGCGGGACGCGACGGCGGCGGCGTACTCGGCCGCGCCGCGGGCGCCGCCGGACGTGTCGCCGGAGCGCTTGAAGTCGGAGGCCGCGAGGTCGGCGACGTGGTCGGCGCGCCGGGACGTCCGAAGCCGCCGGAGCCGACCGGACGGTTGTCGGGCCGGTTCTGGAACTGCCGCTGCGTGCCCGACGGGTTGTACACGGGGGCGCGGATATTGCTCGCGGTGCGGTTGGCGTTCGGCGAAACGGCGGTCGTGCGGACGGCGGGCTGTTGAACCTGCCGGGTCGTGACCGTGCGCGTGTAGGTGCGTGTGGTCGTGCGATAGGTCGCGACCGGAACCGGCGTGTATACGCGGTAGTAACTCGGGTAGTAGCCGTAGTGATACGGCGAGATGTAGATCGCCGGACGCGGCGAGAACACCCACGCGAGGAACAGCACTTCGGCCAGCGGGAACGTCGAAGTGTAGTAAACGCTCGGGCCGTACACCGTCTGATTTCCCTGGACCTGAACCACGGCCTGCTGGTTCGGCTGCTGCTCGATCTGAATCTGGGCCACTTCCTGGACCTGTCCGCTCGGAAGTTGCGCCGTCAGCGAAAAATTCTTGGTATTGCCGCCCTGGTATTCCTCGACCCGGATGTAATCCACCTGTCCGTCGCCGTCGAGGTCGAGGTTGTTGACCGAACCGGGCTGGTTGAGGAGCCGTTCGAGGTCTTCCCCGTTTTTGGCCTGCTTGACGAGCGCGATGACGGCCTGAAGGTCGAGATTCTGACCGGCCAGATTGCTCGTCGCGGTCACGTTGGTATTCCCACCGGAATTGCTCGGGACCTGAACGTATTTCGGTTGCGGCCTTGAAAAGCACGAGCCGCAGCCGGTCAGCGAAAGGGCCGCCAACAGCACGATGCTCAGTTTCAGAACGTAAGCGAATCGAATGGGCATATCGTTTTCCTTGGTAAATTCGTTTGTAAAAATCGTCCGTACCCCGTTTTACGTCGGACCGCACGGAAGGTTTCGGCCCGATCGGGTCGATTATTACCGCAAAACGCTGATTCGAAGATAATAAAACCGTTCGTCCGGACAAGGGAACGGTGGAGAATTTCATGCGTCCGGTGTATTGTTTGTCCCGATTTCAGCGCAAAATTTCACCCGACTCCGATTGCCGCCATGAGAATTTTCACTCGTTCGCTCATAGGTCTGCTCGCCCTTTCCTTCGCCGTTTCACTTCCGACCGTCTCGGCGACGTCCCGCCAGAACCGGCAAAAACGCAAACCGGCCACGCAGGGCGGCAAGCCGACCGGCACTGCCACGCCGGCGGAAACCCGTACCTTGCCGAAACCGGTTGCGGACCCGAACCGCGCCACGCCGCTCGAACTGCGCGACGCGCTCTACACGACCGAGGAATTTTTTGGCGCGCAATCGCTCGTGCCACGCCCGTTCGCCGAAGCGAAAACGGCCATCGCGACGTTGCAGGCGAAGTATCCCGACGACGTGCGGTTGTTGCGCTACGGCTCGTCGCTCGATGAAAAGCTCGGCAACTTCCCGAGCGCGACCGAGCAGATGCGGAAATACGCGACGGTCCGCAACAACGCACCGAACGCGTTGCGGCGACTGGCGGCGTTCTACCACGGACGCGCGATGTACGCCGACGAAGCCCAGACGCTTCAGCAACTCGCCCCGGTCGCCTATCCCGACGAACGGGAAGGCATCTACCAGCAGATTGCGACGCTGGTGAAGAACCACGAACTGACCGGGTTCGATCTGGCGAATTTCTACAAATCCCTGATGGCGACCGCGCCGGACGACGTCCGCCTGCCGAAGCAGTACATCGAGCAACTTGTCGGCCGCAACGATGCCGCCGCCGCCCTGCGCGCCATTGATGAACTTCAGCCCAAGTATCCCGGCGAACTTCAGTATTTCCTGAAAACCAAGGCGTCCATCTACGAAACCCAGAACAAGCGCGTGGAAGCCGAGGCCGTCTATGGTCGGGCCTTTGACCCGCTCTGGCCGCGCGCCATCGTGGCCGATTGGTATGAACTTCAGCGCCGCTTCGGTCGCTATCGCGCATACCGGCGCGATCTCCAGAACCGTTTCCTGAAACCCTCGACGGTTGATTTCGACACGGCCGCGCGTTTGTTCAACATCTACGCGTACGAAGCCAATTACGGCGGGGCGCTGCGCGTCCTGAACGAACTGGAGCAGCGTCGGCAGACTTCCGGATGGAAGCGCGAGGAACTCGAAACCGCCGCGGGCATGTGCCTTCAGATCGGCGGCTTCGATCCGTCCTCCCGCTACCTGTATTCGCTGTTCACCACTGAGGGACTGAAAGCCGGTTCTCCCGAGCGCGAAAAGACGCTGGCCAAAATGGCTTCCGTCCTGCTCGATGCCGAATCCTCCGGGGTCGGCCTGAGCGCCGAGGATCTTTCGCTCTACAAGGATATTGCCAAAGCCGATCAGGGGCCGGGTTTCCTGAACGGAGTGCTGTCGCTGATTCTGGCCGGAAACAACATTCCCTCGGAATACAACCGCGCCAACGCCAACGCGGTCGCTTACTTCAACCGCGCGCTGGCCTATCGTTTTTTCGCCGCACTCAAACAGGAATACCCTGAATCGAAAGCCCTCGCCGATCTCCATATTCGTCTGTTGCGCGGTTTCGCCAGGATGGGCGAATTCGAGACCGTGGTTAAACTGGCCGATGAATTTCTCCAACGCTATCCGGCATCTCCCGCCGCCCCGCAGATTGCGGTCGAAGCGGCCGAGGCCGAAGCCCGCCTCAACCATCGTCCCACTGAACGCGCTCGCCTGATTGCCCTGCTCGACAAGCTGGGCGCGGCCCGCAAGCCCGGCGAACCGCTCGTCCCGAGTTCCTCCAAGCGCTGGACGTTCACTCCGGATGAATCCTCGACCGCCTCGACCGATCAGGATGAAAGCCGTCGTTACGAAATTTTCGACCCGTCCGAAGGCAAGGAAGAGAGCGAAGGCATCAATGAATACGACTATCCGACCGACTACCTCGGAAACCGTCAGACCCCGCCCGACCGTGTGACCTATTCCGCGGTTCTGGAAAAAGTCATCGCCAGCTTCGCCTCCGAGGAAAAGAAGGCCGATGGCGGTGAAGGCGAGGGCGAAGGCGCCAAGGCGACTCCCGCCAAACCGAATGAAACACTCAAGTTTCTCTACGGCGAGATCAAGAAGTATCCGAAGGAGGAAGGTCTTTACGAACGGATGCTGAACTGGCTCGGCCAGCAGAGCCTCGTGGACGAGCAGTTGCGGGTTTACACGCAGGCCGTTCGCCGGTTCGGGAACAACACCTGGTACCACCGGCTCGGCCGCTGGTTCGTCCGGAACGAACGCAAGGACGCCTTTGCAAAGTATTCAAAGGAACTTGCCGAAACACTCGATGACGGCGATCTGGCCGAATATCTCCAGCGTTTCTCAGACAACATCAACCTGAGTGGCGGCAACAACGACGCCCGCCTCTATCTGGAACTGTTCCGATTCGCCCACGACCGTTTTCCGACGAATCTTTTCTTCGTCGAAGGACTGTTGAAGTACTACGACCAGTCCAGCAATACGGCGCAATGGGAAAAGCTTTCCGCGCAGTACTATTTCGCCGATCCGTCCATCCGGAACGATTACCTCACATACGTCTCGAAAAAGAGTCGGCTCCGGGGTGATTTCGATATTGCCAAAGGAAAAACGACCGCCGGATATTCCCAATTCGCGGCCGATGCCGCCCTGTGGCTGTCGCACCATGAAGAAGCCGTTACCGCATATGAACAACTGGTGAAACGATATCCGGGTGAGCGGTATTACGCCGAGCGACTGGCCAATGTCTCCCGCTCGGTCGGCGCGCGCGATTTTCGCTCGCTGGAACGCGCGGCCGCGATCTGGACGCAACTGGCCGCGGTCTACCCGACCGACCATTCCCTGCCCACCCAGGCGGGTGAAGTTTACGCCGAACTCGGTGATTTCGACCGTTCCCGCGCAAGCTGGGATTCCATCCTTGCCCCGGAACGCGGCAACCCCGAGACCTATCTCGAAGTCGCCAGTATCTATTGGGATTACTACCGCTACGATGAAGCCATTCGGACCTTGCAGGAGCTTCGCAAGCGGTCCGGCGACGCCACCGCCTATGCCTATCAGGTGGGAGCCATTCTGGAAGGCAAGAACCAGACGGGTGCGGCCATCGTCGAATACGTTTCAGCCCTTGAACGCGTCGGCGGGGGCCGCGAGGAAGCCTCGCGCCGCCTGACCCAGCTTGCGCCCCGCAAGGATTACGCCGCCCGTATCGAAGCCGCCTTCAACCAGCGGCGCGGCGGGAACAACGGCACCGAACTGATTCTCGGTTACGTCGGTTTTCTGAAGTCCGCCAATCGCACCGAAGATGCGATTCGGCTTCTTGTCGGTGAAGCCGGAACCCGTCAGGACACCGGCTTCCTCGAAGCGGCCCGCGACGAGTTGCGTTCACAAAACCGACCCGACGAGGAACGCCGCGTCACCGAACGGCTCATCACACTGGCCCGCGACGAACGCGAAGCCATCAAATATCGTCTCCAGCTCGGCTCGTTCTACGAACAGCGCAATCAGAATGCCGAAGCCGTGGCCGTGTTCGACCGCCTCGCGGCCGACTTCCCCACCAACCTCGGCGTGATCCAGGAATCCGCCCAGTTCTTCGGACGCATCGGACAACTCGACAAATCCATCGCCCTTCAACAGCGTGCCCGCGAATCGGCGGTCGGTGACTACAAGCGTCAACTGACGCTCCAGCTTGCTCGTCGTCAGATCGAGGCAACGAAATACGCCGACGCGGAGGCCACTCTCCGCGCGTGGTACAAGGACAACCCGACCGACAACGAAACCTTCACCCTGCTTGCGCAAGTGCTCAGCCGGGGCGGGCGGTCCGACGCGCTCATCGCGCTTTACAAGGAAGGGTTGGCGAACCTCAAGCAGGGGGCTGATGAAACCGGGCTGCGCCTCGGATTCATCGGCGTTCTGACCTCGCTCAAGCAGTACACCGAAGCCACCGACCAGTACATCGAGGTTATCAATCGCAATTCCGAGGATTTGGCCACCCTCAACACGGCGCTTCGCTATGCCGCGAAGTATGAACAGCTTCCCCGACTCACGAAGTACTACGCCGACCTCGCCAAAAAGGCTGACCGCAATTTCCGGTGGAACGTCATTCTGGCCGAGGTCTACCGGTTCCAGGGCAATGCGACCGAAGCCGCCGCGCAGTACAAGCTGGCCGTTCTCAACGAACCCCAGCGTGGCGACTTCCGCGAATCGCTGGCTGATCTGTACATCCAGACCGGTCGTTTCGACGACGCCCTGGCTGTCCTGAAACGCGCCGAGGAACTTGATCCGACCAATCCGGGCTGGCTCGTCAAACAGGCCCGACTCCATTTGACCAAGGGCGACACGACCACCGCCGTGGCCACCCTCCGCGATTCCATCAAAAAGCGGAAGCAGGTAACGGCAACGGTTTATTTCGATTGCGGAAAGCTTCTGTTCGACGCGGGCCTGATCGCCGAAGGACTTCCCTTTTATGAAGACGGGATTACCCGCGTCCTTAAAAATCCGGGGAATGAGTCCTGGCGGAACGTGGAGGTCGGCTTATGGATGAACGCCATCGCGAAAACCCAGTCGCCGGTGACGGCCCTGACGCGGCTGGAAGCGGTCGAGGCGGCGCTCGAAAAGGAAATCACCCGCGGCAACAACCCCCGCAACGACCGAATCAAATCGCTTCTCGACGGCCTGAATACCGATATTCGGGGCAGTCAGTTCCCGACCTACATCAAAAACTATGCCTTCCCGGAACAGGTGGCCGAACTCGACAACCGGCTCACCCAGACGCTGGCCGGCTCAAATCCGGACAGCGCCGCCTTCAGCCGGGCCGCCTCGCTCAGCGCGGCCATCGGTCTGTACAAGGCTCAGGAAACGACCCTGCTCAAGCGGCGGGATTTTGCCTTCCAGCAGCGCCAGACGGAAAAGGATGCCCAGTTCAAGCAGGCGCTTCAGAACCTGATGGCCTTCTACCAGAACCGTGGCGAAACCGGGAAAATCATCGCTTTGCTTGATTCGGAGGAACAGCGGGAACGTTTCCCCGGCTCCTTCGACTACACCGAGGCCCGGGTCGCCGCCTATCGGGCAGTGGGTGACGTTTCAGGCGAACTGGCCCAACTCGAAAAATACTACCGGCGGCTCTCGGGCGACCTCGCCCCAAGCGACAACCCGCTCGTCGCCCGTTACCTCTCGTTACTGCTTGCGCGGGGCGACCGCGGCAAGCTTCAGGGACTGGCCGGGACCAATTCCCCGTATCAGTTGCAGTTGATCAAGTTCTTCGTGGTCAACGGTGAAAAAGACCTCGCGCGGGCAGCCATCGCGAGCGCGCCACTCCCGCAGGCGTGGAGAGATTCCCGCACGGCCCAGCTCGAACTTTATTTCCGCAATACCTCACCGGAAGTCGAAAAACTGTTCAAGGCCGTGCTTGGAATCCGCCCCATCGGCGAACAATACAAGCGACAGCCGAACCCCGCGACGGAACTGAACGGCTTCGACTGGTATCGCACGGCCAGAAATTACGGCATCTGGCTTTCCCTGGATGAAAAACGGGCCAAGGACGTCAACGATTTCCTCGTGGCCGAAACCGAAGCCGCGCCGCGTTCCGACGAGGCCCAGCGCAAACTGGCCGAATATCTTCTGGCCCGCAAACGGCTGCCCGAAGCCCTCAACCACATCCGGCTCGCCCTCGAAATCGATCCCGACAACTACAATTCCATGGCCATCGAGGGAACCGTGCTGTTCGAAAGCGGCGACCGAAAGGGCGCCATGACCGCCTGGTCAAAAATGATCGAAGTAAAAAGCAGCCGGATGGAAGCCCATGTCCTCTATCTGGCCGCGCTTTCCGATCATGGACTGCTCTCCGATGCGCTGCCCGCCATCGAGAAGTACCTGACCCGGCAAATCTTGAAATCCGAACCCGATTCGACGACCTTTGACGCCGTTCTCGACGCACTCCACCAGATTGCCGAGGAAAGCCCCGAAAAAGGTCAGATCATTTCGAAATCGCTCCTTCGGGTGGCCGCGAGTGTCCCGAACGATCTTTATATCGCCGGCGCCGGGGTGGACCTGCTCCCGAAAGCGCTCAAGCCGCCCTTCTTCGAATTGCTGCTGAACCGTCTCGGGGCGCGCGTCATCGCCTCCTACTCGAACGGTGATTTCGCGTTCTCCGACAGTTCGTTGAACTTCGGGAGCATTTCCGATGCAACCCCGGCCCAGGCATTGACGAAAGTTCAGAAAGCGTGGGCGGATTACGTTCTCGGCGGAATGCCCAATGCCGACGCACAGGCTGCGCTCAACGGCCTCTCCGCCCAGCGCGAACTCCTGTTTGGCAAAATGCGGGAAACGGTTTCGAAGGACGTCACGGTTTACGATACCAATTCCATCGACATCGACCCCGAATGGCTCGTAATGGCTCGCGCGGCCGCCGAAACCCGTGGCGGGCAGACCGCGCAGGCGGTGGCACGGCTGCGGAAATTCCTCAGCCTCGACCAGCCGACCGAAACCCAGGCTCAGCCGGTTTCCACGTCGGAATCCGAGGATGAGGAAAGTACCCCGGTCAACAAGGACGCCCACCTCCACGCCTACGCTCTGCTCGTCAACGAAGGAAAACAGGCCGAGGCGGATGCGTTGCTCGGCGAGTACTACCAGCGGCAGCTTTCTGAGTTCGACAGCGTCGGTGACTTCGTCGGAGCCGCCGAGATCGAGTTCCGGCGTGGACGTACCCAGGACGCACTCAACCAGCTCAAGCGGGTCGTCGAACGCTTCAACAGTTTTGAAGCCGCCCAGTCCGCCGCCGAAATCGCCGCCCGGTACGGCCAGTATCCTCCGGCCATCGAATGGCGGCGGAAGGCAGCCAAACTTGCGCCCGGCAATTTCGACAACCGCCTTGAACTGGCCCGTCTCCTGGACCGGACGGGCGATGGTCCCGGGGCTTTGAAAATTCTGTCCGACGGATTGGCCGACCGGACGTCTTCGACGGCTGACCGGATTCGCTACATCCGACAGCTTTCCCAGACGGCGCGGAAATTCCGGACGCTCCTCGGCGAAGTCGCCGGACGCTTTCAGTCCGGCAAGGACGTTCATTCCCTTTCCGTGAGCGCCGCGCTGGCGGATGCGCAGGGGAACGCCGCTGAAGCCCGCTCACTGTTCCAGCAGGCGTCTGCCCTGCCGTACGGCGTGGAAGCCCGCGAACTTTATGGGGAATTTCTTGAAGCGGCCGGCCAGCCGGGTGAAGCCGTGGCGATCTACGAAGCGGCCAACCGGGAATGGTTTTACCCAGCCTATCGTGAAGACCTCGCCAGGGCACTGCTGGCCGCCAACCGGCTTGACGCGGCGTTCCAATACGCCGCCGCCCTTCGTCCAGGCAAAACCGGCGACGATTCTTCCGAAAAGGAACCGGATTTCGAAAACTTCAAGTATCTCTCGGTCAGGAGCGGCGCTCCGACGGCTGCGGTTGCCTACCGGAGTTTTGACGAGGAATCCAGTCAGGCCCGCCGTACCGGACGGCTCACCCTGATCCGCAATCTTTCGGATGCCGCCGCTAAAGCCGGCGATCTCGATACGGCGCTCGCCTTTGCGATTCGTCTTCGGTCCGAGGTCGATGCCCAGAAGGACATCGCCGCCGCCGATCAACTGATAGCCGACCTCAACCGTCGGGAAGCAGCCCGGCCCAAACGGGAAGCCAGGTTCGGGGTCAGCCTCACCGAGGACCTTTCCTACGCGGAAACCCTCAGCGGTCCGATTGCCCTGAAATAATCGAAACGCCCGGAAATCCGTTTCCGGGCGTTTCCGCTTTTTTCAGCGCTGGGCGAAAACGAACGGCTCATGTTTACGTTTTTCCACAAAGCCGGCACTCCTTTTTTATTGGTCCTCATCCTTTTTGCCACCCTTCCCTTGTCCGAATCGGCGGGTGGGAAGGTGTCGGGTCAGGCTCGACGGTACTTCGATGAAACCCGCACCCTGATTCCTCCCAAGGGGACGGTTCGGGTAAACAATCCGACCGGCAATATTCGGGTTACCATTGCCGACCGGGCCGACGTCCAGATTTCCGCCAGCCACAGTGGAACCGGCGGGCCGGTCGGCAATGAAGAAATCATTCTCGAAGAACTCCTCAACCAACTGAACATTGCCGCCACGCCCGCCGAAGGGCAGCCGGGAATCAATCTCGAAATCGAAATCCCGCGAAACGTCTATCTCAGGCTTTTTAGTGAAACGGGAAGCATGGAAGTCATCGGGAAACCGGCCGGCCTCATTGCGACCGGGGTTCAGGGCGAAATACGGCTCGCGCTTCCGCCCGATGCCGACGCCGAGATTTCCCTTTCGACCGTTCAGGGATTTTCGAAGTGTGAACTTCCCATCAAGGTTCAGGGCACGCCGAACGACCGGATTCTCCACGGACAAATTGGAAAGGGCGGAACCATTCTGGTTGCTGAAACCTTTCGGGGAAACATCACCATTACGACGGGTGACTCCCTCCCGAAAGGCAAACGACCGCTTCTTGAAAACCCCAATGCGCCCAAACGCCCCCCGGAAGTGACGACGCCGGATGGCGAGACGGTGGTTCTCGAATCCAACCTGGTTTTGTTGAACCTCAGTGTTTCCACTCGAACCGGGCGGCCGATGTCGGATTTGAAGGAAGATAACTTTGAAATCTACGAGGACGACGTTCGCCAGTCCGTTGAAACGTTTTCGCCCGTCACGACGCCATTCAACCTCGTTCTGTTGATCGACCTGAGCGGCAGCGTCAGCGAAAAACTCAATGTCATCCGCCGGGCCGCGTTCAGTTTTCTCAGGGCGGTCCGACCTGAGGACAAAATCGCGGTGGTCATCTTTTCGGATACCGCCCGAATCGTCTGCCCGCTGACCAATGACCGCCAAAAACTGCGGGAACGAATCGACGCCATCAGGAAACCGGGCGGAGGAACCTTTTTCTACGACGCGCTGGCGGGCACGCTCAAGGCGGTTCTCAATGATGTCAGGGGCGAACGAAACGCCGTGGTCATTCTTTCGGACGGACTGGACAACTCCCTTCCGCCGGGTGATCCCGACCGCGGCTCAACGACAACGTACGATGAACTGCTCGCCCAGGTGACCGAATCCGACGCCATCCTTTTCCCCATCTATCTCGATACCGAAGCGGAAACCATCGAGAGATACGGCCAGCGCGCCAAACTCGGCTATGAAACCTCGCGCGCGCGTCTGCACGAACTGGCCGACACGACCGGAGGCAAGTTCTTCAAGGCGAAAACCATTGACGACCTCGAAGGCCGCTACGAGGAAGTCGCCGCCGAACTCCGCAACGTCTACAGCATCGGATATTCCCCTTCAAACACCGAAAAGGACGGAAAATACCGAAAAATCCGAGTCAAGATCGTCGGACGTGACGGGTTGGTGGTCCGCACCAGAAACGGGTATTACGCGCCTGAGAAATAGAGTCTGGAGTCCGGAGTCGAGAGTCGGGAGTCAAAACCCGGAATCAAAGAAAACTGAATGACTCTATTCAAAAACTGCTGGACTCCAGACTCTCGACTCCAGACTCCAGACTCCAGACTTCAAGTCCAGACTTTCTCTACAGTTTCTTCTCAAACGCCAACTGCTTCAGAAGCTCCGAACGTTCCTTTTCGATGCGTTCGGATTCCGCGGCGCCGTCGGCGATTGATTTCCGAAGCTGCTCGATGCGGGTTTCCTGCGCGTCGACTTTTGCGACGTAGCGTAAAAGCAACGGCTTCGCCTCGGGTTTGCCGCCAAGCGAATTGATGTTTTCCCGAAGGCGTTTCTGGTCGGCCTCGATGGTTTCGATTTCCTTTTCCGCGCTTTCCTTTTCGGCTCCGATTTTCTGAAGCCGGGAATTCATTTCGAGGATTTTCTCGAAGATCGGGAGTTGCGCCGGATCGACGTACTTCCGGTTCACGAACACTTCGAGGTCCGCGCGGGTCAATTCGATCAGATTGAAGTTGTCCGTGCTGGCCTTGCGTTCAATCACCGGGATTTCGACCGTCTCGCGGGGCTTCAACTCACGCCGGAAACGAACGACCCCCTCCGCCTCTGAGGCCGGTTTCTCGGTTTCATCGGAAAGCTTCCACTCGTCGTCAACCGGATGTTCGATGTAAATCGTGCGCGGTTTGTCCGTCTGGTTCGTGACCGTGTAGGTCGTTTTCTGGGCGGTGAAGTATCTGGCCTGGATGGAACCGTTCACGCACTTGATGAAGGAAACCGGCTCCATCACTTCCTTTTCCTTCACCTTGACCTGCGTCCCCAGGTCAATCCCGAACGTCACGAAACGACGCTCGGCCGGCTTGAAGCGTTCCAACTGGCTTTCACCGACATAGGCGTCGCCGTCGAGGACGGTCAGCGGGCCGTTTTCGAGCGTGAGATTCGAGGTGTTGAGCATCCGGACGCCGAACATCGGCCGGGTTTCATCCACGTCCTTGTTGAACAGCGAAACCCGTTCGCCGTCCATCTGTTCCTGCAAAATCGGAATCAGCGCCGACTGATTGCGCTCGACGGTCACGGGCTGCGCGACGCGATATTCAAAAAGATCGCCGACTTCCGCCCCCTCCGCGGCGGTTGAAACGCCAGTGTCACCCCCTCGAATGGCGGAAGAAAGATCGCCGTCCCCTCCGTACTCACCCCGGCGGAAAGCGGGACCATTTCCAGCCACATTCGCTCCGCCATTCTGGGAAAGGCTGTTCACTGACCGCTGATTCACCGTCGTCGCCAAGCTCCCGACACTCGCATTTATTGAAGCGTTTCCCCCACCCGAGACTTCCGCGACTTCATCGGAAGCTCCCGGTGACCCGCCGCCTTTCACCCCGCCGGAAAACTGCACTCCCTGCCCCCCCTTTGTTTTACTTCCCTGGGGGAGCAGCCTGACGTCTCCCTGCAACTGCTTGACCTCGCGATACTTGAACAGCGGCTGCTGCAACGGCTGAATGAACGATGAGGGATTCCCCGACACGAACGACAGCGACACATCCTTCCAGTCTTCCTCGCTCACGTTGTCCACGATGGCCCAGCCTTGAAAGAACGGACGACCGGATTTGTCGAGCACCACGCGATAGGTCGTCTTCCAGATCGGCGCGGCCAGCGTGTAGCTCACGACCAGTTCGCGCTCGCCCGTACCGTCGGTTTTCACCACGATCGTTTTGGATTCCTTGCGCCGCTCGGCGGATTTCGCGTCGGCAAAGGTTCGAATATCTTTCTGAGTATCGCCGTCAAGAAGTTTCAACGACGTGACGTCGGCCAGATCGAAAGTTGAAAGTTCCCCGTTGTCGCCCGAAATCACGACCGTCCGAATGGAAACCGGCGTTTTATCCTTTTCGGCGGTGACGACCCGTTCCTCGACGTTCAATACCGCGCCGGTGGCCGAACGCTGCCCCGTCGAAATGAAGACACGCGCGCCCTGAAGCTGCCGCAGAATGCCGAGCATTCCGCCGCCCTGCGCCGCTTCGACCGAAAACGGTACTTCAGACAGGCGCGCCGCCGTCGGCAGCGACGTGTTGTAACTGACTGCCTCGATGCGCCCCTTGCCGAGATCGAGAACGACCATTGATTTCAGCACGTCGTCAACCTGCGACTGTTTGAAGTCGAGCGCGATTTCGGCGCGACCGGAGACTTTTCCCCGTCGTTCGAAGTAGGCGACGCCGTTGCTGTAGAGAATGACTTTTTTGAGCGGAAGGTTCTGCCGCGAGGCGGTTTGACTTGAAACGGCGGGCGGAGGCGTCGCGGGACGCCGCGCAGCGCGGGTTTGAGCGAGAACGGGTTGCGTGCACAGGCCAAGGGCCAGCAGCGGAATGAGTTGCTTCATACCGTTTTTCCTTTTTTCCGAATTGGAGCTTGTTATCTCCGGCACACGTTAGGCGGTGGGAAAAGTTCCGGCAACCCAAACCAAAGGAAACGGAAAGGGGCGGGCGATCCGCCGGACCACCCGCCCCTTGTCGTGACTGAATGATGCTCTTTATCGGGTTTCCTTCTCGATCACGAGGTTGTTGGTGACGGTGAAGGCATTGCTCACCTGGCGCGCCTGCGCATTGGCGAGGTTGTAATCGAAGCGATTCGCCACCACGCCTTCGAGGGTCAAGTGTCCGCGATTGACGATGATTCGAATCGGCGCGACCGGGTTCAAAGCATACCGGTTGAGCGGCCCCGCACCGTAAATCCGGCGGTACGCCTCACGGCGAATCTGGTCGTCAAAATTCGACAGCGGCAAAACCTCGATGTTGTTGACGACCGTCTTCACCCCCTTGAGGTGTTTCACCGAATTGGCGGCATCGCTCTTGAGCGACGGGCGCGTCACCTGGCCTTCAAGAACCACCGTGTCACCAGCCACGGTGTAGTTCAGATTGTCGAAGACCGACAGGAACGGCAGCATGACGAGCGCCTTGCGGACTTCATTGGGGCGTACGGTTTGCGGAGCGGTGTCGGCGGCCGCCGAACCGACGAACAGTGTGCCGGCTGAAAAAAGAATGGCCGCCGCGACGGCGATTTTCGGTGCATGAAATCTCATAACGAAACCTCCCTCGGCCCAATCGGGACCTTGAAAAAGCACGATCAAAAGGAACGCGCATTTTTCAGGACGGTTTTCGGACCGGGAAGGTTTCCCGCTTTACCGTTTTTTACGTTTCAGAACACTTTCATCACGTCTTCAAGCGGTTTTTTCCGGATGTCGGGCACTTTTGCTTCCTCCGCCGGATACCCGACCGGGATGAGCAGAAATGGCTTTTCGTTTTTCGGGCGTTCAAGGATTTCAGACAGGAATCGCATCGGATTCGGCGTGTGCGTTAGCGTCGCCAATCCCGCGAAATGCAGCGCGGCGAGCAGAAAACCGGTCGCGATGCCGACCGATTCGTTCACGTAGTAATGCTTGACGTGCCGTTCCGGCCCGCCCGGTTCGGCGGCTGGTTCAAGGCCGTAATCAACCTTGAAGACGACGATGAGATAGGGGGCGATTTCAAGAAACGGCTTGTGGGCGTCGGTTCCGAGCGGCGCGAGGGCTTCGAGCCAGTCGTCGGGAAAGCGGTTTTCGTAGTTTTCACGCTCCTCGGCTTCAGCGGCCTCGCGAATCCGGCGTTTGATGGCCGGATCGCGTACGACGACGAATCGCCACGGTTGCTGATTCGCGCCGGAAGGAGCGTGCGCGGCGGCGCGAATGCAGGTTTCGATGACGTCGAAGGGCACTGGCTCGTCGGAAAAGTCGCGGACGGTCCGGCGGCGGATCAACCGTTCGGCAAACGCCTCGGCATTGTCGACAAGCTGCTCGGGGGTCTGCTTTTCGAAGGAAAGGGGCAAAAAAGTATAGGTTTTGGCCATTGAAGGGGGTTTCAAATCCAAATTTGCGGGCAGTTTCCCCTACAATCCTCCAAAACCCGGAAAGAATTCCACTGCCCCCCTGCCGAAACGGCAGCCTGACCGTAAGGGAGGGCTGTCTCCCATCCTCGCTCGCTTTTGAAAAGGGCGACAGCGCTTGAGTTCCACGGTTTTTCACGGGTATTGTGCTCGGTTTGTTGAATCCCGTGTCCCGGTGCGACAAGAAACGAGTGACCGGAAATGCCGACCGAAACCGGGTCGTCCGCGACCGCCAGCCAACCGCCGAAAACGTTTCGGCACTATGCCCAGAAAATCCGCGTGCCCGCCGGGTTCGTCATCGCGGCGCTGTTTCTTTTTACCGCGCGGCCCAACCCGGTCTTCATCGCGTACGGCCTGTTGGTTGCCCTTGTCGGCGTCGGCCTTCGGGCGTGGGCGTCCGGTCATCTCCGCAAGGATCAGCAGCTTACGGTCCGCGGGCCGTACCGGATGACGCGCAATCCGCTCTACCTCGGAAGTTTTCTGATGGTCGCGGGTGCGGTCGCCGCCGGAGCGAATCTGTACCTTTCAATTGGCGTTCCGCTGCTTTATCTGGCGATTTATTGGCCTGTCATTCGTGCCGAGGAAGCGCATTTGTACCGAATTTTCCCCGAGGACTACCCGGATTACGCCAAAGCGGTGCCGCTCATCCTGCCGAAACTCACGGCGCTCCCGGCCGCGCTTCGCGACGGGTTCGAAATGGCGCTGTATCGCCGTCACCGCGAGTACCGCGCGATGATCGGCGTTTTCGCGGTCTTCACGTTTCTCTATATAAAGATGGTGTGGTGGAAATCATGAGCGATTCGCAACCGGTGAAACTAATCGAGCAGACCTTTTTCCATCGGGGACGGGTTTTCGACACGTCGCACGACATCGTCGAACTTCCTTCCGGAATCCGCATCGAACTCGACGTGATTCACCACAACGGCGGCGCGGCCGTGTTGCCGATGTTCGACAACGGCGACGTCCTGCTCGTGAAGCAATACCGCCACCCCTGCGGCGAGGAACTCCTGGAAATCCCCGCCGGGCGCCTCGAAGCTGGTGAGGACCCGGCGCTCGCCGCCGCCCGCGAACTTGAAGAAGAAACGGGCCACCGCGCGGCGGAAATCCGTTTCGTCACGAAGTTTTACGCACTGCCGGGCTACAGCACGGAAATTTTGTACTGCTACGTCGCGACCGGTCTCACGCCGGGAAAGCAGGACCTCGATGACGACGAGGAAATCGCCACCATCCGTCTTCCGTTCGAAAAAGCCCTCGAATTCGTCAAAACCGGCGTCATCAAGGACGCCAAATCCATGATGACGATTCTTCTGGCGCAGAACCTCCCTGATTTGAAGTAACCGGTCCAAAGGAATCGTTTCAACGGCTTTTTCTCCGGACGTGCCGACCTAATGTTTGGCTTTTCTCGCAAACAATTTCGTGGGATGCCACGCCAGCCGGCTGTTTTTTCAGAAACTTCATTCGTAAATTCGGGTTGCCGCATTAGAATTCTCTCGTACAATCGTCACCAACCGCACAACACAAAATCAGACGGGCGAACTGAAGGACTGAATTCGGGAAAGCGATTGAAGTTTTCAAACTTTTTTTCGCGGCCCGAACTCTGAAGGTCCAAACCGCAGTTCAATTCCCAAACCCACGAACCCGTTTGTCGTTTTTCGCCGCGTGAGGCTTCCCCTACCCTCCCCGCGGGCCACCGAGAGAGGATCGCGCTATGTCCACCGCTTCGACGTTTTCGCGCCGTCGTCTGCTGTCCAATTTTTTCGGGTCGGAGAACCCACCCGCCGAGACTTCCGCCGAAGACAACAAGGCTCAGGAAGAAACCGTGGCGACGGCCACCGCCGGACCGAAGGCCACCGGATTCCCCGATCTCCCGCCGATTGAAGTCATTGCAATGACCCGGATGGCCTATGGACCGCGGCCCGGCGACCTCGACCGGGTGCGCGTCATGGGTTTGACGGCCTATGTGGACGAACAACTGGCACCGAACGACAACGACGATCCGGACGCGCTGACCCGACTGAACAACCAGGTGATGCGAATCAACTATTCGGCGGACCCGGACGGCGCCTATCCCGCGCTGGACGAATTGCGCCCGCTGAATACCCGGACACAGGGGCTGACCGACTTCTGGCCGCTCGGTTTGCAGGCCAACACCATCGCCTTTCAGGAACGGATACGCCCGCTGGAGGAAATCCGCAATGAAACGTTTCTCCGCGCGGTGTACAGCAAATGGCAACTGCGCGAGGTGATGGTCGAATTCTGGCACGCCCACTTCAATGTGGACGCGCAGCGCGTGGACTCGCGCATCTACGCGACGTGGCCGCTTTACGACCGGATCATGCGGGCCAACTGGAACGGCAACTTCCGGGTGTTCCTTGAAGAAATCACCAAGAGCATCGCGATGATGTACTACCTGAATCTCGTCAGTAACCGGAACACCGGCCCGAACGAGAACTACGCGCGCGAGCTTCAGGAACTGCATACGCTGGGAGCGGAAAACTATTACACCGATCCAAACGCGGCCCGCTTCCCTCCCGGGACGACGGCCACGGGTTATACCGAAGCGGACGTGAAGGAAATCGCCAAGGCGCTGACCGGGTGGTCGATTGAAAGCGGCCAGCGGGTCAATTCCTCCCTGACGCTTCCGAGTACCGGCCTTTTCCGCTTCGTCACCCAGTGGAACGACACCGGCGTCAGAAAAATCCTCAACCAGACGGTTCCCTCGCCGACCACCGATCCCATGTCGCAGGGCAAACGGGTGCTGGACCTGCTGGCCGGACACCCAAACGTGGCCAAATACGTCGTGACCAAGATGTGCCGCCGCCTGATTGGCGACAATCCTCCGACATCGGTCATCAAGAAGGCGGTCGCGGTCTGGCTTCAGAACGTCAATGCCCCGGACCAGTTGAAAAAAGTCATTCGGGTCATCCTGTTGTCGCCCGAATTTGCCGCCACGTTCGGCCAGAAAACGAAACGGCCGTTCGAGTACACGGTTTCCTTCCTGCGGGCCACGGAAGCCAACCTTTCCAACACTGGTGGCGGTTACACTTACTACTCGCTGGTCGGCGAAGCCGGGCAACCCCTGTTCCTCTGGCCGTCGCCGAACGGCTACCCCGACGTCCAGGGATTCTGGCTCAACACCAACTCGCTCCGGGCCAGTTGGCGAAACGTCACGGCGGCGCTTGCCGGGTCCTACTCGACAGTCACGTTCGATCTGCGGTCGAAAATTCCTGCCAACGTGACGACTTCAAACCAGATCGTTGATTTCTTCATTAACCGGTTGCTTGGGAGAACCGTCACTTCGGATATCCGGACCAATCTGGTGGATTACCTGAGAAACGGGGCCAGTGCGGATGCCGTCCCGCCGGGCACCACCGCCGAAGTCACGACCCGCATCAACCGCCTCGTGGGAAGAATCTGCGTTCTGCCCGATTTCTGGTGGCGATAAGTATTTGCCGGATTGCCCGAACGGATTACCGACGGGAAAAGGAGTAGAAAAATGACGTTGTCGAGACGTGAGTTCGTCATCGGTTCGAGCCTGACCGCGGCCTATTTCGCGGGAATGGGAACCCAGATTTCAAGTGTCGCCTTCGGCCAGACCGCTCCCCAACGGGACATTCTGGTCGTCCTGTTCCTTCGCGGAGCGATGGATGGGCTGAACTTCTGTTCCCCGGTCAATGACCCCAACTACATTGCGGCTCGTCCGAACCTGCGGATGCGCAGTGACGGCACGACGCCTGCCCTTCCGCTGGCGAACCCCATCGGGAACGGGGTCGATTTTCGGCTTCACCCGAGCGGTCAGCCACTGCTCGATCTGTATACCTCGACCAACCTGGCCATCGTCCATGCCTCGGGGCTGACGGTTCCCAACCGGAGCCATTTCGACGCGCAGGCACTGATGGAGGGCGGAAATCCGAACGCCCGGCAGCAGACCGGCTGGCTGACCCGGTATCTGACCACCATCGGCGGACAGTCCGGGGTCGTTCCCTCGATGACCGCGTCGTCAAACCTGCCGGGTGCGTTGACGGGAAGTGGAAGTTCAATTGCGATACCGAGTCTTTCCGGATTTTCGCTGCCGGGAGATTCGACCATTTTCACGCCGATGCAGGCGTACTACACGGGCACGACGCCGCTGCACAGCGCCGGTACGACCGCCCTCAATGCCCTTCAGACAGTCAATGCCGCGCTCAATCGCCCACCGACCGGCGGGACCATCCCGACCTATGCCCCGGAAGGCGGAGCGGTGTATGCCCAGGCGGAATCCCAGTCGGGCACCCTCGGCAGCGCCCTCATCACCATTGCCCGCATCATCAAGATGGAAGTCGGCCTTCAGGTTGCCACGCTCGATGTCGGGAACTGGGATACCCACAACAATCAGGGAACGACCACTGGTACGTTTGCCAACAACGTGGATTCCCTCGCCCGCAATCTGATGGCTTTCCATAACGACATGGTCCGCTACCGGCAGAAAGTGACGCTCGTCGTGATGAGTGAATTCGGGCGGAGATTTACTGAAAACACGAGCGGCGGGACCGATCATGGTCGGGCCAACGTGATGCTGGTCCTTGGCGGGAACGTCAACGGTGGCCGAATGTACGGGAACTGGCCCGGTCTTGCCGCCAATGTTCTCGACGGTGGCGACCTTGCCGTCACGACCGATTATCGGCAGGTCCTCGCGGAAATCATCATGCGGCGCGGCCTCAACCCGCAGCTCAATACGGTTTTCCCGCAACTTGGCGCATATCAACCACTCGGCGTCGTCAAGGGAACGGATCAGCCGGTCGTCTAAAAAAACCCAACGGAAGTCAGGGACCCTTCGATTTTTTCGACGGGTCCTTTTTCTTTTGCTTTTTTGGCATCGAAATTGCAAGAAAGGTGGTGTAAGCGCGATTTCGAACGGATTCGGACGCATAATCAGACGAAATCGGTTACCAACTACACGATATCGAACATGGAGGAGAAAACAATGAACGCAACGAGAACATTCAAGACACTGTGCCTGGTGCTTCTGGCGGTGGTTTTCCTGGGAACGTTCCCGGTCATGGGTCAGGATGACGCCAAGCGCGGCGGCTTCGGCCAGGGTCGCGGTCGCGGACAACTTTTCAGCCTGACGGAACGACTGGTTCGCCAGACCCGGTCAATGTCGGACCAGCTTTATCTTGATTACGAACGGGATGGCGGAAGCGACCGCCGTTTTGACGTCGACAATCTCTATCGCGCCCAGGGGCTGAGTTCGCAGGCCGAACTCTTCCAGAAGATGGTGCGTGATCGCCGATCGGAACGCGACCTTCGCCGCGCCGTCACCCTGATGACCGCCCAGACCGGGAACGGTGGCCAGTGGACGGAAATCCGTCAGACGCTGAACGAAATTTCCCAGAACCTCGCCAACTACAACAACGGTGGTGGGAACGGCGGTGGCTACAATGGCGGTGGGAACGGGGGTGGCTACAACGGCGGTGGCTACCAGTCGGGCAATGTCCGCTGGTCAGGCCGGGTTGACGCCGATGTGTACGTCTACATTCAGGACAATTTCGCCCGGACGCAGGTGATGGCCGGTGCGCCGACCTACGGCGAGCAGTTTACCTTCTCGACGCCGCTTCCCCGCCGTGACCTGACGGTTTCGGTCGAACGGCTTCGCGGGCGCGGCCGGGTAGAAGTCATCCAGCAGCCTTCGCGCAACAACAACTACACGGCGATTGTCCGGATTCAGGATCGTGACAGCGGCTCGGGCGATTACGAGTTCCAGCTCAACTGGTAACCTTGAAGGGGGTCGGCTTGCGCCGGCCCCCTTTCTTCAACCACCATATCTTGATGAAACCAAACCGGCTTGCGTAATATGCCGGGTTTCAACCGCGAATCGGCCGGAATATCCTCGCAAACCGGCCGGTTCGCCGATCCCTTTTCAGGAGTCTCACCAATTCTCATGACGAAAAAAATCATTGCTTCGGCGACCGCCGCCGCTTTCCTGTTTGCCGGAGCGGCCTCCGGTTTCGCGCAACAAAACCCCCACTCGGAACACGCCGAGCATGCTGAAAAGAAAAAAGGGTCGGGCTGGAAGGAGCGCGACATCTTCCACGAAGTCATGGGCGGCACCTTCCATCCGATGGAAGAAGGCGATTTCAAGCCGATTCGCGCCCGGGCGAAAGAAATGGCCGAGAAGGCCGAGAAGTGGGCCAAGTCCACGGCCCCGAAGGAATTCGATTCCCCCAAGATCAAGGAAACCCTGGAGAAGCTGGTCGCCGAATCGAAGGCCCTCGCCGACCGGGTCGCGGCCAATGCGGGAGACGAGGAAATCAAGGGAAAACTGACGGCCCTGCACGACCGGTTTCATGAAATCGTCGGCCAGTGCAAGGAATCGGCTGACGCCCATAAAAAAGGCGACCATTAATTTCGAAGGTCCCGGAGGGAGCGTTGTCATAAGCGCGGATGATTCCAACGAAGGCCGCCATAAACGCTCCTTCGGGTCCGGCCTGCCCTGGTCGGGGCCGGAAAGGTCCTTTGAAATGCCGTCCGAACTTGACACATCGCGCAATTCAAAGGATTATGGACTCCCGTAATGCACATGTTGAGATTCCATTACCTCTCAACGGCGTCACTCGCGCCTCTTCCTGCTTTGCTTCGACGTTCGCTGACGGCTGGAGCCGTGGGAAACAGGTCTTTTCGTTTGTTCGCGCCATGAAACGCGAGCAATGAAGCCCGGTTTGGCCCCAAACGGATTACGCAGGTTACACGGGCGACAAAGCATCCATTAAGTTGAAGAAGGAGAGAAAATCACCCCATGCGACCCATCAAGCACGCTGAAAGAGCGTTGTCCAAACTTGCCGACGGACTCTTCAATTCGATCCAGTCGGTCAACAAGTATCGACCAGCGCCGTCTTTCACGCCGAAATGGTCCGACAAGCCGATGCTCAAGTCCTGGCAGAAAACCAAGCCGACGCTCGGCTGGCCCCGGACAACCGATTCCCTCTGTCCCAAGTGCGTCAAGGAAGCGCGCGAAAAGATCATCGGCGGCGAAGTTGACTACACCATCCTCATCAACGAAAAGGTCGGTGAAATCAAGGCGCAGATCGTCAAGCGCCACAACGCCGAGACTGGCCGCGACGAAGTGTGGATGGAAAAGGAATGCCCGATCCACGGCAAGTACGAGGATCTGATGGCCATGGACGCAACTTTCCTCGCCCATATCGAAAGCCAGTTCCCCGGCCGCGACATCGACGCGCACGGCGACAAGGGTCTTCACAATCATGGCACGAGCAGCATCAAGCACGGCCGCGGGTCGGTGCTGACGGTCGACCTGACCAACCGCTGCAACATGATGTGCGACCCCTGCTTCATGGACGCCAACCAGGTAGGATTTGTCCACGAGTTGTCCTTCGATGAAGTCAAGGAAGTCCTCGACAACGCCATCAGCATCAAGCCGCGTCGCCAGATGTCGGTGCAGTTCTCGGGCGGCGAGCCGACGCTCTCCCCGCACTTCCTTGATTCCATCCGGTACTCCCGCAAGGTCGGCTACAACAGCGTTCAGTGCGCCACCAACGGCATCGAATTCGCCAAGAGCAAGGAATTCTGCCGCCAGGCCGCCGAAGCCGGTCTGCGTTACGTCTACCTTCAGTTCGACGGCATCGGCAACGACGCCAACAGCCACCGTCAGGTCGGCAACCTGTTCGACGTGAAACTGCGCGCGATTGAAAACCTGCACGAAGCGGGCGTCGAAATCGTGCTCGTCATCACGCTGGTCAACGGCATCACCAACGACCAGGTCGCGCCGGTCATCCGGTTCGCGCTCGACAATCCGAAGAAGATCGCCTTCATCTCGTTCCAGCCGGTGTCGTTCACGGGCCGCGACGAGGACATCACCGACGAGCGTCGCCTGCGCCAGCGTTACACCCTGTCGCACCTCGCCCACGACGTGAAGGAACAGGTCGGCATTACCGAACCGACCCGCGACTGGTTCCCGATTTCCGTGATGAGCACCATCGCCGACTTCGCCGACCTTGCGCACGGTCCGGACGCCCAGTTCGGTCACCTGAGCTGCGGCTGCCACCCGAACTGCGGCGTCGGCACGGCGGTGATGATCGACAAGGAAACCAAGGAAATGGTTCCGGTGCCGGAGTTCATCAACGTCCCGCAGCTTCTCAAGGACATGCAGGCCATCACCGACTCCGGTCGCGGACGCAAGTTCTCGGCTTTCATGATGGCGCTCTCGCTGCTGCGCAACTACAACTCCTACAAGTCGCCGACCCACTTCACGCTGAAGTCGCTGGTCGAGAAGTTCGACAAGTCGCTCGGCATTTCGGGTCGCGACTACGGCTCGGTCAAGGGTGACCGGACCCGCGAAGACATCGAGAAGCGCCGCAAGGACCGCTGGAACTTCCTGTTCATCGCCGGGATGTGGTTCCAGGATCTGTTCAACTACGATTTCCGCCGCACCGAAATGTGCATCATCCCCTACGGCACGCAGGAAGGTGAAATCTCCTTCTGCGCGTACAACACGGGCGTGGGCTGGCGGAACATCATTGAGGACATGCACAAGAATGCCACGGTCGCCAAGTGGTACAAGGAGCATGGCAAGCACGAAATCTATGCCAAGGGCCGCGAAGTCAAACTCGCTGAAACCGCCCTCAGCCTGAATGTCAACGCCGAAGACGCCGCGCGCGTTCGCGCCGTGGACGAAGAAGGCGTGCCGATGACCGCCGCCGAAGAAAAGCGGATGATGGAAAAGCTTTTCAAGGAAAAGGTTCTCGGAATCAAGAACGGGGAAACGAAGCTCGTCCAGTTGGGTCGTTCCAAGAATGGCGCCGCTCAGGCCGCCACGGCTGCCACCGCCGAGAAGCGATAACCACTTGACGGCTGAAAAGCCCTCACGAGGCGGCGGCTGTCGAAAGACCAGTCGCCGCCTCGACCTTTTTGGTGGCGGTTTTCCCCCCAAAGCCGCCACCGCCCGCGTTCCCAAAACACACCAATCGCCCAATCTCTCACTCATACCTCTGGGGAGGACCAATGGATCCGAAGACAGTTTTGAAATTCGCCGAAGACGAACAGGTCAAATTCGTTGACGTGCGCTTCACCGACCTGCCCGGCTCGTGGCATCACCTGACGTTTCCGATCAGTGAACTCAGCGAAAGCAGCTTCACCGACGGATTCGGCTTTGATGCGTCGAGTCTCCGCGGCTGGGCCAGCATCAACGAAAGCGACATGCTTCTGATTCCGGACCCTGAGCGGTTCTGGATCGACCCGTTCTTCGAAGAGCCGACCCTCTGCATCATCGCCGACGTCGTCGAACCGATGACCAAGGAAGGCTACGGCCTCGACCCCCGCTCCGTCGCCAAGCGCGTCGAGAGCTATCTCAAGTTCACCGGCATCGCCGATACGTCCTACTTCGGACCGGAAGCCGAATTCTTCATCTTCGACCACGTCAGCTACCGCAACGATCCACACCACGCTTTCTTCAAGTTTTACAACAATGAAGAAGGTCTCTGGACCAGCAAGAGCAAGCAGGACAACCTCGGTTTCCGCATCCGTGGCAAGGAAGGTTACGTTCCGGTTCCGCCGATGGACTCGCTCCAGGACCTGCGCTCGGAAATCGTGCTGAACCTCGAAGCCGTCGGCATCCAGCCGGAATGCCATCACCACGAAGTCGCCACCGGCGGCCAGTGCGAAATCGACTTCCGGTACGGCAAGCTGCTGCACACGGCGGATAACGTCCAGTTGTTCAAGTACATCGTGCGCAACACGGCCTATCAGTACGGCAAGGCCGCGACCTTCATGCCGAAGCCGATGTTTGGCGACAACGGTTCGGGGATGCACTGCCACCAGTCGCTCTGGAAGGACGGCAAGCCCCTCTTCGCGGGCGACAAGTACGCCGGACTTTCCGAAACGGCGCTCTACTACATCGGCGGGCTGTTGAAGCACGCCGCCGCGATCGTGGCCTTCGCCGCCCCGACCACCAACAGTTACAAGCGTCTCGTGCCGGGCTTCGAAGCCCCGAACAAGCTGGCATATTCGGCCCGCAACCGTTCGGCAGCCATCCGGATTCCGATGTTTTCGCAGAATCCGAAACTCAAGCGCCTCGAATTCCGGCCGCCGGATCCGAGCTGCAACCCCTATCTGGCCTTCGCCGCCATGACGATGGCCGGTCTCGACGGCATCCAGAACAAGATCGATCCGGGAGATCCGCTCGACAAGGACATCTACGACTTGCCGGCGGAAGAGCAGGCCAAGGTGATGAACCTGCCGGGCACGCTCGACGAAGCGCTCGCCGCGCTTGAAAAGGACCACCAGTTCCTGCTCAAGGGCGATGTCTTCACCGAATCGCTCGTCGAACGCCACATCGAGTACAAGCGGAAGAAGGAAATCGACACCCTTCGCCTGCGGCCGCACCCGATGGAATTCCAGATGTACTTCGACGTTTAACCCGAAGCGCATCCTTTAAATAAAAGAGGCGAGCGGATTTTTCCGTTCGCCTTTTTTGTTCAGAGTCTCCCGCTTTAGCGGGAATTCCTTTTCCATCAATCATTTCCCACTAAAGCGGTAGACGCTGAACTACCTTCCGGTGATCCTGATCTCACGTTCCGGCGATTCCGCGAGGAGTTTATTGCCCGGATCGAAGGCTTTTACTTTCCACTTCAACACGCCGTCGGTCGCGCGTTCGCCAAGCCAGGACGGACCGCGATAATCGAACCGCCCCGCCGGAAGCATCGCGGAATGAACCACCTTCCCCGCCCCGTCCGTGATTTCAAGCCGGTAATAGGCCACGCCCTCGGTTTCGGACCATTTGAAGCCGATCACCGACGACATTGAAAAGACCGCCGCGTTTTCAGGCAGAAGGGTCCATTCCTGAGCAGTGAACCGCGCCGGGGTCTGGTCGTTCGGGTCCGACGCGTCGCCGATACTGACGAAGTACTTCAACGTCGGGAGGGAAAATCCGGCGGTGGCCCCGGCGGGAACGGCGTTGGTCGGGTTGGCCGGATCGGGAACCGCCTCGATTCTCAGTAAAAGCTGATAACCGCCCGCCAGCGTTTTATCCACCCGCCAGTTTTCCGGACCGGGCAAGGCATACCGGCCTCCCGGCGGAAGCTGGACGTTGAATCTCGCAAGTTGCGTGAAACGGCGCTGGCGTCCGCGTTCTTCCGGCGGGAGCGAGGCTTCTGGAAGCAAATCGGCGGCCGACGGCGGCGTGTCGCCCGGCTTGACGATTTCCCACCGACCGACCAGTCGCCCCGTTCCGGTGTAGTTGATTTCCGCCGTGATGCTCGGCAACGGTTCACCGGATTTCACGAACGGAACGGTTTTGCGCCCGCCGTCCCACAGCAGCTTTACATTCGTGAGGGAAAAAGAAGTGGACGCCCCGTTCCCGCTCAACCGGAGCGTGACCACGACGTACTCATCGGGGCCGGGGCCGTCAGTCCGGACAAATCGGCGCACATAAAAAAACGTGCCCTTTCCCTGCACCGCGTCCTGATACGCCCGGCGGGCGACCGACGGCGGCACGCTCATCACGTCGGTGTAGTTCGACGCGCCGCTCGTGCGCGACTGGTCGTACCGCACGGGCAGCGAGCCGAAAACCGTCGCCGGATCGCAGCGAAAACCGAGGTCCGGCGTTGCCGGAATGATGTCGCCGCAGAACGTCCCGCTCACGGGTCGCAAGTTGGCGGCGTTCGAAAAGGTCAGAAAAACGCTCGTCGCCCCCTGCGAATACACCGTCGCGGAAGTCGGCGAAACGGTCACGTTTTGGGCGCAAACCGTTTCAAAACAGAGACATACAAGGAAGGAGGAAAACAGCCAGAACGACTTTTTCAATGTGGACTTCATAAAATGCTCATTTAGAAGAAGGTAATCGTGATTCCCGCGTTGATGATCTGGACGCGCGTCCGGTCGCGCGTACCGGCGGCGAAATCGCGGGTGATGGCGAGCCGGTCGGCAAACCGGATGAACGCCTGCGTCTGAACTTTTCGGAATTTGCTTTTCTCGACGCCGAAGGTGAACGCCAACTGGGTGTCGAACTCGACGTTGCGGTTGCGGGCAATGTTTTCGATGTCGCCCGCGATGGTGTGCGTCAGATTTCCCGTCCAGGTGAACCGCTTGTCGATCTGCCACGTCATCGAGGTCCCGACACGCCACGTCCGGCTGGTTTTGTTGAATTCCCGCTCGAAAGCGCTTTCCCGGTTCAGTTCGACCGAGGTTTGAAACCGCGCGCCTGAATTGAACCCGAATTTGACGGCGTGAACCTGGTTGAGCTGGTCCGCCGTTTCGCGCGTCAATTGCTCGTTGTCGGTCAGCGCCCGGTTGTAGTTGTACCCGAAGGAAAATTTGCCGAGCGTCCATTCCAGCCCGAGGGTCTGGTTGGTTTGAAACTGGTCGGGAATGGCTTCCGGAGCGAATTCGAACCCGCCGCCGACCGGAATCGCCTCGCCGAACTGGTGGGTCCGGTCGAATCCGTAGCTCACGCGGGGCAGCAACGGCGATTTCGCGATTTTTCCCCTGAACAACATCGCCGCCGGGAAGGAAACGTTCACCCGGTAGGCCCGCGTCACCGATTTCAAAATGGACGGAACGTCGGCGAGGTTGTCGTTGAACTGGTTGTAACCCGACTGGATCGCGAGATCGCCGATGGTCGCGTTGGCCGAGACTTCCTGCGAAGTTTTGTCCGCCTGCGTCGAAGCGCCGAGACTTTTGTAGAGCGGGTCCACCCGTTCGTGCTTGTAATTGACCGTTAGTGCGAGGGTTTTCTCCTTGAAAATGACGCGGTTGCGGATGGCCTCGACGGCAATCTCGATGTACCGCGCGTTTCGGGTCGTCCGCTGCCCGGCGGCGACGGCGTCGCCCTGTTCAAGCAGCGGGTCGGCCGGATTGTCGAACCGGCTCCGGGAAAATCCGGCCTCGCCTTTGACCCGACCGGTCGGGTCGGCGAAAAGAAGTTTGACGCTCCCGCCCTGGCTGCGTTCGACGTCGTTGACGCTGGCGTCTGAAACGCCGTTCAGAGCCGAGACGTAGCCGTGCATTCCGCCGAACTCCAGTCGAAGCGCACCAGGTTTCTTTTCGAAAACCTCGACTCCCAACGTCATGCTTTGAAGTTGATGACGCCGGTTATCGAGACCGAAGAAATTGCCGAACCCGACCACGCTCGTACCGTTCATCGCGGCGGCGGAAAAATCGAAGCGCCCGGCAAAGGGGACCGCCACGGTGATTCCACGGCTGCTGAATCCGTTCACCAGATGGCGAAATCCTCCGAAACTGAAATGTCCGAGCTGCCATTTCGCCTTTCCGACCTCGAATTCCAGTAAAAAACTTGAAAGATCGACCTTCGGGGCGCGGTTTCCCAAAGTGCTGAACCGCAATGCCTCCTCCTGATTGGTCGAACCGGCAAAATCCGCCTGAGCCGAGGCCTTGAAACCGCCCCGGACCACCGCGATTTTGACCGTTGATTGAAGCGTGCCGTCCGTAAAGGTCGCGCGCTGGGCCGGCCGGGTCGAGCCGGGATCATTGAACTGGGCGGGCTGGGATTTCATCGTCAAGGTCAGCGACGGCGTAAACGTGATTTCGTCGAAGCCGAACCTTCTGGGTTTCGGGGTGGTTTCCACAGCGGGAGGGTCGGTTTTCGCCGCCGTGGATTCCTCCGGTGGCGCCGATTCGGTCTTTTTCTCTCCGGAATCGACCGCCGGAGTTGATTCAACCGGCGCTGTCTCATTGTTTTCCACAACCCCGGCTTCGTTATCAGCCGTTTGTTCTCCAGGAGAGGCGATGTTCAATGGAAATCGCCCGATTTCCTTCCATTCCTCGCGGTCAGAAATCAGGTATACCGTCACGTCCGATTTTCCGACTGGAAGCGGAAGGTTCGCCGGGTTGTAAATGTACCGCTTGCCCGTCACGGCAAAAAAAGCGGTCACATCGGATTCGCCGATCAGAATCCCGATATGCCCTTCCTTCGGACCCGGCAACCGATTGAACTCAAGATAAATGAACGCATCGGGCGGGACCGGTTTTCCGGCGTCAAAACCTGCCGTCACCGCGACCGGTTCGGCCGTTTCCTGCCCCGAAACGATTTCAAAACCGCCCATAAACAGAAAAACCGCCAGAAAAACCGTTTTCAGGGCGCAAAAATCCCATCGAGCGCGTCGGTTCATCACGGGGCGCCTCCTATTCAAGCAGTTAGTCGAAAGCAGTTAGCAGTTAGTGAGGAAACCACGGGAAATCGTCAGAGAAGTGGTTACCGAAAATCACTAACTACTAACTGCTAACCACTAACCGCTAACCGCTAACCGCTGACCACTGCCTTACTTGCTGCAATCCGAGCCGATCTGCTGGGCGTCGCCGGAGAAATCCGTGCCCTTGATGGCCTTGACGACGACCTTCACCGCGAGGAGGCCGCACACGAAGCGGGTTTTGATGGACTGCTTTGCCTTGGCGGATTTGGGCTGGGCGCCCGCATCTTCCGAAACCGCGTCGATTTCATCGGACTGTTCGTTGACGCGCTGGCCGAATTCCTGAAGCAGCGACAGCGCGCCGCCCGCCTTGGAAATCAGCGCCAGCGCGGGCGCGGCGGGTCCGGCCAGCCGCTTGGCGATAAAGCTGTTGAGAACGTCGAGCTTCTTCCCTTCGCGCAGGCTCGCGACGATGGGGCCGAGCGTCCCGCGAAGCTGTTGCGCGCGACGCTTGAGTCCGGCGGCGCGGGCGAGAACGGCGCGCTTTTTGGATTCATCGGCGGGGGCGTCCTTCGCGTCCTTGGCTTCCTTTTTGAAAAAGCCCCATTCCTTGTTGTACTCGGTGGCGTCCGTTGCAAATTTTTCGATGAAGGCCGCAATGCGCGCCTTCTGCTCGGGGGTCAGAAGATCTTCATCGGCAAAGGCCAATGGTTCGGCGGCGACGGGTTCGGGGAGGTAACGCTCGTTGAGTTCGGGCTGGGCGAGGGCGAAGTTCGGGGTGGCGGAGGCGGCGAGGAATCCCGCCGTGAGAAGGATCGAAGTGATGTGTTTCCGCATCGGAGTAGCTCCTTTTAAAGATGGTTGAAATAACCGACGCGGCAACCCTAGGCCCGTGAAAAAGGCAAAAGCGTGTCATTTTCCGAATTCTGAAAATGACACGCTCCGTATTTTTCCGCCGTGTTGTGCTCGCCAATTTTTCTGGCCAAGAATTTTCAAAATCCCTTCGGTGTCTACTTCATTGACGCCAATCTTGAACCATCGTCAAGAAAATTGACGACCCGCTAACCATTTCACTCCCCCGACCGAACCCGTCACACATTTGGAAAAGCGTTTCTTTTCAACACTTTGACGCAACGCAAAAAAAAGTGCGTCATAAACCACTTTTGTGGAATGAATGTTGCTTCATTCAGTGCGTTCCTCAACAACCAGAAAAATTTCCTCTTGGAGGCGAAACGGTTATGACCCGCACTGCCCTCGCACCGATGTATCGAATGATATTGCTCGCGCTGGCGTTTCTCGCCGCTGGCGTCTCGTTCGGCCAAACGGCTTCGGCCCAGACCACCCTCGTGTTCGTTCACGGAAAGTCGGACGGCGTTTCCACCGACAGCCGCGACAAGGTGATCAACAACTACTGGACGCCCGACATGATCAAGGCCTGCACCCGGAATTACACGGTGCCCTACATCGTGTGCTATTACGACGGACGCAAGCATTACTGGGACGGCGCGGTGGACGTGGCGGCGCAGGTCAACGCGGCCATCACTAACGGCAGCCGCAATCTCGTGTTCGTCACCCATAGCATGGGCGGTCTGGTGACGCGCTTCATGCTCTGCAATGCCGACCCGACCGATCCCTACTACAACTACCGCGGTGCGAACTTTAATCGCATCCAGGCCAACACCCGGCACGTCCTGTCGCTCGCGCCGCCGAACGCCGGTTCGGAAGCCGCCGACCTCGCCGCCACCCTCAACAAGTCGGTTCTGACCTCGTGGCTCGTCGGGCTGCTGGATGGCAACGCGCCCTCGACGCAGGCGCTGACGACCGCCCACTTCCGGACCGCCAACGCGCAGTGGATGCGCGACAGCCTCCGCAGCAAGCCGATCTACACCGTGGCCGGAACGGGACTCTGGAACGATTTCTGCACGGAATGCGTCGGACTCGCCACCCTCTCGGGACTGGCCGGGCTGCCGGGCGAGGATGACGGACTGGTCGCGCAATACAGCGCGCACTACACCGGCGCGCCGGGCGGCGACTGGTACAACACCGACGCCAACCACCACTACAACCGCCGCAACAGCTACCGCAAAATCGGCAATGACATCGCCACCTACGGCTACTAAAACAGGGAGAGGAGAGCGAACACCATGAAAAAGAAGACTTTGACCATCGCCACCGTCGCCCTGGCCGTTACCGCAGCCGGCGCGCTCACGATGAACGCCACCAGTCAGCGTTCGATTGACAACCCGAGTCCGATTCCCTCGATTTCCAAAATCGCCCCCGCCTCGGCGAACAATTCGCGTGGCGACGGCGGACGCCTCGACGCCAACGACCTCAAGCTTTCGCAGTCGCTGGAAGAAACGACGTCGAGCCGTTATGTCATCAATGACGCGACCGGTTCCGAAATCGACATTCCGGTCACGAGCGACCGGGCGCAGATCGGCGTTCTCAGCGGCGAAAATGGCGCCCAGATGGAACTCGTCGCCCCGAACGGCACGTCGGTCGCCATGCGTCCGATTGAACGCGACGTCGATCCGGCCACCAGCCTTTCAAAGATGGGCGTGCCCCAGAACGGAACGATGAACGCCACCCTGCGCGAAAACCCGACGCAGCCTGGCGTTTACAAACTCCGCATCGGCGGCGGGATGGCGAAAGCCGCCGGAACCGCGACCAAATCACCGGTCAGCGTCGTCGTCAACGACAACAACGATCTGGTGCTTCGTTCGTGGCTGAGCGCCAATCAGGTGGATTCGAACGATTTCACCGAAATTCACGCCAAGGTTTTCAACGGCAAGGAAGGCGTCACTGAAGCCAAGGTCACGGCGAGCATTTACAATGAAAAAGGCGCGCTTGTCCGGACCATTCCGCTCCGCGCACTCAAGGATGGCGACGGTGAATTCGGCGTCGCGATCCGCCCCGCCCAGCTTGGCCGCATCGCGAGCGTGATCATCAACGCCAAGGGCACGACGGCTGACGGACGCGCGTTCCTCCGGACCGGAAACCTCGAACTCATCAGCGGACGCGCCGGCGCGCGTTTCGCCGGAATCGCCGGTGAAAACCTGACCAGTGAAAATCTCGAAGTGACGGTCAACCTCGACGTGCGCGCCGAAGGCCGCTTCCACGTCCGGGCGAATCTCGTCACCGCCGACGGTCAGCCGATTGCGTGGGCGCAGGACGCCGCGCAGCTTCGCCCCGGCCAGGGCAAACTCACGCTTCGATTCGACCGGTCGCTGTTGCCCAAGGGCGGCAACGTTTCCGTCCGCGACATCGAACTGACCGACGTGTCGGAAATGCCGGGCGTCAAACTTCCGGGGAAAGTCGGAACTTATTCAGTGCGCGGCACGTTCTGATTTCCGAGTTTGCTCAAAACCGTTTTGCTTCTTCGGGCGCGTATTCACTACGCGCCCATTTTCTTTGCCTGAAAAAAACCGCGCGCCGAACCTGCCGACGCGCGGGTGAAACGAAGGAAACGACTTTTTAACGACCACTTGGACGAACCGGCTTCACCGGCGTCACGTCCGGTTTCACATGCGGCATCAGTTCATAATACCGCTTGGGCAGAAGATAGAATCTGTTCTTCGCGCGGACCCACGCGGCGGCGTAGCCGATGCTGTTGCTGCCGTACTTGATCCACATGTATCCCTTGGAACTCCCGTAACCGCAGGTATCGCCCCAGTTCGGCCCCCAGGAATTCTTGATCAGCCACGCGCCTTTGGAGTCGTCCCAGCCGATGAGAAGAACGCCGTGGTTGACGCTTCCGTTGTCGTTTTCATTGAACACGCCGCTTGTGTAGGCCTGAAACTTGCCGGTCACCCGCACGGCCACCGCCAGCGGGCCGTAGGTACAAAGGGCCTGCTTGATTTCACCGACCGACGGAACACCGCCACCGGGTTTCACATACCCCCAGGCGACCGCCCGGAAAGGCTTGGAAGAAGTGGCTTTACAGGTGCCCTTCGATGCCGTGTAGCCGTAGGTTCCCTCGGCGGCGTCGCCCGTGCCGATGAGGTAGTCGAACGCCCACCAGCCGCCTGCGCAACTGTAGCCCCACGGGTTGCAGTCGAGAATTTCCTGCTCGGAAGCATCCGGCGTGCCGCCGTTGCGGATCAGGTAGCTGCTTTCATAGGCCCCGACGGTGGCGAAGTCCCAGCAACTGCCGCATCCGCCCTGGTTGCGGACGCCCGTCACCTTGCCCGACTTGCGCCAGTCCCACGCCGGAAGCGTGGCGCTACAGGCGAGTTGAAGTTCCGGCAGTTTGGCGTTCGGATTTGCCCGTGAGTATTCCTCGCGGGCGCTATTGTCCACCTGCATGACCTGCTGCGCGAGGGAGTTCTGACGCTGTGACGTCTGCGCCAGATCACCCGGCACGCTCAAACCGGCCAAGGCGGAAATCGGATGGTCGAGCGCTTCGGTGTACCCGACCGTGAAGGTGAGATTTTGTTTCTGGATTTCGGTTCGGAAGTTTTGAAGCTGGGTTTTGATTTGAGGGTTGGCTTTCAATTCACGGGCGTTGTAATCCCCGCCCTGAATTTTTCCGATCTGTTGCGCCGACGTCAGCGACTGGAACGGGTGCCCCGTCAGGCCGAGCGCCACGAAGAGCGCTCCGGCGGTGGTTACAGCCAGCATTCGACGAAATTTCATAAGTCCTCCTAGGGATACCGATGGAACAGATGTTTGTACTGAAAATTCAATCCGCTGCCGTTGTCAGGGTGTTTTTTCGACCGCGATGGCTCCCCCGACGATGATTTCGAAGCGCGCCGTTTCCGTCGGGGGTACATCCTTTTCCCACGGTCGGCGATAGACGAATTCAAGCGTGCAGGTTTGCTTGCGGACGGCCTTGAAGCGGAAAACGGTCAGCTCGATGCCGTCCAGTTTCCGTTCGGGCTTGGGAATGACGTTTTTCGGTTTCCCCAGGGGCTTGAGGACCGATGTGTCGCCGGAGCGAAGCGACCAGCCGTACCCGGTGCCGGGACGACCTTCCAGCTCGACGGTCACCCTTGACCCGAGCGGAACGATGAGCGTTTTCCCGCTTTCTTCCCTCGTCAGAACCACCGTTTTCGGCTTTTTGGGAGAAGCCGACACCGCGCCCGGCAAACCGGAAAAAACAAACAACCAACCGAGCGCGACCGAAAGAAAAAAGCTGAGGGACGGCATACTCGACTCCAGCGGGGCAACGTCTATCCGTTTCCAACCTAAGGGGCGCGAGCCGTCCAATCAACGAAAAAGAATAAGAAAAAAATATTTTTATTCATAAGAAAAACAAATTAAATTGAAAGAAATAAAATAACTGAAAATGATTTTCCATTTTCTTTTTACTGAAAACAATGAATTTCCAAGCAAACGAAAGCCTGTAACCCGAAGCCAAACAACAAACAATTCAATAAAATTGAAAATGAATTCAAAATTTATATTCTCAAAACTTTACAGTAAAAAAGAAGAAACCCGACATCACCGCGAATCACGATGACGCCGGGTTCCGGGGCCGCTTCGGAATTCGAATCAGACGGCGGGCGCGGGTGCGCCGTAGGCTTCCCACTCTTCAAGCGACGGACCATAGACGCCGGGGACCTTCAGTCCAGCCTGCCGCATCAGGACCGTCATCTGCCCGCGGTGGTGCGCCTGATGCATGACGAGCGCCGTCAGCGTGAAGCCCCGCGCCCACATCTCGCCGTACATGTCGTCCTCGATGAGTAGCGTTTCATCCGTCCAGTTGGTCTTGATCTGTTCGATGAGCGAGGCGGAAGCCTTCTCGAATCCGGCCACCAGCGCCGCCACCGTCGCCGGCTGCGTCGAATCGTATTCCGGTCCGTCAATCTTCAATCCGTTACGGGCGAGCATTTCCGGAATTGTCTGTGTGATGTGCGCGGCCAGGCGGGCCAGCGTACGGTGCTCGTCGTTGACCGCCTGCCCGAGCGTCTCGTCCGTCAGGGCGTTGAACACCTTGAGCGTGGATTCCGCTTCGTATTTCCAGTTTTTGTAGAAGTCATCCAGTTTGCGAAACATCTTTCGTTCTCCTGTTCGGTTTGTTTTGGGAAATTTTCAACCAACGCGGGAACGATAGACCGGGCGAGTGACACCCCTATGTCAGCAGCGAAACGGCATTCGCCGATTCGAGAATTTTTTTCGCCTCTTCGATGACTCTGAGCCTCAGGGATTCGGGTTCCACCACGGTCACGTTTCCGCCCCAGCCGAGCAGCCAGCGCAGAATTTCTCCCTCCTGATAGACCTTGAGCGTCAGAAGAAGTCCTTCCGGCGTCTCGCGGGCCTCACTTTCGGAGTAATACCGCTCTTCCCTCACCCACCGCGCAACCGATTGTGAAAAAAGAAGTTTGACGGGAACTTTCCGCTCCTGCCGATCCTCCCGGAGACGGTCCAGAACGGTTTTTGAAGGCCGTTCGAACTTCCCTTCGAGAAGCATCACCTCCGCCATCCGGTCCAGCCGGAAAAACCGGGCGTCGTCTCGCATCCGGCAATGACCGGCCAGATACCAATATCCGGCCTTGATGAGCCGGTAGGGTTCGACATCCCGGACCGCCTCGCGCGGCGTGCCGGATTCGTCGAATTTCGTCGTGTAGTGAAACCGGATCGGGCGACAATCGAAAATCGCCCGGCGCAACAGCCCGAGCTTTTCATTTTCGGCCTCCGAATTATGAAACGGAACGACGGTCAGCCCCGTGCGCAGGCGGGCCACGTCCTCGCGGACCGCCTCGGGCAGCACCGCCTCGATCTTGTCGGCGGTCGTCCGGGCGGCCTCGCCGTACTGTTTGTCGAAACTCCCCGACATCGAGTCCAGACCAAGCAGGAGCAGCACCGCTTCATCCGCCGAAAAACTCATCGGCGGCAGAAAGTATCCCTCCATGAGCGAATAGCCCTGTCCGGGCTGGGCGACCACGGGGACGCCCGCTTCGGACAGGGCCTGAATATCGCGGTAAATCGTGCGCTTGCTCGTCTCGAACCGCGCGGCGAGGTCCTCGGCGCGGCGTTTTCCCCGGACCTGAAGTTCAAGAACGATGGCGAGCAACCGGTCGGTGCGGTTCATACCTTCAACTCCGAGGTGTTTCCGGAAATTCACATCCGAAAGTCAGAATTTGTCGGTGGAATTGACGGCCAACGCGGGATTCACCAACCCCGCGACCCCGTCGGAGATCGGCTTGATCTCACATTCGGCCAGATTCGTCAGGATGACGATGGTCAATCCGTCATCGGGATACCGGTCGATACAGGTTGTGAATCCCTGCCACTCGCCGGTGTGCCCCACCGCCCGGTGACCGTTCACCGTGGAAACCTCCCAGCCGAAGCCGTATTCGGTCGGCGTGCCGTCCAAGGTTTTGAAGGAGGTCCACATCAGGTCGAGCGTGGTCTTTTTCACCAGCCGTTCGGTGTAGAGCGCCGCATCCCATTTCGCGAAATCAAGAATCGTCAGATAAAGGCTGCCGTCGGCCGTCGTATTCAGGAAGGGGGAAACCCATTCCTGATTTTTCAGTTTTCCATCCACCAGCCGATACCCCGAGGAGCGATTCGGGATGATGTCGGCCTCGTTGATGATACGGGCGGTTTTCATCCCGAGCGGGCGAAAAATCCGTTCGGTCAGCAAATCTCCGTAAAATTTCCCGGTCACCTTGTGGATCAGGATTCCGAGAAGAATATAGCCTGCGTTGCTGTACTCGAATTGCTCCCCCGGAGTGAAATCCAGCGGCGTGGCGAACATTCGCTTGAGGAGGTCGTCCTCCGAATAATCGAGGCGGAAGTTCACCTTTTCGTAAAAACTGGAAGAAATCCCCGCCGTGTGGGTCAGGAGACGCCGAATCGTCACGCCTTTCCAGGATTTCGGCAATTGCGGAAAATATCTGGCGATCGAGACATCAAGCTCCAGTTTCCCCTCCTCGACCAGCATCATCGTCAGGGTGGCGGTGAACTGCTTCCCGACCGAACCGCTTTGAAAAACGGTTGCCGGGGTCACCGGAACGCCCAATTCGACATTGGATTTGCCGTACCCACGGGACAATACAATCTCTCCGTTTTGCAACACGGCCAGCGCCAGTCCGGGAATTTTCTGCCGTTTCATCTGGCCGGCGATGTAGTCGTCAATGGCCTTCGCGGGAATCTCCCCCCGCGCCTCCCCACTACCCAAAAGGACGGCCAGGCCAAACGCCAGTAGGGTGGAGGTCAACCAAATCCCGATTCTGTTCACGTTCAATCCCCCGGCAACCGGTGAAAAATGAATGGCCGCCTTTTTCGGAAAACCTGAAAAAAGCAGCCACCTCGATATCTGGCCCGAAATCACCGTCTCAGTCCCGGTATGAAGGATCAATCCGGTCCAGTTTCCGCAGCAGGCCCGGCCAGACGAGCGACGCGCCCATCCCCTTCGTGGCCGTTTCGACCTGCGCGCGCATGCCGTCGAGGATGTGATTCGGCACGTTGATCAGGTCCGAACCGCCGGATTGGGCCAGAAGCTGAACCCGGCAGGAGGCTTCGAGGAAATACATCGCCAGAAAGGCTTCGGCGGCGTTGCGACCGACGGTGAGCAGCCCGTGGTTGCGCAGCATCAGGGCGGAGTTGTTGCCCAGATCGGCGACGAGGCGCGGTTTTTCGTCCTCGTTGACGGCGATGCCCTCGTAATCGTGATACCCGAGCGAAGTCAGCGACACCATCGCGAACTGCGACAGCGGAAGCAGGCCATCTTTCTGCGCCGACACCGCGACGCCGTGCAGGCTGTGCGTGTGGTAGACGCACTGGGCGTCCTCACGGCCAGCGTGAATCGCGCTGTGGATGGTAAAACCCGCCGGATTCACGAAATAGGGCGTCTCCATCACCGGCTTTCCGTCGAGGTCGATTTTCACGAGGCTCGACGCGGTGATTTCATCGAACAGAAACCCGTACGGATTGATCAGAAAATGATGTTCGTCGCCGGGAATCCGCATCGAGATGTGCGTGAAAATGAGGTCGTCCCAGTGAAACAGGGCGGTCAGGCGGTACATCGCGGCCAGATCGACCCGTAACTGCCATTCCTCGGGGGAAACCTGTTCGCGGACATTGGGGGCCTTGGCGGGTTGCATGGGCGGGTTGCTCCTTTGGGGAATCGAATCAGTGATGCCTTTGGGGGTTCAGGAAGTACGGCGCTCGCGAACCCAGTTCCGGATACTTTTTATCCACACGGTACTCTTTTCGGCGAGTCCGGCTTCAAGGAAATGAAGGGCGGTGGCGGAATCAAGCACCGGGAAAACCGAACTGACCGGGATTTCACGGTAGGCTTCACCGTCAAGCCGATGAAACACAAGCGTTTCCCCATCGAACCGCCAGATTTCCGGAATGCCGATGGACGCGAAAATCGGGAATCGCGGCAAGGATGAACTGGTGACGTCAACTTCGATGATGAGGTCGGGCGCGGGGTCATCCGGCAGCGTCACCGCCCGTTTGCCGCGAATGGCGTCGGTGTTCCGGACATAAAAGCAGGAATCGGGTTCAAACCCTTTTTTGACGTCCGGGCGTTTGAGGGTAATGGAACCGGTTTGAACGATGTCGATGTCCAGTTCTTCCGCGAGAATCGCGACCAGTTGCGCCAGCAGGCGATTGGGCAGTTCGTGGGAAAGGGAAAGAACCATGATTTCCAGTTTTCCATCGTCATAGAAAAAATGAGGATTCGGGCGATCCTCGAAATCGGCGAGGAGGGATTCATAGGTCTCCCAACTGACCCGATCCAGTACGAGCGACTGTCCGTCCGGCGGCGGCATGGGTATTTCGGCGATTCCGGATGTTTTGGCAACGGTCGTCATGGTCTGAACACCTCCGCTTCAAACGTTAAAACACCACCGATTCCTGATATTCGCCGAACACCTTCCGCAGCCGGTCGGAGATTTCGCCGACCGTGGCGTATTTCTCGACCGCGTCGATGATGAGCGACATCAGGTTGTCGGTTCCCTTCGCGGCGGTCTCGATAGCAGCGAGGGCGGCGGCCACCGCGTCGTTGTCGCGGCGCGCCCGCATGGCCCGCAACCGGGCCACCTGCGCGCGTTCGAGTTCAGGGTCGATCTTCAAAATCGGAATCGCGTTTTCTTCCTCGACCTGAAAACGGTTCACGCCGACCACCACGGCTTCATCGGCCTCGACCGCGCGCTGGAAGTCGTAGGCCGCCTGCTGGATTTCCCGCTGCGGGAAGCCCTGCTCGATGGCTGACAGCATCCCGCCGAGCTTGTCGATTTTCTCGATGTAGGTGGTCGCCTGCTTTTCAAGTTCATCGGTCAGGTGTTCGACCAGATAGGAACCGCCGAAGGGATCGGTCACGTCGGCGACGCCCGATTCGTACGCGATGACCTGCTGCGTCCGCAGCGCGACGCGAGCCGCGTCAGCGGTGGGCAGGCCGAGCGCTTCGTCCTTGCTGTTGGTGTGGAGCGACTGCGTGCCGCCGAGGACCGCCGCGAGCGCCTGAATGGTCGTCCGGACGATGTTCACCTCCGGCTGTTGAGCCGTCAGCGTACTTCCCGCCGTCTGGGTATGAAACCGCAGCAGCAGCGCCTTCGGATTCGTCGCCCCGAAGCGGTCCTTCATCAGCTTCGCCCACAACCGCCGGGCGGCGCGGAATTTCGCGACTTCTTCAAGCAAATTGTTGTGCGCGTTGAAGAAAAACGACAGCCGGGGGCCGAATTCGTTGACGTCCAGCCCGGTCGCCATCGCCGCCTCGACGTAGGCGATGCCGTCCGCCAGCGTGAAGGCGATTTCCTGCGCCGCCGTCGAACCGGCCTCGCGGATGTGGTAGCCCGAAATCGAAATCGTGTTCCAGTTCGGGACGTTTTTCGCGCAGTAGCTGAACAGGTCCGTGATGAGCCGCAGGGACGGACGCGGCGGGTAGATGTAGGTTCCGCGGGCGATGTATTCCTTCAGAATGTCGTTCTGGACCGTCCCGTTGAGCTGGTCCTCCGAGACGCCCTGCTTGCGTCCGACCGCAATGTAGAGCGCGAGCAGCACCGGCGCGGTCGCGTTGATCGTCATCGAGGTCGAAACCTTGTCGAGCGGAATGCCGTCGAACAGCGTTTCCATGTCTTCGAGCGAATCAATCGCCACCCCGACCTTCCCGACTTCACCCATCGCGAGCGGCGAGTCGGAATCCATCCCGATCTGCGTCGGCAGGTCGAAGGCGACCGACAGCCCGGTCGTGCCCTGTTCCAGCAGGTAGCGGTAGCGCTTGTTGGACTCGGCGGCGGTGGCGAAACCGGCGTACTGCCGCATGGTCCAGAGTTTTGTACGGTAGAGCGATGAAAAAATGCCCCGGGTGTATGGGTACGCCCCTGGTTTTTCATCCGTCGGAGCCGGCGCGTCCGCCGGAGTGTAAAAGGGGTTGAGTTCGATGCCGGAGGTGGTCTTGCGGCCTTTTTCGGTCGGTTTCGTCATGGCGTTCGGCGTTTTCGGAAAAAACGGAAAAATTTCGAAAATGGAGGATTTGAGTTTTCCCAAAATAAACGAGGTCGGGCCGGAACGCGATACCTTCGCTTTGCAGGTTTCCGGCCATTTGGTACATTCGGAAAAATCCGCATGAAATTACCGCCCCACCTCAGGCATGTATGGCTTACCGCCTCGAACGAACCCGGTTCGGCCTTCCCTATCTTCTCTTGATCGGGGTGCTCGGCGTCGGCTTTCTGAGCCTGGTTTGGGTTTCGTTTCTATCGAGCCAGTTCACGCCGGGAAAATTTCTCTACCAGCTCAATGGAATCAATGCCCTCGGCGCATCGGTTTTCCTGCTTCTGATGATGCTGTGCGTTTTCCTGCGCTACCGGCCGGAGCATGAAAATACCATCGCGGCCGAGGACGGACTGTGCCTTGCGGTGGTGCTGGTGTTCCCGACCGAGATTTCGGTCAGCATTCTGGGTGTCGCCGCGATGCTCAATACCATGAGCCAACTTGTCGAACAACGGCAGCGAGGACTCGAAATCGGCGCGTGGTACACAATCATCCTTGAGGTTTTGTATCAGGGCGGCAGCCTCGCCTTCATCGGGCTGACCGGAAGTACCGTCGAAAAATTCTTTTACCGTCAGGAATGGCATCCGACGGGTTCGTTTTCCCTCTCGGAAGTCCTGATCATCCCGGCCATTTACCTGTCCATCCTGCTGATCAGACTCGGAATCGCGTTTCTCTACCTCTGGTCGCGAGGCATGGCCCTGCCAACGTTCGTTCGCGAAGTTCGCGGGGTGGATTCCCTCTCGGATTTTCTGACCGAACTTTCCACGGTGCTGCTGTGCCTTTCCCTCGCAGTCGTCTACCAGCGGATGGAAATCCTGGTTTTTTTTGCGCTGTCCGGGGTTCTGCTCGCCATTGTCGCTCTGGTCGGAAAACAGATCCGGTCGTCCGATGAACTGCAACGCACCATCGCGGAACTCAAAATTCTCAACGGGGTGGGCCGCGCACTCTCCGCCGCCGCACAGACGCGCCAGGAACTTCTGAAAACGCTTTATCAGGAAGGGAAGGAACTGTTCGGGGCCGATTCGCTCGCGGTCTACATGCTCCCCGGCGATGAAGTCATCGGCGAGGATAAAACGCTCCGGCTGGAAACCACCGGACTCCAGCGCTGGACCCGCCCCGAGCGCCGGGGGAAAAAACCCGAATTCGGGACGAGCGGCCGCTGGAATCTGAGAAGCAGCAGCAGTCACCCCTCGTTCAATCCTGACGAACTCGACCAGCCCGAGGAAAACGCCATCGGGCTGGCCGAATGGTGTCTTCGCAACCGCCGCCCCCTCCGGGTGGACAACATCCAGCGCGAATCCCGCTCCTATGGATACCACTGGCTGACCGAACAGCTTCCTTATCGGTCATGGCTTGGCGTTCCCCTCGAAGCCGATCGGAATCCGTTGGGCGTCATCAGCATCGCCAGTACCGAAGCCTCGGCATTTACCGAGCAGGACGAGGAAATGCTGCGCACGCTCGGCCAACAGGTCGTCAGCGCCCTCGAAAACGCCCGCCTGTTTGAACTGGCCACCATTGACGGCCTGACCCGTCTCCTCAATTCCCGTTACCTGCGCCAGAAACTGGCCGAGGAATTTGAACGAACCACCAAAAACCGGGGCCAACTCTCCGTGGTCATGGTGGATATCGACCACTTCAAAAAAATCAACGACACCCACGGTCATGAAGTCGGGAACGAAGTTCTCCAGCATCTCGCCATTCTTTTACGGGGAAACCTTCGTGATTCGGATGTCGCGGGAAGGTACGGCGGGGAGGAATTCATGCTCATTCTTCCGAATACCCCGGCGGCAGCCGCCCATTTCGTCGCCGAACGCCTCCGCCGAACCATCGAGGAAACTCCCGCCGAAACCGACAGCGGCCTGATTCAGATTACGGCCAGCCTCGGAGTTGCAAACGTTCCCTCATCCGCGGTCCATGAACCCGATGCCCTCATCGAAATGGCTGACCGGGCGCTTTATGAGTCGAAACGCGCGGGGCGCAATCGCGTCACCCTCGCGAATCCCCTTCCCGAAGTCGAACGGCTGGGCACGCTCGGAACGGAAGAGTAAGGGACAATGCGGAATGCGGAATACAAAAAAACAATTCATTCATTCCGCATTCGATATTCGATATTCCGCATTCCAAAAGCGGTTTTTTATTTCTCACGAAGTCCTTTAAGATGACCGACTTCCGGCGCTCCTACTCCCTCGCGCAGCCGGATTCATCCCGTCGAAATCCATTCCATCCATGTTCACCGGCATTATCGAAGAACTCGGCACCATCCAGCGCATCACCCGTACCGCCGAAGGCGGCGTTATCGCGGTTTCCGCCAGAACCGTCCTCGAAGGTACTCGTCTCGGCGACAGCATCGCCGTCAACGGGGTCTGCCTGACGGCGACCACGCTTCCCGGCGGGGGGTTCACCGCCGACATGTCGCAGGAAACCCTTGAAACATCGAGTCTTGCCAAAGCCCGCCCTGGCGACCGGGTCAACCTCGAACGGGCCGTCGCGGTCGGCCAGAGGATGGGCGGACACATCGTGCAGGGCCATGTGGATGCCGTCGGTGACTTCCGTTCGAAAAAACCGGCGGGCCGTTCCGTCGTGATGCGGTTCGGCTTTCCACCTGAAATCGGGAAATACATCGCGATGAAGGGCAGCATCGCAGTGGACGGCGTCAGCCTGACCGTCGCGAACCTCGGCCCGGACTGGTTCGAAGTCGCGGTCATTCCCACCACCCTCACCTGGACCACCCTCGCCGAACTGGCACCCGGCGCGACCGTCAATCTCGAAACCGACGTGCTGGCCAAATACCTCGAACGCCTGCTGACCGGACAAAAAGGAAAAAGCCCCTATGAAACGGACTCGGGGGCTTCCGGACTGACGGTGGAGCGGCTTCGCGAATTGGGGTACTAAAAAAAGTGGTTAGTGGTTAGTGGTTAGTGGTTAGTGGTTAGTGGTTAGTGGTTAGTGGTGAAACGGGGTGCGCTTGGCCGGGTTCCGGAAAATGAGCGGGGCGTTTCGGCCGTTTCGGATGCCGGAACTTTTGACGGTCAGTCATCGTACGCGCGCGATCCTATTTGTATTATGTATTTTCCGGCGGGGTGCGGGTCAGGCCCACCAGGTCCGGCTCGCTTGAAAACACCGTCGGGATGAATGCCTCAAGCGGGGCGCGTCGGTCGAACGGCATGTCGGCGACGGCCGGAGGGAGACCTTCCAGAAGCTCCCGCAACATTGCCGCCAGTTCGGCGGCGGAAGGCCGGTTATCGGGCGATTTTTCGAGTGTCCGGTCAATCAGCGCTTCGAGTTCGGGAGGCACCAGCGGATTCAGTTCCACCAGTCGCGGCGGGGTGTCGTTCATGTGCGACAACATCAACCCGACCAGTCCGCTCAGACTCTTTTCGAACGGGGGTCGCCCGGCGAACATTTCATACAGCATCACTCCCACGCTGTAGACGTCGGACCGCCCATCGTACGACTTTGCCGACAATCGCTCCGGCGACATGTAAATCGGCGTTCCGATCAGGCTGTTGGTCGCCGTCAGTTGTTCAAGCTCCTCGCCGGTGTCATCCGAAACCATCTTGGCGATTCCGAAATCCACCACCTTGACCGTCTCGCCCAGAGGGGTGAGGTTGAGAAAAACATTGTCCGGCTTGACGTCGCGATGAATCACGTCGTGACGGTGGGCTTCCGCGAGGGCATCGCAAACCGGGAGGATGCGTTCGAGCGATTTCCGGACCGTCGTCAGCCCGCCCCCGCGAAATTCCTCCGCCAGCGAGACGCCCCGGAGCAGTTCCATGACCAGATAGGCGATCCCCTGGGCCGAAATTCCCGAATCCAGCACCGAAATGATGTTCGGATGGGACAATCGGGCCACGGAAACGCCCTCGCGCTTGAAACGTTCGATGGCCTGCGCGTTGTCGTTGCCGGGTCGGGGCTTGAACACCTTGACCGCAATGGCCCGACCGAGGGTGAGATGGGTCGCCCGGAAGACGATTCCGAAACCGCCCTCGCCGATTTTTTCCTCCAGCCGATATTTGCCGTCCAGCACCGTTCCGGGAAGCGCGAGGGCGAGAGCGGAGAAAATCCGGTCGGCCTGCTGATGGGCGACGACCAGTTCCTGATGCTTGAGGTTGAGTTCCGAGATCTTGCGATCGAGTTCGGCATTTTTCCGCTCGGTTTCAGCCCGCGCGGCTTCAAGCTGATCGACGGTTTTGGCGAGTTCGGCATTGGCCTGCGACAGGGCGTCGGTCCGCTCGCGGACCTTCACTTCGAGATCTCCGTAAAGCCTTGCATTTTCGAGCGATACCGCAGCCTGCGCGGCGATGATGTCGAGCGCCTCGCGGCGGGCGGCGGTAAACACATTCGTCAGGGTGCGGTGTTCGAGATACAGAACCGCCACGGTTCGCCCCTGACGCTGGACGGGAAAACACCAGACCGCCCGGGGCCGGGCGGTTTCGAGGTAGGCATCCGCCGCAAATCGCCGGGACTGGGCCGCGTCCTCAAGCAAAACCGCTTCACCCGTCCGGACCACAAAGTTCACGATGGCGCGTGACAGGAAGGCGGTTTCCGAAATCGGTTCGGAATGCAGGGTTCGATCACCCCCCGTTAAAACATCGCGCTGGGCCTCGACCCGCCATTCTCCCCGCTGATCGGGCAGGGTCAGCGCGCCGCGTTGCGCTCCGGCGAGTTCGACGGCCGTTTTCAGAACCGCCGAAAGCAGGTTTTCCGTCACGATTTCCCCGGAAAGACTCTGGGCCGCCCGCATGACCGCGGCGTAATCGAGCGCGACGGAAGCATCCGATCCGGTTGTACCGGTGTTTTTCAAACTTCCCGTTTCGGTGGAATCGGGAGATTCGACCACGTTGGGACGCACCCCGAACCGAGCCTCGATGTCGGCGGCCTTGGCCATCGCCCCCCACCGGACGTATCCGTGGCGGGCATCCCTCGCGTAAGGCAACGCCAGTTTCGGTTTTCCCAGTTCCAGAAAGAACGTGGCCGCACGTTCGTTGGCCAGCGCCTCGTCGTTCAGAAATCCGTTTTCGCGGGAAAGCGCAATCGCTCGGTCAAAAGCGTCGATGGCATCGCCTACATTCCCGACGACCCGCGCCCGTTCGGCTTCGACCAGCCAGTACAACTGGGCAAAGTTCATCGGAGCGTCGGTCGCCCATCGTTCCAGCCGGGTCTGGTTTTCGCCGACCCGAACCTGAACCCCTTCCGGAATCGTTTCCTCCGGAGCCGGAATCGAGAGCAACCCGATGGATTCGAGCGCCAGAAAACGGGGTTCAAGGCTGGTCGAGTACATCGTCCGGAAATTCTCGCGAACCAGCCCCGCACCCTCCCGAATCATTTCGGGACGGTTGAACAGAACTCCCAGATACAGGCGAAGAAATCCGATGACCGACAATGTCCCGTGATCGCCGAACCGCCTTGCCTCCGCCTCGATTCGCGGGCCGTCCGCAAAAATGCCATCCAGCCGGAAAGGCGTTTCAGATGGTCCGGCCAGATTCGCTCCGAACTGGCGCAGACACCGGCAGGCCGCCAACTGCCGCTCATGACGGAGGGCTGTCAGCGCCGCCTCGTGGAGTTCGATTTCCGCGTTGAACAATCCCAGCGGAATGCCGATGGCAAGACGGGTCTTGATGTAATCGGTCAGGCAGACGGCGGCAAACTCGAACTCGCCCGTTTCCTTTCCCCGTTGAAATCCCTCCAGCAACTGGTCAAGCGTCTCGGCCAGGGGTACTTTCCAGACCCGCAGAAATCGGTTCACCACCAGAATGGTTCGCGGCAGAGTCGCCCGGGCCTCGGGCCGTTCGGCCAGTCGGAGGGCCAGATCGCCGAACCGGTTCGAACGGTCCACTTCCCCGAAGCGGCTGATCAGAAGCAACCCGAAACCGGCGTAGGCGCTGGAAGCAAGGGCATCGTTGCCCTTTTCAAGCAGCAGGCGGATGTGGGTCAGATTCAATACATCCATCATTTGCGGGGCGCCGAGGTAGGCCGCCAGTGCCAGCCGGTGAAAAATCCGCGAAATGGCCAGCGCCTGGGGATCGGTCATTTCGGGAAGATCGGCCAGGTTCAGCACGTCGCCCGCATGAAGCCGCCCCCCGATGGCCGCCTGGGTCTCGGCGAAAGCCTGTTTGAATTCCTCGGGCGTCGGTTTCGCGTTGAGCGGCTGTCCAAGCTCGCGAAGGGCCTCCAGACCGGTCGCCACCGCCTCCTGGAACCGGTACTTCATAAACTCATGACGCAGGCGGGTTTCCCGAACCCGGGCCGAGTCGAGAACGGTTTTGGCCCGGGCCAGTACCGTTTCCGAAAAGGCATCCATGGCCGCCTCATCCCCCGAGGCAAAGGCCGCCTCGACCGCCTCGACGTGAAGGTTCAACGAAAAGGCGTAATGACTTTTCCAGGGATTCGATGAAACGCCGGACAGAAGCTGAATCCCCCGCCGGAAATAATTCATCGCCTGCTCGAAAGCCGCCGCCCGACGCGCGGCAACTCCGGCCTTCAGGTTCAAACCTGCCAGTTCTTCGAATTCCCGGGGCGTTGAAAGAACCGACCGACCGAGGTTGAGGTGATCCACCGCTTCAAAGGTGAAGGTTTCGTCCGCCGCCAGAAACCGGCCGATCCGATGGTGTATCGCGGGACGTTCCGTTTCGGGAATCAGCGCATAGGTCGCCTGTTGAACCCGGTCATGGACAAAGGCGAAATCGGCTTCGCCGGTCCTTCCGAGGACGAAATCACCCGCCACCGCCTCGGACAGTCGCTCGATCACCTCGGATTCGGCGATTTCCAGTATCCCGGCCACCACCGACACCGAAAATCGCCGCCCGAGACAGGCCGCGACCGTAAGCGTGGCGAGCGTGGACGCCGGAAGGCGGGAAAGAATTTCCGTCAGCAGGTCCACGACATTTTCGGAGGGATTCGAATGACGAATTCCCTCCATGTCAATTCGCCACGTCCCGGATTCATCCGGCCGAATAAACCCTTCCGCAAAAAACCGGTTCAATAACTCGCCGACGAAAAAGGGATTTCCCCCGGTTTTCGCGAGCAGCAACTCGGCCAGCGCGGGCTGATCACCGCCGAGGACATCGCCGACATACTCCGCGACGGCCTCCCCGTCGAGCGGGGCGAGTTTCAATTCCGTCACCGGCATTTCCCGCCAACGAACGCCGTCCAGAAGAAGCCGAAACGAGTGGTCCGTCGCCACCTCGTTGTCGCGGTAAGCAAAAACGAACAGAACGTGTCCGGCCTGCTCGTCGCCCATCAGGTCTGAAATCAACGAAAGCGAAGCGGCATCGGCCCATTGGAGGTCATCGAGAAAAATGACCAGGGGATGTTCGAACGCCGCGAAACAGGCCACAAACCGGCTGAACAGATGGCGCAACCGCCGCCCGGCTTCATGTGGAAGGAGATCCGCCACCGGGCCGGGGTCTCCCGTAATCAGTTTCAACTCCGGGATGAGCGGGGTGATGACGCCGACATTCTCTCCCAGCGCCGCCTCGATGACGGAACGCCAGCCGGCCAGATGCGACTCACTCTCGGTCAGGAGGTCGCGAATCAGTCCCCGGAACGCCTGCGTCAGGGCGGCATAGGGGATGTTGCGCTGAAGCTGCTCGAATTTTCCGGAAGCAAAAAAACCCCGCCGCCGCGTGACCGAGGGAAATAACTCACCCACGAGCGACGTTTTTCCGATCCCTGAATACCCGGCCACGGTGACGATTTCCCGGGCGCCCCGACCGACCCGCTCGAAAGCTTCCTCCAGCGCCGTCATTTCTCGTTTCCGGCCGTACAAACGGTTCGGCGCCCGCAACCGTGAAACGCCATCCAGTTTCCCAATCGCAAAAACCGAAGCATCCCGGGACGCCAGCCGCCGGATCGATTCCTGAAGATCCGCCCGAATGCCGTCAGCGGACTGGTAGCGTTCGTCGGGATTCTTGGCGAGGAGGCGGGCCAGAATGGCCGACACCATGTCCGGAATCCCGCTATTGAACTCGCGGGCATCCGGCGGGACGAGCGCGAGATGGCCGTACACCAGATCGAAGGGATCGTCGAACTCGAACGGAGGACGCCCGGCGAGCCATTCGTAAAGCATCACCCCGAATGAATACAGGTCCGTCCGGCGATCAACGCAACGGTTCAACCGCCCCGTCTGTTCCGGCGAGATGTACCGAAGCGTTCCGGCAATTCCGCCCGGATTGACGTAGACGGGTTGCTCCCTCGAAATCCGGGTGGCAATCCCGAAGTCGATGAGGCGGACCCCGCCGTCGGCGTTCACAATGATGTTGGAAGGATTGACGTCCTTGTGGATGACGTTCAGCCGGTGGATTTCGGCCAGCCGTTCGAGAACCAGAATCCCGGTTTCAAGGGACCGCCGAAGGTCCGGCGGTTTTTCACCGAAAGCCAGTTTCAACGAGCGCCCGCCCGTGTCTTCGAGAGCCAGAACAGGGCGGAATTCCATCCGCTGAAAATCGAGGACCCTGACCGCGCCGCGTCCGTCGAGCAGGCGGAGAATTTCGAACTCGCGCTGAAATCCGGCGAAAACCGATGGTTCGGGACATTCCTCGACCGTGGTCTTGAGGACGACCGGGCGATCGTCCGCGCTGCGTCGGGCGCGGACCACCAGCGTGCGCGGACTCAGGCTCAGATTTTCGACCGGTTCATACCCGAACGGTTGAAACATGCGAGGCGAAAACGGGCGGAAGGAAAATTGTCGTCGATGGTGACGGAGTTTCCCGCTGTTTCACCCGAAGTTCAACTCGAATCCGCCCGAAAAACGGGAAAAGGAGCACGCTTCCAGCACGCAAGGTTCAAAAACAAGAAAACCGCCGGGAACACGTCGTTCGCGGCGGTTTCTTTTGGAGATCGTTTCAGGCGGTTAAACCGCGATCACCGTCACGTCAGGATTGAACTCCTCCCGCAAAATGCTCTGAATGCCGTACAGCGTTCCCGAAATCGAACTCGGGCAGCTTCCGCAGGCGCCCTGATACCTGACGGCCAGCGTGTTGTCGTGAAAGCTCACCACTTCGAGGCCGCCGCCGTCGCCCGCGAGTCCGGGGCGGATACGGTCGTCGAGAATTTCATTGATCCGGTCGATTTCGAGGTTTTCGCCCTTCTGATACGCCGGGGCAGCCGGAGCGGAGGCGTTGACCGGCTCGGCGGCCCGGATCGGAATCGCCACCTGCCGGAGCAGTTCGTCCCACTCAACCGAATTGTCCTTCGAAATCGTCACGAAGCGGTCCATCATGAAAACGCTGGTGACATGCGGAATTGCGAAAAGCGCTTCAGCCAGAGGATTGATCGAGGCTTCCTGCAAATTCGAAAAACTGAGCGACACGCCCGGCGCGGCAATGGGTTCCTTCAGAACAATCTTTCGCGCATTCGGATTCGGGGTGTATTCAATGTCGTGAATCTTCGGCATAACGGCTCCGTCGGGAGGTTGTCTGGGAACACCGACACCGCGGAGGAGGCGGCGTCGAATTCGCAATAATAAACGCCGCAACCCGTTTGTGTAGCCGAACTTCCGAAAACCAGACAAAAAAATCTCGTTTTCCCGGCCGACCGGCCCTCCCCGGCCCCGGAAACGGTCGCCCACCAGCCGGAAAGCCTCAAAAAAACCGGTGCCGCTGAACATTTTCCGTTTGAAGCCGTATAGCCGCGCAACCACGCAACCCATCCGGCAATTTTTTCTCTTTCGAGGAGAACTTTATGAAACGCTTTTCGCGTCTCGTCGCCGTGGGCCTCGGTTTCGCGCTCGGAACCGTCGCCGCCGTGACGCCCGCCCTCGCGCAGGACAAAACCTCCGCGCCGCCTCCGATTATCGACCGCCAGCTTCTGTTTGACGCGCCCGAACTCTCCGGCGCGCAGATTTCCCCCGACGGAAAGTTCATCGCCTTTCTGAAACCGTTCAAGGGAACGCAGAACGTCTGGGTCAAACGGACCGAAGAAGCCTTCGACAAGGCCCGCCCCGTCACGGCGGACACCAGTCGGCCCATCCGGCAGTATTTCTGGAGTCGCGACGGCAAATTTCTCCTTTTCGCGCAGGACAAGGGCGGCGACGAGAATTTCAACATCTACGCCGTCAACCCGAACGACGCCGTCCCCGCCGGGCAGGAAGTGCCCCCCGCCCGCGATCTCACCAACCTGAAGGGCGTTCAGGTTCAAATCATCGACGTGCCGGAATTTGACCCGAACCTGATGTTCATCGGGCTGAACGACCGCGACCAGTCGTGGCATGACCTCTACAAACTCAACATCGCGACCGGGGAACGGACGCTCATCCGGAAAAACACCGACAAGATTTCGGGCTGGCAGTTCGATTTGAACGGAAACCTCCGGCTGGCCGTCCGCATCACCGACGCCGGCGACACGGAAATTCTTCGGGTTGACGCCGACGGGTTCAAGAAACTCTTTTCCTGCTCCGTTTTCGAGGAGGCCAACCCGGTTCGCTTCCACAAGGACGGAAAGCGTTTCTACCTGGTGACCAACCAGGGCGATTCCGACCTGACCCGGCTCGCGCTGCTCGATTCCGAAACCGGCAAGGAAGAACCGGTCGAAAGCGATCCGCTCAAGCGGGTGGATTTCGGCGGACCGATTTTCTCGGAAATCAGCGACGACCTCGTCGCCACGACCTACAACGACGACCGGACGCGCGTGTACTGGCGCGACAAGTCCTACGAGAGCGACTACAAGTTTCTCCAGCAGAAATTCCCCGGCAAGGACATCAGCCTCGGTTCGGGAACGAAGGACGAACAGACCTGGCTGCTTTCCCTGTCGAGCGACACGGAGCCGGGCGAGCGGTGGCTGTTCGAGCGGAAAACCAAAAAGCTGACGTTTCAGTATCGCACGCGGGAAAAACTCGTCCGCGAACACCTCGCCACGATGGAAGCGATTCGTTATCCGTCGTCCGACGGGCTTGAAATTCCGGCGTTTCTGACCCTTCCGAAGGGCGTTCAGGCGAAAAACCTGCCGCTGATCGTGTTTCCGCACGGCGGCCCGTGGGCGCGCGACGAGTGGGGCTTCGATCCGTACGCCCAGTTTCTCGCCAATCGCGGCTACGCGGTGCTCCAGCCCAATTTCCGTTCCTCCACCGGGTACGGGAAGAAATTTCTCAACGCGGGCAATAAAAAGTGGGGCGAGACGATGCAGGACGACCTCACCTGGGGCGTCAAGCATCTGGTTTCAAAGGGAATCGTCGATCCCAAGCGGGTCGGCATCATGGGCGGGAGCTACGGCGGTTACGCCACCCTTGCAGGTGTCGCCTTCACGCCCGATGTCTACGCCGCGGCGGTCGCCATCGTGGCCCCGTCGAACCTGATTACCCTGCTCGAATCCATTCCGCCCTACTGGGAAGCCGGACGCATCATCTTCCACACCCGGATGGGCGACCCGAATACGGCGGAAGGCAAAGCCCAGCTTCAACGGCAGTCGCCGCTCAATTTCGCCGAAAAAATCAAAACCCCGCTGATGGTCGTGCAGGGCGCGAACGATCCCCGCGTCAACAAGCGCGAATCCGACCAGATCGTGGTCGCCCTGCGCGACCGCGGATTTCCGGTGGAGTACATCTGCGCGCCGGACGAAGGCCACGGATTCGCCCGGCCGGTGAACAACATGGCGATGCTCGCCGCCGCCGAGAAATTCCTCGCGAAGCACCTCAACGGACGATTTCAGGAAAACGCCACGCCGGACGTTTCAAAACGGCTCGGGGAAATCACGGTGGACGTGAAGTCGGTGAAGGTCGCCCAGCCCGCCACCGGCGCGATGCTGCCGACGCCGGAAACCGACCTTTCTCCGCTGACGTTGGGCTACACGGGGAAGCTGGAAGCGGGCGGACAATCCTATCCGCTCGAAATCACCCTTGAAATCAAGGATTCGCCCGACGGGTGGGCCGTCAGCGAAAACGCGAAACTGCCCATCGGCGTCATTTCGGATCAGGTCACCCTGTCGAAAGGATCCCTGATTGCGCGAAATCGTTCGGTTCGCCAGGGCGCCATCACGGTGGACCTGACCTTTCAGGGGAACAAGGCCAACGGCCGGATGATGATGGGTTCGCAAAGTCGGCCCATCGAAGCCGAAACCGGAGGACCGATTTTCGCCGACGGGGCCGGTTCGTATGTCGTTCTCGGTCGCCTTCCCCTCGCCCCCGGGTACGCGGTGAACTTCCGCAACTTTGACCTTCAAACCCAGAAAGCTTCCGTCAGACAACTCAAAGTCGTTGGCGTGGAGTCGGTTACGGTCGCGGCCGGAACGTTTGAAACATTCCGGGTCGAAATCACGGATGAAAAGGGACCCCAAAAAACCGTCCTCTGGATTGCCAAGGAAGGCCGGAAACCCGTGAAGATTACCTCCGAAGGCGGTGGCCCGGTCATCACGGTTGAACTCTCGAAGTAAGGAGTCGGGAGTCGGGAGTCGGGAGTCGGGAGTCGGGAGTCGGGAGTCGGGAGTCGGGAGTCGGGAGTCGTGAGTCGGGAGTCGGGAGTCGGGAGTCGGGAGTCGGGAGTCGGGAGTCGGGAGTCGGGAGTCGGGAGTCGGGAG